>NZ_JBSFHC010000029.1:0-78867 GCF_053596835.1 Streptomyces sp. NPDC001606
TCAAGTGGGGCCTGGACTACATGAACTCCCGCTACGGCAGCCCGGTCAAGGCCTGGTCCTTCTGGCAGGCCAACGGCTGGTACTAAGCCACACCCTCCCCGGCAGGCCCGCAGCGCCCACCGGCCGCGCCCCACGTGTTCACGCCCCCGCCCCTTTGGCGGGGGCGCACGCGTATGCACGCACTGCGGCCAGCGCGGCCGGTGCAGGAGTCGACGGCGTACAGATTCTCATCGGCGTCCTGCCCCGGCTTGGTGCCCGGAAGACGGATGGTGTCCACGGCGGTCTGGAAGGCTGCCCGGACCGCCGTCGGTTCCGGCACCGGCAGTTGCACCGAACTCCTTTACCCAGGTCCCGCAAAGCAGCTTGGATGACCGGGTGATCACCCTTCCACAAAGACAGGTCCGGGCGGTGGGCGCCCTAGCCGTGATGCTGGCCAGCCTGGTCCTGGGCGGCTGCAGTCCACAGGGCGCGAGCAGCACCGGCCATACCGGCACCCCTGCCCAGCCGACGTCCGCCACGCCCGCCGCTTCGGCTGCCGGCTCGGGCATGCTCCAGCTGACCGCCCGCCAGCTCGAGCAACGGCTTCTCGCCCCCGGCGAACTCGGCCCCGGCTACAGGTCCTATGGCGGCGACGAGACGGGAGTGGATCAGTCCCCGGCCTTCCGTACGCTCAAGCCTGGATCGGCCGCTTGTATCGATGCCATGGCCTCCTTCGCCATGAACCCGCGGGTTGGCAGGCTCTCGGCGGAGCAGTACGCCACCCGCGACCTGGGAAATCCCACGACCAGGGCAGCCGTGTCCGAATGGGTGGGCTCCTTCTCCAGCCCCGCCCGGGCCGAACGGGCATTGAACAATCTGCTTCGCGACGCGGCTGCCTGCCCTGCCGGTGTCATTACCTCACCGACACCCGCGGCGCCGTTCACACTGACGCGACTTCCTGCTCCCCGATATGGTGATCAAAGCGCGGAACTCCTCTGCGGCATGGGCGTCGGCACCACTCCCGACCCCCTCCTCATCGTCCGGTACGGCGCCAACCTGATGGCCCTCACCATCGACACTCCCCACAACCGTGACACCCTGGTCTCCGCCGCTGCCAAGGCCGCAAACAAGCGATTCACCAGCTGAGCGCCTGCGACCAGGCGAACGAGGACCCGGACGGGGCGCGGACTTCGCCGAAGAGGTCCAGGACGCCAGGGGAGGAACCCGATCCCGCCCCGGCCGGGTACGGGCCCCGAGACACCGGTGCCCGGAGCGGGTCCGGATCGCGGGGCAGGCTCTCCCGGGCTGCCGGCCACGCACAGCTCGTCACAGGAGTGGATCCCGCTGAGCCGACCAGCGCCGAGGTGCATCTGCTGCGACGGTGTGAACCTGGGGCGCCGCAGTGGGGCATCCCTGGTACGACGGCTCACGCGGTCGGGTCCTTCGAGGCTGACGCCGAAGCGAATCACACCGTGCTCGTCTGGCTGGACTGACGGCCAGGACCGCCTGGTACGCACGCCTGGGGTGCGCGCTGCGATCCCCGGCCCCGCCCGCGGCCCGCGAGGTTCTCGACCGCACAGAGGCAGCGGGGCTCAGGATTCTCCCGGCCGGCCACCCTCGCCGGCTTCCCGGCGGCAGCGCGTTACCGCGCGCCGAGTGACCGAAGGCGTCTGGGACACCCCCACTCGCCCCCCCCGCAACCGGTGTCAGATCCGACCCCGGCCCGGCCCGACCCTGGTCTGGCCCCTGTCCCGCCCCACCCCCTGTCATCACTCCGGCCCCTCCCCGTGCTAGGTTGCGCCTCTTGATCGTGAAGGTTAGGTGGGGGCCTTTCATGAAGCTGGCGCGATTCTCGCCGCCGACCGCCGCAGCGCTGCTCCTGGGACTGACAACTGTCCTCGGCCCCGCCGCGGTCGACTCGTACGCGTCCTCGGACACACCGCTGCCGATCGCGCACTTCTCGCACATGGTCGTGGACGAAGTGCACGGCCATCTGTTCATCAGCGGCGGCGCCGGCACCGACGGCATTCTCGTCACCGACCTCGACGGCACGAACCCGACGACGATCGGTGGCGAGCCGGGTGCCACCGCGCTGGCCCTCTCCGAGGACGGATCCGCGCTGTACGCGGCTCTCCCGGACAGGGACGCGATCGCGGCGATCAGCACGCAGAAGCTGACCGAGTCGGCTCGTTACAGCACGGGCGAGGGCACCCGTCCGGACTCGCTGGCCGTCGCCGGGGGCACTCTCTGGTTCGGCTACGGTACGGCGGGCGCCGGCGGCATCGGATCCGTCGACAACGCCGGTACCGTCACCCTGAGCCAGGACTCCGGCAGTTGGGCAGCAGCACCCGTACTGGCGACGACCCCGACGCCCTCCGGCGTACTCGCCGCCGCAGCGCAGACCGGCGACACCTCCACCGTCGTCACGTACCGGGCCGGGGACGGGGCCCTGACCCGGCAGGCCGCGGAGGAACTGCCCGTCCCCGACCTGAGCGACCTCGCACTCACCGCGGACGGGCAGTACCTGGCCGTCCCGTCGGTCCCCGGCGCGACCGCCCATCGGTACCGCACCTCGGATCTCGCGGTCGACGGGCAGTTCGCCTCGGCGGTGGGCGGCCACGCGGTCGCCGTGGCCCCGGACGGCACTATGGCCATCAGCGACCACGGACTGACGACCTTCCCGGAAACGGGCGAGGGCTACTACACCGAGTACTTCTACGACCCGAACCTGAACCCCGCCGACCACGGCCTCGCCTGGGCACCCGACGCGAGCCGGCTCTACGACGTCGCCGTCGACGCCCTCGGGGGAACCCCGACGCTCCACATCTCCCGCAACCCGGAAAGCGCGCCGGTCACGCTTATTGGGCACTGGACCGCTCCGCTCGCCCCCGGCGAGCCCTATTCGTTCCTCGTGTCGCCCGATTCGCCCCTCAGCCTCGGTGCCGGGCAGTCCATGCTTCCCGGCACCGTCCGCATCACACGTTACGACGACGCCGACCCGGACGGCGTGCTCGTCCCGGACCCGACGACCACCCCGGCACGGATCCACTTCGACTTCTTCGGCTCCTACCGCGTCGACGGCACGGCTCCTGCCACCGGGAAACTGAGCTTCCGCGTCGACTACGCCGGAAGCGGCCACTACGGACCGGCCGGCCGCACCTTCGACATCCCCGTGGCCACGTACGCGCCCACCATGACGCTGTCCGCCCCCTCCGTGGCCGACCGTGCCGCGCGGCTCACCCTCACCGGCCACCTCACCTGGCCGCACGCGCATGTGACGACCGGGGCGGTGCACGTCGTCGAGACCGACCTGGCGCACCCGCACGGCTACGCGGCGGGCACCCTGCCGATAGCCGCCGACGGCAGCTTCGCCTTCCACGACATCCCGCAGGTCGGCGGCGCGCACACCTACGCCTTCACCTACGACGGCGGCACCTCCTACCTCCCGGTCACCGTGCAGGCAAAGGTGCAGGTGTCCCGGGCCACGCCGGCCCTGAGCGTGACCACGGACGCGAAGTCGTACCACTCGGGCGCGACCGTCAAGGTCACCGCCCACCTGGGGACCACGTACAACTCCCGCTCCGTGACGCTGTACGACCAGCCCGCCGGCACCTCGCGGGCCCGGCTGGGGAGCGGCAAGGTGGACGCGAACGGGAACTTCGTCGCCTCCTACAAGATCACCCGCAACACCACCTTCAGCGCGGCCTTCACGGGGGACTACCGCTATGCGCCGCGCACGGTGAGCACCAACGCAACCCTCACACCGACATCCCGGACGCAGATGCAGTGGCCGCTCTCGACCACCCGCATCGGATCCACCACGTACCAGGTGTTCTACACGTCCGAAGTCAACATGGCCTTCAACCTCCAGATCACACCCCGCCAGTCCGGCGGCTGTGCGTCGGTGTACCTGGAGCACTACTACTCGGGCGCCTGGCACCAGGCCACCTCGCAGAGCTGTGTACCCCTGTACGGCGACGGCTGGTACGGCTACGCCGGAGCCCTGAAGCTCTTCGCGGGCAACGGCCGCTACCGCATCCGCGGCCACTACACACCCCCGGCCAAGGACGCACAGACCGGCAGCGTGTGGACCGGCTGGTCCTACCTCATCGTCCGCCCCGGCAGCCCCTCCTGAGATGGGGCAGTGCGGGGTCTCATGGAGCAGGCGACGCCCGATGCTTCGGCTCAGACGGCGCACGAAGGCAGGACGCGCTGAGGCCCAGGTGAGAACGGGCACCGCGAGCGCCGATCAGCGCGGTCAGCGCGCCGCAGGCCCAAACCCATCGAGCGGTCGAAGCCTGCGACCTCCTGCAACCGGTTGATGTCGCGCAGCGCGAACGAAGCGTCTTCGGCGCGCTGCTCCTGGCGATCTCGGTACCTGAGCTGCTCCCGGACCATGCAGCGGTCGGATCCTCTCCATCAGCGGCTCACCAGGGCGTCCTGCTTCCGTTCGCGATCTCGGGCAGCCGTCCTGACGGCGGCCTGGTGTTGTCAGTGCCCGTTGATAGCGTGCTCCGGCCAGTCGTGGAGTTCATGAAGGGACGGGATACGTGCGGAATGTGCCATGCCATCAGGTCGGCGAGCGGCGGTTGGCCGAGGCGCTCGACGACATCGGCGGGCGGGCCTACACGCGGTGGCACTCGCTGCGCTACGGCAGCATCTCGCCGGCGCTGATCCGGGCCATGGCGGACGAACTGCTCGACCATGTCGCCGCGCGAACGGTGACGGAGCCCGGACTCGATGCTGCGGCCGGCACGGTCGCCGTCACCGCCGCGGAGTGTGTGCACGGAGTCCTGAGCATCATGTGCTTCCCCGACGGGGACCAGGAACTGAGGTTCCCCCTCGTCGGGGAGCGGATCAGTACGGACCCCGACGACGACGAATTCGGGGACGGGCCCCTCACCTTCCGGGACGTCGTCAAGGAGGCACCCACCGCGCGGACCTGGCTCGACATGTTCGAGATGTGTGTCGTCAGCGGGCACGTGTGGGACTGGGAGCGGGGTAGCGGACTGCTGCTGCGCGGCGACTACGCGCCCGCCATCCGTGACGGCGTTCCCTACAACCGGCACACCTCCGTCTCCGACCCCGCCGACCTCGCCGCCATGGACGCCCTGTGCCTCTATCTCACCGAGGCGGCCGGGCATCTGCCTCGTGACTGGCCGAGGGTTCCGCTGCGCAAGCCGGACGCCGGTCAGCGCGCGCAGGCCGCCCGGCGGCTCGACGAGGTCGGCGACGCACTCAGCGCGGACCAGCGGCTGCTCCGTGTACTCCTCGACGACGACCAGCACGCCTTCGAGGACGCCCTCGTCGCCCGGCTGGTCGCGTACCGGGAGAGCGTCGAGGCCGATGCCGGTGATCCCGCGCCCCGCTCCCTCCTGCCCCTCGGCACCCTCGCCCTGGCCTGCCTCGCCGTCCAGATCCATGGGTGGGAACTCGGTGTCCGGTCCGGGTACCTGCCGTACGGTCTGCTGGGATCGCCGGACGCGCCGCGCCGGGCGGCGGAGGGGAGCCGGAACGTGGGCTGCTGGGCCGCCAAGTAGACCGCCCCGGGGTGCGGAAGTGGGCCTGGCCCGGCATCCAGGACATCGTCGTGGAGCCGGGCCAGGAGCCGCTACAGGTTACGTCCCTCGTCAGTTCCAGGGAGCCGCGGTGAGCCAGCTGGTGTCCTGGGCCCATGACGTCGTGGAGTCCCAGGCGTTGGAGCCGCCGTTGCTCGCGATGTAGACCGTGTAGTCGTAGTGGCGGAGGTACTTCGTCGGGAAGTTGGCGGACTGGAAGGAGGTGCCGACGCCGCTGTTGCCCGCGGTGGGGCAGAAGGTGGCGTCCTGCGCGAACGCGCTGCCGCCGTCGTCGAAGTTCAGGTTGAGCTGGTAGTTGTAGTGGCGCAGGAACTGGCCGGGCTTGTCGACGGACTCGAAGGACAGGCAGGAGGTGTTGGCCAGTCCGGCCCGGACGATCCAGGTGGCGTCGGCCTTGTCGGTGGCCGAGCTGGCGGCGGTGATGTTGGAGATGACGACCTTGCTGTCGGCGTCGTTGTGGCGCAGGTAGTGCGAGGTGCAGCAGGGCGAGGTGGTGGCCTTCAGGGAGATCCGGGAGCCGGGGGTGAGGGTTCCGGTGCTGGTCGAGCCGCTGCTGTAGCCGGCGGCGGTGATGTTGGCCTGGACGGCGTTCTCGGTGGCGTCCGAGGGGTAGCCCTGGGTCATGACGCCCTCGTAGAAGGTGCCCTGGGCCCACTTGCTGTTGTCACCGCCGATGCCGAGGATGATCGCGCCTTCCTTGTGCATCGGGTTGTAGCCGGTGGCGTTGGGGCGTGCGCCGTTGTAGAAGGTGGACAGGCCGCCGGACTGGGCGTCGCCGCCGCGCAGGGCCCACTGGTTCGCGCCGCCCTTGAGCATGGCGGTCAGGAACCGGTGGTCGACGCTCGGGTCGCCCGCGTTGAAGCCGCGGTTGACCCCGGAGAACAGGCCGTTCTCCTGGTCGGCCATGACCCAGGGGCCGGCGCCGCTGCCGTAGCCCCACGCCTTGCTGTTGCCGAAGTAGAGGGCCTCCATGTGGCCGTTGCCGGTGTCCAGGTTGTTGGTCTCGGCGTTGCCGTAGTCGAAGCAGCAGCCGCCGTTGAAGTGCTTGCCGTTGAAGATCGCGTACATGCCCTCGGGCTGGTCGCCGGTGGCGATGCCGTTGGTGTTGTTGTTGCGGTAGCCGGTGCCGGGGGCGATGTAGACGCCGTAGGCCTTGTGTCCGCCGACGGTGACCGGCGCCTCGACGGCGTTGGCGAGGTTGTCAGGCCCGCCGGCGGCTCCGCCTCCGGGTGCCTGGGTGAGGTTGTTGTGCTTGGGGGACTGGTCGTAGATGACGGTGATGACGCAGCTGGTGTTCGCGCAGAAGGAGTCCTGCGCGGCGGCGTCGGCGACACCTCCGGCGGTCAGCGGGCCGATGTCCTTGGTCGCGTTGTCGGAGGCGCGCTTGACCTGGTAGAGCGGGCCGTTGTACGCCCCGTACAGGGCGCGGGTGGTGCTGTGCGCGGCGACGCAGGGGGTGCCGCCCGAGGCGTAGATGTCGCACGGCCCCTGGGTGGCGGCCTGCGAGGGGGCGGCCGTGGCGGTGAGCAGGCCGGCGGCGAGGGCGGCGGTGGCACCGGCCCCCAGCAGCGCGCGTCTGGCGTGGCGTATCCACTGTTTCTTGATCATGAAGAACTCCTACGCAGAGTGGAGTGGGAGGTGAGTGGAACTCCTGTGTCGGGCCCGCCGGAGGAACGGCGGACTCCGCACAGCGCTCCGTGGGACGGGCGGGTCAGCTCGTCACGCGGAACGTCGCGTCACTGCGTCCCGTCGCGGTGGTGATCGGGTCGAGGCGCAGTTGGTAGGCGTAGTGGCGGATGTAGCGGTCGGGGAAGTTGTACGACTGGAACGACGACCCGGTGGCGTCGGCGAGCCCGGCGACCTTGCGGAAGGTGGCGTCCGCGGCGAACTGGCTGCTGCCGTCGTAGCGGGCGAGCTGGAAGTCGTAGTCGGCGTGCCGCAGGAAGTAGCCGGGGTGGTTCACCGACTCGAAGGAGACGGTGCCGGTGCCGGCCAGGCCGGCACGGAGCCGGAACTGGGAGTCCTCGATGGGGCTGACGTTCGGGTCGATGCGCACGTCGAAGTCGGTCTGGCGCACGTACCGGTCGGGGAAGTTGTACGACTGGAGCCGCTGGGCGGGGGTGTTGGGCCAGCGGGCGAGCACGCGGCTCTCCTCGGCGGCCGTGAGGTTCATGATCCAGCCGTGGCGCTTTTTGGTGCCGCCCATGGTGTAGCTGGTCGACGCCGGCTTCTGGTAGGCGGCGGGGTTGGAGGGGTCGGTCGTGGTGACGGGCATGTAGCCGCCGTTGGTGGCGTACTGGTCGAGGTAGAGCGCCCACTTGTTGGTGCCGTTGAACTTCATCCACATCGGGCCCTCGACCATCGACCCGGTCAGGCCGATGTCGGAGAGGTCGCCGAGTTTGGCCCAGGTGCCGAGGATGGAGTTGCTGCCTTCAAGAGTGATCTGTCCGTCGCCGGAGGCCCGTACGTAGCGGTAGGTGCCGACACCTGGGGGCACTTCGATGATCTGGGTGTCGATGATCTCCTGGGTGTCCGGGCGGTCGATGTAGAGCCGGGGGGTGGTGATGGTGCGGAAGTCGCTGGTGTGGGCTGCGAAGATGCGGTGCTTCGTCGCGCCGTTGAAGGGGACGTTCGTGGCCCAGTACAGGACGTAGTCATTGCTCTGGGGGTCCCAGATCGCTTCGGGTGCCCACGCGTTGCGCCCGTCGGGGATCGCACCGGCGACGTTCAGCAGCCACGGCTGCGACCAGGTGACCAGGTCCGTGGACTCCCACACCACGAGGTTGCGGCTGCCGTTGTTGATGGCGGCGTTCCAGTCCTGCCCGCAGCTGATGCACAGGTCGGTCGCGATGATCCAGTATTTGCTGCCGTCGGGGGACCGGACGAATGCGGGGTCGCGTACGCCCTTGGTGCCGACGGTGGAGCGCAGGACCATGCCGCCGCCGTTGAGGTCGCTCCAGTGCAGGCCGTCGGTGCTGTGCGAGAGGTACATCTGCTGGTTGGCCGCTCCCTCCCCGGTGAAGTGCACCATCAGGTAGCCGGGGCCGGCGGCGGCCGCCCGCTGGGGGGTGGTCAGGGCCTGCCCCGTGAAGAGGAGGCAGACGGCGAGCAATATCACCGTCAGCCGGGCGCGGAGCGCAGACATCGGATCTCCTGTCGGGTGCGGGTGATGCCGCCGGGCGAAGGGGGAGCGGGGTGGCGGGGGGAACTTGGTCTCGGCGTGGGCAGGACGGGATCCGGCTGCCGCGCGAGCCGGAAGGACGGATCCGAACGACGGCGTTTCGCCGCTTCACCCATGGCGCCGTGGTGACGGCGGGTCAGGGCGCGCGAGTATGTGCGTCCACCCGGGCGGGGCGGTTGCGACCCGGACCGGGTAACTGTGCCTCCGAGCGCCGGTGAAGGCGTTTCAGGTGGGCGGGACTTCGGGCGGAAGCCTTCATGGCCAACTCACTCTTCGATCAGGCGTTGAACGACATATCGAACGCCGTTCGGGAAATCGGGCAGAGGCTAGATCCGGAAAAGACGGCGCGTCAATACATCCGACACATCCGATCCGTCGAACATGCAGATGAGCGATCCGGCGCCAACCCCGGCCCCTGCCGCAGCGCTCAGCCCATGACCTGACAGCCGGTAAGAATTTTGTGTTCAACGGCTGGACACGAGCAATGTCCGTACCCCTTAATCCATCCAATGTGTCAGCGAAGAGCTGCGTTCTATATTTCGGACGACGTTTGAAAAGCCGAACGGCGCAAGGCGGATGTCCGCGGCCTGTCGGCCGTAGGTCGCCACGTCGGCAGCACCCAAGCCCGTGACGCGCCACACCCGACCGTCGGACGTGTGAGCCGGCACATCAAAAGTCCAAACAGCCGCTCTGCCATATCGAAAGGCTCAAGATGTCTTCCTCCGTCAGCAGGCGCCGCCTCCTGCAACTGGCCGGGGCCACCGTGGCCGCCTCCGCCACCGGACCCCTCCTCGGCGCGTCTTCCGCTCAGGCAGCCATCGCGCCTGCGAGGACCGACATCGGGGTCTTGGCGCACCCCTTCGAACTCGGCCAGGTCCGACTCACCGCAAGCCGGTGGCTGGACAACCAGAACCGCACGCAGAACTATCTGCGGTTCATCGATGTGGACCGGCTGCTGTACAACTTCCGCGCCACCCACAAGCTGTCCACCAACGGCGCGACCCCCAACGGCGGCTGGGACGCGCCGAACTTCGGCTTCCGCACCCACATCCAGGGGCACTTCCTCACGGCATGGGCACAGTCGTACGCTGCGACCGGGGACGCCATCTGCCGGGACAAGGCCACCTACATGGTCGCGGAACTGGCCAAGTGCCAGGCCAACAACAGCGCCGCCGGTTTCAACCCCGGATACCTCTCCGGCTACCCCGAGTCCAACTTCACTGCTCTCGAGCAGGGAACCAGTGGCGAGGTGCTGTACTACACCATCCACAAGACCCTCACCGGCCTGCTGGACGTATGGCGCCACATCGGCAGCACACAAGCCCGGGACGTGCTGCTCGCCCTGGCCGGATGGGTCGACTGGCGCACCGGCCGGCTGACCACCCAGCAGATGCAGACCATGCTGCGGGTCGAGTTCGGCGGCATGAACGCCGTGCTGACCGATCTCTACCAGCAGACAGGCGACGCGCGATGGCTCACCGTCGCCCAGAGGTTCGACCACGCCGCGGTGTTCGACCCGCTGGCGGCCAACCAGGACCAGCTCAACGGAATTCACGCCAACACCCAGGTCCCCAAGTGGATCGGGGCCGCCCGGGAGTACAAGGCCACCGGCACCACCCGCTACCTGGACATCGCCACCAACGCCTGGAACATCACCGTCAACGCGCACACCTATGCCATCGGCGGCAACAGCCAGGCGGAGCACTTCCGCGCCCCGAACGCCATCGCCGGCTACCTGACCAACGACACGTGCGAAAGCTGCAACACCATCAACATGCTCACCCTCACCCGGGAGCTGTTCACGCTCGACCCGAACCGCGTCGCACTGTTCGACTACTACGAGCGGGCGTGGCTCAACCAGATCATCGGCCAACAGAACCCGGCCGACGACCACGGCCACGTCACCTACTTCACCCCCCTCAAGCCGGGAGGCCGGCGCGGTGTCGGCCCGGCGTTGGGCGGCGGCACCTGGAGCACCGACTACGGCACCTTCTGGTGCTGCCAGGGCACGGGCCTGGAGATGCACACCAGGCTGATGGACTCCATCTACTTCCACAACGACACCACGCTGACCGTGAACATGTTCGTGCCGTCGGTGCTCACCTGGACGGAGCGCGGTATCACCGTCACCCAGACGACGACCTACCCTGTCAGCGACACCACGACCCTTCAGGTCACCGGCACCGTCAGCGGAACGTGGGCGATGCGCATCCGTATACCGAGCTGGACCACCGGGGCCACCATCAGCGTCAACGGCGTCGCGCAGAACATCACCACCACGTCCGGCAGTTACGCCACCCTGAACCGCGCGTGGACCTCCGGCGACACGGTCACCGTCCGCCTGCCCATGCGGCTCGGCATCCGACCGGCCAACGACAACGCGAACGTCGCCGCGATCACCTACGGCCCGGTGGTCCTCGCCGGCGACTACGGTGACTCCACCCTCAGTGCCCTCCCTGCGCTGACCACGTCCTCGATCAAACGGACCAGCAGCAGTTCACTCGCCTTCACCGCCACCTCCAGCGGCTCCACCGTCAACCTGGGCCCGTTCTACGACGCACACGGCTACAACTACACCGTCTACTGGAACACCACCGGCAACACCATCCGTCTCGTCAACGCGAGCAGCGGTCTCCTGCTGGGCATCCAGAGCATGTCCACCTCCAACGGCGCCCGCGCTCTGCAATGGACGGACAACGGCACCGCCGACCACAAGTGGGAAATGATCACTGATGGAAGCGCGGTCCGCCTCCGCAACGCCAACAGCGGCAAGGTGCTCGGCGTCCTGAACATGGACACGGCAGACGGCGCGACCGTCCTCCAGTGGTCGGACAACGGCTCCGCCGACCACAAATGGACTCTGCTCGACCAGGGCGACGGGACCTACAAGATCCGCAACGTGAACAGCGGCAAGCTGCTCGCCATCGCGAACAACTCCACCGCGGTCGGCGCGTTCGCGGTCCAGGACGCGGACGACGGCACCGCCGACAACCGCTGGCGCATCGAGCTGGACTAAAGCCTGTTGCAGAAGGCCATGAACAGGACGTCTCCCTGTCAGGCTGGGGTGTTGACGGGCGAGCGCGTGCGGGTGGAAGCGTTCACGCGGCTGGGATCGATCAGTTCGGGCGGTTGCTGAGGGCGGTCCGTGCACGGGGTGGTGACGGCTGGGGATGGTGGCAGCCGTGGCGGCTGCCGCTGCCCGAGCGGGTGCTGCTGGTGGCGGTCCACCACCTAGTGCCGCATCAGGCAATGTTCACCCTGCCGGAGGCGTCCCGGAAGAGAGGCAAGTGGTGCTCGTCTGGACCTTCGACCAGGCGTAGATCCACAGAGTGGAGCGACCCGCCGCATAAGACAGTGGTGACGCGCGCTTCCCGGTCCCGCGCCGGACCCATGCCACCAGTCGGAGTGCGCGGGTGGCGGAAGGAGTATGCGTCCCTGAGATTGATGACGATGAGGGAAGACGGCTGCTGCGGATCATCCGCAGGGGCGCCGGGTCGGTGGTGACCTGGCGGCGAGCGCAGTTGGTGCTGCTGTCCCCGCAGGGCATGCCGGTAGCGAAGATCGCCGAGGTGACCTTCATCAACGACGATCGGGATCCAGTTCGCCGCCCTGCGATACGTCGCCCTGGACGCATGGAGCACGCCAGCCACAAGGAGCAGGGCAGCATGATCCGCCGCTACATCATCTGGCGCAAAAGGCACGCTGCCGACGCCCGGCTACGCGAGGCGGTGGACCGGGCGAACGTTGTCTGAGGCGGCACCAGGAGGCCCTCCAGCCGGCTCGTCCCTGCCCGCGCGCTGGGCGAGCCGGTAGCGGACCTTCTCGGGCTACAGACCCATCTGGCCACCGATCTGCCGCGGCTCCCAGCCCCCAGCCCTCCGCCTTCGCTGCGGCCATCCCCTCGTCCAGGGCCGCATCCGTCGCCTCGTCCAGTGCGGCACGCAACGGGACGACCAGCCGCAGCCCGGATCGCTGGGGCCAATTCATCCAGGCTGGCGCAGAACACTGGGGCGCCAGGTTCCACGACGTGGGCCCCCACATACGGATGGCTGAATCTCGGCGGCGGTGACGAGGCGGTCCTTCGCCCGGTGGCCGAATCGTCGGTCCACGGCAGCGGGCGAGTCCGGCCATCCGCGGACCACGGCCCCTGGCGCGCCGTACCGGGGAAGGGCGGGGGCGCAGGCCGGAACGGGCGGCGGTCAGCGGCAGGTTTTCTCTCTCCGGGGAGGTTTGCGGCCCGGACTGCCGGGCACACGCGGGGTCGGCGATTCGGCCGTGCCGTCAGGTGCGGGTAGCCTCCGCCGAGTTGCCGAAAAGTGACCCAAAATCACCGCCAAGGTACTCTGCGTTCAACTTCAGGGGGTTGCTATCGGGTGACTCACCGTGAAGACTGTCCGCCGAGTTCCATCGAAACGAAGGTGTTGGGGACCACGCATCATGCCAATCGTGGGGCGGCATGGAGGGCTCATGCGTATTCTCACACCGCAGTTCAGACAGCCGGGAACCGGAATCCCGCTGTCCGTCAACGAGCCGGGAGGGGCCGTGAGATCGCCGCGCGGCCGGTGTCGCCGAGGGGGACGAGTCATGGCGGGGTTCGCCGACACGCCGGGATGCGCCGTGGGGCCGTGGCCGGACACGCGGCCGCCGTGTCCTGTGGCGGAGACGCCGAGGAGTCTCCTGCCCGCTTCGGCCCGAGCCTGACAGCGGACGGCCCCCCGGCCGGTCGGCACCCGCGGCGAGGGCCGCCGGCGGGCGGCGCGCCGCCCGCCGCACGGAGGGGAGCGCGTGCGACGCGCGTGTACCCCGCCCGCCCGCGTTCCGGTGGTGCCGGTTGCGTGCCGGTGCGGTGCCGGTGAGGTTCCCGGGGCCGCCCCGCCCGAGTCGACCGGACCGCCGCGCCTCCTTCCGCTTCCCGCCTCGCGTGCCCTGCCCACCGTTACCAAGGAGAACAGGTGATCAGTAAGGAACTGACGGGCGACCGGCTCCTGTTGGAGCAGTTACCCGACCACTGGCAGGAGCTGCGCGAGTCCGGGCCCGTCCGCTTCGACGACACGCAGAAGGTCTGGCAGGTCTTCGACCACGACACGGTCGGCGCCGTGCTCGCCGACCCGGCGACGTACTCCTCGGACCTCTCCACGCTCGCCCCGACCCAGTCCGACTTCGAGACCTTCACCCGCGGCAACTTCGTGGCCATGGACCCGCCCGAACACCGCAAGCTGCGCACCCTGGTGAGCCAGGCGTTCACCCCGCGGGTCGTGCGGGGGCTGGAGCCCCGCATCGAGGCGGTCTGCGCACGGCTGCTGGACGAGGTGGCCGACCGCGACCGGTTCGACCTGGTCGACGCGCTCGCCTATCCGCTCCCGATCATCGTGATCGCCGAACTCCTCGGCATCCCGGCCGAGGAGCACCGGCTCTTCCAGGAGTGGGCGAGCGTCCTGTTCAGCGGGGACCAGCTCGGCGACGCACCCGACATGGCCGATCTGGAGCGGGCGCTGGAGGCCATCGCCCCCACCGTGCGCGAGATGAACGGCTACATGCTGGAGCACATACGCACCCGCCGCTCCCGCCCCGGTGACGACCTCACCAGCAGACTCATCGCCGCGGAGGTCGACGGCGTGCGCCTCGCCGACCAGGAGATGGTCGGGTTCGTGGCCCTGCTGCTGGTCGCCGGGCACATCACCACCACCGCCCTGCTGGGCAACGCCGTCGTCACCTTCGACCGCCGCCCAGGCACGGACGCCGCGCTCCGTGCCGACCCGGACGGGATCCCGGCCGCCGTCGAGGAGGTGCTGCGCTGGCTGCCCCCCTTCCCCGAACTGGGCCGCCGGGTCACCCGCCCCGTGGTCCTCGGCGGACACGAGCTCCCGCAGGACGCCCTGCTCATGGCCCACCTGGGGACCGCGAACCGGGACCCGGCGCGCTTCCCGGCGCCCGACCTCTTCGACGTGACGCGGTCCCCCAACCCGCACCTGACGTTCGGGCACGGCATCCACTTCTGTATCGGCGCACCGCTCGCCCGACTGGAGGCCCGGATCGCCCTGCGGATGTTGCATGAACGATTCCGCTCGCTGGCCGTCCCGTCCTACGACGACGTGGTCTTCCAGAACCCGGCCGTGATCATCGGCGTACGGCACCTGCCCGTCGAGGTCACCCGGCCGTAACCGCTCACGGCGCTCGCACACCGACCGGCCCCCGTACCGCTCACCCACGGGCCGGACCGGCACACCCACACGTGAGACCCACCCAACGGGAGTCCCCTAGCCATGCCGTACACCGTCCCCACCGCTCTGGCCCTTCCCCGGACGCCGGCGCAGTTACACCGGGAACTACAGGACCGGCTCGACACCCTCGCCCGCACCCACCGGGTGCCCGGCGCCCAACTCGCACTGGCCACCGCCACCGAGACCCTCGGCCTGCACACCGGTACGGCCGACACGGCGACCGATGCGCCCTTCACCCCCGAGACGGCCGTCCCCCTCGGGTCGCTCACCAAGCCCTACACGGCCGCGCTCGTCATGCTGCTGGCCGACGACGGCGACCTCGACCTCGACGAACCGGTCGCCGACCACCTACCGGAGCTGAGCGCGATACCCGAGCTGACGATACGTCAGCTGCTCGGCCACACCGGCGGCCTGCCCACCGGCCCGGACTCCGACACCGCGGCCGCGACCACCGCCACCCGCTACCTCACGACCGTCTGCACCGCCCGCGACCTGCTGTTCGCGCCAGGCACCGACTTCTCCTACTCCAACGCCGGCTACGTCGCCGCCGGCCGGCTGGTGGAGACGATCACCGGCATGCCGTGGCACGAGGCCGTCGGTGCGCTGCTCCTGCACCCCCTCGGCGCGGTACCGGCGTTCATCGGCGAGGCCACGCCCGCCCGGCCCGTCGCCGCCGGGCACGCTGTCAACACCGCCACCGGACAGGCCCGTCCGGCCCGGCAGAACCTGGCCCCGCTGGAGGCCCCGGCCGGCGCCCTGCTGGCGAGCGCCCTGGACCTGGCCGCGTTCGGGATCGCACTGACCGGCCGGTCGGACGTCCTGCCGCCCGCCGTCGCCAAGGAGATGCGCCGCCCCGAGACCGCCGCCCGCCCGGGCGCGCTGGCCGACGGCTGGGGCGCCGGACTCGCCCTGTACCGTCAGGACGACCGCGTCTGGTGCGGTCACGACGGCAACGCCCAGGGCACCTCCTGCCACCTGCGCGCCGATCCGGAGAGCGGAACCGTGATCGCTTTCACGGGCAACGCCTCCGGCGCCACCGCGCTGTGGCGCGAGCTGACCGAGGAGATCGCCCGGCTCACCGGCGTCCGCGTGCCGGCCACCGCCCAGGACGCCGACCACGGCCGCCCCGTGCCGCTGCCCGAGTGCCTGGGTGTCTATCGCAACGGCACCACGACGTACCGCGTCGCACCCGGACCGGACGGCGCACCGGGCCTGTCCGTCGACGGCGACCTGCCCATCCCGCTGGTCTGCTACGACGACCTGTCGTGCGCCCTGCGCGATCCGGCCACCGGCCGCCTGGAACCCGGCGGACGCTTCCACCGCGATCCGGCCACCGGCCGGTTCGAGCGGCTGCAGATCTCCGGACGCACGGCCCGCCGTACCGACGACGGCTGAGCCGGGGGCGCCGCCGGACCACGCGACAGAGCCGTCCCCCCGCGTCGCCGGCCGCGCCCCTGAGTGGTCCCGTCGCCCCCCGCCCCGGCCCGGGGCCGTCATCCGTCCACCGGCACCGGCGCGCCCGCCCCGCGTCCGGCGCCGTTCCACCGCACCGCTCCCCGCCGAGCCGGAGGCTGCCGCGTCCGGCCCCGCAGCACGCGCCCGTCCCGCTCTCCAGAGGACTACACCCATGACGGACCTGCACGACAAGCCCGCACCGGCGCCCTCCCTACCGCAGGCCGGCCGCACCGGCGGCACGCCGCACGGCGCGGGCGCGCCGGCGCACCCGACGCTCGCGGAGCTGTTCGCCGCGTGGGTGGCCCGCACCCCCGACGCCCCCGCCCTGACCGACGGCCGACGGACCTGGACCTACCGCGAACTCGCCGCGCGCGCCGACCGGCTGGCCCAGCACCTGGTACGCCGGGGAGCGGGTCCGGACCGGGTGGTCGCGCTGGTCCTGCCGCGCTCCATGGAGCTGATCGCCGCGGAACTGGCCGTCGCCCGGGCGGGCGCCGCCTTCCTCCCCGTGGACCCCGCCTACCCCGCCGAGCGCCGGGCGCTGATGCTCGCCGACGCCGCGCCCGCGGTCACCCTGGACGACCCCGAGCGGACCGGCCTGCTGCTCACCGGGACCGACGGCGCGGACGGCTTCCGGGCCACCGGTGCCGAGGACCCCGGCGCGGCCCGTGACGACCACGCGGCCTACGTCATCTACACGTCCGGCTCCACCGGGACCCCCAAGGGCGTGACGGTCACCCACCGCGGCCTGAGCGGATTCACCGCGGCCGCCGCCGAGCGCTACGCCGTCGGCCCCGGCGACCGGGTGCTCCAGTTCTCCTCGCCCAGCTTCGACGCCTCCGTGCTGGAGCTGTGCATCTCGGTGCTGTCCGGCGCCACGCTGGTCGTGCCGCCGCAGGGCCCGTGGCTCGGCGACGAGCTCGCCGCCGTCCTGGAGGAGCAGCGCATCACCCACGCGCTCATCCCGCCGGCCGCGCTGGCCACCCTGCCCGACCCGCGGGAGGGGACCGCACGTCACCTGCGCACCCTGATCGTGGGCGCCGAGGCATGCCCGGCCGCGCTGGTCGACCGCTGGGCGCCCGGCCGTCGGATGATCAACTCCTACGGCCCGACCGAAGCCACCATCGTCGCCACCTGGACCGGGCCGCTCACCGCGGGCCGCGGCACCCCCACCATCGGCGCAGCCCTGCCACACACCCGGGTGTACGTCCTGGACGCCGCGATGCGCCCGGTACCGCCCGGCGCGGACGGCGAGCTGTTCGTGGGCGGCGACGCGGTGGCCCGCGGCTACCTGGGCCGCCCCGGCCTGACCGCCGCGCGCTTCGTGGCCGACCCCTTCGGCCCGTCCGGTGCCCGGCTGTACCGCACCGGCGACCGGGTCCGGTGGACCGCCGACGGGGAACTGGAGTACCTGGGCCGCCTGGACCGCCAGGTGAAGATCCGCGGCTTCCGGGTCGAACCGGGCGAGATCGAGACGGCCCTGCGCCGCGCCGGCGCCGACGCGGTCGGCGAGGCCGTGGTCGTGGTCCGCGAGGACGAGCCCGGCCACCGCCGCCTGGTCGGCTACGTCACCCCGGCCGGCTCCGGCGCGGACGCGGGCGGACCCGGCCGCGCCCCCGACCCGGCCGCCCTGCGCACCGCCCTCGCCGCGACGCTCCCCGCCCACATGGTGCCGGCCGCGATCGTGGTCCTGGACCGGATGCCGCTCACCCCGCAGCACAAGATCGACCGGCGGGCCCTGCCCGCCCCGGAACGGGTGTCCACGGCCGGCCGGGTGCCGCCGCGCACGCCCCGGGAACGGGCCCTCGCCGCGATCTGGGCGGAGGTCCTGGGCGACGCCGCCGTCGGGGTCACGGACGACTTCTTCGACCTGGGCGGCGACTCCATCCTCGCCGCCCGGACCCTGTCCCGGATCCGGAACGAGTTCGGCGCACGGCTGACGGTCCGCGACGTGTTCACGGCACGCACGGTCGCCGCCCTGGCCGAACTGCTCGGCGACCCCGGCGACGCCACCCCGGACGAGCCCGTCGCACCCGCCCCGCGGACGGGACCGCTCCCGCTGTCCAGCGCGCAGCGGCGGCTGTGGTTCCTGGACGACCTGACCGCAGGCGGCAGCGAGTACAACACCGGCGTGTCGCTGCGGCTGCGCGGCGCCCTCGACGAGGACGCGCTGCGCCGGGCCCTGCACCGGCTCGCGGCCCGCCACGACACGCTGCGCACCACGTTCCCCACGGTCGACGGCGAGGGCGTCCAGCACGTCGCCGCCGACCCCGACCTGCCACTGCGCACGGCCGACCTCGGGGACGTGCCCGCGCCGCGCCGGGCCGCGGCCGCCGAGGACCTGCTCACCGACGAACTGAGCCGCCCCTACGATCTGACGGCCGGCCCGCTCACCCGCGCCCTGCTGATCCGCCTGGCCGCCGAGGACCACCTGCTGCTGCTGGCCCAGCACCACATCGTCACCGACGGCTGGTCGGTGGGCGTCCTGACCCGCGAACTCGCCGCCCTCTACCGCGCGGAGGCCACCGGCACGCCCGACGGCCTGCCCCGGCCCGCCGTGCAGTACCCCGACTTCGCGGTGTGGGAACTCCGACACCGCCACGCCGGCACCGACGCCGACGACCTGGCCTACTGGAAGCGGCACCTGAGCGGGATCCAGCACCTGGAACTGCCCACCGACCGGCCGCGCCCGGCGGTGCGCACCACCTCCGGCGCGGCCCACCGGCACCACCTGCCCGCGCCGCTGGTGACCCGGCTGCGGCACCTGGCCGCCGGGCGCGGCACGACCCTGTTCACCCTGTTCGCGGGGGCCTCCGCGCTGCTGTTCTCCCGGTACTCCGGCCAGCGGGACGTGGCGTTCGGCACCGTCACCAACGGCCGCACGCGCCGCGAGCTGGAGGACGTGCCCGGCTTCTTCGCCAACACCGTGGTGCTGCGCACCGACGTGGACGAGCGCAGAAGCGTCGACCGCTTCGTGGAGGACATGCGCACCACCGTCCTCGACGCCTTCTCCCACGACGGCGTGCCGTTCGACCGGGTGGTGGAGGAGCTGGCCCCGCCCCGGGACCCCAGCCGCACCCCGCTGGTGCAGGCGCTCGTCGTCCAGCAGACCCCCCTCGGGGTGCCGCCGCTCGCCGCCGGTCTGCGCCTGGAGGAGCACCCGCTGCCCCGGCCCGCCGCCCGGTTCGACCTCGTGCTGGAGTTCACCCCGCACGCGGACGGCGGCTGCGCGCTGACCGTCGAGTTCAACACCGACCTGTTCGAGGCGGCCACCGTGGCCCGCCTGACCGGCCACCTCCACCGCCTCCTGGAGGGCATGGCGGACGGCCCCGGCCGCCCCCTGGCCGAACTGCCCATGCTGTCCCCGGCGGAGCAGCGCGCGCTGGTGGACGCCGGGAACCCGCCCGCCCGCCGCGGCCGGGACACCGCGGCCGCCACGCTGCCCGCGCTGTTCCGGGCCCAGGCCGCCCGCACCCCCGACCGGACGGCCGTCGTCTGCGGGGACGTCCGGCTGGACTACGCCGAGGTGGCCCGGCGCGCCAACCGCCTGGCCCGGCAGTTCGCGGCACGCGGAGCGGGCCCGGAGACCCTGGTCGCGCTGTGCCTGCCGCGCACCGCCGACCTCCTGCCCGCGCTGTGGGGGGTGCTCACCGCGGGCGCGGCCTACCTGCCGGTGGACCCGGCCTACCCGGCCGAGCGGATCCGCCTCATGCTCGCCGACGCCCGGCCCGCCCTCGTCGTCGCCACCCGGGACACCGCCTCCGCCCTGCCCGCCGACTGCACCCCGCTGCTCCTGGAGGACTGCGCCGCCCCCGGCACGCCCGACACCGACCTCACCGACGCCGACCGCCTGCGGCCGCTGCTCCCGGACCACCCCGCCTACGTGATCCACACCTCGGGATCCACCGGGCGTCCCAAGGGCGTCCTGGTCACCCACCGCAGCGTCGCCGCGCTCGCCGCCTGGGCCGGGGAGCACTTCCCGCCCGCCGGCCCGGACCGCCCGGTGATCGCCTCGACCTCCCTCAACTTCGACGTCTCGGTCTTCGAGCTGCTGTGCCCGCTGGTGACCGGGGGCACCGTCGAGGTCGTCGCCGACCTGCCGGCCCTCGCCGACGCCCCGGGACGGCAGGCCGGACTGCTCAGCGGGGTGCCGTCCGTCGTCTCCCGCCTCGTCGCGGACGGCACGGCACCGCTCACCGCGGACACCGTCGTCCTGGCCGGCGAGGCCCTGCCCGCGCAGACGCTGCACGACGTGCGCGCCGCCCTGCCCGGATGCCGGGTCGCCAACCTCTACGGCCCCACCGAGGCCACCGTGTACGCCACCGCCTGGTTCGCCGGCGATCCGCTGCCCGAGCAGGCCCCGCCCATCGGCGGTCCGGTCGCGCTCACCCGCGCCTACGTCCTGGACCGCGCCCTGCGGCCCCAGCCGCACGGGGTGACCGGCGAGCTGTACCTCGGCGGCGCCGGACTGGCCCGTGGCTACCTCAACCGGCCGGGCCTGACCGCCTCCCGCTTTATCGCCGACCCGTACGGCGCGCCGGGGGAGCGCATGTACCGCACCGGCGACCTGGTGCGCCGCCGCGCCGACGGGCAGCTGGAGTACATCGGCCGGGTCGACCAGCAGGTCAAGGTCCGCGGCTTCCGGATCGAGCTGGGCGAGGTCGAGGAGGCGCTGCGCCGCTGCCCGGGCGTGGCCGAGGCGGCGGCCACCGTCGCCGAGGACGACGGCCACCGCCGCCTGGTCGGCTACGTCGTCCCGGCCCCCGGGGCGCGGCCGGTGCCCGAGACCGTGCGCCGGGAGATGGGCCGCACGCTGCCCGACTACATGGTCCCGTCGGCCGTCGTCGTGCTGGACGCCCTGCCGCTCAGCCCCAACGGCAAGATAGACCGCGGCCGCCTGCCCGACCCGGGCCCCGCCGTGCGCGCCGTGCGGCACGTCGCCCCGCGCACCCCGACCGAGCGCACCCTCGCCGCGATCTGGGCCGACGTGCTGCACGTGGAGCGGATCGGCGTCGACGACAACTTCTTCGAGCTCGGCGGCGACTCGATCCTGAGCATCCAGGTGGTGGCCCGCGCCCGGCAGGAGGGCCTGGCCCTGACCTCGCGGGACCTGTACGGGCACCAGACGGTCGCCGCCCTCGCCCGCTGCGCGGACGCCGCCGCCGTCCCGCACGCGGCCGCACCACAGGCCGGGCCGGCCACCGGCGAGGCCCCCCTGACGCCCATCCAGCACTGGCTGTTCGGCAGTGCCGGGGAGCGGGCCGGGCACTTCGCCCAGGCGCTGTCCGTCCGGCTGCCCGACGACCTGGACGTGGCGGCGCTCGAGGCCGCGCTGGACGACCTGGTCGCCCACCACGACGCCCTGCGCTCCCGTTTCGCCACCGGCGGCCCGGCCGGCGAGGTCACCTGGTCCGTCCAGGACCGGGCGCCCCGGCCCACGCTCGCCCGGCACACCGGTCCGGACGGGGACACCCCCCACTTCGGCCCCTTCGATCTGTCGGAAGGGCTGCTGCTGCGGGCCGTCCTGCACGACCGCGGCCCCGGCCGGCCCCCCGTGCTGCACATCGCCGTGCACCACCTGGTGGTCGACGGCGTCTCCTGGCGGGTGCTGCTGGAGGACCTCGACCGCGCCTACCGGGCCCGCCGCGCCGGCCGGGACGGCCGCAGCGCCCTGCCCGCCAAGTCCTCGCCCGTGCGCGCGTGGGCGCGCCGGCTGAACGCCTACGCGGCGGACGGCGGTTTCGACGACGAGCGGGAGTACTGGGCCCGCGCGGTGCCCGCCACCGGCGGCGCCCTGCCCGTCGACCTGCCCGACGGCGCCAACACCTACGCGTCGCAGTGCGCGGTCACCGTACGGCTGGACGCGCAGGACACCGCCGCGCTGCTGCGCACGCTGCCCGAGACCTACCGCACCCGGGCCAACGACGTGCTGCTGGGCGCCCTCGGGCGCGCGCTGTGCGCCGGGACCGGGCAGCAGCGGGTGGTGGTCGACGTCGAGGGGCACGGCCGCGAGGAGCTCTTCGCGGAGCTGGACCTCAGCCGCACCGTCGGCTGGTTCACCACCCGCCACCCCGTCGCCCTCGCCGTCCCCCAGGACGCCGGCTGGGACGCCGTGCTGAAGCAGGTCAAGGAGCAGCTGCGCGCCGTGCCCCGGCAGGGTCTCGGCCACGACGCGCTGCGCCACCTGGCCGGACCGGACGCGGCACCGCGCACCGCCCCCGCGCAGATCAGCTTCAACTACCTGGGCCGGATGGGCCTCGCCGACGGCGAGGACGGCGCGGACGGCCTGTACCGGGGCACCGTACGGCCGCTGGAGCTGGACGCCGACCCGGCCGCCCGCCGCCCGCACGCCCTGGAGGTCGTCGGGCAGCTCGTCGACGACTGCCTGGAGTTCACCTGGTTCTACTCCGACCGGCTGCACCGGCGGGAGACGGTGCAGGCCCTGTCGGAGCGCTACCGGGACGCGCTCGCGGACCTCGCCCGGTACGCCGCCCGGCCCGGTGCCGCCGGCCGCACCCCGTCCGACTTCCCGCTGGCCCGGCTCGACCAGGGCGCGGTGGACCGGATCACCGGCGCCGACCCGGCGGCGGTCGAGGACGTCCTGCCGCTGACGCCGACCCAGGCGGGCATGCTGTTCCACGGCCTGTCCGAGGACGGCCGCGGTGCCTACTTCCAGCAGCTGACCTTCGTCCTGGACGGCGTGCCGGACCCGGGCACGCTCGCCGCGGCCTGGCAGCACGTGACCGACCGCACGGACGTGCTGCGCGGCCGGGTCGTCTGGCAGGACGTGCCCGAACCGCTGCTGGTGGTGCAGCGCCGTGCGGCCGTGCCGGTCACCCACCTCGACTGGCGCGGCCTGACCGACGCCGAACGCCGACAGCGCCTGAACGACGTCCTGGCCCGCGACCGCGCGGACGGCATCGACCTGGCCCGCGCCCCGCTGCAGCGCCTGCTGCTCGCCCGTGTCTCCGGCACCGCGGTGCGCGTGGTGTGGTCCTTCCACCACCTTCTGCTGGACGGCTGGAGCCTGTTCCAGGTGCTGTCCGACGTGTTCGCCTGCCATGCCGCCGCGGACCCGCGGGCCGTACCGGAGCGCCCGCCCTACCGCGACTACGTCGCCTGGCTGCGCGCACGCGACACCGCCGAGGCCGAACGGCACTGGCGGCGGCGCCTGTCCGACCTCACCGAGGCCACGCCCCTGCCGTACGACCGGGAGCCGCGCGAGAGCCATCGCGCCGAGTCCACGCACGCCGTCCGGGTCACCGTCCCCGCAAGTACCACCCGGGCCCTGGAGGAGCTGGCGCGCGGCGCCGGCCTCACCCTGAACACCCTGGTGCAGGGCGCCTGGGCGATGCTGCTGGCCCGTCAGGCCGGCCGTGACGAGGTGGTGTTCGGCACCACGGTGTCCGGCCGGCCGCCCGAGCTGCCCGGCGCCGACGCCATGACCGGCCTGTTCATCACCACCCTGCCCACCCGGGTCACCGTGCCCGCCCACGGCACCCTGCTCGACTGGCTGCGCAGCCTTCAGCGCGAGCAGAGCGAGGACCGGCGCTTCGACCACCCGCCGCTCACCCGGATGCGCTCCTTCACCGATCTCCCCGAGCGCACCGGCCTGTTCGACAGCATCGTCGTCTTCGAGAACTACCCGGTGGACGACGACAGCGCCGCCGTACACGGGCTGCGCCTGAGCGACCTCGACGGCGTGGAGACCACCAACTACCCGCTCAGTCTCACCGCCTACCCGGGTCCCGAGCTGGCCCTGCGCATCGGCTACGACCCGCAGCTGTTCGACGCCGCCACCGCCGAGCGGACCGCCGAGTACCTGACCGTCCTGCTCACGGGCATGGCCTCCGGTCCCGGACTGCCGCCCGCCCGGGTGCCGCTGCTCACCCCCGGCCGCCGCGAACAGGTGCTGCACGCCTGGAACGACACGCGCACCGAGCTGCCGGACACCACGGTGGCCGCGCTGTTCGCCGCCCAGGCCGCCCGCACCCCCGACGCCGTGGCCCTGGAGGCCGACGGGGAACGCGTCAGCTACCGCGAACTGGACGACGCGTCGGCCCGGCTGGCCGCCCGGCTGGCCGGGCTCGGCGTCGGGCCGGAACGACCGGTCGCCGTGCTGATGGACCGCTCCGTGCACCTGGTCGTCGCCCAGCTGGCCCTCGTCCGCACCGGCGGGGTGTACGTACCGCTGGACGGCCGGGCACCGCGCGAGCGGTTGCACCGGATCCTCACCGAGGCCGGAGCGCGGCTGCTGCTCACCGACGCGGCCTGGGAGGAGACGGCCCGCGAACTCCTGCCGGGCGACGGCGTCCTGCGCGTCGACACAACCCCGGCGGCCGGCACCGCACACCCCGACGCGGCCCCCGCCGACGCCGTCCGTGCCGACGCGGTCCACCCCGACCACGTCCAGTACCTGATGTTCACCTCCGGCTCCACCGGCGTCCCCAAGGGCGTCGCGGTCCGCCAGCGGGACGTCGTCGCCCTCGCGCTGGACCGGGCCTTCGCCGGGCACGACCGGGTGCTCGTGCACTCCCCGCACGCCTTCGACGCCGCCACCTACGAGGTGTGGGTGCCGCTGCTGCGCGGCGGCACCGCCGTCCTCGCCCCGCCGGCCGACCTGGACGCCGCCGCCGTGCGCCGCGCCGTCGGCGAGCAGGGCGTGCGCTGCCTGTGGCTGACCGCGGGTCTGTTCCGGCTGCTCGCCCAGGAGGACCCCGGCTGCCTGCGCGGCGCCCGCGAGGTGTGGACGGGCGGTGAGGCGGTGCCGGGCGCCGTCGTGCGCCGGGTGCTGGACGCTTGCCCCGGCCTGACCGTCGTCGACGGCTACGGCCCCACCGAGACCACCACGTTCGCCACCCGGCGCGTCTTCCGCGCCGGCGACCCGCTGCCCGCGGTCCTGCCCATCGGCCGCCCGCTGGACAACACGCGCGTGTACGTCCTGGACGCCGCGCTCCAGCCGCAGCCGCCGGGCGTACCCGGCGAGCTGTACATCGCCGGCGCCGGGCTGGCCCGGGGGTACGCGGGCCGGCCGGGGGCGACCGCCGCCCGGTACGTCGCCGACCCGTTCGGCCCGCCCGGGGAGCGGATGTACCGCACCGGCGACATCGTGCGCTGGAGCGCCGACGGGGAACTGCACTTCGTCGGGCGCGCGGACGACCAGATCAAGATCCGCGGCTTCCGGGTCGAGCCCGCCGAGATCGAGGCCCGCCTCACCGGCCACCCGGCCGTCGCCGAGGCTGTCGTCTCCCTCTACCAGGACGGCGGACGCAAGCGGCTCGCCGCGCACCTCGTGCCGGCCGCCGGCGCCACGATGCCGCCCGCCGCCGAACTGCGCGCCCACCTGGCGGCCGGGCTGCCCGACTACATGCTGCCCGCCGCCTTCGTGGCCGTGCCCGAACTGCCGCTCACCGGCAACGGCAAGGTCGACCGGCGGCGGCTGCCCGCCCCCGACTGGTCGGCCGGGGCCCAGCAGGCCCACCGGGCGCCCCGCACCGAGGCCGAGCGGCTGCTCGCCGGCATCTGGGCCGAGCTGCTCGGCGTGGAACGCGTCGGCCTGGACGACAACTTCTTCATGCTGGGCGGCGACTCGATCCTCAGCATCCAGGTGGTCTCCCGGGCCCGCGCCGCAGGCATCGCCCTCACCCCGCGCGACCTGTTCAAGCACCCCACCGTGGCCGAGCTGGCCGCCGCGGGCGGTGCCGCGTCCGCCGTCGCCGGCACCGAACCGGTCAGCGGCGCGAGCGAACTCACCCCCATCCAGCACTGGTTCCTCGACCCGCAGCCCGAACACGCCGCCTTCTTCGACCAGTGCGTCGTCGTCGAGGCCGCCGGACCGGTGGACGAGGACGCCCTGCGCCGCGCCCTCGCCGCCCTGTGGACCCACCACGACGCCCTGCGCGCCCGGTTCACCCGCGACGCCGACGGCACCTGGCACCAGGACGTGCCGCCCGCCGACGGCCCGGTCCCCGAGCTGCTGACGGTCCACGGCCCGCAGGAGGAGGAGCAGGTCACGGCCGCGGCCCACGCCGGCTTCCGGCTGGACACCGGCCCGCTGCTCACCGCCCGCCTGTTCACCGCCGACGACACCCGGCCCGCCCGGCTGCTGCTGGTCGTCCACCACCTCGTGGTCGACGGCGTGTCCTGGCGGATCCTGCTGGAGGACCTGGAGACCGCCTACCGGCAGGCCGTGACCCAGGAGCCCGTACGGCTGCCCGCCCGCACCACCTCCGTCCGGGAGTGGGCCCGCAGACTCCGCGACCGCGCCGGCACCTTCGTGAGCCGGCGCGACCACTGGGCCGAGGCGGCCCGGGCGTGCGCCGTCCCGTTGCCGGTGGACGGCCCCGGCACCACCACCACGGCCGACGTCCGCGAGGTCACCGTACGGCTGGACCGGGAGCGCACCGACGGCCTGCTGCGCACGGTCCCCGGCGTCTACCGCACCCGCATCGACGACGTCCTGCTCACCGCGCTCGGCCGGGTCCTCGCCGACTGGACCGGACGGGACACCGTCGCCGTCGGCCTGGAGGGCCACGGCCGCGAGGACGCGCTGTTCGACGACGTCGACCTCTCCCGCACGGTCGGCTGGTTCACCTCCCTCTTCCCGGTCGCGCTGCACGTCCCGGCGGGGGACTGGGGCACCGCCCTGAAGGCGGTGAAGGAGCAGCTGCGCGCCGTCCCCGACCGGGGCCTCGGCTACGGCGTCCTGCGCCACCTCGCCCGCGACGAGGCGCTGACCGGCGCCCCGATGCCCGGCATCAGCTTCAACTACTTGGGCCGCTTCGACTGGTCGCCCGGCGGCGGCACCCTGATCGGCGCGGTGCCCGGCGGACTCGGCGGCGCGGAGGCACCCGGCACCGAACGGCCGCACCTGCTGGACGTCGTCGCCCGCGTCGAGAACGACGAACTGGAGATCACCTGGTACTACGGCGCCGGACGGCACCGCGAGGACACCGTCACCGCCCTCGCCGAAGGCATGCTCCGGGCGCTCGGCGACATCCTGGCCCACTGCGCCCGTCCGGAGGCGGGCGGCCGGACCCCGTCCGACTTCCCGCTGGCCCGCCTGGACCAGGCGGCGGTCGACCGGATCGCCGGCGACGGGCGCGAGGTGGCGGACGTGCTGCCGCTGACCCCGATGCAGGCGGGCATGCTCTTCCACAGCCTGCTCGACCCGGACGGCCGCACCTACGTCAACCAGGTCCAGCTGGTGCTGTCGGGCGTCACCGACCCGCATGCCCTCGCCGAGGCCTGGCAGCACACCGCGGACGCCAACCCCGTCCTGCGCACCGGCCTGGTCTGGCAGGAGACCACCGAACCGCTCCAGGTCGTCCGGCACCGGGCCACCGTGCCCGTCACCCACCACGACTGGACCGGCCGGCCCGCCGACACCTGCGCGCCCGACCTCGAACGGCTGCTGGCCGAGGACCGGCAGCGGGGCATCGACCTGGGCACCGCGCCCCTGATGCGGCTGACCTTCATCCGGCTGTCCGCCGACCGCGTCCGCATGGTGTGGACGTTCCACCACGTGCTGCTCGACGGTTGGAGCGCTGCCCAGGTCTTCGACGAGGTGTGCGAGCGGTACGCGGCCCTGGTCGCCGGGCGCCGCCCGCAGGTGCCGCAGCGCAGGCCCTTCGCCGAGTACCTGCGCCACCTGGCCGGGCAGGACACCGGCCGGGCGGAGCGGTACTGGCGCGAGATGCTCGCCGGCTTCCCCGCGCCCACCGAGCTGCCCCGCGACCGGCGGTCCGCCGAGGCCCACCGCAGCGCCTCCTCCGGCTCGGTGCGGGTGACCCTCGGCCGGGACGTCTCGGCCCGGCTGCGGGAGACCGCCCAGCTCGCCGGGCTGACCGTCAACACCGTCCTCCAGGGCGCCTGGGCGCTACTGCTGTCCCGCTACGGCGGCGGGGACGACGTGGTGTTCGGCACGACCGTCTCCGGGCGGCCCGCCGACCTGCCGGGCGTCACCTCGATGGTCGGCCTGTTCATCAACACCCTGCCCACCCGGGCCCGCGTCGACGGCCGGCGCCCGCTGCTGGACTGGCTGCGCGAGCTCCAGGCCGCCCAGTCGGAGGCCCGGCGCCACGACTTCGTCTCGCTGGCCCAGGTGCAGTCCTGGAGCGAGGTGCCCGGCGGGACCAACCTGTTCGACTCCATCGTCGTGTTCGAGAACTACCCCTTCGACGAGGGGTCGCTGGCCCGCCACGGCCTGGCCATGGAGCAGGAACGGGACCTGGAGCCGACGAACTACCCGCTCAGCGTGGTCGTCGCGCCCGGCGACCGGCTCGCCGTCAACCTCGACTACGACCCGGCCGCGTTCGACGCCGCGACGGTGGAGGCGCTCGGCGAGAGCCTGCGCACCCTGCTCACCGCGATGGCGGCCGACCCGGACCGCCGCCTCGCCGACCTGCCGCTGCTGGACGCCGCCCAGGGCCGCGACCTGGTCGCCCGGTTCGGCGGGACCGGGGCACGGGCGCCGCGCGACACGCTGCCGGAGGCGTTTTGCCGGCAGGCCGTGCGCACGCCCGGCGCCACGGCCGTACGAAGCGGCGGCGACAGCCTGACCTACCGCGAACTCGACGCCCGATCCAACCGGCTGGCGCGGCTGCTGGTGGCGGCCGGCGCCGGGCCCGAGCGCTTCGTCGCGCTGTGCCTGCCCCGCACCGCCGACCTCGTGGTGGCGCTGCTGGCGGTGCTCAAGAGCGGCGCCGCCTACCTCCCGGTCGACCCGCAGTACCCGGCCGAGCGCGTCGCGTTCCTGTTCGAGGACGTACGGCCGGACGCCGTGATCACCACCGCCGCGACCGCCGGCCGGCTGCCCGACGGCCCCTTCACGCGCATCCTGCTGGACGAGGACCCCGCCGCCGGCCGGCCCGACACGCCCGTCGGCGACGACGAGCGGCACACCGCCCTGCTGCCCGGCCACCCGGCCTACGTCATCCACACCTCCGGCTCCACCGGCCGGCCCAAGGGCGTCGTCGTCAGCCACGCCTCGGTGCTGGCGCTGGCCGACTGGGCCGCCGCCGAGTTCGCCGGCCCGTCCCTGGCGCACGTGGTGGCCTCCACCTCGCTCAACTTCGACGTGTCGGTGTTCGAGATCTTCTCGCCGCTGCTGTCGGGCGGCTGCGTGGAGATCGTCCGCGACCTGCTCGCCCTGGCCGAGCGACCCGGGCCCTGGCGGGCCGGACTGCTCAGCGCCGTGCCCTCGGCGCTGGACCGGCTGCTGGCCGAGGACGCCGTGCACGTCACCGCGGACACGGTCGTCCTCGCCGGGGAGGGGCTGCCCGCCCGCACCGTGCACCGGGTCCGCGAGGCGATCCCCGGCTGCCGCGTCATGAACATCTACGGCCCCACCGAGGCCACCGTCTACGCCACCGCGTTCACCTGCGACCCCGCCGACCCCGACCGCGACCCGCCGATCGGCCGCCCGCTCGGCGGCGCCCGTGCCTACGTGCTCGACCGGTCGATGCGCCCGGTCCCCATCGGCGCACCCGGCGAGCTGTACCTGGCCGGAACCGGCGTGGCCCGCGGCTACCTGCGCCGCCCCGGCCTGACCGCCGCCCGCTTCCTGCCCGACCCGTTCGGGCCGCCCGGCACCCGCATGTACCGCACCGGCGACCTGGTCCGCTGGAGCGCCGACGGCGACCTCGTCTACCTCGGGCGCGGCGACGACCAGGTGAAGGTGCGCGGCTTCCGCATCGAACTCGGCGAGGTCGAGGCCGCGCTGGCCCGGCACCCGGCCGTGGCCGCGGCGGCGGCCCGGGTGGTGGACCACGCCGGCCACCGCCGGCTGGTCGGCTACGCGGTGCCCCGCGCCTCCGGTCTGCCCGACCCGGCGGAGCTGCGCGCCTTCCTCGCCCGCAGCCTCCCCGACCACCTGGTCCCCGCCCTCGTCGTACCGTTGGAGCGGCTCCCGCTGGGCGCCACCGGCAAACTGGACCGGCGGGCGCTGCCCGACCCCGAGTGGAGCGCGTCCGCCGGCGGCACGGCCGGGCGCGAGCCGCGCACCGAGGCCGAGCGGATCCTCGCGGCGATCTGGTGCGAGGTACTGGGCGTGCCCGCAGCAGGCCCGGACGACAACTACTTCACCCTGGGCGGCGACTCCGTCCTCGGCATCCAGATCGTCTCGGCCGCCCGCCGGGCCGGTCTCGCCCTCACCCCCCGCCACCTGTTCACCCACCAGACCCTCGCGGACCTCGCGGCGGCCGCGGAGTCCGCCGCGGCGCCCACCGCCGCCACCGAGGACGAGCCGGTGACCGGCGACGCCCCGCTCACCCCCGTACAGCACTGGCTGTTCGACACCCTGGACGGCGACCCGGCCCACTTCAGCCAGACCGTCTCCTACGAGCTGGCCGCGGACCCCGACGAGGACCTGCTGCGGGCCGCGCTGGCCGCCGTGCTCGCCCACCACGACGCGCTCCGGCTGCGCTTCGGGCCGGACGGGGACGGCCGCCGCCGGCAGCACGGCACCGCGCCCGGCGACACCCCCGTGCACCTGGAGGTCCACGACGGCCCCGCCGGACCCGAGGCGGCCGACGCGCTCGGCGCCGGCTTCGACCTGGCGCACGGGCCGCTGCTGCGCGCCGCGCTGTGCCGCCCCGGCGGCGACGCGCGCCCGGTGCTGCTGCTGTCCGCCCACCACCTGGTCGTCGACGCCGTGTCCTGGCAGCTGCTGCTGGAGGACCTGGACACCGCTTACCGCGCCCTGAGCAGCGGCGAACGGCCCGATCTCGGGGCGAAGAGCACCTCCTTCCGGACCTGGGCCCGGCGGTTGGCCGCGCACACCGCGGCGGGCGGCTTCGACGGCGAACTCGCCCACTGGAGCGCCCTGGACACCGGACCCGCCCTGCCGGCCGACCACCCCGGCGGCGCCAACACCACCGCCGCCGAGGAGACGGTGACCGTCCGGCTCGGCGCCGAGGAGACCCGCCGGCTCCTCCAGGACGTGCCGGACGTGTACCGCACCCGGGTCAACGACGTCCTGCTCACCGCGCTGGGCCGGGTGCTGGCCCGCTGGACGGGCCGGGACCGGGTGGCGGTGACCCTTGAAGGACACGGCCGCGAGGACCTGTTCGAGGGCACCGACCTCGCCCGCACCGTCGGCTGGTTCACCACCATGTACCCGGTCGCCCTGGACGTCCCCCGGGACGCGGACACCGGCACCGTGCTGAAGTCCGTCAAGGAGAACCTGCGGGCCGTACCGCACGGCGGACTGGGCTACGGGGCCCTGCGCCACCTGCACCCGGGCGCCGGCCGGGAGCTGCCCGCACTGCCGCAGATCTGCTTCAACTACCTCGGCCGGCAGGACCGGACGCCCACGCAGGGCGGCCTGCTGCACGCCCCGAACGGCGGCCTCACCGGCGGCATGGACCGCGCGGCCCGGCGGCCGTACCTCCTGGACGTGCTGGGGCGGGTCACCGACGGGCGGCTGGAGTTCACCTGGTCGTACTCCCGCGAGGTGCACCGGCGCGAGACCGTGGCCCGCCTGGCGGCCGAGCTGACCGACGAACTCCGCGCGATCGAGCGCCACTGCGCCGCACCCGGCGCCGGCGGCCGCACCCCCTCCGACTTCCCGCTGGCCGGCCTGGACCAGGCCGCCGTCGACCGGCTGGTCGGCACCGGGAGGGACGTCGTGGACGTGTACCCGCTCACGCCCACCCAGACCGGCATGGTGATGCACGGGCTGGACGAGGCCGAACACGGCCTGTACGTCGAGCAGATCACCTTCGTCGCCGACGGCGCCCGCGACCCGGGGCTGCTGGCCGACGCCTGGCGGTACGTCGTCGCGCGCACCCCGGTCCTGCGCACCTCCGTCGCCCTGACCGACGTGCCCGTACCGCTGCAACTCGTCCACCGCGAGGTCACCCTGCCGGTCACCGAGCACGACTGGAGCACGCTGCCGGCCGACCGGCACCAGGGCGAGCTGGAACGGCTGCTCGCCGACGAGCGGGCCGTCGGCCTCGCCCTGGACCGGGCCCCGCTGCTGCGGCTGGCGCTGGTCCGGCTCGGACCGGACGCGGTGCGGGTCGTGTGGACCTTCCACCACGTCCTGCTGGACGGCTGGAGCGTCTTCCACGTGCTGTCCGACGTCATGGCCGCGCACGCCGCGCTGGCCGGCGGCGAGCAGCCGCGGCTGCCCGAGCGCCGGCCGTTCGCCGACTACGCCGCCTGGCTGGCCGGCCGCGACACCGGCCCGGCGACGGAGCACTGGCGCACCGTCCTGGGCGGCCTGACCGGCCCGACCTCGCTGCCGTACGACCGCAGGCCCGCGCCCGGTGCCACGGCCCGCTCCGGCACCTGGCTGTCGCAGCGGATCGGCGCCGGACGCACGCGGCGGCTGGCCGAGTTCGCCCGCCGCCACCGCCTCACCCTCAACACGCTGGTGCAGGGCGCCTGGGCGCTGCTGCTGGCCCGGTGGAGCGGGCAGGACGAGGTCTGCTTCGGCACCACCGTGTCCGGCCGCCCCGCCGACCTGCCCGGCGCCGACACCATCACCGGCCTGTTCATCACCACCCTGCCCGCCCGGATCGGCGTCGACGGCGGCGCCCCGTGCGCCGACTGGCTGCGGGCCGTGCAGGAAGCCCGCGCCGAGGACCGCCGGCACGACCACGTGCCCCTCAACGAGCTGCGCGCCCTGACCGGGCTGCCGTCGGGGACCGCCCTGTTCGACAGCCTGCTGGTGTTCGAGAACTACCCGGTCGGGGACGCGACGGCCGGTGCGCACGGTCTGACCGTGCGGGACCTGGACGCCCGGGAGGCCACCAACTACCCGCTCACCGTCGTCGTCTCCCCCGGGGACGACCTCGCCGTCGAACTCGGCTACGACCCCCGGTACTTCGACGAGGCCACCGCCGAGTCGCTGGCCGGGCAGCTGCTGCACGCCCTGGACGCCCTGGCCGGCACGGACGGCACCGTCCCCCTCGACGCCGTCGACGTGCTGCCGCCCGCGCTGCGGCACCGGCTGCTGCACGGTCCGGCCCGACCGGAGCTCGGCCCGGTGCCGCCCGCCACCCTGCCCGCCCTCGTCGAGGCCGCCGTCGACCGGTGGCCCGACGCCCCCGCGCTCGCCGCACCGGGCACGCTGCTCAGCTACGCCGAGGCCGAGGCGCGGGCCAACCGGCTGGCGCACCGGCTCATCGCCCGCGGCGCCGGACCCGGCGACCTGGTCGCCCTGCTGCTGCCCCGCTCGGCGGACATGGTGCTCGCCCAGCTGGCCGTGGCGAAGACGGGCGCCGCGTTCCTGCCCGTCGACCCCGCCTACCCGGAGGAGCGGACCGCCCTGATGCTGCGCGACGCGGCCCCCGCCCTCACCCTCGACGCGAAAGAGGTCGCCGACCTGCTCGCCGCACCGCCGGACGGCGTGCCCGGCCACCGGCCCACCGACGTGGACCGCACCCGGCCGCTCGACCTGGACGACCCGGCCTACGTCATCTACACGTCCGGCTCCACCGGCACCCCCAAGGGAGTCGTCGTCACCCACCGCGGCCTGGCCGCCTTCGCCGCCGCCGAGGCGGCCCACTACCAGGTCACGGCGGGCGACCGGGTGCTGGCCTTCGCCACGCCCAGCTTCGACGCCTCCGTGCTCGAACTGTGCATGTCGTTGCCGCACGGCGCCCGGCTGGTCGTCCCCCCGCCCGGCCCGCTGCTCGGCAGCCACCTGGCCGGCGTGCTCCGCGACGAGCGCATCACCCACACCCTGCTGCCCCCGGCCGCACTGGCCACCCTGCCGCCCGACACGCCCGGCACGCTGCCGGACCTGAAGACGCTGACCGTCGGCGCCGACGCCTGCGGCCCGGAACTCGTCGCCCGCTGGGCACCGCACCACCGCATGGTCAACTCCTATGGGCCCACCGAGGCCACCGTCGTCGCCACCTGGTCCGCCCCGCTGCGGCCGGACGGCGCGGCCCCGCCCATCGGCCGCCCGCTGCCCGCCACCGGCGCCTACGTCCTCGACGCCCGGCTGCGGCCGGTCCCCGACGGCGTCCCCGGCGAACTGTGGCTCAGCGGACCGGCCCTGGCCCGCGGCTACCTCGGCCGGCCCGGGCTGACCGCGGCCCGGTTCGTCGCCGACCCGTTCGGGCCGCCCGGCACCCGCATGTACCGCACCGGCGACCTGGTGCGCCGCGACGCCCACGGCGAACTGCACTACCTGGGCCGCACCGACCACCAGCTCAAGCTGCACGGCCACCGCATCGAGGCGGGCGAGGTCGAGGCGGTCCTCGCCCGGCACCCGGGCGTCCTGGACGCCGTGGTGAGCGTGCGCGAGGACGAGCCGGGCCTGCCCCGCCTGGTCGCCCACCTGCTCACCGCGCCCGGCGCCGAACCGCCCACCGCGGCGGACCTGCGCGCCCTGGCCGCCCGATCGCTGCCCGGCTACATGGTCCCCTCGGCGTTCGTGCCGATGGACCGCTTCCCGCTGACCGAGAACGGCAAGACCGACCGGGCCGCCCTGCCCGCCCCGGCCCCCGACGCCCCCGGGGAACGCGAGCGGGCCGGCGAGCGGGCCGCGTACGTGGCACCGCGCACCCCCACCGAGGAAGCGGTGGCCGCGATCTGGGAGGAGACCCTGCAGCAGAGCGTCGGCGCCGAGGACGACTACTTCCTGCTGGGCGGCGACTCCCTGCGCGCCCTGCTCATCGCCTCCCGCGCCAACGACGCGTTCGGCGTCACGCTCACCCCCCGCGACGTGCTGGTCGCGCGGACCGTGGCCGCCCTCGCCGAGCGCGTGGAGGAGCAGGTGCTGAGCGAACTGGAAGCCGCGGCACTCGCGGGCCACGACGAAGACGCCGCGCACGGCGGCCCCGACCACGACGAACGGTGAGGATCCGACGACCATGACGTCTTCGACCCCGTCGCACTCCGACGACCGCCCCGCCACCGGCGCTCCCACCCCGCGCGACCGCGCCCAGGCCCTGCCCGCCGACCTGCGCGAGGAGCTGCGCCGGCGGCTGGCCGGACGCGCCGGTCCCGCGGCCGCCCCCGGGGCCCGCACCGGTATCCCGCGCGCCGACCGGGACCGCCCGCTGCCGCTGTCGTTCGCCCAGCAGCGCCTGTGGTTCCTGGACCGGCTGCGGCCGGGCGACCCCCGCTACAACAGCGCGGTCGCCGTCCGCTTCACCGGCGCACTGGACCGGCAGGTGCTGGCGCAGGCGCTGACCGCCGTCGTCGCCCGGCACGAGGCCCTGCGCACCACGTTCGCCGAGCACGACGGCCGCCCGGTGCAGCAGGTCCACCCGGCCGGGCCGGTGCCGCTGCCGGTGCGCGACGTGCAGGACCTCGACGCGGCCCTGCGCGCGGAGTACGCCCGCCCGTTCGACCTGCGCCGGGGGCCGCTGCTGCGCGCCGTGCTGCTGAGAGAGTCCGGCACCGCGCACGTGCTGCTGCTCACCGCCCATCACATCGTCACCGACGGCTGGTCCATGGGCGTGGTCCTGGACGAACTGTGCACCGCCTACGACGCGCTGGCCCGGGGCGCTGCCCCGGATCTGCCCGCGGTGGCGGCCCAGTACCCGGACTTCGCGGTGTGGCAGCGCGAACAGCTCTCCGGCCCCCGCCTCGAACGCCAGCTGGCCCACTGGAAGGACCGGCTGTCCGGGGCGGTGGCCCCCGCGCTGCCGCTGGACCGGCCGCGCAGCGGCGAGGAGTCCGGCGCGGGCGCCGTGCACACCTTCACCGTGCCCGCCGCCGTCACGGACCGGCTGCGCGACCTCGCCAGGGAGCAGCACACCACCCTGTACACCGCCCTGGTCGCCGCCACGCAGGCCCTGCTGGCCCGCTGGTCCGGCCAGGACGACGTCACCGTCGGTTCCCTGACGCCCGGCCGCTCCCGCACCGACCTGGAGCGCGCCGTCGGGTTCTTCGTGAACACGGTCGCGCTGCGCACCACGGTGGACACCTCCGCCTCCTTCCGGGACCTGCTCGGCGGGACCGCCGACACGGTCAACGACGCCTTCGCGCACGGCGACACCCCGTTCGAGCGGGTCGTCGAGGCGGCCGGCGCCGCCCGCGAGGCGGGCCGCAACCCGCTGTTCGACGTCATGGTCCTGCTGCACCCCGAGCCGCCCGCCGCGCGCGCCCCGCACGGCCTGGGCACCGAGCCGGTCACCGTGCCCCGGCAGGCGGCCACCTTCGACCTGAGCGTGGAGTTCGTGCCCGACGGCGCGGGCCTGACCGGTCTGCTGGAGTACCGCACCGACCTGTTCGAGGCGGCCACGGCCGCCCGCCTCGCCGACCAGCTGCTGCGCCTGCTGCGGGCCGCCGCCGACACGCCCGACCGGCCCCTGGGCAGCGCACCCCTGCTGTCCGCCGAGGAGGCACGGCAGATCCTGCACGACTGGAACCCCGCCCCGCTCCCGGTCCCCGACACCACCTACCCCGCCCTGTTCGAGGCCCGCGCCGCCCGCACCCCCGACGCACTCGCCCTCGTCGCCGGCGGTGAACGGCTCGACTACGCGACCCTCAACGCCCGCGCCAACCGCCTCGCGCACCACCTCATCTCCCTGGGGGCCGGCCCCGAACGGCTGGTCGCCCTGCGTCTGCCGCGCACCGCCGACATGATCACGGCGATCCTCGCCACCTGGAAGTCCGGTGCGGGCTACCTCCCGCTGGACCCGGCCCTGCCCGAGGAACGCGTCCGCTACCTGCTGGACGACGCCCGCCCCGCGCTCGTCCTGGACGAGGCCGCCCTGCGCGCCGTACCCGCCACCGCACCGGACACCGACCCCACCGACGCCGACCGGCACGCCCCGCTGCACCCGCTGCACACCGCCTACGTCATCTACACCTCCGGGTCCACCGGCCGCCCCAAGGGCGTCGCCGTCGCCCACCGCTCCGCGGTGCACCTGCTGGCCGCGCACCGGGCGGGCTTCGTCGCCGAGGCCGGCGGCGGCCCGCTGCGGGTGGCCCTCACCGCGTCGTTCTCCTTCGACACCTCCCTCGAAGGCGTGCTGCTGATGGCCGACGGCCACCCGCTGCACCTGGTCGACGAGGTGACCCGGATGGACCCGGCCGCGCTGGTCGCCCACATCGCCGAACACCGCATCGACTTCCTCGACGTCACCCCCTCCTACCTGCGGCAGCTGCTGCCCGCCGGACTGCTCACCGGCCCCGGGCACCGCCCCCGGGTCCTGATGCTCGGCGGCGAGGCGGTCGGCCCCGCCCTGTGGCGCGAGCTGGCCGCCCACCCGGACGTGACCGCGCACAACTTCTACGGCCCCACCGAGTGCACGGTCGACGCGCTGTCCTGCCGCATCGACGGCGGCGACCGCCCGCTGGTGGGCCGCCCGCTGCCCGGGGTCCGCGCCTACGTGCTGGACGGCCGGCTCCAGCCCGTGCCGCCCGGCGTCGGCGGCGAGCTCTACCTCGCCGGCCCCCAGCTGGCCCGCGGCTACACCGGCCGCCCGGGGCTGGCCGCGGCCCGCTTCCTGCCCGACCCGTACGGGCCGCCCGGCACCCGGATGTACCGCACGGGCGACCTGGCCCGCTGGACGGCCGACGGCCGGCTGGACTACCTCGGGCGGGCCGACGACCAGATCAAGGTGCGCGGCCACCGCATCGAACCCGGGGAGATCGAGGCGGCCCTGCTGGACCTGCCCGCGATCGCCGCCGCCGCGGTCGTCGCCGTCCCCGACGCGCACGGCCACACCCGCCTGGCCGCCTACGTCGTGCCCGCGCCCGACGCGGCCCGGCCGGCCCCCGCCGACCTGCGCGCGGCCCTGCGCCGCACCCTGCCCGACGCCCTGGTGCCGTCCTCCTTCACCGCCCTGGACGCCCTGCCGCTGACCACCAGCGGCAAACTGGACCGCCGCGCCCTGCCCGCGCCCGACACGGCCGAGGGCGACCGCGAGTTCACCGCCCCGCGCACCCCGGACGAGGAGACGCTCGCCGCCATCTGGGCCGAGGTGCTCGGCGTGCCCCGGGTCGGCGTCACGGACAACTTCTTCGAACTGGGCGGCGACTCGATCCTGAGCATCCAGGCCGTCTCCCGGGCCCGCGCGGCGGGCCTGCGGATCGGCTCCCAGGACGTCTTCCGGCACCAGACGGTCGCCGACCTGGCCGCCGCCGCGCGCCGCACCGCCGCCGTGCCCGCGCCCCGACGCGCGCACGAGGACGGCCCCGCACCGCTCACCCCGGTCCAGGAGTGGTTCTTCGCCACCCACGGGCCGCTGCGGCACTTCAGCATGTCGATGCTGCTCGACCTGCCGCACGACCTCGACGAGGCGGCCCTGGAACGGGCGCTGGCGGCCCTGACCGGCCACCACCCGGCGCTGCGCGCCCGCTTCACCCGCACGGACGACGGGACCTGGCGGCAGGAGCCCGGCACGGGCCCGGCCGGCGCACCGCTGACCCGCCACGCCCCGGACACCCCGCCCGCCGAGGCCGCCGACGCCGCCCGTGCGGCCCTGGACCCGGCCACCGGCGCGCTGCTGCGGGCGGCCCTGCTGACCGGCGGCGCACGGCCCCGGCTGTTCCTCGCCGTGCACCACCTGGCCGTCGACAGCGTCTCCTGGCGGGTCCTGCTCGCCGACCTGGAGCTGGCCTACCGGCAGGCCGCGGCCGGCGAGGAGCCCCGGCTGGAGCCCGAGCACACCCCGTTCGCCGACTGGGCGCGCCGGCTCGCCGAACGGGTGCGGGCCGGCGACCTGGACGACGACCTGCCGTACTGGCTCGAGGAGACCGCGCAGCCGCGCACCCCGCTCCCCGTCGACCTGCCCGGCACCCCGCTCGCCGGCTCCGTGCGCACCGTGCGCACCCGCGTGGACCGGGCGACCACCGAGGCGCTGCTGCGGCGGGTGCCGGGCGTGTACCGCACCCAGGTCAACGACGTGCTGCTGAGCGCCTTGGGCCGGGTGCTCGCCGACTGGGCGGGCACCGACCGGGTCACCGTCGCCCTGGAGGGCCACGGGCGCGAGGAGGACCTCGCGGAGGGCGCCGACCTGTCCCGCACCGTCGGCTGGTTCACCACCCAGTACCCGGTCACCCTCCCCGTCGCGGACGGAGCGGACGGAGCGGACGGAGCCGACTGGGGCGCGACCCTGAAGGCCGTCAAGGAGGGGCTGCGGGCGGTGCCCCGCCGCGGCCTGAGCTACCAGGCCCTGGGCCACCTCGGCTCGCCCAGCCCGCAGGCGGCCGCGCTCGCCGGACTGCCGCTGCCCGAGGTCTGCTTCACCTACCACGGCCAGTGGGAGGCCGCCGCAGGCGGGGACTTCGCACCCGCCGCCGACGTGCCCGGCCGCGACACCGACCCCGCTCAGCCCCTGGACCACCTGCTCGACGTCTCCGCCGTGGTGTCCGACGGCGAGCTGGAGATCACCTGGCACTACAGCGAGCAGGTGCACCGGCCGTCCACCGTGCGGCGGCTGGCCGACGCGATGGTGGAGGCGCTCGGCGCCGTCGCCGACCACTGCGCCCGGCCCGGCGCGGGCGGCCGCACCCCCTCCGACTTCCCGCTCGCCCGGCTGGACCAGGCCGGTGTGGACCGGCTCGCCGGCGACGGCCGGGACGTGGCGGACCTGCTGCCGCTCACCCCGCTCCAGGAGGGCATGCTCTTCCACCGGCTGGTCGGCGGCAGCGACGACGTGTACGTCGACCAGGCCGCCCTGCTGCTGGAGGGCGTGAACGACCCCGCCGCGCTCGCCGTGGCCTGGCAGCGGGTCGCCGACCGCACCCCGGCCCTGCGCACCTCCGTCGTGTGGGAGGGCGTCCCGGTCCCGCTCCAGGTCGTCCACCACCGCGTCACCGTCCCCGTCGAACAGCTCGACTGGCGCGACCTGGACGCCGGGGAGCGGGCCGAGCGCTGGGACCGGCTGCGCGCCGACGACCTCGCGCGCGGCCTCGACCTCACCGCGGCGCCCCTGATGCGGCTCACGTTCGTCCGGCTCCCGGACGCCCGGCTGCACCTGCTGTGGACCTCCCACCACCTGATCCTGGACGGCTGGAGCCTGGCCCAGGTCCTCACCGAGGTGTTCGAGGAGTACCGGGCGCTCACCGCCGGCACCGAGTACCGGCCCCCGGCGCGGCGGCCGTTCGGCGACTACGTGCGCTGGCTGGCCGGCCAGGACGGTGAGGCGGCCCGCGCCCACTGGCGGGCCGTCCTCGACGGATGGGCCGCCCCCACCCCGCTGCCCGCCGACCGCGTCCGGCGCCCCGGGCACGAGACCCGCTCCGCGGCGGTGCACACGGCCGCCCTGTCCGAGGAGGTCTCCGCCCGGCTGGCCGCGACCGCACGGTCGGCCGGACTCACCCTGGGCACCGTGGTGCAGGGCGCCTGGGCGCTGCTGCTGGCCCGCTACAGCGGCGAACGGGAGGTGCTGTTCGGCACCACCGTCTCCGGCCGCCCCGACGACCTGCCCGGCGCCGAGTCCATGGTGGGCCTGTTCATCAACACCCTGCCCACCCGCATCCGGGTGGACGGCGGGCGCAGGGCCGCCGACTGGCTGCGCGACCTACAGGAGGCGCAGGCCGAGGCACGGCGGTTCGCCGCGGTGTCCCTGGCCGAGCTGACCGGGCTCAGCGACGTGCCCGCGGGCAGCCCCCTGTTCGACAGCATCGTCGCCTTCGAGAACTACCCCTTCGACGAGGCCCGTTCGGCCGCCACCGGCATCCGCCTCGCCGACGTCTCCTCCCGGGACGCCACCAACTACCCGCTGGTGCTGCGGGCGTACCAGGGCGCGCACGTCGGCTTCGATCTGGCCTACGACCCCGGCCTGTTCGACGCCGCCACCGCCGCGGACCTCGCCGGCCGGCTGTGCCTGCTGCTGACCGGGCTCGCCGACGACCCCGACCGCCCGGTGCGCGCCCTGGCCTGGACCACCGCCGCCGAACGGCACCGGATGCTGACCGAGTGGAACGGCACCGCCGAGGGCCGGCCCGCCGACACCCTGACCGGCCTGTTCGCCGCGCAGGCCGCCCGCACCCCGCACGCCGAGGCCGTCACCTGCGGCGACGACCGCCTCGACTACGCCACCCTGGACGCCCGGGCCGGCCGGCTAGCCCACCGCCTCGCCGAACTCGGCGCCCGCCCCGAGACGTTCGTGGCGCTCGCCCTGCCCCGCTCCACCGACCTCGTCGTGGCCGTCCTCGCCGTCCTGAAGACCGGCGCGGCCTACCTGCCCGTCGACCCCGCGCTGCCCGCCGAACGCGTCCGGCACCTGCTCGACGACGCCCGGCCGGTGGCGCTCGTGACCACCGCAGGCACCACCGCGGGCACCGAGGCCGGCACCGCCGTGCCCGCCCTGCTGCTGGACGACCCGGACGTACGCGCCGACCTTGCCCGGCGCCCGGCCACCGGCCCCGCCGACCCCGCCCTGCGCCCGCTGCCGGAGAGCCCCGCCTACGCCATCTACACCTCCGGCTCCACCGGCCGGCCCAAGGGCGTCGTCGTCCCGCACGCAAGTGTCGTCCGGCTGTTCACCCGCACCCGGCAGTGGTTCGGCTTCGGCCCCGACGACGTGTGGACGCTGTTCCACTCCTACGCCTTCGACTTCTCGGTGTGGGAGCTGTGGGGCCCGCTGCTGCACGGCGGCCGGCTGGTGATCGTGCCCGAGGACACCGCACGCTCCCCGGAGGACTTCCTGCGCCTGCTCGCCGACGAACGGGTCACCGTCCTCAACCAGACGCCGTCCGCGTTCTACCCGCTCATCCGCGCGGACGCCGAACACCCCGACATCGGCGCACGGCTGGCCCTGCGCACGATCGTCTTCGGCGGCGAGGCACTGGACGTCACCCGGCTCGCCGACTGGTACGCCCGCCACCCGGACGACGCGCCGCGCCTGGTCAACATGTACGGCATCACCGAGACCACCGTGCACGTCACCTACGCCCCGCTGGACCGCGGCACGCGCGGCGGCACCTCGAGCCCCATCGGCACCGGCATCCCCGACCTGCGCGTCCACGTCCTCGATGACGCCCTGAACCCCGTACCGCCGGGCGCGGTGGGGGAGTTGTTCGTCGCCGGCGAGGGCTTGGCCCGCGGCTACCTGAACCGGCCCGGCCTCACCGCGACCCGCTTCCTCGCCGACCCGTTCGGACGCCCCGGCACCCGCATGTACCGCACGGGCGACCGGGCCCGCCGGCGGGCCGACGGCACCCTGGAGTACCTGGGCCGCGCCGACCAGCAGGTCAAGATCCGCGGCTACCGCATCGAGCCCGGCGAGATCGAGGCCGCGCTGCACACCCACCCGGGCGTGGGCGCGGCCGCCGTCGGCGTGTACGAGGACTCCGCCGGCACCCGCAGGCTGGTGGCCCACGTCGTCGGCACCGGCACCGGGGACCGCGCCACGCCCCCGCCCCCCGCCGCCGCCCTCCGTGCCCACCTCGAAGGACTGCTGCCCGCGCACATGGTGCCCGCGGCCTACGTCCCGATGGCCGCCCTGCCGCTGACCGTCAACGGCAAGCTGGACCGGCGCGCCCTGCCCGCGCCAGGACCCGGCGGCTTCGCGGCCGACGGACCGCGCACCCCCCTGCGCACCGACGCCGAACGGCTCGTCGCCGCCGCCTGGACGGACGTGCTGGACACCGACGAGATCGGCGCCGACGACGACTTCTTCGCGCTCGGCGGCGACTCCATCCTCGCCGTCCGGGTCACCTCCCGGCTGCGCGCCGCCTTCGGCACCGACGTCTCGCCCCGGCTGCTGTTCACGCACAGCACGCTCTCCGCGCTCGCGGCCGCGCTCGGCGAGCCGCGGGAGGGAACCGGCGCCGGCCGCGGCGGGGCCGCCGACGCCATCCCGGCGACCGACCCGGACACGCCCGCACCGCTGTCGTACGCCCAGCAGCGGCTGTGGTTCCTCGACCGGTTCGAACCGGGCAGCACCGAGTACACCACCCTGTCCGTGCTGCGGCTGCGCGGACGGCTCGACCTCGCCGCCCTGCGCACCGCCCTGGACGGCCTGGTCGCCCGGCACGAGGCCCTGCGCACCACGTTCACCGAGGACGGCGGCGAGGCCCGGCAGGTCGTGCACCCGCCGCGGCCCGTCGACCTGCCGGTGGAGGACCTCCACGACCGGGCCGCGCTGGACGCCCTGCTGGAGCGGGAGGCCGGCACCCCCTTCGACCTGGCCACCGGGCCGCTGCTGCGCGCCCGCCTCGCCCGGCAGGCCGCCGACGAGCACGTCCTCGTCCTGGCCGTGCACCACATCGTCACCGACGGCTGGTCCGTCGGCGTGCTCGGCCGGGACCTCGGCGAGCTGTACGCGGCGGCCCTCGACGGCCGCCGCCCCGACCTGCCCGCCCTGCCCGTCCGCTACGCCGACCACGCCGCCTGGCAGCGCGGCCGCGCCGACCGCGTCGAGGCCGGCCTCGCGTACTGGCGCCGCACCCTGGACGGCGTACCCGCGCTGGAACTGCCCACCGACCGGCCACGCCCGGCCGTGCGCACCCGCGACGGCGCCCTGGTCACCTTCACCCTGCCCGCCGCGCTGACCGGGCGGCTGCGCGAGCGCGGCCGGGAGGCCGACGCCACCTTGTACATGACCCTGGTGACGGCCTGCCAGGTGCTGCTCGCCCGCTGGGCCGGACAGCAGGACCTCACCGTCGGCACCGTCACCGCCGGCCGCGACCGGCCCGAACTGCACGACGTGGTCGGCATGTTCGTCAACACCCTGGTGCTGCGCACCCGCGTCCGCCCCGAGCTGTCCTTCCACGACCTGCTCACCGAGGTGCGGGGCACCGTCCTGGACGCCTTCGCCCACCAGGACGTGCCCTTCGAACGCGTGGTGGACGCCCTCCAGCCCGAGCGGGACACCAGCCGCACCCCGCTGTTCCAGGTCATGGTGGCCCTGCACAACCTCGGCGCCCGGGCACCCCGGCTGCCCGGGCTCACGGCCGAGCCGGTCACCCCGCCGGTCCGCAACGCCACCTTCGACCTCGCCTTCGACTTCGTCGAGACGGACGGCGGCCTCACCGGCCACCTGGAGTACAACACCGGGCTCTTCGACGCCGGCACCGCCGCATGGCTGGCCGAGCGGCTCCGCATCCTGCTGGAGGCCGCCGCCGCCGACCCGCGGCAGGCCGTGGACGCCCTGCCGCTGATGACCGACGGCGAACGCCGGCAGGTGCTCGCCCAGGGCCGGGGCGCCGCGCTGCCCGGGCCGGACACCACGTTCTGCGCCCTGTTCGAGGCCCAGGCCGCGCGCACCCCGCACGCGACCGCGCTGGTCGCCCGGGACACCACCCTCGACTTCGCCGCCCTGAACCGGCGGGCCAACCGGCTCGCCCACCACCTGATCGCCCGGGGCGCCGGCCCCGAGGACGTGGTCGCCGTACAGTTGCCCCGCACCTCCGGGCTGCCGGTGGCGCTGCTCGCGGTCCTCAAGGCGGGCGCCACCCTGCTCTGCCTCGACCCCGGGCTCCCCGAGGACCGCGTGCGGTACCTCCTCGACGACGCCCGGCCGCACACCGTGCTGACCGGCCTCGACGACGTGCCCTGGGACCGGCTGCCCGACCACGACCCGTCGGACGCGGACCGCGTCCGGCCGCTGCTGCCCGGACACACCGCCTACATCGTCTACACCTCCGGCTCCACCGGCCGCCCCAAGGGCGTCGCCGTCGAGCACCGGCACCTGGTCAACCTCTGCCACGACCACCGCGACAACCTGCTCGCCCCGCACACCGCGGGCGGACGCCGGCTGCGGGCCGCGCTCAGCGCCTCGTTCTCCTTCGACACCTCCTGGGAGGGCGCCCTGCTCCTTGCCCTCGGCCACGAGGTCCACCTCGTCGACGAGGACGTGCGGCTCGACCCCGAGGCGTTCTGCGCCCAGGTCGCCGAGCACCGGCTCGACCTGGTCAACGTCACCCCGTCGTTCCTGCGCGAGCTCACCGCCGCCGGCCTGCTCGCCCCCGGCCGCCACCACCCGCGCCTGCTGCTCGTCGGCGGCGAGGCGGTGCCCACCGCCACCTGGCGCGAACTCGCCGCGGTGGAACGGGACCTGGGCATCGCCGTGTACAACATGTACGGGCCCACCGAGTGCACCGTCGACGCGGTCTACGCCCGCACCACGGACCGCCCCGACCGCCCGGTCATCGGCAGTCCCGGCGGCAACCTGCGGGCCTACGTGCTCGACGGCGCCCTGCGCCCGGTCCCGCCCGGCGTGCCCGGCGAGCTGTACCTCGCCGGAGCGCAGGTGGCCCGCGGCTACCTCGGCCGGCCCGGCCTGACCGCCGCCCGCTTCCCGGCCGACCCGTTCGGCGCGCCGGGCGAGCGCATGTACCGCACCGGGGACCGGGCCCGCTGGGACCGCGGCGGGCTGCTGGAGTTCCTCGGCCGGGTGGACGAGCAGGTCAAGATACGCGGGTTCCGCATCGAACCCGGCGAGGTCGAGGCCGCCCTGCTCGCCCACCCCGACGTCGCCGACGCGGCGGTGACCGCACGCGAACACGCCGGCCGCCTCCTGCTCGTCGGCTACGTCGTGCCCGCCCCGGGCCGCAGCCCCGGCGCCGACGAACTGCGCGTCGCGCTGCGCCGCACCCTGCCCGACCACATGGTGCCCGCCGCGTTCGTGCCGCTGGCCCGCATCCCGCGCACCACCAGCGGCAAGACCGACCGGCGGGCCCTGCCCGCCCCGCCCGAGCAGCCCGACAGCGGCACTCCGTACGTCGCCCCGCGCAGCGGCACCGAGGAACGCCTCGCCGCCATCTGGGCCGACGTCCTCGGCGTCGAACGGGTCGGCGCCCGGGACAACTTCTTCGCGCTCGGCGGCGACTCGATCCTGAGCATCCAGATCGTCTCCCGCGCCCGGCAGTGCGGCCTCGCACTCACCACCAAGGACGTCTTCCGGCACCAGACCGTCGCCGAACTCGCCCTGCACGTCACCGAGTCGGCGCCGCGCCCGGCGGCCGGCGACGCCACCGGGCCGGCCGAGGCACCCCTCACCCCGATCCAGCACTGGTACCTGGACGGCCGCGAACCCGGCGAGCGGCTGCGGTTCACCATGACCCAGCGCCTCGAACTCGCCCCCGGCACCGACGCCTCCGCCTGGCGGCAGGCCGCCGACGCCCTCGTGCGCCGGCACCCGGCCCTGCGCACCCGCTTCCACCGCACCGGCGAGACCTGGCGCCAGCAGGTGCTGCCCGAGGCGCCGGACGCCGTCTTCACCCGCCACGACCTGACCGGCGCCGACGGCCCGGCGGCGGAGGCGGCGGTCCAGCGGTGCACCGAGCAGGCGCAGGCCGGCCTCGACCCCACCGCGGGCCGGGTGGTGCGCGTCCTGCTCTTCGACCGCGGCCCGCAGCTGCCCGGCCAGCTCGTCGTCACCGCGCACCACCTGGTGATCGACGGCGTGTCCTGGCGCATCGTCCTGGCGGACCTGGAGAGCGCCTACCGGGCTGCCGCCGCCGGCCGCCCGGCCGAACCGCCGGCCGCGAGCACGCCGTACGGCCACTGGGCGGACCGGCTGGAGCGGCACACCCGCTCCGGCGCCCTGGACGCGGACCTGCCGTACTGGACGCGCACCGCCGCCGCCCCGGCCGCGCTGCCCGCGGGCCGGCCCGGCCCGAACACCCACGGCACCGCCGCCACGGTCACCGTCACGCTGGACGCCGCGACCACCGACGCCCTGCTGCGGCAGGTCCCGGAGGTCTACCGGACCCAGGTCAACGACGTCCTGCTCAGCGCGCTCGGCCGCACCTTGGCCCGCTGGTGCGGCCGCGACACCGTCCTGCTCGGGGTGGAGGGCCACGGCCGCGAGGACCTCTTCGAGGACATGGACCTGTCGCGGACCGTGGGCTGGTTCACCGCCGAGTTCCCGCTCGCCCTGCGCGTCGCCCCGGACGCCGGCTGGCACGACACCCTCCGCGCGGTGAAGGAACAGCTGCGCGCCGTGCCGCTGCACGGTCTCAGCCACGGCGCCCTGCGCCACCTGCGGCCCGGCAGCCCGCTCGCCGGCGCCCCGGCCCCGCAGATCGGCTTCAACTACCACGGGCAGTGGGACGCGGGCGCCGCCGACGGCGACGGCCCGGTCCGCGGCCCGCTGCCCCCGGCCGGCCGGGACACCGACCCCGACGCACCCCGCCCCTACCTCCTGGACGTCACCGGCGTGGTCCAGCAGGGACGGCTGGAACTGGGCTGGACCTACCCGCCGGGCGTCTACGACGAGGACACCGTCCGGCGGCTCGCGGACGACACGATCGCCGCCCTGCGCGACATCGTGCGGCACTGCGCGACGCCCGCCGCCGGCGGCCGCACCCCGTCCGACTTCCCGCTGGCCGGCCTCGGCCAGGACCAGCTGGACCGGCTCGTCGGCGACGGCCGGCACGTCGCCGACGTACTGCCGCTCACCCCGCTCCAGTCCGGCATGCTCTTCCACGGCCTGGTCGACACCGAGCACGCCTACTTCGACCGCACGGCCGTCCGGCTGTCCGGGGTGGCCGACCCGCGCGCCTTCGCCGCCGCCTGGCAGCAGGTCGCCGACCGCACCCCGGCGCTGCGCACCAGCGTCCACTGGCAGAACCTGCCCCACCCCGTCCAGGTCGTCCACCACCGCGCCGAACTGCCCGTCACCCACCTCGACTGGCGCACCCTCGCCCCGGCCGAGCGGGCCGCGGCCACCGAGCGGCTGCTCGCCGAGGACCGCGCGGCGGGCATGGACCTCACCACCGCGCCGCTGACCCGCCTCACCCTGGCCGCCCTGCCGGGGGACGAGGTGCTGATGCTGTGGTCCACCCACCACATCGCGCTCGACGGCTGGAGCACCGGGCAGCTCCTCACCGAGGTCTGCGCACGCTACGCCGAGCTCACCGGCGGCCCGCACACCCCGCCCCCGGTACGGCGGCCCTTCGCCGACTTCCTGCACTGGCTGGCCGCGCAGGACGAGACGGCGGCCGAACGGCACTGGGCCGAGGCCCTGGACGGGTTCACCGCCCGCACCCCCCTGCCCTACGACCGCACCCCCGCGGAGGCGCACCGCACCCGGTCCGCCGCGGCCGTCCACCAGGAGCTGGACGCCCGCACCTCGCAGCGGCTGCGGGAGACCGCCGCCCGCGCCGGGCTCACCGTCAACACCGTGGTGGAGGGCGCCTGGGCGCTGCTGCTGGCCCGCACCAGCGGCCGGGACGAGGTGGTGTTCGGCACCACCGTCTCCGGCCGCCCGGCCGAACTGCCCGGCGTCGAGGGCATGATCGGCATGTTCATCAACACCGTCCCCACCCGGGTGCGCATCCCGTCCGGGCCCGTGCTGCCCTGGCTGCGCGGCCTCCAGGAACGGCAGAGCGAGGCCCGCCGGTTCGACCACCTCGCGCTGCCGCGCATCCAGGCGGTCACCGGCGTCCCGGCCGGCGAGCCGCTGTTCGACAGCATGGTGGTCTTCGAGAACTACCCCGTGGACGAGGCCGCCACCGCCCGTACCGGCGTCCGCGTCGAGGAGGTCCGCGCCGACGACGCGACCACCTTCCCCTGGTGCCTGCGCGCCCACCTCGCCGACCGGCTCGCCTTCGACCTGGCCTACGACCCGGCCCTGTTCGACCCGGCCACCGTCGAGCGCGCCGCGGACCGCCTGACCGCCCTGCTCACCGCCCTCGCCGACGGGTTCCACAGCGGCCTGGACGAGCTGGACCTGCTCACCCCCGCCGACCGCGACTTGCTGGCGGCCTGGAACACCACCGCGCGCCCGGCCCGGCCGCACAGCCCCGTCGCCCTGTTCGCCGCGCAGGTGCGCCGCACCCCGGACGCGACCGCCGTGCGTGACGGCGACCGTGACCTGACCTACCGGGACCTGGCCGACTGGGCGGGGCGGCTCGCGGCGCGGCTGGTGGCGGACGGCCTCGCCGCCGAGGACCGGGTGGCGCTGCTGATGGACCGCTCGGCCGAACTCGTCGTCGCCCAGTTGGCGGTGCTCATGGCGGGCGGCGCCTACCTGCCCGTGGACACCCGGGCCCCCGCGCAACGCCGCCGCCTCCTGCTGGACCAGGCCGGCGCCGCGGTCCGGCTCACCGCCGCCGACGTGGCCGCCGCGTGGACCGCCGGTGCGGACGGGCCGCTGCCGGCCGCCGACCCCGACCGGGCGGCGTACGTGATGTTCACCTCCGGCTCCACCGGGCGGCCCAAGGCGGTCGTCGTCCGCCACCGCGACGTGGCCGCCCTGGCCACCGACGGCCGGTTCACCGGCGGGGCGTGCGCACGGGTGCTGCTGCACTCGCCGGTCGCCTTCGACGCGGCCACCTTCGAGGTGTGGGCGCCCCTCCTCAGCGGCGGTTGCGTCGTCGTCGCCCCCGCCGGCGGGGTGGACGCGGCCCTGCTGCGCCGGCTCGCCGCCGACGGCGGACTGACCGCGCTGTGGCTGACCGCGGGGCTGTTCCGGCTGCTCGCGCAGGACGCCCCCGATTGCTTCCGCGGTCTCGGCCAGGTGTGGACCGGCGGTGACGTCGTCCCCGCCCAGGCCGTGCGCCGGGTCCTGGCCGCCTGCCCCGGCCTGACCGTCGTGGACGGCTACGGACCCACCGAGACCACCACCTTCGCCACCTCCTACGCCCTGACGGACCCGGCGGCCGTACCGGACACGATCCCCGTCGGCCACCCCCTGGACGACATGCGGGTCCAGGTCCTCGACGCCCGGCTGCGGCCCGTGCCGCCCGGCTGCGCGGGCGAGCTGTACCTGTCCGGGGAGGGCGTGGCCCGCGGCTACCTGGGCCGGCCGGGCGGCACCGCCGCGCGGTTCCTCGCCGACCCCGCCGGCCCGCCCGGAGCCCGTATGTACCGCACCGGCGACCTCGCGCGGCGGCGGCCGGACGGCGCCGTGGAGTTCCTCGGCCGCGCCGACGACCAGGTGAAGATCCGCGGCTTCCGGGTGGAGCCCGGCGAGGTCGAGGCCGTCCTCGCCGCCCACCCGGGCGTCCTCGACGTGGCCGTGCTGGCCCGTGAGGACCGGCCGGGCGCCAAACGGCTCGTGGCCTACGTCGTCGGCCCGGCCGGCGAGGACGAGGAGGAACTGCGGGCCCACGCCGCCCGCAGCCTGCCCGAGTACCTGGTGCCCACCGCCTTCGTCCCGCTCGCAGCCCTCCCGCTCAGCGGCAACGGCAAGGTCGACCGGGCCGCCCTGCCCGCCCCCCGGACGCCCGAACCGGCCGCGCGGGTGGCACCGCGCACCGAGGCGGAGCGCCGCACGGCGGAGGTCTTCGGCGAGGTGCTCGGCACCGAACCGCCCGGTGTGCAGGACGACTTCTTCCAGCTCGGCGGCGACTCGATCCTCAGCATCCGGCTCGCCGCCCGCCTCGCCGCGGCCTTCGACACCGACGTCACCCCGCGCGCGGTGTTCACCCACCCGACCCCGGCCGGGCTGGCCGCGCTGCTCGGCGCGCGCCAGGGCTCCGGCCGGCCGGAGATCGTCCCGGTCCGCCGCGACGGGCTCGCCCCGATGTCGTACGCCCAGCAACGCCTGTGGTTCCTGGAGGAGTTCGCGCCGGGCGGCGCCGAGTACGTCACCGCACTCGCCCTGCGCCTGCGCGGCACGCTCGACCTGCGGGCCCTGCGCGCGGCCCTGGCCGCCGTCGTGGCCCGGCACGAGTCGCTGCGCACCACCTTCGACAGCGTCGACGGGCACGGCGTGCAGCGCGTCCACCCGCCGCAGGACGACGTGCCGCTGGACGTCCGGGACCTGACGGGGGAGGCCGGGGAGGAACAGCAGCGGGCCCTGCGCCGGGTCCTCGCCGAGGAACGCACCCGCCCCTTCGACCTGCGCCGCGGACCGCTGCTGCGCACCCTGCTGGTCCGGCTGGCCGACGACGACCACGTGCTCGGCCTCACCCTGCACCACATCGTCACCGACGGCTGGTCCACCTCGGTCCTGCTCGGCGACCTCGCCCACTTCTACCGGGCCGAACACGGCGTCGTACAGGAGGACCTGCCACCGCTGCCGGTCCAGTACGCCGACTACGCGCACTGGCAGCGCGCCGCGGCCGACGCCGGCGACGACGAGCACCTCGCCTACTGGAAGGAGCACCTGGCCGGCACCGCACCGCTGGACCTGCCCACCGACCGGCCCCGGCCGCCGGTGCGCACCAGCGCCGGCGCGACCACCCGCGTGGTGGTGCCCGCCCGGACCGCCCGGCGGCTGACCCGGCTGGCCCGGGACCGGGGCACCACCCTGTTCACCACCCTCGTCGCCGCCGCCCAGGCCTACCTGGCCCGCCTGTCCGGCGCCGAGGACATCGCCGTCGGCACCGTCACCTCCGGCCGCGACCGGGCCGAGACGCAGGCCCTCATCGGGTTCTTCGTCAACACCCTGGTGCTGCGCTCGACGGCGCGGACCGGACAGTCCTTCAGCGACTTCCTCACCACGGTCCGCCGCACGGTCCTCGACGCCTTCGCCCACCAGGACGTGCCGTTCGAGCGCGTCGTCGACGAGGTGCAGCCCGTCCGCGACACCAGCCGCAGCCCGCTCTTCCAGGTCATGGTCGTCCTGCAGAACACCCCGGCGAGCGGTCTCGACCTGCCCGGCCTCGACGTCACCGACGTGCCGCCGGAGTCGGAACAGGCCGCGTTCGACCTCACCTTCGAGTTCGCCGAGGCCGGCTCGGGGGCCCTGCACGGCCTGCTCACCTACAACACCGACCTGTTCGACGCGGCCACGGCCGAACGCATGGCCGGCCAGCTCGCCACCCTGCTGGGCGCGGTCGCCGAGGACCCCGACCGCCCGCTCGGCGCGCTGCCGCTGACCACCGACACCGAGCTGAAGAGCCTGCTCGACCAGGGCCGGGGAACCTTCCGCCCGGTACCGGAGGAGACCCTGCCCGCCCTGTTCGAACGGCAGGCGGCCCGCACCCCGGACGCGGTGGCCCTCGCCGACGGCGACCGGGAGCTCACGTACGCCGAGGTCGACCGGGCGGCCAACCGGCTCGCCCACCGGCTGATCCGGGACGGCGCCGGGCCGGAGCAGGTGGTGGCCCTCGCCCTGCCCCGCTCGGCGGCGACCGTGGTGGCCCAGCTCGCCGTCGCCAAGACCGGCGGCGCCTTCCTGCCGGTCGACCCCGACTACCCGCCGCAGCGCCGGGAGTTCATGCTCCGCGACGCCGGCGCCCGGCTGGTCGTCGGCGACCCGGCCGAGGTGTGGGCGGCCGACGGTCCCGAGACCGCACCGACCGACGCCGACCGCACTGCCCCGCTCACCCCCGACCACCCCGCCTACGTCATCTACACCTCGGGATCCACCGGCACCCCCAAGGGCGTCACCGTCACCCACCGGGGCCTCGCCTCGTTCGCCGCGGCCGCCGCCGACCGGTACGCGGCCGGTCCCGGCGACCGGGTCCTGCAGTTCGCCTCGCCCAGCTTCGACGCCTCCGTGCTGGAACTGTGCATCTCCCTGCTGAGCGGCGCCACGCTCGTGACCGGCGAGGAGGGGCCGCTGGTCGGGGAACGCCTTGCGGAGGTGCTCGCCGGGCGGCGGATCAGCCACACGCTGATCCCGCCGGCCGCGCTGGCCACCGTCCCGCCGGAGACGGCCGCCGCCCTGCCCGCGCTGCGCACGCTCATCGTCGGCGCGGAGGCCTGCCCGGCCGACCTGGTGGACACCTGGGCACCCGGCCGCCGGATGATCAACTCCTACGGGCCCACCGAGGCCACCGTGGTCGCCACCTGGACCGGCTCGCTCACCCCCGGCACAGGGGCGCCTCCCATCGGCCGCCCCGCCGGCCACACCCGCGTCCTCGTCCTGGACACCGCCCTGCGCCCCGTCCCGCCCGGCGTCACCGGCGAGCTGTACGTCGCCGGCCCCGGACTGGCCCGCGGCTACCTCGGCCGGCCCGGACTGACCGCCCAGCGGTTCGTCGCCGACCCGTTCGGCGCGCCGGGGGAGCGGATGTACCGCACCGGCGACCTGGTCCGCTGGACCGCCGACGGCCGGCTCCGGTTCGCCGGACGCGCCGACGACCAGGTCAAGCTGCGCGGCTTCCGCATCGAACCGGGGGAGATCGAGGGCGCGCTGCGGCGCAGCCCCCTGGTGCGGGACGCGGTCGTCGCCGTCCGCGAGGGCGCGGGCGAGGGCGCCCCGGCCCGGCTCGTCGCCTACGTCGTGCCCACCAACCCGGCCGGGGGAGCGCTGCCCGTCGACGACCTGCGGCTGCATCTGGCCGGGCTGCTGCCGCCGCACATGGTGCCGTCCGTCTTCGTGCCGCTCGACCGGCTGCCGCTCACCCCGAACGGCAAGCTGGACCGGCGGGCGCTGCCCGCACCCGGGCCGGCCCAGGCCGGGGACAGGCCCCGCACCACGCCGCGCACCGACACCGAGCGCCGCATCGCCCGCATCTGGGCCGACGTGCTGGGCATCGAGGAGGTCGGCGCCGACGACAACTTCTTCGCGCTGGGCGGTGACTCCATCCTGACCATGCAGGTCGTCTCCCGGCTGCGCCGCGACGGCCTGCACGTGGCCACCCGGGACCTGTTCACGCACCAGACCGTCGCCGAACTCGCCACCGTCGTGCGCAGCGCGCCCGAGCGGAGGGGGGAGGGCCCGGTGACCGGCGAGGTGCCGCTCACCCCGATCCAGGAGTGGTTCCTCACCAGCCCGCGCGCCGCCCACCACCACTTCAACCAGTCGGCGCTGCTGGAACTCGACGGCACGCCCGACCAGCAGGCGCTGCGAGCCGCGCTCGACGCGCTGCTGGAGCACCACGACGCCCTGCGCATGCAGTTCACCCGGTCCGCCGGGCCGGACGGCCACGGCACCGGCTGGCGCCAGTTCAACCCGCCGCCCGCCGCCCACGACGTCCTGGTCTGCCACGACCTCACCGGCCTGTCCGCCGAGGAGGCCGACACGGCCATGGAGAAGACCGCGGACGAACTGCACGCCGGGTTCGACCTGGCCCGCGGTCCCCAGTTGCGGGCGGCGCTGTTCACCGGCGGCCCGGACCGGCCGGCGTTCCTGCTGCTCGTCGCCCACCACCTCGTCGTGGACGCGGTCTCCTGGCGCATCCTGCGCGACGACCTGGAGACCGCGTACCGGCAGGCGCTCGAGGGCGGCACGGTCGGCCTGGGCGAGCGCAGCACCAGCTTCCGCACCTGGTCGCGACGGCTGGCCGCGCACGTCGCCGAGGGCGGCCTCGACCACGAACTGCCGTACTGGGAGGAGGCGGTGCGCGCCGAGCCGGCCCCGGCCGCCCCGGCACCGCAGGCCGGGACGGGCCCGGCCGCCGTGGTCGGCGTGGAACTGGCCGAGGACGACACCGCCGCCCTGCTGCGGGCCGCGCCCACCGCCTACCGCACCCGCGTCGACGACGTCCTGCTCGCCGCCCTCACCCTGGCCCTGGCCCGATGGACCGGCCACGACCGGGTCCGCCTGGACCTGGAGGGCCACGGCCGTGAGGACCTGCTCGACGGGGTGGACCTGTCCCGCACGGTCGGCTGGTTCACCACCGTCTACCCGGTCGCCGTCCAGGTCCCCGACCCCGGCGACCTGGGCCCCGACCGCGACTGGCGGGCCCTGGTGAAGTCCGTGCGCCGCCAGCTGCGCGCGGTGCCCGGCAACGGCATCGGCTTCGGCGCCCTGCGCACCTTCGGCCCGCCCGAGGTCCGCGAGCGCCTCGGCGGCAGCGCGCACAGCCAGGTGGTGTTCAACTACCTCGGCCAGTGGGACGCCCGTCCGGAGACCGCGTCCGGCGGGCTGGTCCGCGCCGAGCACGGCTCCTTCGGACAGGACCACGACCCGCGGGACTCCGGCTCGCACCCGGTGGAGGTGGTGGGCGCGGTCCAGCACGGCCGGCTCGCCTTCACCTGGCACCACCGCCCCGGCGTCCACGACACGGCGACCGTGCGCCGGGTGGCCGAGGAGTTCGCCGAGGCCCTGCGGCAGCTCGCCCGGCACGCCCGGCACGCCCGGGGAGGCCGGTGACGGCCCTGCCGGGATGCGGAGCACCGTGCCGGGCCACCGCCCGGCACGGCCCGCGCCCCTCCCGCGCCCCTCCCGCGCCCCGCCCGCGGCAGGACGACGTCCACCCGACGACCCCTGGCACGACGACCCCCGTAATGACGACACCCGTAGGACGAAGGAGCCGACATGGACGAGAACACCCGCTACCAGGTGCTGCGCAACGACGAGGAGCAGTACTCCCTGTGGCCCGCCGACATCGAGGTGCCCGCCGGCTGGCAGCCCGTCGGCAAGGAGGGCACCGAAGCCGAGTGCTCCGCCTACGTCGACGAGGTCTGGATCGACATGCGCCCCAAGAGCCTGCGCGAGCGCATGGAGAACGCCGGAGCCTGACCGGCCCGCACCACGGCACGCCGGGCCGGCCCACCGCCGGCCCGGCACCGCCGCCCCCGACCGCACCACCTCCGGGCGCCCCACCGCCCTCGGCCACCCAGCACCGTGCCGCACCATCCCGAGGAGCCCGCCATGATCCCCGTACTCCACACCGAACGCCTGGAGTTCCTCCCCTACAGAGCCGAGGACGAGGACCACTTCGTCGCCCTCCTGCGCAACGAGGAGGTGTGCCGCTGGATGGGCCAGGATCTGGTGCCCGAAGCCGACCTGCGCACCCTGTTCCGCGCCATCCTCACCGACGTCTACCCGCAGCGCCGCTTCGACGTGTGGGGCCTGTGGCTGGCGGGCACCTATGTCGGCCACGCCGAGATCAAGCCGACCGGCAACGTCGACGGCCACGAACTCGTCACCGCGCTCGCCCCCGCCCACTGGGGCCGCGGCCTGGGGGCCGAGGTGGTGCGCGGCCTGCTCCGGCACGCCGCCGACGACCTCGGGCTCACCGAGGCGTACGGCATGGTCGGCGCCGACAACACCGCCAGCCTCGCCATGTGCCGCCGACTGGGCTTCCGGCACGTCCGGGACGTCGTCGACGAGGACGGCTCCGTGACGAAGATGCTGGTCGTACCCACCCTGCCCGCCGACGCCGGGCCGGCGGACCGGGCGCCCTCCGGGGCCGGAGCGGCGGATGCGGCTCCGGCCGCCACCGTGCCCGCTCCGGCCCCAGGCCGCCCGGAGCTCTCCGCCGGCCCGGTGCCCGGCTCCTAGCCGCCCGGCGAGCGCCAAGGACCCGGTGTGAGCCGGCCCGCCGCTCACCGAGGACGTGGCCGGGCCGGCCACCACTGACGGCTCACTCGGCCTGTGGCGCAACCGCGACGTCAACCTGCTGTGGACCGGGCAGTGCCGGTCGGACCTGGGGGTCCGCCGCGCAGGCCGGGCTGGTCGGCACCGCCGGGCTCGTCACCACCATGGTGTGCCGTCTGCCTGCCGGGATCCTCGTGGACCGTTCGACCCGCGCCGGCTCGACCGGCTCACCACCGGCCTCGCCCGCAACGAGGCGCGTACCTACGGCGTGTCGCCGGCCGACCGCCGCTGGGCGGCCTGCTGTCCGAGATCGGCCGGGCGCTGCCCTTCGTCGGCAACGCGCTGAGCTTCTTGCTCTCCCTGGTGGCGGTCCTGTGTATCCGCCGGCCCCTCTAGCAGAACCTTGAAGAGCAGTTCGGACCGCTCGGAGACCCGCTGTAGCACCGTCCTCGAGCCGTCAGTGCCCCGGCCAGGTCGGCCTCAAGGTCACGTGTGGGCCGCCCGCACCTCGCGGTCAGCGACCCGGCCAGGGCGAGCGGTGGGCGAGGACCGCCCACTCCTCATCCGGGCGGCCGGGCACGGCCCGCCCGCCGCTGCCTGCCAGCTGGCGTTCCTGCCCTCGGTAAGCGCAACCGCCGCCCACACCAGCGCGGTCACCACCGCGGCCTTTCCCACGCCCAGCCGGTCACTTGCTGACGGCGCTTGCTGCTACGCCCGTGCTCAGTCGCCGGCCAGGGTGGTGTGGGGAGTGCGCCGGTAGGTGTCGCGGTACAGGGCAGCGAAGCGGCCCGGGTGGTGGAAACCCCAGCGGGTCGCGATCGCCGTGACGGTCGCTCCGCTGTCCGGTGTGGCGGTCGCCAGCTCCTGGTGGGCGTGGGCGAGCCGGACTCGGCGCAGATGGGCCAGCGGGGTGGTGTCCAGGTGCCGCCGGAAGGCGTACTGCAGTGCGCGCACGGTCACATGGGCCGCGGCGGCGATGTCGGCGACCGTCACCGGCTGGTCGGCGTGGTCGTCGATGTAGGCGAGCGCCCGGCGCAGTACGGCGGGATGCGCGTCGCGGCGGTCGGCCGCGGTCGGCTCGGGCAGGGCCGTGTTCGGGAAGGCGTTCAGGACGCTCGCCGCCAGGTACTGCGCGGCGGTCGCGGCGATGAGCGGCTGGTCGGCGGTCTCCGGGTCGGCCAGCACCGAGTCCCGCAGGTGGGCGATGGTCCGGCTCAGTTGACTGGCCGCGGCCGCCGAGCGCGGCCGGTGCCCGGTCAGCCGTACCGGCCGCGCGTCGTCGGCGCCGGCGGCCACCTGGCCCAGCAGCGCCGGGTCCAGCATCGTGATGTTGTAGCGGGCGTTGCAGATGCGCCCGGAGTACGGCAGGTCGGGCGGGGCGAGCAGCACCATGTCACCCGGTCCGAAGGTGTCCTCGACGCCCTGGAAACGATGGTCCCGCACGGTTCCCTCGTACACGAGGCACAGACAGATGCGCCCGAGCGGCGTAACCGAGTAGCTCATCTCGAAGTCGAGGACGAGTTCGTCGACACTCACCGGCGCGATGGCGGTACGCCGGATCCTGGCCCGGCTGGCTGCCGGGGTGCTGCTGCCGATGCGCATCCGGGCGTAGGCGCGGCTGAGGAAGTCCTCCGTGGCCTCCAGATCCGCGCTGTCGAAGGTGAGTGTCTCCACGCCTCGCCCATGCCCGGGCATCACCCGATCATGCGGTGCTGGGCAGGCCGTTTTCGCTTTTCGGCCAGATGCGTGCAAAGTCCTTCGCTTGGTGGCTGGCGCGGGTGCGGCGCCGTGCCGAGGGTGGGCGGCATGACCGGAGAGGACGAGGAGACGGACCAGCTGGCGGCGCTTCAGCAGGAGGTGACCCAGCTGCGCACGGCCGTGGTTTCGCACGCCGTGATCGACCAGGCCATCGGCGTGGTCATCTGTGTCGGCGGGCTCCGGCCCGAGCAGGGCTGGGATGTGCTCAGGGAGGTCTCCCAGCACACGAACATCAAGCTCCGCGAGGTGGCCGACTGCCTGGTGCACTGGCCGTCCAGCGGGCAGCTACCCGCTGGTGTGCGCCGGGCCCTGTCCGCGGCGGTGGCCCGTGCCCGGGACTCCACTGCGACCGGAGAGGACGACGCGATGAGCGGCGTGTCCGTGCGCTGAGGTGGCAGGGCGTTCTCACGTGTGATCTTCAAGGCGCCGTTGTGCAGGTTTTGCGCATGGCGGAGGGGAGTGGTGTGGCGGTTCTGTTCGCCGAGGTATGCGGCACACTGGCTCGTGCGGGGTTCGATGTCGCGTCGGTGAGTGCGCAGGACGGGACGGGGCTGCGGGTCCGCCAGGAGGCGGACGCGGTCACGGTGAGGTGGGTCCCGGCAGCTCAGTTGGATCCCGTCGGGCGGCCGGACGCGGAGTTCGAGGGCATCCGCGCCGTTCTGCGGCAAGCGCTGCTGGAGATCCTCACTCAAGCCGGCTACGTGGCGCAGGCAGACCCCTCAAGGGGCGAGGTGCGTGTACTACCGGGCTGAGGAGTCATCCCCGTGCCCGCGATGTTGACGCACGGGGCTGACGGTGTCCGCCTCGAAGGCTGTGCCGTGGCGGGCAAGCCGGCCGAGCGGGCCCTGCTCATACGCGTAGCCGAAGACCGGCACCGGGCAGTTGAGCGGCGAGGTGTTCGGGGCCCACGGCCGCCCGGTGACTTCCACGAACGCCCGCGGCATCGACCCGCCTTCGCCGCCGACCGGCCCGCGCCGGTAGTGCAGCCAGGCGTGTGTCAGCCGCGCCGGGCGCAGGCCGGGTTATGGCCAGTGGCGCAGGATGAGGCGCGGGATGTTGTGGGTGCACCAGGCGCTGGCCAAACCGATGACGGCGCCGGCGGCAACGTCGCCGGGGTAGTGGGCGCCGCTTTGCACCCGCTCGAGGGCCACCAAGCCGGCCGGCACCGCGCATAGTGCGCCGACGGTCGGGCATGTCGGCGTCACGGCTGCAGTGAAGGCCACTGCAGCAGCGGTGTGTCCGGAAGGGAAAGAAGGGGAGTCGGGACGGTCATCGACCTCATCGTGGGGAAACCACTCCTTCGGCGGCCGTGGCCGGTCGGCCACCTGCTTGCACACGCCGTTCGAGATCAGCTGTGCCACGGCCAGGGCGGCCATGCCGGTTACCGCCGCCTTGCGGCCGTGCCACCCGCCCAGCCACGTCATCGCCGCGGCGGCGCCGCACCACAGCTTCGCGCTCTCGGCTGCCTCCTCCACCGCCGACAGCATCGTGCCGACGCCCGGCGGGATACGCGAGGCCGCCCGCTTGCTCAGTGACCGGTCAGCGCCGCTCAACCCCGTCAGAAGCCTCATGAGAGGCAGATGTCCCGCAGGTCAACGGCCTACACCCCACGATCAGCGGGCGAGCTCGATCGGGCACCGGCTGCGTGCCGTGGGAACCTGGGTGGATGGCTGATCGTCCTCTTGGGCATGCCTCGCGTTCTCATTCTTGGAATCGACCCACGTGCCGTGCCCGGTATGGACGGAGACGTCCTTCGAGCGGCCCTCGACCAGGAACTGGCCCGGTTCGGGGAACACGCCATCGATGCGTCCATGACGCTGATCGAGCTGGATGAGTCGGCCGAGCCGACGATCGTCGCAGCACTGTCCGAGCACGACTGGGACGTCGTCGTCATCGGGGGTGGGATCCGCAAGCCGGAACCGCTTCTGCCGCTCTTTGAGCAGGTCGTGAATCTGGTCCGGCGCCATGCGCCGAAGGCTGCGATCGCGTTCAACACAAGCGGCGGCGACAGCGTCGAATCAGCCAAGCGGTGGCTGTAGGCCCGAAGTTGCTTCGGCGGCAGTGGGAGTGCGGGCTCAGGGCCGCGATTCCGGCCGAGGCCAGGCACCACGTAGGCGTCGCGGTCCACCTTGCCGGGCGGGGCACGGCGGGGTCGGAGAACACCGCCTTCTTCCACGCCGGCGGCACCAGCTTCTGATCGATCTCCCGCGGTAGCAGCGGCTTGGCCTTCACCTTGCGCCGCGACAGCGCGGGAAGCCGCTTCACCGCCTCCAGCACCCGCCGCCCGCCCGAGGCCGCCCCCAGCGCTCGACTCGCCCAGCAGTGACAGGAACGGCCGCACGGTGTCGTACCGGCCGACGAGCTGGCGGCGCACCTCCGCCTCCGCCTCCTCGTCGCCGGGCGGCAGCAGCTCGTCCAGCAGCCCCACCGCCGCCTCGACCTCGGCACGCGGGCCGACCTCGGCCTCCAGAGCCCGCCACATCGCCGCCGCGTCCAGGGCCCCGCCGACCTCCTCCACCAGAGCGAACTGCCCGGACCACACCCGCAGCCCCGCCTGCACCGTCCGCGACGCCTTCGCCAGGCGGGGCCGGGCCGCCAGCCAGTCCCGGTCCGTGGCCCGCTTCGCCACGCTGATCACCTCCACTTGCATGAGCAGCGCGAACACGTCCAGTGCGGCTCCGGCGTGCGCTCCAGGATCGGCGCCTTCGACCCCAGACCGACCCGGGCCAACGTTGCCAGCCGGTTGGCGGCACCCGATCCAGCTTCACCCGGCCCAGCCGGAACGCGGAGTTCTCATTCACGCGCTCCAGCGCGTTGGCCATGCTGGTGCCGGTCGTGCGCGTCGGCGGCCGGCGCAGCCGCTCCAGCTCCGACACCCGCCGACCCTCCGGCACCTACAGCAGCGCCACCAGGCGGCCGAGACGGTCCAGTCCCGGCTGTCGCGGCGCGGGAGATCGGCGGTGGTTCGTGGTTGGGATGGGGTCGGTGGCCTTGTGACGGGCTGACGTGACTGTGGCCGGTGCGCCGCTCTTTCGTGCGTGAGGCAGGACATTCCTCATGGCGGGCGAGCGGACGCCCGCCTCCAGGCCGAGAAGGCGGGCGCAGTTTCCTGGAGGTCAGCCGGTCTGCGACACCGCGTGCAAGGAGCCGCTGAGCGTGCCCTCCTGCTGCTCGTAGTGAGAGAGCGCGAGACCCAGGCCGATGAACGTCGGCGCCCACTCGCCCACGAATATGCCCCATCGGTCGGCGCGATCGACGCCGGCTTGCTCGGCTTTCAGGCTTGCCACCCAGGAGGCGAAGCTGAGGCCGATCGATGCGAGGCCGGCGATGTAGGCATGCTCGCTGCGGACGCCCATGTCGTGAAGCTTCTTGATCACCATCGGGGGTCTCCGTTCTGTGGGGGCGGGTGCAAAGTAGCTATCAACCATTCGTCCTATTTGTACCGGTCGGATGCGTTGAACCAGACACGCGTTGCTTGACTCGCCTCCAGGGGCGACAGTGAACCTAAACGCAAACCTACGGAGGACGCCGTGATAGCCCTCGGAGTCATCCTTCTCGTCGTCGGCTTCATCCTGAAGATCGCCATCCTGTGGACCATCGGCATCATTCTGCTGGTCATCGGGGCGGTCCTGTTCCTGCTGGGCGCACTCGGGCACGCCGTCGGAGGACGACGCCATTACTGGTAGCGCCGCGGGGCACCAAGCCGGGCCGTCCGCCGGTATGGACTCGGCGGCAGCTGATAGACGGCATACGGTGGCGGACCCGGGCTGGTGCTCCCTGGCGTGATGTGCCAGAACGCTACGGGCCGTGGTACCGGGTCTACGACCTGTTCCGGCGCTGGCAGCGCGATGGCACCGGGGCCCGGATCGTCACCCAGCTCGAGGCCGAGGCCGACGCACAAAGATCCACCTCGCCGTCGAACAGGGGCAGAAGCTTCTGTCTGTCCTGGCCGGCCTCGCAGTCGACCGGACCGGGTGCGGGCTGACAAGGCGTACGACTCCCGCCGCCACCGAGCGGACCTGCGAAGACGCGGAATCAAGGCGACCATCCCGGTCCCGGCGGACCGCGTCCGCACGCGTCAGAAGCTGGGCCCCCGAGGCGGTAGGCCGCCGAAGTCCGACGAGACCGACTACTGCGAGCGCCATGCCGTCGAGTGCGGAATCAGTCGTCTCAAGCGCCACCGGGCCGTCGCCACGAGGTAGGACGCTCGCCGTCCGCTACGAGGCGACAGTGCTGGTCGCAGTCCTCAACGAGGGGCTGTGACCAGCACTTTCCCAAGAGGCCCTAACCGACACGCCCGGGCGAGTGCCCCGGCATCTGCTCCGCGCCCTGGATCAGGCACTCGATCAGGTAGTCGCCCGTGTCCTCGTCGTTGGTCACGCCGTGGGTCTCGCTGCGGAAGCCGGGGAAGCGGCGGTCGAAGGACTCCAGGGCGGTGAGATAGCGCAGCAGCGGGCCGTCGGGTGCACCGATGGACTCGCCCGGCATCAGGACCGGGATGCCAGGCGGGGTGACCGTCACCATGGCGGCCGCCACCCGGCCCGCCGCCTCCGAGATCCGGACCCGCTCGGTGTCACCCCGCACGAGCCGCTGGTAACAGTGCTGAGGTGGCGCCACGGGCTGCGGGAGCTGCTGGAAGGCCGTGTCCAGAAGCTCCACCAGGCGCACCGAGCGCAGCTGCTCGTGCATCTCCTGGCACAGCCCGCGCAGGGTCAGGCCCGCGTACCGGCGGGGATGCGCGGCGACGGCCTCCGGCAGGACCCGCTCCAGTGGGGCGTCGGCGTCGTAGAGGGCCTTGAAATCCGTCAGGGCGTCCAGCAGGGTGCCCCACTTGCCCTTGGTGATGCCCATGGAGAACAGGATCAGTGTGGTGTAACTGTCGGTCTTCTCCACCACGATCTTCCGGGTGGCCAGATAGGCGGTGAGCACCCGGGCCGGGATGCCCTCCTCGGCCATCTCGCCGGTGGCGCTGATCCCCGGACAGGTCAGCGTGACCTTGATGGGGTCCAACATGCAGTGGCCCTCGGTCAGCCCGGGGAAACCGTGCCAGTCGACGCCGGGCTCCAGCAGCCAGCAGGACTGCTCCGTGCGCAGCAGCTCCGGCGGGGTTTCCTCGAACGGCAGCCGTTCGCCGGTCGCCGGGTCGGTGACCGTGTCCGGCTGCCACACTCCGAAGAACCACGGCGGCCGGTCCCCGGCGCTCTCGATCCGCCGTCGCAGGCGCACCATCTCCTGACGGAAGCGGATCGCCTCGGTCACCGCCTCGTCGATCAGCCACTCGCCCTGCGGGCCGTCCATCATCGCCGTCGCCACGTCGAGCGAGGCGATCATCGGGTAGAGGGGCGAGGTGGTGCCGTGCATCATCAGCGCCTCGTTGAACCGGTCATGCTCCACCGGCGCCCGCGGTGCGGGTCGCATGTGCACCATCGCGCTCTGCGAGAGCGCCGCCAGCAGCTTGTGCGTGGACTGGGTGGCGAACACGGTCGGGCGGTCCGGGCCGGGGAACGCATCCTCGTCCACCGACATGCCGTAGCGGCCGGCGTAGAGCGGGTGGAAACGGGCGTACGCGAACCACGCCTCGTCGAAGTGCACCCGGGGCGTACTGGCGGCGAACGCGCGAGCAGTGGCTACGGCGTCGTAACTCAGGCCGTCATAAGTGGAGTTGGTGAACACCGCGTACTGCGGGTGCGGGGACACCGCCCCCTCGGTGAGCGGGTGCGCGGCGATCCGGGCCGCCACCGCGTCCGCGGCGATCTCGGCCGGGGGCAGCGGTCCCGCCAGTCCGTAGCCGTTACGGGTGGGGACCAGGTAGACCGGCCGGGCACCCGAGACAACCAAGCCGTGCAGCACGGACTTGTGGCAGTTGCGGTCCACCAGCGCGATCTCGTCGCGGGTGACGCTGAAATGGCCTACCAGGCGATTGCACGTCGAGTCGCCGTGCAGCACGAAGTAGGTGAGTTCGGAGCCGAACACTCGGGCCGCGTTGCGCTCCGCCTCGCCGATCGGGCCGGTGTGCTCGAACAGCGAGCCCAGTTCCTCGACCGAGATCGACAGGTCGCTGCGCAGCAGCCGCTCTCCGAAGTAGTCGTGGAAGGCGCGTCCCGCCGGCGACTTGAGGAAGGCGACACCGCCGGAGTGGGCCGGGGTGTGCCAGGAGTATTCGTGGGCGTCGTCGAAGCGGCGCAGTGCCCGGAAGAACGGCGGCAGGACGGATTCCCGGTAGGCGTGGGCGGCGGTGGTGATGCGGCCCGCGATGAAGCCGGGGGTGTCCTCCAGGGGCCAGACATAGCCCACGACCGACTCGGACACCCACAGCGGCAGGTCCCCCAGGCCCTCGTCGGCCATCACCAAGAAGACCGGCAGGTCCCGGAATCGGCGGCCGATCCGGCGCAGCACAGCGCCGCCGCCCGGGGTCCCGTCGAGGGGGCTGCCCGGCCGGGCGCGTGTGCCGCCCGGCGCGGTGAGCGCGGCGCCGGGCCCGTCACCGGCGGCCCTGGGCAGGTCCCAGGCCACCAGCGCCGCCGCCAGCCCAGCCTCGGTGCGCAGTACCGCGTCCGCGTCCTCCGCCGTTACCGCCCACCGGACTTCGAAGCCGTCCGCCTCGATCGCGTCCCGGATCTTGCGTAGCTGCTGGGGTCCGGCGCCCTCGCCCCGAGGGTGTTCCGGTACCGCGACCAGGATCCTGCTGTCGGCCATGCGCTTTCTCGTCCTCCACTGCGGCGCCCCGGCCGCCCCGGCCAGTGTCCTGGTGGCGCACCGGGCAGAACGGCGGCCGGGACGGCAAACCACCGCTATGGCGGAAACCGCCGTCCCGAGGTTGACTTTCGCACCACGCCCTTAGGGGGGGCCATCCCGGTAGGTGCGGGGAGCAGGTCGGTGACGGCGAGGCCGCCCTGGCCGGGAGCACGTCGCCGGTGGCGGAGGCCGGCCCGCTTCGCGGGGAAAAGCTGGAAGAGTCCCCGGTCGATGAGCGGGGTCGGCGGCGTGCTGCCGTAGTTGGGACTGGTGAGCGGTCGAAGGCCCTAGGCGGGGACAAGGCGCGCGCCCGCTCCTTCACATGAAGCGGCGCATGCGCCTCACGGCTGTGTGAGGATGTCGCTCACCCGGTGGGCATAGATCACCCGTCCGCATGGCGTGGGGTCGGGTGTGGGGCCGGTCGCTGCACAGGAAGGGTCGTTGATGTCGGCACGGTGCTCACTCTGCGACCAGAGCAAAGGTGCCGCGCCGGTGGCCTGTCCGTGCTCGTAGTACATGTCCTCGGCGCCGACCGCCGTGCGAATCTCGCCACCGGTCACCGCCAGGTCGCCGTCGCCTCCCACTGCTGCCCGCCACAGACTGGCGTTGCTGTAGCGATGGCTCTGGTTGAGATACCAACGGCCGGCGTAACGGGAGGCCCCCTGGACCTGTTTCACGGGTAGCGCGTAGGTGCCGACCGCCGACACCAGGCCGTCGGCATTCGCCAGGAGGGATCCGTCCGCGTCGTCGATGGGCAGGGCGCCGATGCGTCCGTTGTCGGGATGAGTGGAGTCGGTGGTGCAGTACTCGCCCATGATGAGCTGCGGGGGGCTGCTGCTGCGGTCGACCGAGAGGTAGGACGCCTTGGGCGCCCCACTCGACTCGCACGTGCCGGCCGAGCTGTTGTACTGGGCGCTGACGAAGTCGTAAGAGCCCACCTGCGGCAGGACGTAGCGATAGCCGTAGGAGTACCAGACGTTGCTCTGCCGCCCGACCTTGCCGTTGTCCTGGACGTTGCTGCTCAGGCCGTCGGGGGTGCTGTTGTTCGTGCTGGGGTTCCGGTCCGGGTCGAGGTCGAGGATGTTTCGCAGGTCGAACACCCTCAGTCCGTGCAGGGTGTCGGTGACGTAGAGGCGGTACTTGTACCAGGCGATGCCGCCGCCGTGGATATTGATGGCCCGGTACGAAATGTGCCCGTAGGAGTTGTAGTACGGCGCCGCGAGCAGGACGTGGCGATACTTTGCGGTGGCCGGGTCGAGGAAGGACAAGCGCACCCCTTTGTCGGCACACGCGGCCGTACCGGCGGGCGTGCAGGCGGTGGAGTCGTCGTACCAGGAAGCGATCAGGGGCCGCTTCGTACCCCAGTACTCATCGGCCTGGGCATCCGAGACACCGGTGATTCCCTGTGGGATCCATTCGTGGTTCAGGGCATCGTCGTCGCTCCAGCAGTACTTGACGGCGGGAGCCAGCGGAGCGATGCCGCCGTCGCCGGCGCCGAACGGATCAGTCGCGCAGGCCGTTCCGCTGCTGACGGACTTGTCGGCCTGGCTGAGCAGGTTCTGGACGCCCTGTGTGGGCAGCGCGGTGGTCAGCTCGGCGACGGGGTCACTCAGGTCGGTGGCCGTGAGGGCGAAGCCGCCGTCGACCGTTGACGCCGTACGGGCAGCGATCACCTGCACGGCGGCCCGCTCCGGGTTCGCCGGCGTCGCCGCAGCCTGCCCTGGCTGCCACAGCAGTGCACCGGCGGCGAGGGCCAGGGTCAGCAGACGGCCTGTCCGGCGCGGGCGGCATCGGTCGTTGCGGGTCTTCATGGTGACGTCAGCCTCTTGGTCGAGGGTGGGCGAGCAGCGGACGGTGCGACGAAGACGGTGCGCCCAACGAGGCTGCTCGGTCAACCACCTGAAGTCGTCGAGGCGGTGCTCGCCAGCCACAACGCGCTTCCAAAAAAGGGGAGTGCTCACCAATCCCCCCGCAGGAACGCCGACGTGGCCGTTGTGGGAGCAACAGCGACTCCAGCTGGGGTTCCGTGCCGCCGCGGACCGGCGCCGACACCGTGATCCGGCCCCGCCAGCCGCGGTCGCCCGCCGCGGGCTTGGGAGCCCGAATTCTTGCGCTGAGCGACAACGGCTTTGCGTTCACGGTCAATGCGTCGGACAGCCGGCGGTGAAAGGCTCGCCGAGGTTCCACTGCTGAGGCTGCCGCAGTCTATGGCCGGCGGCCGTCCTGGACAGGCTGAGGGGGAGAGCCCTGTGAAGGTACGCAGACGACTGTCGTGGTGGCTGGCACTGTTGTGCCCGCCACTGATCCTCGACGGACTGCTGCAGGGTGCCGTCCCCGCCTCCGCACTGACCACCGTCACCGCGAAGGCCTCCGCGCATACCGGGACACCGCGCAGGGAGAAGTCCGTACCCGGTCGTCCCCTGCCCGCCGCGGCCAGACGCCGTGACCGGGAGGCCGTCTCCTCCCCGGCACCGGCGGCGCCCATCTGGCTGACGGCTCGTTCCGCCACCCTCGATGTCACCCAGGGACACACGGCAAAGCTTCCGGGCACCGGGCTCGGCCTGACGACAACTGCGGACACCACGGCCCGCGTTGCGGTGCGTACCTACGACCGGGCTACGGCGCGGCGGCTGGGAGCCATTGGATACGTCTTCACCGCTGCCCGCGCCGACGAAGCAGCACCTCAGGGGAGACCCGCGACCGTTCCCGTGACCGTCACGATGGACTACGCGTCGTTCCGTCATGCCGCCGGCGGCGACCTTGCGAGCCGGCTACGGATGGAACGCCTGCCGCGGTGCGTGCTGGACGCCAGACCGTGCCGGGGGCGGGCAGCCTTCGTACCCGCGGACAACGACGTTGACAAGGGGCGGATCAGCGCCCGGGTGCCTCTGGCCGACAACGCGGTGTACGCCCTGGTGAGCACCGCGTCCGGTGGTTCCGGCGACTACCGGGCGACCGATCTCAAGGCGTCTGGCAAGTGGTCGGTCGGCCCTGAGTCCGGTGACTTCCGGTATTCCTACCCGCTCCCCTTGCCCCCTCCGCCCTATGGCAAGGCGCCGGACCTGTCGTTGGAGTACTCCTCGCAGTCGGTCGACGGCCGAACCTCGGCCTCGAACAACCAGGCGTCCTGGGTGGGCCTGGGCTGGGACCTGAACCCCGGGTTCATCGAGCGCAAATACCGGGCGTGCGTCGACGACGGAAGCCCGACCCTGTCCGACCTGTGCTGGCACTCGCCGTATTCGGGCGCGGAGGACGGCGCGGAGTACGTCATCTCCCTGCAGAACACGACCACCGAGCTGATCAAGGACGGCAACGGCAGATACCACGCCGAGGACGACCCGGGCTGGAAGATCGAGCACACCTACGACGGTGCCAACTCCGACAACAGCAAGGAAGCCTGGGTGGTCTCCACGGACGACGGCACCCGCTACTTCTTCGGCTACCACGAGGACTCCAACTGGACGGTGCCGGTCATCGGCAACGACAGCGGCGAACCCTGTCACGACGCGGCGCAGTCACTGTGCCGCCAGACGTACCGTTGGAACCTGGACGAGATTCGGGACCCCAACGAGAACGACACCCGGTTCACCTGGACCAAGGAGACCAACTACTACAAGCGCTTCTCCAACGGAGACAAGGAGTCCTACGACAGGGGCGGATACCTCAGCCGGGTGGAGTACGGCATGCAGACCGGCGAGAAGCCTGCCGACCGCGTGGACTTCGCCACCGCCTACCGCTGCCTGTCCGACGTCACGAAGCAGAGCCCGAACTGCTCCGCTCCGACGTCCACCAGCGACAGCGACTATCCTGACGTACCGGTCGATCTGATCTGCACCAGCGGCCAGGACTGCACGAAGAACTCCCCGGCCTTCTTCGTCACCCGGCGCCTGGCGTCGATCACCACCCAGGTCTGGGACCCGGCTACTTCGGCCTATCTACAGGTCGACCGCATCCAACCCACCTATGCGATGCCCGACCCGCCCGGCGCGACCGACGCGATGCTGTGGCTCAACTACATCCAGGTGCAAGGCACATGGGCGGAGAACGTGACTCTTCCCGCCGTGGACTTCGACGGGGCCTGGCTCAACAACCGGGTCGACTACCCCAGCGGTGATTCCACCAAGGCGATGCCCATGCGCCGTATCACCAGCATCCAGAACGGGCTCGGCGGTGCGACGGACATCCACTACGGCCACGGTTCCGCCGCTGCCACCTGTCCCAGCGACGGTTCCGACTCCACCTGGGAGTCGGGCAAGCACTGGGACACCAACGACCAGGAATGCTTCCGCGTCGACTACCGGCCCGAAGGGGCCTCGTCGACCGTGCACGGCGTCTTCCAGAAGTACCTGGTGACCAAGCTCGACCAAGTCGACCTGATCGGTGGCTCGCCCACCAGGACCGCCCAGTACGAATACCTGGGCACACCGGCCTGGCACTACGACGACGACCTCACCACCCCCACCGACCAGCAGCAGTGGGCCGACTGGCGCGGCTACGCCACCGTCCGGCAGACCGACGGCAACGGGCCGGCCGAGCAGCGCACGGTCACGGAGACCACCCACTTCCGCGGTATGGACGGGGACAAGCTCAAGAGCGGCGGCACCAAGAACGTCAACCTCACGGACTGGGACGGCAACCAGTTCGCCGACAACCACGCCAAGAGCGGCGAGACGCTGCAGACCCGCCACTATCGTCTGAACTCCGACGGCTCGCGCACCGAACTCGCCTCCGAGCGGTACACCTACTGGGACTCGGGCGTCACCGCGAACGGCCCCGGCCTGCACAACGCCCACATGATTCGCCCCTACCAGACCCGGGCCCGGCAGCTGAGGTCCGACGGGACCTGGCGGCAGACCGGAAGTGACAAGGACGGCTACAGCGCCGCCAACGGTGGACTGCCCACCCGGACGGTCCAGTGGGGCGAGATCGGCACCGGGACCGACAACACCTGCAGCGAGATCACCTACGCGCAGAACACCAGCGACTGGCGCTGGATGCTCGACTATCCCGAAACCCAGGAGACGCACAACGGCGACCCCGACGCGAGCACCACGCAGTGCCCGGGCCCGGTGGTGGGCCGGACCGTGACCCTCTACGACAACGCCACCGCACCCGGCACCAGCGACCAGCCCATCGACGGCAACCCGACCGAGATCCGCCGGTACTGGAACGACACGTCCCACTCCGACGAGAAGAAGATCTACGACCAGTACGGCCGCGTCACCTCCGACACCGACCCGCTCAACCACACCACCACCACGTCGTACAACCCGACCAGCGGCTGGCCGGTGAACGGCACCAGGACGACCAATCCGCTGAACCAGAGCACCACGACGTACACCAGCCGCGCCTTCGGAGTGGTGTCCCGCACCATCGACCCCAACGGCCTGACCACGACAACCGACTACGACGGCGCCGGCCGGCTGGTCCGGGTGTGGCTGCCGACCGAACCCAAGCCGAACGCCGTGGACGTCCCGCCGCCGGCCGGCGCGGTGCCCTCCTACGAGTACACCTACCGCGTCACCGTCGACGGAACCGCCCCCAACTCGCAGCCGGACAAGCCGACCGTCGTGACCGCGCGCCAGCTGCAGTCGCTCACCAACGGCACCCCCCAGTGGCTCCCGACATACACCTACCTCGACGGCTTCGGCCGCACACGCGAGGTGCAGGCGCCCAGCGCGGCCCGCACCGGCGGCCGCACGGTCACCGTCACGACCTACGACGACCGCGGCCTGGCCAAGGGCACCTCGGCAGCTCTCTACAACACCCAGGCTCCCGGCGACGACCCGGACCTGCTCCTCAACCCGGCTCCCAGCGAGATGCCCTCGTGGACGGAGAAGACCTACGACGCCCTGCAGCGGGAGACCACCAGCACCCTGTCCGGCTACGGCGCGGTCGACTGGACGACCACCACCGCCAACTACGGCGACGGAAAGGTTGTCACCCCACCGCGCGGCGCCCGGACCGCCTATTGGAACGACGGCCTGGACCGACTCGCCAAGGTGCAGGAGAACGTCCCCGCCGGCAGCGACGTGCCGCCGTCCGCGAGTCCCACCACCAGCTACACGTACACACCGCGTGGAGAGGTCGCCACCATCACCGACGCGGCCGGCAACCTCACCTCGTACGGCTACGACTGGCTCGGCCACCGCACCAGCACCCGGGACCCCGACGCCGGCCCGTCGACCACCACCTACGACCCCGCGGGCAACGTCCTCACCACGAAGGACGCGGCCGGAAAGACACTCGCCTACACCTACGACGCGCTGAACCGCAAACGCACCGAATGGACTGGTTCGGTGGGCGACACCAAGCTCGCCGAATGGACCTACGACACCGTGCCCATGCCCGGTCAGACCGGAACACCCACCAAGTTCGTCCTCGGCCGCCCCGCCACGACCACCCGCTGGAGCGGGGGGCAGGCCTACCGCGCCGACGTCACCGGCTACGACCTGCGCTACCAGGTCACCGGCCGCACATGGACCGTGCCGACCGCCGAAGGAGCACTGGCCGGCACCTACGGCTACGGCTACGGGTACGACCGCGCGGGGCACCAGACCTGGATGACCTATCCAGCGGCCGGCGGCCTGCCCGCCGAGAAGGTCACCACCGGCTACACGGACACCGGCCGCCCGGACACCCTGACCGGTGATGCCGCCACCTACGTGAAGACCAGCACCTACTACGGCAACGGAGTGCTCGAGGGCAGGAGTTACGGTGCCGACGGCAGCGTGCAGCGCCAGTACGGCTACGAAAGCTCCGGCGCCCAGCGCCTGTCGTCCGTACAGAGCTATGTGGCCGGCGACCGGGTGCAGTACGACACCTACGCCTACGACGACGACAGCGACCTGACCTCCGTCACCGACCAGACCCAGGCCGTACCGCAGAACCAGTGTTACGGCTACGACGCCCTGCAGCGCCTGAGCAATGCCTGGACCACCACGGCGGCCTGCTCCAGCGGCCCGTCGGGTACCGACAAGACCGGAACCGACCCCTACCGGCTGGCCTACTCGTACGACGCCGTAGGCGACATGACCGCCGTCACCGACGACGCCACCACGCGCACCTACTCCTACCCTGACCCCGGACCGACGGCGGTGCGCCCGCACGCGGTCACCTCCGTCGGCTCCGACACCTACGGCTACGACGCCGACGGACGCCTCACCTCACGCTCGGTCGGCGGCACCGCGGCCACCCTGTCCTGGGCCGACAACGGTTCCCTCACCTCGGTCACCAGCGCGGGTGCGACGACGTCGTTCGCGTACGACGCCGACGGCGACCGGCTGGTCCGCCGCAGCCCGAGCGCCACGACGCTCTACCTGGACGGTGTGGAACTGACCCGCACCGGCTCGGCGGTCAGCGCGAGGCGCTACTACACGGCGGGCGGCAGCGTCGTCGCCCTGCGCACTCCCGACACCCTGCAATGGCTGGCCAACGACCAGCAGAACTCCACCCAGCTCGCCGTCGACGACACCACGGGCAAGGTCTCGCGCCAGCGTTACCTCCCCTACGGCGGACACCGCGGCAACACCGACGCCGTGCCCCTGACCGACCGAGGCTTCCTCGGCAAGACAGAGGACGCCGACACCGGCCTCGACCAGATCGGCGCCCGCTACTACGACCCTTCCTTGGGCCGCTTCATCTCCCCAGACCCCCTGTACGACAAGGCCAAGCCCCAGTCCCTGAACGGCTACACGTACGCCGACGGCAACCCGACGACGTTCAGCGACCCGACGGGGCTGCGCAAGTGCTGGCACGACGCGGACGGGCAGACGTGCGTTGACACTCCGGGGGAGAAGCCGAGCGGAGGTGGTAGCAGCGGTGGCGAAAGTGGCGTGGGAAGCGGAAGTAGCGGGGGCGGCGGGAGCAATATATGCGGCGCATGCGGAGGCGGCGCCCCCGAGCAGGCCCCACCGCCGCAGTACAGCCCTCCCGACTGGTTCCGGCAGTACCTGGCTTCGCTCGTTCCGAAGACACAGACCCCCTCGGGCTCCGCTCTCCCGAGCGCCTGCAGCGTCGGACCCCTGAGGTTTCAGTGCCTGCCTGCGGTGCCCCAGCCGTCGCGCAAGTCGGTCATGAATCCATGGTCGGCCGTGAAGAAGGCCTCCCTCGCAGTGGTGAAGCCGGTGGGGAGATACCTATCGCATTACGGTGTGGTGGGCTTCAGCTCGTGCGTCGTCGTCTGTATGTCGTACCAGTATCAGGACGGCACTATGTCGAGATCCTATGGTGGGTTCGGCATCGGCTTCGGCCCTTACGTCGGGCTGAATACCGCTAGAGCGGCAGACCAGCAGGAAGATTCGGGTTTTGCGTGCGGAGCAGTCAGTTGCCTGAGTTTCGGCGGCACGATGGATTCATCGAGTGGTGGTGCGTGGTTCCAAATGACCGCCGGACTGGGTCCCTTGGGTTATGGAGCGGGGCAAATGCATTCGGACAGTTTTCCGTTCCCGTAAGGCACTGCGGTTCCCCTGTGTGATCCCCTTTGTGTGTCCGACTGGTGCAACGGGGAATTCCTGCTGGCGATGTCTGCTCTGAGGAGGAAATGTGCAACGAGCTGGAAGATCCGTCCTGATGGCTGCCATGACAACCGCGGTGTCGATTGTTGTTGCCTTTGGTGCTCCTGTCTCCCCGGCGGCGGCCGCCCCGATCACAGCGCAGGAACGAGGTGGGACTCTTCTCAGTCCCGGCGGCGCTGCCGCCCGAGCCGACGTCAACGGGGACGGCATCCCCGACATGGTCGTCTCCACCGGGGCCCGGCTGACCTTCGCCGGGGACCCCAATGCGGAGGGGATCGACAAGGGCGGCTCCATCTACGTGATACCCGGCGGCGGCACGCTCCCCGCAGGGCCCGCCGTGACGATCAGCCAGGACAGCAACGACTTCGTCCCGGGCAGCGGGGAGTCGGACGACACCTTCGGGGCGTCGCTGGTGACGGGGGACTTCAACGGGGACGGCCTCGCCGACGTCGCGATCGGCAACCCCAGCGAGAGCATCAACAGCAATCTCGCCGTCGGCATGGTCACCATCCTGTACGGCAAGCGCGAATCGCCCTACCTGGGCCTCATCCCCAACGGTCTCGCGCAGATCGACCAGGGCGTGCCCGGCATCCCCGGTGACAACGAGCCCGGCGATCGGTTCGGCGCGAGCCTCGCGGTCGGCGACTTCGACGCGGACGGCTTCGCGGACCTCGCTATCGGCGCCCCCGGCGAGGCGATCGGCAGCACCCAGCGGGCCGGCGCGGTCACCGTCCTCTTCGGCAGCGGCAGCGGCATCACGGCGAGCCGCTCGGTCGGCGTCTCGCAGGACACCTCCGGGGTTCCGGGAACGCCGGAGACGGGGGACAAGTTCGGCTGGTCGGTCGCGGCCGGGGACGTCACCGGCGACGCCAAGGACGACCTGGTGGTCAGCGCGCCCGGGGAGGCGATCAGCGGGGTGTCCGACGCCTGGGGCGGCGTCGTGGTGATCCCCGGCACCTCGGGAGGCATCAACGCGGCCGCCACCAGTTCCATCAGCGTCCAGGACACCCACACCCAGGACCACCTGCGCACCGTCGCTGTGGGACGGTTCCACGGCGGCAACAACGCCGACGTCCTGGTCTTCGCCGACCGTGCCTCCGGCGAGCCCCAGTACTCCGGCGCGCTCGTCGTCGCCCGCGGAGGGTCCGGCGGTATCAGCCCCAGCCGGGTACAGACGATCAGCCAGAGCAGCCCTGGCATCCCCGGCACTCCGGAGGAGAACGACTTCTTCGGCGGTTCCCTGGCCGTGGGGGACCTCGACGGCGACGGGTACGCCGATCTGGCGACGGGAGCGCTGCGCGAGAACAACACCGGAACGGTGACGCTGATGCGGGGCGGCAGCGCGGGCCTGCTGTCCGCCCCGGGCGCCACCTTCGACGAGAACGCCGCGGCGATCGGTGCCAGTGCCCAGGTCGGCGAGGGATTCGGCTACGGCCTGCGGATCCTTGACGTGACGGGCGACGGACGGCCCGAACTGCTGGTCACCGCGCCTTGGGAGGACGGCTCCTTGCAGGCCGGAGCCCTCTTCGTGCTGAGCACCGCCCTCAGCGGGGACAGCCTCGCCGTCACCGGCTCCCAGGTCCTCACCCGCGGAGCGCTCGGCGGGGCGTCCAACTTCGGCCCCGCCACGCCCTTCGCGGGTGGCGCCGTCGTCACGCTCGACTCCAACGAGCAGCCGCAGCGCGCTCCGCGAGGCCTGCTGCCCGCCGCACGATCGGAGCGTGGCGCTCACCGGTGAGGACGCGGGAGGAGTACGGGCGTCCCGGGACCTACCGCAGCAGTCGCCTGCGGTAGGCCCCGGGCGTGACCCCGTACGCCGACTTGAAGGCCCGGCTGAACACCGCCGGATCCCGGAAGCCCCATCGCCTTCCGACCTGGCCGACGCCGCGACGGACGAGAGCGGGGTCGGCGAGATCCGCCCGGCAGCGTTCCAGCCGCCGTCGACGCACGTAGGCGCCGACGGTCCGCCGGTCCCGCTGGAAGAGATGATGCAGATACCGCACGGAGATGTGGTGCGCGGCGGCTATCGCGGCCGGTGAGAGATCGGCGTCGGCAAGGTGGTCTTCGACGAATGCCTTGATGTCCCGGAGCAGCCCGTCGAGGGGTGACGCACAGGGCCTCGGCGCGAGTCTCGGACCGCCGTCCGTCCCGCGAGGCGCACCAAGGCCTGTGCTACTCCGCCCCCTCGATACGGCGTGGCGCGCAGCGTTCACGTGAACCCCCGGAGTCTGTGCGTACGGCGGATCGGCCGGCCCGATGCTCGGCCGCCGCAGGTGCCGACGAGTCTGGCCGGGTGCGATCGCGGCGGCCATCGGTGCCGGGCGACTGACCCAAATCCGGGACGCCCGGCCCGTGGCCTGCGAGGATGACAGAGCCGTGGGCAACGCGGTGGGACGCTGGAAAGCGCCCGGGGAACGTTCGTGGCACGACGGACCGAGCGGGGAGGGGCGTTGTGGGCCGTTGGCGACCACTGCCGGGAGACCTGCCGATCGAGGTCGTCCGGCTGGTGCGGGAGCTGCGCCTGTGCCTGGACAGATGCGAGGCGAGCGCGGCGGCCGTGGCCACCAGAACCGGGTACAGCCGCAGTTCCTGGCGGCGCTATGTCAACGGTTCCCGGCTGCCGCCCTGGCCTGCCGTGGAGGCAGTGGGCCGAATGGCGCATGCCGACCGGGAGCAGTTGCGGGTGTTGTGGGAGTCGGCCGCTCATGCCTGGCAGAAGGGGCAGCCCCTGGACACCGGGCCGGAATCGCGGGCGTCCGAGGCGCTCCCCACCCTGGACCTGTCCGGGCCGGCCGGAGAGCCACCGCCCCGCACATCCTCGCCGCCGGCCGTCCTCTCGTCCGGGCGACCCGGGGTGACAGCCGGCCTGGTCATACCCTGGGTCGGCGTCGCGGCCGGCTGCGTGCTTCTTGCCGTCGCCGTGCTCGTGTGGCCGTGGAACTCCAGGTCGGCCGACCGCCCACCACAAGGCGCACCGACCGGCGTGCCGGCCTGGCCGTACCCACTGGCGGGCGGGGCCGACAGCGCGACGACCGGATGCCGGTCGGTCGCCTGCGAGGGGCGGGATCCCGGCCGGGAGCGATGCGACGGCGACCGGGTGACCGTCCACCGCCTGCGGGCGTACGGCCAGGTCCTGGAGCTCGTGTACAGCCCGGCATGTCAGGCCAGTTGGGCAGAGGTCGAGTCGGCGGGGGCCACACGCGGCCTGCGCATCACCACGCGAGGGGGAGAGGGGAGCTCGGCCCCCGCCGGCGCGGTCCGCACCGCGATGGTCGCGGGCGGTCCGGGATCGGCGACGGCGACCGTGGTCGTCGGCGGCCACCAACTCGGGGTCACGCTGTACGACAGCTGGATCGACCGCGTCACCGGCACAGGGTCAGGGTGACCTCGTCGGTCCGCAGCCGACGAAACACCCCGGCGTCGTAGACCTCGAGGAATCCGTCCGCGTCCCGACGCAGCGGAAGGTCGTACCGCTCGCCCCGGTAGACCGTCCAGCGGCCCACCGGGGCCAGACGCGCCGCGGCCGTGCCCCAGGTCGCCGGTCCCACCACACCGTCCGCCGAGAGGTGGTGATTGCTCTGCCATGCGCGGGTCGCGACGGCCGTCGGACCGTCGTACACGCAGGAGACCTGTCTTCGCGCCGTGTAGCCGTCGGCCCACAGGATCGCCTGCCACAGCCCCACGACGTCACTGCGCGTCGTTCGACCGGACACCAGCAGGTCCGCCGCGTGCAGGTCCGACAGGAGGACCCGGCCGTTCGGCTCTCGTTCGTCGTCCGGTCGAGTGGCCCCCGCGCACAGCGCCCCGACGAGAAGGACACACAGCGCGGCACCGGCCGCGGTCTTTCCACGCATCCAACCGTCTTAGCCGCGCCCGTGGGCACCGGCCAAGGAGTTTGGCGGATTTGACGGTGCTGGTGGTCTATGCCCCGCCGCTACCGTGGGAGACAGGTGGGACAACTGGTGGTGGGGGGTCTCAGTGACCGACTGGAAACCACTGCCGGACGACCTCGCAACGGATGTCCGGCACCTGGTCACGGAACTACGGACGTTGAAGATCCGCAGCGGCCTGAGCCTGACGGCACTCGCCGAGCGAACCCCGTACAGCAAGTCTTCCTGGGACCGGTACCTCAACGGCAAGACACTGCCGCCTCGGCAAGCGGTCACCGTCCTGGGGCAGTTGTCCGACGCGGAGCCCGCCCGGCTCGCAGCGCTGTGGGAACTGGCCAATGCCGCCGCGCACGATCAGCGGGCAGGAAGCGGACGGCCCGCACCACCCGCCCCGCGGCCCGAACCGCCCGTCGACCCCCCTGAGGCCGCTTCGCCGTCGTCCGACGAGGGGCGGCGTCTTTGGCGCGACACACGGCTGGTCTGGGCGGCGGCCCTGCTGTTGGCCCTCCTGCTCGTGGGCACCGCGGTCGTGCTGGTCAACGGTGACTCGTCGGCCGGCACGGCACGGGCCGCCGTGTCGAAAGCCGAGCCCCAGGGCAGGCAGGCCGACGTCAACTGCTTCGCGGACAGCTGCGCCGGAAAGGACCCGAAAGAGGCCGGCTGCGGGGGTGACGCGTGGACGGCGGCCCTGACCAAGGTCCAGCAGGTCTACGTGGAGCTGCGGTACAGCGACGCCTGCCGGGCCGCGTGGGCCCGCATCAGCTGGGGCCGCCCCGGCGACATCGCCCGCATCGTGGGGCCGCGCAACAGCATCCAGCAGAACAAGGTGCACTACGACACCGACACCTACAGCGCCATGCTCGCCGCCCCCACCCCGTCGGCCGTCAAGGCCTGTGCAGTCCTCACCTCGGGCCGGCAGGGCTGTACGGGTCCCGGAGGGGACCAACGGCTGACCGAGCCCCCTAATCCTCCTGACCCCACACTGTCGCCCACGGGATGACCTGCCCCTACACGCCCAAGGCGGTGCTGCCGTCACCGCCTCGGGAAGCCGCGGGTTTTTCACGGGCTGCTTGGTCAGTCGGGGGGCCCGGCCGTGCCCGCGACTGTCACGCTGCTGGACGTGGTGGTGCCGGCCGGGCGGGGCCGCTTGCGGGCCTGCCGCTGGTCAATGGATCGGTTGGTGCTGCCTGGCGGTGCGGGTGCTGGCCCGGTTGGTGTGACCGTGGTGCTCGGTTTGTGGGTGGTGAGCGCTGCGTCGGGCCACACGGCAGGCCGCCGGTGGCCGCGGTCACATTCGAGGGTCCCGGGCGGTGACCGCTGGGTGACGGGTTCCGTGCGGGCCGTGAGTGAGACGGTGAAGCACCCCACATGACGCAGGTCACCTACGACCCGAGGCCGTAGCCCTAAATGTCCGATACATCCTTTCGGGCACCTCTTCTGACCTGCACTTTGAGACCCACGCCACAGAGCCGATATTTCCGCCCGATCCGGCCACAACTAGTAAAAGGGGTCATTGCGGACGGCTGTGCGGGCTGCTTGTCTTGAGGACGTCGCCAGGCGCCACGAGCCCGAACGG
>NZ_JBSFHC010000030.1:0-78614 GCF_053596835.1 Streptomyces sp. NPDC001606
GACGTGGTCGGCGAGGACGAGCTGAACCCGAACTACATCATCCCCAGCGTCTTCAACGACAAGGTCGCGGGCGCCGTCGCCGGAGCCGTCCGCGACGTGGTGCGGCAGAGCGCCTGACCGGCCGGGCACGGTCGGCCCCGGCGTCAGCCGCCGGGGCGCTCCGCCGTCAGATAGGCGATCACCATGTCGCCCAGCATGGTCCGTTGCTGCTCCCGCCGCGCCGGGTCCAGCAGGTCCCGGGCGAACAGGGCGCCGAAGGTGTGCCGGCCGGCGACCCGGAAGACGCAGAACGAGCTGATCATCGCGTACAGATCGACCGCGTCGATACCGGTCCTGAACAGCCCCGACGCCTGCCCGTCGGCGAGGGCCCGGCGGATCGCCTCCAGCGCGGGGCACTCGGTCCGGCCGGGCTTCCCGGCGGCCGCCATGTTCCCGGTGCCGACCAGGCGGACGAAGTCGGGATGCCGCTCATGGTGGTCGAAGACCAGCTCGGCGAGGCGCCGGATCGCCGCGACCGGGTCCAGGTGCTCCACGTCCAGCCGCTGCCCGGCCTCGCGGATCACCCCGTACGCCCGCTCCAGCACGGCCGCGAACAGCTGTTCCTTGCCGCCGAAGTAGTAGTAGATCATCCGCTTGGTGGTGCGGGTACGGGCCGCGATCTCGTCGACGCGGGCACCGTCGTAGCCGGCCCGGGCGAACTCCTCCGTGGCCACGTCGAGGATCTCGCCCCGGGTCCGGGCGGCGTCACGCAGCCGCCCGGCGGGTCGTACCGGTTCTTCGACGCTCGTCATCGGATTCCTTCGGGGCGGCGGGCTGCCGGGGCACGCATACCGTGCCGGTGATTCCGGGGCACACGCACACGCGTGCCGGTGATTCTAGAAGCAGCCCCCCGTCCCCCCACCAGCCCCCACCCAAGCGGCCCGCCGCCCGGCCCGGGCCCCGACGGCCCGCGTAGTGAGGGTTCCGGGGCGCCTGGTGGCCTGTGTGATGAGGGGTCCGGGACCCCGGTGGCCTGCGTGGTGAGGGGTTGGGGGCGCCTGGTGGCCTGCGTGGTGAGGGGTCCGGGACCCCGGTGGCCCGCGTGGTGAACGCTTCGGGACGTCCTGTGGCCCGCGCGGTGAACGGCACCGGACCCGGAGAAGGGCCCGGTGAACCCCTGGTGAGACCTCGGTGAGACGCGGCCCGGCGGCCCGGTCCCGGGCGGCACGGCGACCCATACTCGGCCGCGGCCTGACCAGCGTCCGGCCAGGAGATCCCCGAAGCGCCCGGAAGGCCACGCATGCCGCCCCCCGACCGACACCCCGCGGAACCCACCGAGCCCGCACGCCCCCACTCCGCCCGCCGGCCGCCGGAGCATGCGGCTGCGGCGGCCGGGGGTCCGGACTCCGGTCGCCAGCCGTCGGAGCCCGCTGCGGCTGTGGAGCAAGATTCCGACCGCCAGCTACCAGAGCCTGCTGCGGTCCCGGACCGGGTCTCCGGTCGGGGGCGTCCGGAGCCCGCTGCCACCGTGGAGCCGGAATCCGGCCGACAGTTCCGGGAGTCCGCTGCGGCCCTGGGGCCGGTCCCCGGCCGACGATCGCCCGAGTCGGCTGCGGCCGTGGGGGCGGGCCCTGGCCGAAGGTCGTCGGAGCTTGCCGTGGGCGTGGGTTCGCGCCCGGACCTGCGGTCGCCGGAGTCCGCCGCGGGTCCGGACTCCGGTCGGGGGCTCCCGGAGCCTGCTGCGGCCTTGGGGCCGGTCCCCGGCCGACGATCACCGGAGTCGGCTGCGGCCGTGGGTTCGCGCCCGGACCTGCGGTCGCCGGAGGCCGCTGCGGGTCCGGACTCCGGTCGGGGGCTCCCGGAGTCGGCTGCGGCCTTGGGGCCGGTCCCCGGCCGACGGCCGCCGGAGTCGGCTGCGGCCTTGGGTCCGCACCCCGGCCGACGATCGCCGGAGTCGGCTGCGGCCGTGGGTTCGCGCCCGGACCTGCGGTCGCCGGAGGCCGCTGCGGGTGTGGGCCCGGACTCTGGTCGAGGACTCCCGGAGCCCGCTGCGGGCCTGGGGCCGGTCCCCGGCCGACCATCGCCGGAGGCGGCTGCGGCCTTGGGCCCGCCCCCCAGTCGACGGTCGCCGGAGCCCGCTGCGGCCCTGGGTCTGCCCCCCGGCCGACCATCGCCGGAGCCTGCCGCAGGTGCGCGCACGCGCGTCGCGCGCCATGAGCGGTCGCTGCTCGCGGTGATCGTCGCACTCACCGCCGTACTGTGCCTGTGGGGGCTGGATCACAGCACCTACCACCCGTTCTACGCGAGCGCCGTGCGCAGCATGACCGGGAGCCCGGCCGCTTTTTTCTACGGCTCCTTCGACCCGGCGTCCTCCATCACCCTGGACAAGCTGCCCGGGTTCCTGTGGCCGCAGGCCCTCTCCGCGCTGCTGTTCGGCTTCCACCCGTGGGCGCTGGTGGTGCCGCAGGCGCTGGAGATGACCGGCTGTGTGCTGCTGCTCCATCTGCTGGTGCGCCGCTGGGCCGGTGTCCCGGCCGGGCTGCTGGCCGCCCTGTTCATGGCGCTGACCCCGGTCACCGTGGGCCTCGGCCGCTCGGTCACCGAGGACGCCCCGTTCCTGCTGCTTCTGCTGCTGGCCGCCGAGGCCACCTGGCGCGCCACCGTCCGGGCCCGCCCGCGCACCCTGCTGCTCGCCGGCGTCTGGGTCGGCCTCGCCTTCCAGTGCAAGATGCTGGAGGCCTGGGCGGTGCTGCCCGCGCTGGCCGCGACCTATCTCGTCGCCGCGCCCGCCACCCGGCGCCGCCGGCTCGCCCATACGGCCCTGGCCGGTGCGGTGACCGTGGCGGTGTCGCTGTCCTGGATGCTGGTGGCCGCGCTGACCCCGGCCGGTGCCCGGCCGTATCTCGACGGCACCACGGACGACTCGCCGTTCGCGCTGGTCGTCGGCTACAACTTCCTCACCCGCTTCCACGCCGTCGGCGTCGACGCGGCCGGCACTGGAAGCATCGTCGCGAGCCGGGCGGCGCACGCGGCCGGCCGGATGCCGCCGGGCATGGGCGACGGCGTCGGTAAGATGTTCAGCCCCGGCCTGGCCAGCCAGACCGGGTGGCTGTATCCGCTGGCCGCGTTCGGGCTGGCCGCCGCGGTGCTGGCGGTGCGCCGCCGCCGGGTGCCGCGCACCGACCCGCTGCTCGCCGGCCAGGTGCTGTGGGGCGGCTGGCTGGCGACGTTCTTCACCGTGTTCACCTTCGGCAGCGTGACCGGGCACACCTACTACATGGGGGTCGTGGCGGCCGCCCTGTCCGCGTGGGCCGCCGTCGGAGCCGTACGGGCCCGCCGCTCCCGGGCGCTGCCCGCGGTGCTCGCCGTCAACGTCGGCTGGTGCGTGGCGCTGGCGCTGCACTACCCGCACTTCGCCGGCTGGTCCGCGTTCTTCGCGGCCGGCCTGTGCCTGCTCGCCCTCGCGCTGGCCGGCGCCCGCCGCCGGGCCGCGTTCGCCGTGGGGCTCGCGGCCGTGCTGCTCGTCCCGGCGGTGTGGTCGGCGTCCGCGCTGTCCCCCCGCTACAACCAGCCCGGCAGCTTCGGCCGGGTCGGACCCACCAGCGTCCGCGGCGACACCACCCTGGCCACCCTCGGCCCGCAGCACCGGCGGCTGCTCGGCTGGCTGACCGCGCACCGCGGCGGTGCCCGCTATCTGGCCGCGCTGCCCGGCTGGCAGGCGGCCGCGCCGTACGTCATCGCCGCCGACGCACCCGTCCTGCCGCTGGGCGGCTACACCGGCCGTGTCCCGTACCCGGCCCCGGCCGACTTCCACCGCCTCCTGGACACCGGGCGGCTCCGCTATGTCGTGCTCACCGCCCGCTCCCTCACCGAGCGCACCCCGGCCGCGGCGCTGCTCCGCTGGACCGCCGCCCACTGCACGCCGGTCCCCGCGGCCGCCTACGACCCCGCCGACCGGACCCGGTTGCTGTACGACTGCGGCCCGGGCCACACACGGTGACCCGGGCCGGAGGGCAGTACAACTCCCGTACTACGGACGCACGTTCCACTCGGCGATCACCGGGCGGCCGTGCTCGGTGGACAGCCGGCTGAGCGTGCCGGTCGCCAGCTGGAAGAGCCGGCCCTCGGCGGGCGGCAGGCCCAGGCGGCGCGCGGTGAGCACCCGCAGGAAGTGGGCGTGCGCGACGAGCACCACATCGCCGGACCGGTCGGCGAGGGCCGCGTCCACCCGGGCGAGCACCCGGTCGGCGCGGTCGCCGACCTCGGCCGGGGACTCGCCCGGCTGGCCCTCTGCTCCCGCCGGAACGCCGTGTACCCACAGGTCCCAGTCCGGGCGGCCGCGGTGGATGTCCACGGTGGTGACGCCCTCGTAGCCGCCGTAGTGCCACTCGTGCAGCTCGGGGTCGGGGACGGCCCCGGTCACGCCCGCCAGTTCCGCGGTGCGGACCGCCCGCTGGAGCGGGCTGGTCAGCGCGAGCGCGAAGGTCCGCCCGGACAGCAGCGGGGCCAGCGACTTCGCCTGCTCCTCACCGTGCCGGGTCAGGGGCAGGTCGGTGAAGCTGGTGTGCCGGCCCGTCAGGCTCCACTCGGTCTCGCCGTGCCGGACCAGCAGCAGATCGCCCACGTCAGTCCTTCTTCTCCACCGCGTGTCCGCCGAACTGGTTGCGCAGCGCCGCGATCATCTTCATCTGGGGGGAATCGTCCTGCCGGGAGGCGAACCGGGCGAACAGCGAGGCGGTGATCGCCGGGAGCGGTACCGCGTTGTCGATGGCCGCCTCGACGGTCCAGCGGCCCTCGCCGGAGTCCTCCGCGTAGCCGCGCAGCTGCTCCAGGTGCTCGTCCTCGTCGAGGGCGTTGACCGCGAGGTCCAGCAGCCAGGAGCGGATGACGGTGCCCTCCTGCCAGGAGCGGAACACCTCGCGGACGTTCTCCACGGAGTGGACCTTCTCCAGCAGCTCCCAGCCCTCGGCGTACGCCTGCATCATGGCGTACTCGATGCCGTTGTGGACCATCTTGGAGAAGTGCCCGGCGCCGACCCGGCCCGCGTGGACATAGCCGTACGGGCCCTCCGGCTTGAGCGCGTCGAAGATCGGCTGGAGCGGTTCCACGTGCTGCCGGTCGCCGCCGACCATGAGCGCGTAGCCGTTCTGCAAGCCCCACACACCGCCGGAGACACCGGCGTCGACGAAGCCGATGCCCTTGATGCCGAGCGCGGCGGCGTGCTTCTCGTCGTCGGTCCAGCGGGAGTTGCCCCCGTCGATCACCGTGTCGCCGGGCTCGAGCAGGTCGCCGAGCTCGTCGATGACGGTCTGGGTGGCGGTGCCCGCGGGCACCATCACCCACACATGGCGGGGCGCGTCCAGCTTGGCGACCAGTTCCTCGAGGCTCTTGACGTCGGTGACGTCGGGGTTGCGGTCGTAGCCGATGACGGTGTGGCCGGCGCGGCGGATGCGCTCGCGCATGTTGCCGCCCATCTTGCCGAGACCGATGAGGCCGAGCTGCATGATCAGTTCTCCGATGCGTTCTTGAGAGTGCGGTAGGCGGCGACGAGGGCCGTGGTGGACGGGTCGAGACCGGGCACGTGGGCGCCCTCGGTCAGGGCCGGTTCCACCCGCTTGGCGAGGACCTTGCCGAGCTCGACGCCCCACTGGTCGAAGGAGTCGATGTTCCACACCGCGCCCTGCACGAACACTTTGTGCTCGTAGAGGGCGATCAGCTGGCCGAGCACCGACGGGGTCAGCTCGGTGGCGAGGATGGTCGTGGTCGGGTGGTTGCCGCGGAAGGTGCGGTGGGCCACCTGCTCCTCGGCGACGCCCTCCGCGCGGACCTCGTCGGCGGTCTTGCCGAAGGCGAGCGCCTGGGTCTGGGCGAAGAAGTTGGCCATCAACAGGTCGTGCTGCGCCGCGAGTTCGGGGCTCAGCTCGGCGACCGGGCGGGCGAAGCCGATGAAGTCGGCCGGGATCAGCTTGGTGCCCTGGTGGATCAACTGGTAGTAGGCGTGCTGGCCGTTGGTGCCCGGGGTGCCCCAGACGACCGGCCCGGTCTGCCAGTCCACGGGCTCTCCGTCCCGCTGCACCGACTTGCCGTTGGACTCCATGTCCAGCTGCTGGAGGTAGGCGGTGAACTTGGACAGGTAGTGGCTGTACGGCAGCACCGCGTGCGACTGGGCGTCGTGGAAGTTGCCGTACCAGATGCCCAGCAGGCCCAGCAGCAGCGGGGCGTTGGCCTCGGCCGGGGCGGTGCGGAAGTGGTCGTCGACGATCCGGAAGCCGTCGAGCATCTCCCGGAAGCGGTCCGGCCCGATGGCGATCATTAGGGACAGGCCGATCGCGGAGTCGTACGAGTAGCGGCCGCCGACCCAGTCCCAGAACTCGAACATGTTCTCCGGGTCGATCCCGAACCCGGTGACCTTCTCGGCGTTGGTCGACAGCGCCACGAAGTGCCTGGCGACCGCCTTCTCCTCGCCGTCCAGGCCGTCGAGCAGCCACGTCCGGGCGGAGGTCGCGTTGGTGATCGTCTCGATCGTGGTGAACGTCTTGGACGCGACGATGAACAGGGTCTCCGCCGGATCCAGGTCACGCGTGGCCTCGTGCAGGTCGGCGCCGTCCACGTTGGACACGAACCGGAACGTCAACTCCCGGGCGGTGAACGGGCGCAGCGCCTCGTAGGCCATCGCGGGGCCGAGGTCGGAGCCGCCGATGCCGATGTTGACGACGTTCCTGATGCGCTTGCCGGTGTGGCCGGTCCACTCGCCGGAGCGGACCCGGTCGGCGAAGCGGGCCATCCTGTCCAGCACCGCGTGCACCTTCGGTACGACGTTCTCGCCGTCGACCTCGATCACCGCGTCCCGCGGGGCGCGCAGCGCGGTGTGCAGCACCGCCCGGTCCTCGGTGACGTTGATCCGCTCGCCGCGGAACATGGCGTCCCGCAGCCCGAACACGTCGGTGGCCGTGGCGAGTTCCTGGAGCAGGGCCAGGGTCTCGTCGGTGATCAGGTGCTTGCTGTAGTCGATGTGGAGGTCGCCGACCCGGACGACGTACCGCTCGGCGCGGCCCGGGTCCGCGGCGAACAGCTCGCGCAACTGCGGCTGTCCCTGGGCGCGGTGGTCGGCGAGCGCGGTCCACTCGGGCCGCTGGGTGAGCTTGGGGAAATCTGACTGGGCCATCTCAGGCGGTCTCCTTGGCGGCCACGCCCTGGAGGGCGATGGCGTACATCTCGTCGGCGTCGAGGCGGCGCAGCTCCTCGGCGATGAGTTCGGAGGTGGCGCGGACCTTCAGGGCGAGGGTGCGCGGCGGCTGGCCCGGCAGGGACAGCGTGGCGAGCGGGCCCTCGGGGCGGTCGATGACGATCTCGCCGTCGGCGGTGCCCAGGCGTACGGCGGTGACCACCGGCCCGGTGGTGACCACGCGCTCCACAGCGACGCCGAGGCGGGCCTCCAGCCAGCGGGCGAGCAGCTCGGCGCTGGGGTTGTCGGCCTCCGCCTCGACGGCGGCCGAGGTGATCCGCGTCCGCGCCTGGTCCAGCGCGGCGGCCAGCATCGAGCGCCACGGGGTGAGCCGGGTCCAGGCGAGGTCGGTGTCGCCGGGCGCGTAGTTGCGCATCCGGGTCTCCAGCACCTCCAGTGGCCGCTCGACCGCGTACAGGTCGGTGATCCGGCGCTGGGCCAGCACCCCCAGCGGGTCCTTGGAGGGGGTGTCGGGCGCGTCCACCGGCCACCACACGACCACCGGGGCGTCCGGCAGCAGCAGCGGCAGCACCACCGAGTCGGCGTGGTCGGAGGCCTCGCCGTAGGTGCGCAGCACGACGGTCTCGCCGGTGCCGGCCTCGGAGCCGACCCGGACCTCGGCGTCCAGCCGGGAGTGGGTGCGGTCACGCAGGGTGCGGGCCTGCCGCTTGATCACCACCAGGGTGCGCGAGGGGTGCTCGCGCGAGGCATCCTCGGCGGCCTTCAGCGAGTCGTAGGCGTTCTCCTCGTCCGTGACGATGACCATCGTCAGGACCATGCCCACGGCGGGTGTGCCGATGGCGCGGCGGCCCTCCACCAGCGCCTTGTTGATCTTGCTTGCCGTGGTGTCGGTCAGGTCGATCTTCATGGCCTGCGCCAGCTCCGTCCGTCTCGTGCGAGCATCTCGTCGGCTTCCCTCGGTCCCCAGCTGCCCGACGCGTACTGCGCCGGCCGGCCGTGTGCCGCCCAGTACTCCTCGATCGGGTCGAGGATCTTCCAGGACTCCTCGACCTCCTCCGTGCGCGGGAAGAGGTTGGCGTCGCCGAGCAGCACGTCCAGGATGAGCCGCTCGTACGCCTCCGGGCTGGACTCCGTGAACGACTCGCCGTACGCGAAGTCCATGGACACGTCCCGGATCTCCATCGAGGTGCCCGGCACCTTGGAGCCGAACCGCACGGTCATGCCCTCGTCCGGCTGGACCCGGATGACGATCGCGTTCTGCCCCAGCTCCTCGGTCGCCGTGGAGTCGAAGGGCGAGTGCGGGGCGCGCTTGAAGACCACCGCGATCTCGGTGACCCGGCGGCCGAGCCGCTTGCCGGTGCGCAGATAGAAGGGGACGCCCGCCCAGCGGCGGTTGTCGATGCCCAGCTTGATCGCCGCGAAGGTGTCGGTCTTCGACTTCGGGTCGATGCCGTCCTCCTCGAGGTAGCCGAGGACCTTCTCGCCGCCCTGCCAGCCGCCCGCGTACTGGCCGCGCACGGTGTGCCCGCCGAGGTCCTCGGGCAGCCGCACCGACTTCAGCACCTTCAGCTTCTCGGTGAGCAGCGCCTCCGCGTCGAACGCGATGGGCTCCTCCATCGCGGTCAGCGCGAGCAGCTGGAGCAGGTGGTTCTGGATGACGTCCCGGGCGGCGCCGATGCCGTCGTAGTAGCCGGCGCGGCCGCCGATGCCGATGTCCTCGGCCATGGTGATCTGCACATGGTCGACGTACGACCGGTTCCAGATCGGCTCGTACATCTGGTTGGCGAAGCGCAGCGCCAGGATGTTCTGGACGGTCTCCTTGCCGAGGTAGTGGTCGATCCGGAACACCTGGTCCGGCTCGAACACGTCGTGCACGATCGCGTTCAGCTCGCGGGCGCTGGCGAGGTCGTGGCCGAAGGGCTTCTCGATGACCGCGCGCCGCCAGGAGCCCTCGGGCGGAGCGGCCAGGCCGTGCTTCTTCAGCTGCTGCACGACCTTCGGGAAGAACTTCGGCGGCACCGAGAGGTAGAACGCGAAGTTGCCGCCGGTGCCGCGGGAGGCGTCCAGCTCCTCGACGGCGTCCTTGAGCTGCTTGAACGCGGTGTCGTCGTCGAAGTCGCCGGGGATGAACCGCATGCCCTCGGCGAGCTGCTGCCACACCTCCTCGCGGAAGGGGGTGCGGGAGTGCTCGCGCACGGAGTCGTGGACGACCTGCGCGAAGTCCTGGTCCTCCCACTCCCGGCGGGCGAAGCCGACCAGCGAGAAGCCCGGCGGCAGCAGACCGCGGTTGGCCAGGTCGTACACGGCCGGCATCAGCTTCTTGCGGGACAGGTCACCGGTCACACCGAAGATGACCAGCCCGGACGGGCCGGCGATGCGCGGCAGCCGGCGGTCGCGGGCGTCCCGGAGCGGGTTGACCCAGTCGGCGGCCGGGAGAACCGGTACGCGCACCTCCTCGGGCGCCGCCTGGGCTGCGGATGCGTTGTCGGTCATCGGGCGTCAGCTCCCTTGCTCTTCAGGGACGTCGTGACGGCGTCCAGCAGGTCCTGCCAGGCCACCTCGAACTTGGCGACGCCCTCGTCCTCCAGCTGCTGGACGACCTCGTCGTAGGAGATGCCGAGCCGCTCGACGGCGGCCAGGTCGGCGCGGGCCTGCGCATAGCCGCCGGTGACCGTGTCACCGGTGATCTCGCCGTGGTCGGCGACGGCGTTCAGCGTGGCCTCCGGCATGGTGTTGACGGTGCCCGGCGCGACCAGTTCGTCCACGTACAGAGTGTCCTTGTACGCGGGATCCTTCACCCCGGTGGACGCCCACAGCGGGCGCTGCCTGTTCGCGTGCGCCCCGGCCAGCGCCAGCCACCGCGCGGAGGCGAAGACCTCCTCGTAGGCCTCGTAGGCGAGCCGGGCGTTGGCGAGGGCCGCGCGGCCCTTGAGGGCGACGGCCTCGTCGGTGCCGATGCCGTCCAGGCGCTTGTCGATCTCCGAGTCGACCCGGGAGACGAAGAAGGACGCCACGGAGTGGATCAGCGACAGGTCCAGGCCGCGCTCGCGGGCCTTCTCCAGACCGGCCAGGTAGGCGTCCATGACCGCGCGGTAGCGCTCCAGGGAGAAGATCAGGGTCACGTTGACGCTGATGCCGAGGCCGATGACCTCGGTGATCGCCGGCAGGCCCGCCTCGGTCGCCGGGATCTTGATCATCACGTTGGGGCGGTCGACCAGCCAGGCCAGCTGCTTGGCCTCGGCGACGGTCGCCCGGGTGTCGTGGGCGAGACGCGGGTCGACCTCGATGGAGACCCGGCCGTCACGGCCGTCCGTGCGGTCGTACACGGGGCGCAGGATGTCCGCGGCGGCGCGCACGTCGGCGGTCGTCATCATCCGCACGGCCTCGTCCACCGTCACACCGCGTACGGCGAGGTCGGTGAGCTGCTCCTCGTACCCCTCGCCGGAGCCTATGGCGGCCTGGAAGATCGAGGGGTTGGTGGTGACGCCGACGGCGCTTCCGTTCGCCACCAGCTCGGCGAGGCCGCCCGAGGTGATCCGCTTGCGCGACAGGTCGTCGAGCCAGATCGACACGCCCTCGTCGGCGAGGCGCTTGAGGGCTCCCGGGGTCGCGATTGCTTCGGTCACAGTGATCGTCTTTCTTTCTTTCTCTCGGGAAGGAGTCGGGCGTCGGGGTCAGGCGCGCGCGGCGGCGAGCGACTCGCGGGCCGTGGCGGCGACGTTCTCGGGGGTGAAGCCGAACTCGGTGAAGAGGGTCGTGGCGTCGGCGGAGGCACCGAAGTGTTCGAGCGAGACGATCCGCCCCGCGTCACCCACGTACCGGTACCAGGTCAGGCCGATCCCGGCCTCCACCGCGACCCGGGCCCGGACGGCGGGCGGCAGCACGCTCTCGCGGTACTCGCGGGGCTGCTCCTCGAACCACTCCACCGACGGCATCGACACCACGCGGGTGCCCGTGCCCTCGGCCTCCAGCAGCTCGCGGGCGGCCACGGCCAGCTGCACCTCGGAGCCCGTCGCGATGATGATCACCTCCGGGACCTCCGTCGAGGACTCGCGCAGCACATAGCCGCCCTTGGCCGCGTCCGGGTTCGGCGCGTACACCGGCACGCCCTGGCGGGTGAGCGCGAGCCCGTGCGGGGCGGGGTCGGTGGCGTGCCTCTTCAGGATCTCGGCCCAGGCGATCGCGGTCTCGTTGGCGTCGGCCGGGCGGACGACGTTCAGGCCCGGGATGGCGCGCAGCGAGGCCAGGTGCTCCACCGGCTGGTGGGTCGGGCCGTCCTCGCCCAGACCGATGGAGTCGTGCGTCCACACGTACGTCACCGGCAGCTGCATCAGCGCCGCCATCCGTACCGCGTTGCGCATGTAGTCGGAGAACACCAGGAAGGTGCCGCCGTAGATCCGGGTGTTGCCGTGCAGGGCGATGCCGTTCATCTCCGCGGCCATGGAGAACTCGCGGATGCCGAAGTGGACGGTACGGCCGTACGGGTCGGCCTCCGGCAGCGGGTTGCCCTTGGGCAGGAAGGAGCTGGCCTTGTCGATGGTGGTGTTGTTCGACCCGGCGAGGTCGGCGGAGCCGCCCCACAGCTCGGGGATGACCGGGCCGAGCGCCTGGAGCACCTTGCCGGAGGCGGCACGGGTGGCGACGGACCGGCCCTCCTCGAAGACGGGCAGCGCGTCCTCCCAGCCCGCGGGCAGCTCGCCCTTGCTGACGCGGTCGAACAGCTCGGCCCGCGCCGGCTGGGCCGTGCGCCACTCGGCGATCCGCTTCTCCCAGGCCGCGTGCGCCTCGGCACCGCGGTCCAGGGCCCGTCGGGTGTGGGCGATGACCTCGTCCTCGACCTGGAAGGTCTGCTCGGGGTCGAAGCCGAGCACGCGCTTGGTGGCGGCGATCTCCTCCGCGCCGAGCGCCGAGCCGTGGGAGGCCTCGGTGTTCTGCGCGTTCGGGGCCGGCCAGGCGATGATCGTGCGCATCGCGATGATCGACGGCCGCTCGGTCTCCGCCTGCGCGGCCTTCAGCGCCGCGTGCAGGGCCCGGACGTCGACGTCGCCCTCGGGGGTGGGCTCGATGCGCTGGGTGTGCCAGCCGTAGGCCTCGTACCGCTTCAGCACGTCCTCGGAGAAGGCGGTCGCCGTGTCGCCCTCGATGGAGATGTGGTTGTCGTCGTAGAGGAAGACCAGGTTGCCGAGCTTCTGGTGGCCGGCCAGCGAGGAGGCCTCGGCGGAGACGCCCTCCTCCAGGTCGCCGTCCGAGACGATCGCCCAGACGGTGTGGTCGAAGGGGGAGGTGCCCGCGGGGGCCTCCGGGTCGAACAGGCCGCGCTCGTAGCGGGCCGCCATCGCCATGCCGACCGCGTTGGCGACCCCCTGGCCGAGCGGACCCGTCGTGGTCTCGACCCCGGCGGTGTGCCCGTACTCCGGGTGGCCCGGCGTCTTCGAGCCCTGCGTCCGGAAGGCCTTCAGGTCGTCCAGCTCCAGCTCGTACCCGGCCAGGAACAGCTGCGTGTAGAGGGTCAGCGAGGTGTGACCGGGGGACAGCACGAAGCGGTCACGGCCCGCCCACTCCGGGTCGGCCGGATCATGACGCATCACCTTCTGAAAGATCGTGTACGCGGCAGGCGCCAGGCTCATCGCGGTGCCCGGGTGGCCGTTGCCCACCTTCTGCACCGCGTCGGCGGCCAGCAGACGGGCCGTGTCCACGGCACGCCGGTCCAGGTCGGTCCACTCGAAACCGTCGGAAGTCTGCGTGCTCATCTTCAAGAAGTCCTCGTTCAGTGCGGGAAGGCTGGTCGGACGCGTTCAAACTTAAAAGTCTGACTTTTTCGACGGAAGGTCGGGGTGTGTCAGTCTGTGGTGAATCTGGGACAGCGATCAGGGAACAGGGACGGCGCGAACAGGACATGGCTGACAGAACGCCACAAGCCCACGGCAGTGCGACGGGCGGTGGCAGCGCCGGGGACGGCGACGTCATCAGGACCTTCCCCTTCCCCGCCGAGCTGGCCGTCGGCGGTGTCGGCATGCAGATCGGACCGATGGGGACCGGCCGCACCTGGCACGCCGACGCCCCCCTCGACCGCGTCCACCGCATCGACTTCCACGTCGTCATGCTCTTCACCGACGGACCCGTCCGGCACATGGTCGACTTCGCCGAGTACGAGGCGGACGCCGGCGACCTGCTGTGGATCCGCCCCGGACAGGTCCACCGCTTCTCCCGGGAGAGCGTGTACCGCGGAACGGTCCTCACCATGCAGCCCGGCTTCCTGCCCCGCGCCACCGTCGAGGCCACCGGCCTGTACCGCTACGACCTCCCGCCGCTGCTGCACCCCGACCCCGCCCAGCTCACCGCGCTCCAGGCGGCCCTCGGCCAGCTGTGCCGCGAGTACGAGGACACCAGCACGCTCCCGCTCAGCCTGCACACGGCCGTGCTGCGGCACACCCTGACCGCGTTCCTGCTGCGTCTCGCCCATCTCGCGGCCAGCTCCCCGGAGGCCTCGCGGCAGCATCCCGACAGCACCTTCACCCGGTTCCGCGACGCCGTCGAGCAGGACTTCGCGGTCAACCACAGCGTCAGCGCCTACGCCGACGCCCTCGGCTACTCCCGTCGCACCCTCGTCCGCGCGGTCCGCGCCGCCACCGGCGAGACCCCCAAGGGCTTCATCGACAAGCGCGTCGTCCTGGAGGCCAAGCGCCTGCTCGCCCACACGGACCTGCCGATCGGCCGCGTCGGAGCGGCCGTCGGCTTCCCCGACGCGGCCAACTTCTCCAAGTACTTCCACCTGCACACCGGACAGACCCCGGTGGCATTCCGCGCGGAACTGCGCTGAGACGCCCGGCGAGGAGCACGCCGAAGGCCGGCCGCGATCGCGCGGCCGGCCCTCGGTGTCGGATCGTCAGTGGCCTCGTCAGTGGCCGAAGTCGAACCAGTTGACGTTCACGAAGTCGGACGGCTGGCCGCTGGAGAAGGTCAGGTACACATCGTGGGTGCCGGTCACCGCGCCGATGTTGGCCGGGACCGTCCGCCAGGACTGCCAGCCGCCCGTGTTGGCGACGGCGAAGCTGCCGACCGGGGTGCTGGTGGCGCTGTCCAGGCGCACCTGGACCAGGCCGCTGACCCCGGACGCGGCGCCGCTGGCGACCCGCGCGTAGAACTGGTGAGCCGCCGTGGAGCCGAAGTTCACGCCCTTGTACAGCGCCCAGTCACCGTTCGAGACGTAGGCGACGTCCTGGCCGCCGCCGCTGTCGGTCGTGGTCTCGGTGCCGAGGCCGGACTGGCCGTCGTACGACTCGGCCTGGATGGGGCTGTAGGCGTCCCGGCCGCCGGAGGGCGGGGGAGTGGTGCCGCCGCTCCCGCCGGACGACAGCACCTGCACATAGTCCACGGCCATCGGGTGGCCGGGTTCCGTCGCGCCGGTCGGGCCGCCGCCGAACGCCCCCGGGAAGCCGCCGCCCATCGCCACGTTCAGGATGACGAAGAAGCCGTGGTTCGTGGCGTTGGCCCAGGTGGTCGCGTCCATCTGGGCCGCTGTGACGGTCTGGTAGTTCACCCCGTCGACGTAGAAGCGGATCGCCTCGGGGCTCACCGAGCGGTCCCACTCCATGGTGTACGTGTGGAATCCCGACTGGCAGGTGCTGCCCGGACAGGCGGTGGAATTGCCCAGGCCGGACGTCTCGTTGCACGGGCCGCCCGGGTTGGTGCCGCAGTGCATGGTGGCCCAGGTCTTGTTCAGACCCTGGACGTTCTCCATGATGTCCAGCTCGCCGACGCTCGGCCAGTTCTGGTAGTTGCCCCGGTACGGCGCGCCCAGCATCCAGAAGGCGGGCCAGTAGCCGGCGGCCGCGTCGCCGGTCACGTTCGGCATCTGGATACGGGCCTCGACCCGCAGCTTGCCGCCCGCCGGGGGCTGGAAGTCGGTGCGGGTGGTCTCGATCCGGCCGGAGGTCCAGTTGCCGGAGGCGTCCCGGCGCGGGGTGATGAGCAGGTTGCCGTTGCCGTCGAGGGAGACGTTGCTGGTGCTGGAGGTCATCGACTCGACCTCGCCGGTGCCCCAGTTGGCGGCTCCGCCCGGGTACGACGTCCCGGTGTCGTACTGCCAGTTGGAGGTGTTGACGCCGGAGCCGGCCGCGCCGTTGAAGTCGTCCAGGAAGACCTGGTTCCAGCCGGACGGGGGCGCGGGCGCGGAGGCGTCGGCGGGTGCGGTGGCGGCCGTCGCGGCGGCCGCGGCCAGGCCGAGCGTCGCGACGACGGCGAGGAGCGTGCGCCGCAGCGGGCGGGGTCTGGGTGTGCCGGAGGATGCGCTCATGGGGGGAGGCCTCTCGGGTACGGGGGACTGTGCGGGGGGTTGCTGGGAGCGCTCCCGAAGCTCCTTGAGAGCGCTCTCACGGTGACCGCCAATGTGCTCCCCGGGCCCCCGGCCGTCAAGCCTTGAAGCAACCAAACTCCCTACGTGCCGCGGAAGTTCACCGGATGAAGCCACCCGTACCCGCGCAGACCGCGCCACCTGCCCGGGAGTTGGCGCCGAGCCCGCTCCCAGCCCCCTGCTACGGTGGCCGGATGGCATCGGTCAGGCAGTTCCAAGTCACCTTCGACTGCGCCGAACCCGAGCGTGTCGCCCGCTTCTGGTGCGAGGTGCTGGGGTACGTCGCCCCGCCGGTCCCGGACGGGTTCGCGACCTGGGACGACTACAACCGTTCCCTGCCGCCCGAGCAGCAGGGTGCCTGGTTCGCGTGCAGTGACCCCACCGGCGTGGGTCCCCGGCTGTTCTTCCAGCGCGTGCCCGAGGGCAAGGTCGTCAAGAACCGGGTGCATCTCGATGTGCGCGTCGGCACCGGGCTCGTGGGCGCGGAGCGCCTCGCCACGCTCGAGGCCGAGTGCGCCCGGCTGGTCGCGCTCGGCGCCACCCGCGTGCGCCTGCTGGCGGCCGACGAGGAGAACGAGTCGTGCATCGTGATGCAGGACGTCGAGGGCAACGAGTTCTGCCTCGACTGAGCGCCTTGCCGACCCGGGCCGGTGATCCGAGCGTGGAAATGATCGGAAACGGCGGGTAGCGTTCCCGGCCGGGGACTCGGGAAGGGTGCTGAGGTGAGGCTGACAATTCTGGGCGGCGGCGGATTCCGGGTGCCGCTGGTGTACGGCGCGCTGCTCACCGACCGCGGCGAGGGCCGGATCACCGAGGTCGTCCTGCACGACCTGGACGACCGCCGGCTGTACGCGGTGAGCCGGGTGCTGCACGAACAGGCCGCCGGCCTCCCCGACGCCCCGCGGGTGACCGCCACCACCGATCTGGACGAGGCCCTCGTCGGCGCCGACTTCGTCTTCTCCGCGATCCGCGTCGGCGGCCTGGAGGGCAGGGCGAACGACGAGCGGGTCGCGCTCGCGCACGGCGTCCTCGGCCAGGAGACCGTGGGCGCCGGCGGCATCGCCTACGGTCTGCGCACCGTACCCGTCGCCGTGGACATCGCCCGGCGCGTGGCCCGTCTCGCCCCCGACGCCTGGGTCATCAACTTCACCAACCCGTCCGGCCTGGTCACCGAGGCCATGTCCCGCTACCTCGGCGACCGGGTGATCGGCATCTGCGACTCGCCGGTCGGCCTCGGCCGCCGTATCGCCCGGGTGCTCGGCGCCGACCCGGCGGCGGCCTATGTCGACTACGTCGGCCTCAACCACCTCGGCTGGGTCCGCGGGCTGCGCGTCGCCGGCCGCGACGAGCTGCCGCGTCTGCTCGCCGACCCGGCACTGCTCGGCTCCTTCGAGGAGGGCAGGCTCTTCGGCGCCGACTGGCTCCAGTCGCTCGGCGCGATCCCCAACGAGTACCTGCACTACTACTACTTCACCCGGGACACCGTCCGTGCCTACCAGGAGGCCGAGCAGACCCGCGGCGCCTTCCTGCACCACCAGCAGGCCCGCTTCTACACCGAGGCCGGCGCCCCCGGCGGCTCCGCACTGCGCGCCTGGGACCGCACCCGCGCCGAGCGCGAGGCGACCTACATGGCCGAGAACCGGGAGAGCGCCGGGGCCGGCGAGCGCGAGGCCGACGACCTCTCCGGCGGCTACGAGAAGGTGGCCCTCGCCCTGATGCGGGCCATCGCCCGGAACGAACGCGCCACCCTGATCCTCAATGTGCGCAACCGCTCCACCCTGGCCGTCCTCGACGCCGACGCGGTCATCGAGGTGCCCTGCCTGGTCGACGCGAGCGGCGCCCAGCCGCTCGCCGCCGCACCGCTGCCCGGCCACGCCACCGGGCTGGTGTGCGCGGTCAAGGCCGTCGAGCGCGAGGTGCTCGCCGCGGCCGAATCCGGGTCCCGGGCCACCGCCGTCAAGGCGTTCGCGCTGCATCCGCTGGTGGACTCCGTCACCGTCGCCCGCAGGCTGGTGGAGGACTACATCGAGGTCCATCCTGGACTCGCCTACCTCAAGTAAGAGCCCCCGCTACCTCACCTAAGCCTCCGCCGGCAGACGCACCTCTCCGACAAGCGCCCCCTCGCCCCGGGCGCCCCTCGGACACAGGCATGATGTAAGCGCTTTCCGTCCTGCTTCCCGCCTCCCCGCCTCCGTTTCCCCCTGGAGACCTCATGCACGACGAACGCCCCCGGATCGAAGGGCGCGTGGAACGCCTGCACACCCAGCGGATCAAGCCCGCGATCCACGCCGCCGCCGTCCCCCTGGAGGTCCAGGCCTGGCAGGCGCCGGGCGAGCCGGTCCCGTTCGCCGAGGCCGCGGCCGCCGGGTACCAGCCGTTCGCCATGGGCACCCCGTGGGGACCGCCCTGGGGCACGACCTGGTTCCGGATGCGCGGCCGGGTCCCCACCGACTGGGCCGGCCTGCGCGTCGAGGCGGTCATCGACCTCGGGTTCACCACCGACTGGCCCGGCAACCAGGCCGAGGCCCTGGTGCACCGCATCGACGGCACCCCGCTGAAGGCGGTCAACCCGCTCAACCAGTACGTGCCGGTGGCGCGTCCGGCGGCGGGCGGGGAGACGGTCGACTACCTGGTGGAGGCCGCGTCCAACCCGGACATCCTGGCCGACGGCTTCGCCCGCCCGACCCCGCTCGGCGACATCCGGACGGCCGGCGACCGGCCCCTGTACACCTTCCGCCGCGCCGACCTGGCCGTGCTCGACGAGCAGGTGTTCCATCTCGACCTGGACATCCAGGTGCTGCGCGAACTGATGCGGGAGCTGGGCGAGCACGACCCGCGCCGGCACGAGATCATGCACGCCCTGGACCGGGCCATGGACCTGCTCGACCTGGACGACGTCTCCGGCTCCGCAGCCGCCGTGCGCGAGGCCCTGCGCCCGGCGCTGGCCAGGCCCGCCCACGCCAGCGCGCACATCCTGTCCGGCGTCGGCCACGCGCACATCGACTCCGCCTGGCTGTGGCCGGTCCGGGAGACCAAGCGCAAGACCGCCCGGACCTTCGCCAACGTCACCGCCCTGGCCGACGAGTACGAGGACTTCGTCTTCGCCTGCTCCCAGGCCCAGCAGTACGCCTGGGTGCGGGACACCTGCCCGCAGGTGTGGGAGCGGATCAAGAAGGCGGTGGCCAGGGGCCAGTGGGCGCCGGTCGGCGGCATGTGGGTGGAGGCCGACGGCAATCTGCCCGGCGGTGAGGCGCTCGCCCGCCAGTTCGTGCACGGCAAGCGGTTCTTCATCGAGCACTTCGGCATCGAGACCAAGGGCGTGTGGCTGCCGGACTCCTTCGGCTACAACGCCGCCTACCCGCAGCTCGCCAAGCTCGCCGGCAACGAGTGGTTCCTCACCCAGAAGATCTCCTGGAACCAGACGAACCGCTTCCCGCACCACACCTTCTGGTGGGAGGGGATCGACGGCACCCGGATCTTCACCCACTTCCCGCCCATCGACACCTACAACGCCCGCTTCAGCGGCGAGGAGATGTCCCGGGCCGTGCGCAACTACGCCGAGAAGGGCGGCGCCACCCGCTCCCTCGCCCCCTTCGGCTGGGGCGACGGCGGCGGCGGACCCACCCGGGAGATCATGGAACGGGCCCGGCGGCTGCGCGACCTGGAAGGCTCGCCCAGGGTCGAGATCGAGCACCCCGACGCCTTCTTCGCCAAGGCCCGCGCCGAGTACCCGAACGCGCCGGTCTGGGCCGGCGAGCTGTACCTGGAGCTGCACCGCGCCACCTACACCACCCAGGCCCGCACCAAGCAGGGCAACCGGCGCTGCGAACACCTGCTGCGGGAGACCGAGTTGTGGGCCACCACGGCCGCCGTGCACGCCCCCGGCTACAGCTACCCGCACGAGCGGCTGGACCGGCTGTGGAAGACGGTCCTGCTGCACCAGTTCCACGACATCCTGCCGGGCTCCTCCATCGCCTGGGTGCACCGTGAGGCGGAGGCCGAGTACGCCCGGGTGGCCGCGGAGCTCCAGGCGCTGACGGCCGAGGCGATCGCCGCCCTCGGCCCCGGCACCCCGCGCGTCTTCAACACGAGCCCCCGGGACCGCGCCGAGGTGATCCGTACGGCCGACGGCGCACCGGTGTACGTACGGGTGCCCGCGAACGGCTCCGCGCCCCTCACCGCCGCCGAGCCCCCGCACCCGGTGACGGTGCGCGGGCACGTCCTCGACAACGGGATCGTCCGGGTGCGGGTGGCGGCCGACGGCACCCTGTCGTCCGTGTACGACCTGCGGGCCGGCCGCGAGGTCCTGGCCGGCCCCGGAAACCTCCTGCGCCTGCACACCGATCTGCCCAACCACTGGGACGCCTGGGACATCGACCAGCACTACCGCAACCGCTACACCGACCTGCTGGAGACGGAGCCGGTCACCGTCGTCGAGGACACCCCGCTCGTGGGTGCCGTCCGGGTCGTCCGCGCCTTCGGCAAGGGCTCCCGGATCACCCAGACGATCACCGTCCGGGCGGGCAGCGCGCGCATCGACTTCGAGACGGACATCGACTGGCACGAGACGGAGAAGATCCTCAAGGCCGGTTTCCCGGTGGACGTCCGGGCCGCGCACTCCAGCGCCGAGATCCAGTTCGGCCATGTCCAGCGCCCCACCCACACCAACACCAGCTGGGAGGCGGCGCGCTTCGAGGTCCCCGGCCACCGCTGGGTGCACATCGCCGAGCCCGGCTACGGCGTCGCCGTCGCCAACGACTCCACCTACGGCCACGACGTCACCCGCACCGTCCGCGAGGACGGCGGTACGACCACCACGGTCCGGCTCAGCCTGGTCCGTGCCCCGCGCATCCCCGACCCCGAGGCCGACCAGGGGCGGCACCGCCTCAGCTACGCGCTGCTGCCCGGCGCGAGCATCGAGGACGCGGTCGCCGAGGGCTACGCCCTCAACCTCCCGCTGCGCACGGCGGACGCCGCGGGCGCGCCCGCACCCGTCGTCTCCGTCGTGGGGGAGGGGGTGACCGTGGAGGCGGTCAAGCTCGCCGACGACGGCTCCGGGGACGTGGTGGTCCGGCTCTACGAGTCCCGGGGCGGCCGCGCGAGCGGGGTGCTGCACACCGGGTTCCCGCTGGCCGGGGCCGAGACCACCGACCTGCTGGAACGGCCGCTCGGCCCGGCACCGGCCGACGGGAACGCCGTACCGGTGACCCTGCGCCCGTTCGAGGTGCGGACGCTGCGGCTGGCCGTGGCCCGCTGACCCGGCCGGCCGCCGTGCTTCCCGCTGCCCGGCCGGGTGTCTACAGCGGCAGCGCCTGGGCCGCCGCTCCGGCCGGCTGCGCGGGCAGCGCGACGGGGGCCGCCGGTACCGTCGGGCCGGCCTCCTCGGTCCGCTGCCGCGGCAGCGGCGTGGGCAGCAGCGGACGCGGTCCCGACACCACCGCGTAGTCCGCACCGAGGAACGGCGGTTCGACCAGGCCGGGGTCCTCGCCCAGCGCCAGCTGCACCGCGGCCCAGGGCGCGTTCACCCCGCAGAGCGACAGCTGGTGCAGGCCGCCGGCGGCCCGGGTGTTGACGTCGAGCAGCACCGGGCGGTCGCCGAACATCCGGAACTGGATGTTGGACAGGTAGTGCAGCCCGAAGCCCTCCGCGATCGTCCGGGCCGGCTCCAGCCACCGCTCGTCCAGGGTGAAGCCCCGGCGGCGGCCGTTCTTGGTACGGCCGATCGCCATCCGCACCCGGTTGTCGGGCCCGGTCAGGCAGTCCACGGACACCTCCGGCTGCTCCAGGCGCGGCATCACCAGCCAGTCCACGGGCTCCTCGGCCCGCCGCAGCGCCTCGAGAACCAGGTCCAGCTGCACATACGGCCCCGGGAAGCCGTCGAGGTGGGCGAGCGAGAAGGGCGCCCGGGTGATCACCCGGAAGCCGACCCCGCCCGCACCGGCCGCCGGCTTGAAGCACGCCTTGTGCCCGGCGGCCTCCAACTCCTCTACAGCAGTGAGGAGTTCGTCCGCCGACCGGACCCGCCACCACGGCGGCACCGGCACCCCGACCGCGCCGACCGCCTCGTACGCGGTCGCCTTGTCCTCGAACACCGCCACCGCCTGGGGCGTGGGCGCCAGCAGCGCCGTACCCGCCGCCTCGAACTCCGCGCGGTGTGCCACGATCGCGTCCTGGTGCAGGCGCGGCACGAAGACGTCGATGCCGCGCCGCGCGCACTGGTCGAGGGCGTACTCGACATAGCCGGCCGGGGACAGGCCCTCCGGCTCCAGGTCGGCGGTGTCGGCGGCGGCCAGCACGGGGGAGTCGGGGTCGCCGTGCGTCGCATGGATCTCCACCGCGCGATCGCTGGGATTTCTCCGCAGCTGATCCATGAAGAAGACGTTCTCCGCGTACGTGCGGTTGAGCCATACGCGTACGCGAGAGAACATACGGGCCGCCTTTCGGGTGTGCGGGCAGGGCTCAGCGGCCCGTGCCCGGGCAGGAGGAAGGAAGGGTCACCAAACAGCCCTTGCAAGAAGGGGAGTGAGGGCTTCGGTGTCGGGGCGATCATACGGCGTGCCGGAGGCCCCGCGTGCAACGCGGGTGTTACGGATTTCCGGAAGTGCCGCACGGCCCGCCGGCGCTCGTCGCACGCCGGCCGCGCGCGCTCGGCGCACCGCGCCGGGGAGGTGCGCGGGGCGCCCCGCCCGGCGCCGTACCGACCGGTCCCGTACCCCTCGGCGGGGCGGCACCGCTCGGCAGGGCAGGAAGCTGACAGGCCGCCAGGTGGCCCCTTGTCCCCTGTCCGGATATGTGTTCTTGTGGACTCGGCGTGCTGGTGATCGGAAGGGGCGCGGGGTGGAGTCGACGGCCGGGGCCGGACAGCTGCTGGCCATCAGCGATCTGCACATCTCCTATCCGGAGAACCGGACCCTGGTCGAGGAGATGCACCCCGCCGGCGACGAGGACTGGCTGATCGTCGCCGGTGACATCGCGGAGACCGTCGCCGACATCCGCTGGACCCTCAGCACGCTCGCCGGCCGCTTCCGCAAGGTGCTGTGGGCCCCCGGAAACCACGACCTGTGGACCCACCCGAAGGACACCGTCACGCTGCGCGGCGTCGCCCGCTACGAACTCCTGGTCGAGATCTGCCGCGAACTCGGCGTGGTCACCCCGGAAGACCCCTACCCGGTGTGGCACGGCTCCGGCGGCCCGGTCGTCGTCGCCCCGCTCTTCCTGCTGTACGACTACTCCTTCCTGCCCGCCGGCTGCACCACCAAGGAACAGGGCCTGGCCTACGCGGAGAGCACCGGCATCGTGTGCAGCGACGAGTACCTGCTGCACCCCGACCCCTACCCGAGCCGCGAGGCGTGGTGCCGGGCCCGGGTCGCCGAGACCGAGCGCAGGCTCGCCGAGCTGCCCCCGGACATGCCGACCGTGCTGGCGGCCCACTATCCGCTGGACCGGCACCCCACCGAGGTCCTGTGGCACCCCGAGTTCGCCATGTGGTGCGGCACCACGCTGACCGCCGACTGGCACCGCCGGTTCCGGGTCGCGACCATGGTCTACGGCCATCTCCACATCCCCCGCACCACCTGGCACGACGGAGTCCGCTTCCTGGAGGTCTCGGTGGGATACCCCCGTGAATGGCGCAAGCGTCCGGAACCCCCGGGAAGGCTGCGCCGCGTCCTGCCGCTGGAGGTCGAAGCAGGTGATCGAGGAGCTGCTCCCGGAGTCGGTCGTGGCCGTGGAGGCACACCGTGACGACCCGCTGTGGGAGTCCCCGCTCTACCCGCAGGAGGCGCAGCTGGTCGCCCGCGCGGTGGACAAGCGCCGCCGCGAGTTCGCCGCCGTACGGGGCTGCGCCCGCGAGGCCATGGAGAAGCTCGGAGTGCCCGCCCAGCCGGTCCTCAGCGGTGAGCGGGGCGCGCCGCGCTGGCCGGACGGCCTCATCGGCAGCATGACCCACTGCGACGGCTACTGCGCCGCCGCACTGGTCCGCGCCACCGACCTGGCCTCCCTCGGCATCGACGCCGAGCCGCACGGGCCGCTCCCGGACGGCGTCGGCCCCTCCGTGTTCCTGCGCGCCGAGAGCGAGCGGCTCGCCCGGCTCGCCGGCCGGCGGCCCGCCGTGCACTGGGACCGGATCCTGTTCAGCGCCAAGGAGTCCGTCTACAAGGCCTGGTACCCGCTCACCCACCAGTGGCTCGACTTCTCCGAGGCCGACATCACCCTGCACTCCGGCCCCGGCGGCGAGTCCAGCGGCACGCTGCGCGCGGAACTCCTCGTCCCCGGTCCGCTGGTCGGCGGCCGGCGTCTTCAGACCTTCGAGGGCCGGTGGGCGGTGCGGGGCGAGGTGGTGATGACCACCGTCGTCGTACCGCACTCCTGACGCGGTGCCCGGTGGTCAGACGGGCGGGCACCAGGCGCGCAGCAGGCGGAAGAACTCCTCCTCGGTGCCCGTGAGACCCGCCCGGGCGAGGGCCCTGTCCGCCTCGGCGAGCACCGCGGGCGGCACGACGACGGGCCCCTCGCTCCCCGGTGGCCCGTCGAGGGCGGCGCGCACCGTGTGCAGCAGCCGCAGATAGGCCTGGACAGCGGTGCGTTCACGGTCGGTCAGTACGACGGTCGGCATCGGTCGGCTCTCCCCGAGTGGACGTCATGGTCACGCGCCCTGCTGGCGCCGCGCGCCGTGTCGTACGGCGCACAGGTCCAGCTTGCCGCCCACCACTGACAACGCCCCCCGGGCCCGCGCCGGTTCGCCCGCTCAGCGGAGGTGAAAACGCGCCGCTGGCCGCGAGGCCGAGGGCGTCCTCTGCCCCCGGCTCACGCCTCGGGCCGCTTGACGCTCTCCAGGAGCATGTCCAGCCACTCGGCGACCTTGTCCCGGTGCTGGTCGGTGGGCAACTGCGCGGCGCGCCAGGCGATTCCACGCACCCCGTGGTCCTGGAGCAGCCGCTCCAGCGGGTCCTCGGCGGTCACTGCGGCGGCCCGCTCGCGGTCGGCGAGCTTCTGGAGCAGTTCCTGCTCGGTGCGCTGGAGCGCGCCCGCCAGCGCCTCGGGGTCCTCCGCGGTGAGGAAGCCGGCGTGCACCCGGAAGAAGCGCTGGAGCGCGTCGCAGTGCTCCATGGTGGGCCGCCGGTCGCCGTTGATGAGGGCCCCGGCCTGCTGCCGGGACATGCCCGCGCCGTCGGCTATCTCCTGCTGGGTGTACTTGCGTCCGTTGGGTTTCATCCGGGTACGGCGCAGCAGGTCCAGGCGTTGCAGGAAGCGGGACTGGACATCCGGTTCGCCCGCCGGCCGGCCGCTGAGCAGAGCCTTGACCACCGGCTCCGGCACCCCGCAGGCGAGGGAGAGCCGGCCGGTGTCGAAGACCTCGGCCTGCGGCACGCCGAGCCGGTCGGCGAGGGCGGTGACGCGGGCGACGACGGCCGGCAGCTGAGCGGTCGCCGCGGCGCCCGGATCCTCGTAGCCATCGGTCACCGACAGAACTCCTACGTTTCTCGAGGGCTTCGGACGCGTGCGTGTTCTCCGCAAGCGCTCGCCGTGAACTTCCCGGAGAGTAGCCGGTGCCGAGAACTCGCATCCAGGTCTCGCCACAACTGTGGCGAATTTCAGCCGTCAACCGGCATGAAATGCCACGATAGTTGACATGGATCGCGGCGGGGCAGCAGGATCGCATCGCCGCGTGAAGGCCGCAGAGGCAAGAGGGGTGACCTCCCGATGGCACATCAGGCAGGAGGGCAGCGGCCGGTACCGCGGCCCGTCCCCGAGACCTCCGACACCTTCGGGACCCAGGCGTATCTGAGGGACTACGCCCTGCTGCTGGACTCTTTGCCGTTCCCGTCGCTGGTCGTCGACCACCGCTGGAACGTCGCACTGGCCAACGGCGCCTTCGGGACGCTCTTCCACGGCGTGCGGCCGCACCCGACGGCCATGCCGACGGAGAACTTCCTGCGGTTCGTGCTCTTCCACCCGGACGCGGCGGACGTCCTCGGCGAGCACGAGTCCGGCTGGTGCCTGCCGATGCTGGCCCACCTCAAGTCGGCCCTGGACAGCCACGGCCACGACCACGAACTCCAGTCGGTCCGCCGCGACGTCGCCGAGGACCCGATCATGGAGGCCGCCTACCGGCAGGGGCTGCCGCACTGGATCCGGGCCGTCGGCGAGTCCGGCACCCGGCTCGACGGTGCCGTACGGCTGCTGCTCCACCCGGACCCGCGCCGGGGCCCCACCGAGTGCCGCATCGTGGAGGAGACCCCGCAGACCCTGCGGGAGCTGGGCCACCGGCGGCTGACGATGGTCCTGCGCGACCCGCGCCGGACCGCCGCGCCGGTGCGCCGCCCGCGCCGGCCACGGGGCGGCGCCGCGCACCTGGCGGTCGTACCCACCGCCCAGGACTGAGCCGCACCGCACCTTCACCGCGCCACGCGGACCCGCGCCGAGATTTCACATGAGCGCCACCACCCCCTTCCCTGACGTTTGTTGCTCTTGGAACACTCGCTCCGCGCAGAATCCGTCATGCGCCCGTCGTGCGACGGGCACACGACGGCGTGCGGCACCACCGACGTCAGGACGAGAGGACCCTCACTCATGCCCGAAGTCAACCGGCGGCGTTTCCTCCAGATAGCGGGGGCGACCGGCGCCTTCACGGCGCTGTCCGGCAGCATCCAGCGCGCGGCCGCGCTGCCCGCCCACTACCGCACCGGGACGCTCGAAGACGTCGAGCACATCGTCGTCCTGATGCAGGAGAACCGTTCCTTCGACCACTACTTCGGCTCGCTCAACGGTGTCCGGGGCTTCGGCGACCCGCGCGCGGTGACCCAGAACGGCCGCTCCGTCTGGCAGCAGTCCGACGGCACGAAGGACATCCTGCCCTTCCACCCGGACGCCGACGACCTGGGCCTCGCCTTCATCCAGGACCTGCCGCACGGCTGGAACGACACCCACGCCGCCTTCGACAACGGCAAGTACGACAAGTGGGTGCCGGCCAAGTCGACGACGACGATGGCCTACCTGACCCGGAACGACATCCCGTTCCACTACGCGCTCGCGGACGCCTTCACCATCTGCGACGCCTACCACTGCTCCTTCATGGGCTCCACCGACCCCAACCGCTACTACCTCTGGTCGGGCTACGTCGGCAACGACGGCACGGGCGGCGGTCCGGTCCTCGGCAACGACGAGAAGGGGTACGGCTGGACGACGTACCCCGAGCGGCTGGAGCGGGCGGGCGTCTCCTGGAAGATCTACCAGGACATCGGCGACGGCCTCGACGCGAACGGCAGCTGGGGCTGGATCCAGGACGCCTACCGCGGCAACTACGGCGACAACTCGCTGCTCTACTTCAACCAGTACCGGGACGCCAAGCCCGGCGACCCGCTGTACGACAAGGCCCGCACCGGCACCGACGCCGCCAAGGGCGAGGGCTTCTTCGACCGGCTGAAGGCGGACGTGACGGCAGGCACGCTGCCGCAGGTCTCCTGGATCGTCGCCCCCGAGGCCTTCACCGAGCACCCCAACTGGCCCGCCAACTACGGCGCCTGGTACGTCTCCCAGGTCCTGGACGCGCTGACCGCCAACCCCGAGGTGTGGGGCAAGACCGCGCTGTTCCTCACCTACGACGAGAACGACGGCTTCTTCGACCACGTCCTGCCGCCGTTCCCGCCGGCCTCCGCCGCGCGGGGCAAGTCGACGGTGGACGTCTCCCTGGACCTGTTCAAGGGGGACGCGAGCCATGTCGCCGGCCCCTACGGCCTCGGCCAGCGGGTGCCGATGCTGGTCGTCTCGCCGTGGAGCAAGGGCGGTTACGTCTGCTCCGAGACCCTGGACCACACCTCGGTCATCCGGTTCATCGAGCGCCGCTTCGGGGTGCACGAGCCGAACATCTCGCCCTGGCGGCGGGCCATCTGCGGCGACCTGACCAGCGCCTTCGACTTCTCCCGCAAGGACAGCCGGCCGGTCCTGCTGCCGTCCACGGCCGGCTACGCGCCGCCGGACCGCGACCGCCACCCCGACTACGTGCCCAAGCCGCCCGCCAACCCCTCGCTGCCCCGGCAGGAGCGCGGCAGCCGCCCCACCCGCCCGCTGAAGTACGCCCCGCTGGTGGACGGTGCGGCGGACACCGCGGCCGGGACGTTCACGCTCGCCTTCGCCTCGGGGGCGGAGGCGGGCGCGGCCTTCCTCGTCACCTCGGGCAACCGCACCGACGGCCCCTGGACCTACACCACCGAGGCCGGCAAGACCCTCTCCGACACCTGGAACTCGGCCTGGTCCGGCGGCTCCTACGACCTCGCGGTGCACGGCCCCAACGGCTTCCTGCGCCTGTTCAAGGGCCGGAACAAGGTCGCGGGCCCGGAGGTCACCGCCCGGCACAGCGGTGACGACCTGGAACTCACCTTCACCAACCGGACGTCCGGGACGGTGCGGCTGAAGGTGGCCGACGGCTACGGCGGCCCGTCCTGCACGGTGTCCGTACGCTCCGGCGCCACCGTGCGGCACACCGTCGACCTCACGGCGAGCCGGCGCTGGTACGACCTGACCGTCACCTCGGAGGCCGACCCCACCTATCTGCGCGGCTTCGCAGGGCATGTCGAGAACGGGCTGCCCGGCGTCAGCGATCCGGCGATCGCCACCCGGTGAACGGGCGGTGAACAGGGCTCCGTGCGGACTGGTCAGGTACCGGTCAGGGCAGGGTAGTGTGCCCCGGTGACCACGCAATCGAACACTCCCGCAGGCTGGTACCCCGATCCGCACGGGGCTCCGCAGACGCTTCGCTACTGGGACGGGGCCCAGTGGACCGAGCACACCAACCAGCAGCCGCAGCAGGGCCAGGCGCCGCAGGAGGCCGCCGCTCACATCCCGCAGCAGCAGGCCGCCGACCCCAGGGTGCAGCGTCAGGTGCAGCAGCAGGCCGGGATCGCGGCCGCCGGTCCCGGCGGGGGCACCCTGTTCACCGAGCCCGTGCTGGTGGTGAACCAGAAGGCCAAGCTGATCGAGGTGACCAACGAGTACAAGGTCATGGATCAGAACGGCCGGGAGATCGGCTCGGTCACCGAGGTCGGCCAGGGTGTACTGAAGAAGATCCTGCGCTTCGTCTCCAGCTGGGACCAGTTCATGACCCACAAGCTGGAGATCCGCGACGCCCACGGCCAGCCGCAGCTGCTGCTGACCCGGCCCGCGAAGATCTTCAAGTCCCGGGTCGTGGTGACCCGTCCGGACGGCTCCGAGGTCGGCGAGATCGTCCAGCAGAACATGATCGGAAAGATCAACTTCGCCATGATCGCGGGCGGCCAACAGGTCGGCGCGATCAAGGCGGAGAACTGGCGGGCCTGGAACTTCGCCATCGTGGACCACGCGGACAACGAGGTCGCCCGGATCACCAAGACCTGGGAAGGCCTCGCCAAGACGCTGTTCACGACCGCCGACAACTACGTCCTCCAGATCCACTACCAGCTGCCCGAGCCGCTGCTGAGCCTGGTGGTCGCGACGGCCCTGACCGTCGACACCGCCCTCAAGCAGGACCAGCGCGGCTGGAACTGAGCGGCGCCGCACGGGGGCGGACGGGGAGCACGGCAACGGCGGCCGGTCCACGCGAGACGCGTGCGGACCGGCCGCCGCCGTTGTTCGCCCACCGTGCCGCTCGCGGCACCGTTCACAGCGCCGTGAGGTGTCCCGGCTGCTCCGGCTGACGCGGCACCAGCGCCGGCTCGGCCGTGGCCGTCTCCGGCTCCAGCGCCAGCACCGCGGCCACCGGGTGGTCGGCGTCGCCGTGGCCGTCGTACATCTCGTCCGTCTCGTCGCCGGGGTACCCGGCCTGCGGCGCCACCCGGGTGAGCAGCAGCACGCCCCACGCGGCCAGGCCCGCCCCGGCCAGCGCCAGCAGCACACCGGCGGCGCCGCCCCGCAGACCCTGCCCGAGCAGGGTGAGCCCGATCACCGCGGCCGCCGTCGGGTTGGTGAGGGTGACCAGGGCCAGCGGGGCGCCGAGGCCGCCGCGGTACGCGGTCTGGGACAGCAGCAGTCCGCCGACCGCGAAGGCGGCGACGAGCACCGCGACCACGATCACCTCGACGCCCAGGACCGGGCCGGACCGGTCGGTGGCCGCCACCGTCACCGTCTGGGTGAGCGCGGAAGCGACCCCGGAGGCGATACCGGAGGCGGTCGCGTGCCGAAGGCCCGGCCGGGCGCCGGGCCGGGACAGCAGTCCGATCAGCGCGCCGGTCGTACCGGCGACGGCCACCGCCTCGGTCAGGCTCAGCACCCGCTCGGGTGCCGGACCCGACGCGGTGACCAGCAGCGCGCCGAGCCCCAGCAGCGTCAGCGCCGTACCGCGCCACTCCGCCGTGCTGACCCGCCGCCCGGCCGCCCGGGCGCCCAGCGGGACGGCCGCGACCAGGGTGAGCGCGCCCAGCGGCTGGACGACGGTGAGCGGGCCGTACCGGAGAGCCACGACATGCAGCAGCGCGGCGGCCGCGTTCAGGCCGACCGACGACCACCAGGCGCCCGTGCCGAGCAGGCGCAGCAGGCCGGTGTCCGCGCTGCGCGAGGCGAGGCGCTCCTGGGCGACGGCGGCGAGGGCGTAGGCGACGGCCGAGACCAGCGACAGCGCGACGGCGATCAGGGCGGGGGCGTTCATCGGCCCGCTCCCACCAGGACCTGGCGGCGCGGGATGTCCTGGCCACCGGTGCCCTGATCACGGGTGTCGTGGCCGGCGGTGCCGGGCGTCCGGCGCGGCGGCCGGATGACGGCGAGGGTCAGACCCAGCATGGCGGTCGCGACGAGCGCGTCCAGCCAGTAGTGGTTGGCCGTGCCCACGATGACCAGCAGGGTGATCAGCGGGTGCAGCAGCCACAGCGGGCGCCAGCGGGACCGGGTGGCCGCGATCAGTCCGATCGCCACCATCAGCGCCCAGCCGAAGTGCAGCGAGGGCATCGCCGCGAACTGGTTGGACAGATGGTCGCTGGACGGCGGGCCGTACACCGAGGGGCCGTAGATCCGGGCGGTGTCGACCAGGCCGGTGCCGGTCAGCATGCGCGGCGGGGCCAGCGGAAACGTGAACGGCAGCACGAGGGCCGCCGTGGTGACGACCGCGAGGACCCGCCGCGCCCATATGTAGTGCGGGGGCCGGCGCAGATAGAGCCAGACCAGGAAGGCGAGCGTGGCCGGGAAGTGAACGGTCGCGTAGTAGGTGTTCGCCAGGCGGACGAGGGTGTCGCCGTGCAGCAGCGCCGACTGTACGGCGGTCTCGTGCGGCAGGTGCACGGCCCGCTCCAGGTCCCAGACGCGGTGCGCGTTGTGGAAGGCGTTCGCCGTGTGGCCGGTCGCCAGCTGGCGGCCGAGCTTGTAGACGAGGAACAGCCCGGCGACGAGCAGGAACTCGCGCAGCAGCGGCGGGCGCGATGTCGCGTCCGGAGCGCTCGGAGCGTCTGGCTCCGTTTCTGCCTCCGCAGGCTCGGTGCGGGCGTTCATCCCCCGGCCCCCTTCGCTGACGTGGTGGTGCTGACGGTGGTGCGTGGACGGTGTGCCGGTGGTGCGTGGAGCACTCATCGATACGTTGTCGTTCCGATACGTCAGTGTACCGATACGCTTGGGTACCGGTACACTGGCGTATCGATTGATGTGCGACACACTGGAGACATGTTTCGGACGGCGCTCGAGAAGCGCCTGACCGGACTCCGGTGCCGAAGGAGGGCACCGGCCGTACACGAGTGAGGGGAAGCACCGCATGACGTCGCAGGCCGCGGAGGGACCGGAGTCGGTCGTCGCCTCGCGCCGCTCCAAGATCACGCCGGAGCGTGAGCGGGAGTTCTTCGACGCGGTGCTGGAGCAGATACGCGAGTGCGGATACGAGTCCGTCACCATGGAGGGTGTCGCCGCCAGCACCCGGTGCAGCAAGTCCACGCTCTACCGGCAGTGGAAGACCAAACCCCAGTTCGTCGCGGCCGCCCTGCGGGCCAGCCGCCGGGTCCGGTTCGCCGGGATCGACACCGGCTCGCTCGCCGAGGACCTGCGCCAGGCCGCGCGGGCCGCGGGCGACTGGTCCGGCAAGGACACCAAGCTGCTCCAGGCGCTGGGGCACGCGGTGACGGCGGACAAGGAGCTGGCCGAGGCGCTGCGCGAGGCGCTGGTCTACCCGGAGATCGCCGCGCTGGAGGGGATGCTCGCCCGGGGCGTGGCCCGGGGCGAGGTGCCCGCGGGGCACCCGGCGCTGGAGTTCGTCCCCGCGATGATGTTCGGCGTACTGCGCGTCCGGCCGGTCCTCAACGGCCAGTACGCCGACGCCGGCTATCTCCTGCGGTTCGTGGAGGCCGCCGTGCTGCCCGCACTCGGGCTGACCTGAGACCCAGGCCGCCGTTCACCGGGATGACCGGACGGTGACCTGCTCGCGCCGCACCGTGGGGACGGGGGCGGCGCGCACCACCGGCCGGGTGGGGTTCCTCCTTGAGCGGAGGGGAGCCCCACCCGGCCGCATCGCGTGGCGGCGCCGCCGGGTACCTCAGACGTTCTGGCCGTCGCCGCCGCCGGACGAGATCCTGATCCCCTTCACGATGGTGTCGATGACGGACACGTCCTGCCCGACGTCCACGCCGAAGCGCACCACGACCATCTGCTTGGCGTCGTTGGGCGAGGGGAAGGCGACCGACTCCACATAGCCGTCGGCGCCCTTGCTGGTGACCGCCTTCCAGCGCACCAGATAGCCCTTCTGCCCGGCCACCGTCACCGCCTGGGACGCGAGCACCTGGTGCGAGGTGATGCTGCCGTAGGTCGTGCCGCCGTACGACTGCTTGGCGTTGGCCGCGATGTCCGCCTTGGCGACCTGTTCCGCGGTCTCGCCCTCGGTGCCCAGCGCCACCGCGGGAGCCGAGTAGGCGCCGCCCGCCGTGCACGTCTGCTTGCCGTTGCCCGGGCAGGTGTAGGAGTCGTCCGAGGTCACCTGGGCGCCGACGCTGATCGTCTGCCCGGTCCAGCCCTTCGGCACCGGCAGGCTGATGCCGTCGACCGGGTCCGGCACCGTGCCGCCGCCCTTGATCTTGGGTGCCCCGGACGTCCGCGGCGACGGCGAGGCACCGCCCCCGGACCCACCCGACTCACCGGACCCGTCCGAACCTCCGGACCCGTCCGAGCCGCCCGGCCCGCCGCCCCGGCCCCGGTCCGGGACACCTCCCGGCCCCCGCTGCGCACCGGCCCGGGTGCTGCTGCCGCCGTCGTCCTTGGAGAGGGCGTACACGCCGACCCCTATACAGGCCAGGACCGCGGCCGCGGCCGCGACGGCTATGCCCGTACGCAGTCCCGTCCGGGACCGGACCGCCGGCTGTACGGGATACCCCGGATATCCCGCGCTCCCCGGGTATCCCGCGCTCCCCGGATGTCCGGGAGTCCCCGGAGACTCCGGATACACGCCGTACCCCGGGGCGGCCGACGGCTGCGGGCCCGCCGGGGGACCCCAGGGGGCGCCCGTCCCGGCGGGGCGGGTCCGGTCCGTCCAGGCCGTGCCGTCCCACCAGCGCTCGGTGCGCGGACCGTCATTCGTCTGCCCGGGATCGGGGTACCACCCGGGAGGAGTCACCTGCGTCATGCCCCCACCGTATGAGGCAACGGTGAAAGTGTGATGAGAGGATGCGCCGCGGATTGCGGGCGGCGCGTGCACGTCTCCCGGCCGGGAAGGCTCCGGCGCGCCTCCGGGCGAAGCCGGGCGAGGCCGCCGTCCGGCGGAACGCCTAGGGGCGCCGCAGCGCGTTGACGGACCGTCAGCCGCTCACCGGCTGGTCGGGTGGGCTTCCGCGTCGCCTGTGCGCCCCCGCGTTCACTCGGCGGGGCAACAGTCGCTCCGACCGGCCACCACACCTCTGCCCGGACGGCTAGGCTCGTGGTCTGTACGTCATTCGGGCGACCTGGGGAGGTAACGGGATGACGGAGGGACGGCCGCCGGCAGCCGCCTCGGGTTCCCTGTGGGAGCGGGATGCCGAGATCGCCGCCGTCGCACAGGCGCTCGACGTCCTGTGCGCCGACCAGTCGTCGGCGGGCAGTCTGCTGGTGTTCCGGGGCGAGGCCGGGATCGGCAAGACCGCACTGCTGGCCGAGACCCGCCGGATGGCCGAACGCCGCGGCTGCGCCGTCTGGTCCGCCCGCGGCGCCGAGACATTGCGATCCGTCCCCTTCAACGTGGTACGGCAGCTGCTCCAGCCCGCGCTGCTGTCCCTGCTCCCCGAGGAGGCCCGCGAGTACCTCGGCGACTGGTACGACATCGCGGGCCCCGCCCTCGGCATAGTCGACCCCGGCGAGGACAACCCCGACCCGCAGTACGTCTGCGACGGACTCGTCGCCGCCGTACGCCGGCTCGCCCGCCGCGAGTGGCCGCTCGTGCTGCTGATCGACGACGCCCACTGGGCCGACCAGGAAACCCTGCACTGGCTCGCCGCGTTCGCCGAACGCCTGGAGGACCTCTCCGTCCTGGTCGTGGTCGGCCGCCGCCCCGGCGAGGCCGGCGGCGAGAGCGCCCGCCACCTCGACGCGGTCGCCGCGGCCGCGGGCCACGCCGTCAGCAACCTCAACGCCCTCACCCCCACCGCCACCGCGGGCATCACCCGCGCCGCCCTCGGCCGGCACGCCGACGACGCGTTCTGCCGCGAGGTCTGGGCCGTCACCGCGGGCAACCCCTACGACACCGTCGAACTCCTCGCCAAGGTGCAGGACAGCGAGGTGACGCCGGTCGAGTCCCGGGCCGGTGAACTGCGCGCCCTCAACCGCGCCGCCCGCGGCGGCGGACTGGTCGACCGGCTGATGGAACTCGGCCTGGAGGCCACCCAGTTCGCCTGGGCCGCGGCCATCCTCGGCACCGGCATCACCGTCGACATGGTCGCCCGCCTCGCCACGATGGACGAGGGCGTCGCCCGGCACTGCGCGGAACTCCTCTGCGCCGCCCGCATCCTCACCGCACCCGATCCGGGTGCGCACGCCGAACCCGCCCCGGGGGAGCTGGAGTTCGTCCACCCGCTGATCGCCACCGCCGTCTACAACTCGATCCCGCCCGCCATGTGCACCGCCATGCACGGGGTCGCCGCCCAGATCATCACCGAACTCGGCCGCGGCGCCGCCCAGGCCGCCCGGCACCTGCTGAAGGTGCACCCCGAGGGCGACCAGGAACTCGTCGAGCAGTTGCGCGAGGCCGCCCGCGAGAACCTCGCCGTCGGCGCGCCCGACGCGGCCCGCCGCTGTCTGGAACGCGCCCTGGAGGAGCCGCCGCTCCCCGAGGTGCACGCCCACGTCCTGTACGAACTGGGCTGCGCCACCCTGCTGACCGCACCCGCCGTCACCATCGACCACCTCCAGAGCGCGCTCGGCATGCCCGGCCTCACCGGACCCGACCGCGTCGACGCCGTCGTCCGCCTCTCCCAGGCCCTGCTGCACAACGACGAACTCGAGGAGGCCGTCCGCACCATCGAGGCCGAGGCCGCCCGGCACGACGCGGTCCCCGTCCGGATGCGGCTCCAGGCCTTCCAGTTCATGTGGGAGGGCATCCACGGCGAGACCGTCTCCCCGGCCCGCTCCCAGCGCCTCGCCGAACTCGCCCGCACCTGCACCGGCCGCGACAACTCGGAACGCGCCCTGCTGATCCTGCGCGGCTTCGACGCCATGACCCACGGCGAGAACGCCGAGGAGGTGATCGAGCTGTGCGACCGCGCCCTGGTCAACGGCCGGCTCGCACCCGGCCTCGGCTGGACCGACCGCGAGTGGGGCATCGAACTGCTGATGATGCTCGACGCCTACGCCGACCGGCTCGACCGGGCCGAGAGCCTCTTCGCCGAGGCTCTGCGCGTCTACACCGGCGCCGGCTGGCGCGGCGGCCATCTCTCCCTGGCCAACGCCTTCCTCGGCCTCGCCTACCGCAGACAGGGCCGCCTCAAGGACGCCGAGACCACCCTGCGCGAGGCACTCGCCCTCGCCGAACGCGTCGGCCGCCGCCTGCCGCTGTACTGGTCGGCCAGCTGCGGACTGGTCGACACCCTGCTGGCCCGCGGCCGGGTCGAGGAGGCCTGGTCGGTCGCGGAGCAGTACGGCTTCGCACCGCCCTATCCGTCCACCATCGTGCTGCCCGACATCCGGTCCGTGCGCGGGCGGCTGCTGCTCGCCGTCGGCCGCACCGAGGAAGGCATCAACGAACTCGAGGCCGCCGAGAAGACCGCCGTGACCCGCGGCGGCCACAACCCCGTCCTCGCCCCCTGGGCCATCGACCTCGCCAAGGCCCTCGCCGGCCAGGACCCGGCCCGCGCGGCCCAGCTCGTCACCGACGCCCGCCGCCAGGCCGAACGCTTCGGCACCGACACCGCGATCGGCGAGGCCCTGCGCTGCGCCGCCGCCCTGGAGACCGGGCCGCGCGCGGTCCAGCTGGCCGGCCGGGCCGTCGCCTATCTGGAGGCCTCACCCTGCCAGTTCGAACACGCCGCGGCCCGCATCGAGTACGGCATCGCCGCCGGCTCGGCCACGGAACTCCACCGGGGCCTGGACCTGGCCCGGTCCTGCGGAGCCGAGGGACTGGTGGCACAGGCCCGGCAGGCGCTGGAGGGGCTGGAGGAGGGACGGACTCCGTAGGGGCGCCGAGCCCCGAGGGCCCCGCCGGTCTCCCGGGGAGGCACCTCACGGCGCCGCCGCGAACACCACCCACACCTGGCCGTCGGCAAAGTCCAGCGGGCTGCCGTCGGCCGCCGTGAACGCCGTACCGTCCGTGGCGGCCGGCCGTGACCAGCCGGCGGCGAAGGACCGCCCGTCGCGCAGCACCTCCGCCCGGCCCGATCCCACCGTCTCGGTGTACGGCGTCGCGTTGCCGAGCACATCGTGGTAGCGGGACACACGGACCCGCACGTACTGCACGACGACCGTCGCCGGGGCGATCCGCGCGCCGCCCGTGGTGACCGCCGGGGTGCCGTCCATCGCGACCAGCCAGCCGCCCCGCCCGGCGGACCAGGTGAAGGTGAAGCGGGCCGCGGGATAGCGCACGGTGCGGGTGGCCGTGGGCGTGCCCCCGGCGGGCGCCGGGCCGTAGCGGAAGCCGGTGGTCAGCGCGGCCCGGCCCGGGGCGGCGGGCAGCAGGCGGGCCGGGTGCAGATAGAGGTTGTGCGGCGCGGCCCTGCCGGGGCCCCGGACATAGGCGGCCGGGGCCTGGTCGGGGGACTCCTCACGCAGCGGCGCCCGGCCGATCAGTGGCAGCAGCTTGCGCTGGGCCCCCGAGAACGCCAGGAACGGCCGGTCGAACTGGCGCAGCAGCTCCAGATCGGACTCGCGGGCGCTGCGCACCGGGCCGACCGTCTTCGGCAGCCTGGACGCGTACACCGCCATCAGCCGGCTCAGGCCGCCCTCCACCTGCTCGGCGTACACCACGTCGGCCGTGTCCAGCCCGGTCTGCGGACGCGCCGCGGGCACATTGTCGATCTTCACGGCGAGCGGGGACCCGGCCGCGGCGGGCGCGGTCGGTGCCGGGGTGCGGTGCGGGGCCCGGTCGTCCGCGCCGTGCTGCGGGCCGGTGCAGCCCGCCATGAGTGACGCCGTCAGCGTGGCGGCGAGCAGTGCCGCCGTCAGCGCGGCGCGCCGGGGGCGCGCCCTGTGTCCCATGCCCACCCTTGTCACCCCGTCCGTGTGGTCCGATTGTGCGCCCGCGGAGTCCCGTCCGGCCAGAGCGGGGGGTTCGGTGCGCGGTCGTACGGGTACCCGGGCGCCGCCGCGAACAGGACGGCGCCGCCGCCGACCGGACGCAGCCATCGGCACGGATGCGCCGGAGCGAGGCGGCGCGCCCGCGACCGAGGGAGCGCGACCCCATGAAGGCAGTCACCTGGCAGGGCCGGCGGGACGTCCGCGTCGAGGACGTGCCCGACCCGAGGATCGAGGAACCCACGGACGCCGTCGTCCGTATCACCTCCACCGGGCTGTGCGGCTCGGACCTGCACCTGTACGAGGTGCTCACCCCGTTCATGACCCCGGGCGACATCCTCGGGCACGAGCCCATGGGCATCGTCGAGGAGGTCGGCCCCGGGGTACCCGATCTCAAGGCGGGCGACCGGGTCGTGGTGCCGTTCCAGATCGCCTGCGGAAACTGCTGGATGTGCCTCACCGGGCTGCCGACCCAGTGCGAGACCACCCAGGTCACCGGCGAGGGCATGGGCGCCGCCCTGTTCGGCTACACCCGCCTGTACGGCGCTGTCCCGGGCGGCCAGGCCGAGTATCTGCGGGTGCCGCAGGCGCAGTTCGGCCCGATCAAGGTGCCCGAGGGCCCGCCGGACGACCGGTTCGTCTATCTCTCCGACGTGCTGCCCACCGCCTGGCAGGCCGTCGAGTACGCCGCCGTCCCGCCCGGCGGCACCGTGGCCGTCCTCGGGCTGGGCCCGATCGGCGACATGGCCTGCCGGGTGGCACTCGCCCGTGGCGCCGAGCGGGTCTTCGGCGTCGACCTGGTGCCGGAGCGGCTCGCCCGGGCGCAGCGCCGGGGCGTGGCCACCTACGACCTGCGCGCCTTCGACGACGAGAAGTCGCTGGTGCACGCGATCTGGGACGAGACCGGCGGGCGCGGCCCGGACGCCGTGATCGACGCCGTGGGCACCGAGGCGCACGGCAGCGCCGCCGCCAAGCTCGCCCAGACGGCCACCGGGATGCTGCCCCGCAAACTGAGCGGACCGCTCGCGGAACGCTTCAGCGTCGACCGGCTCGGCGCCCTGTACATGGCCATCGACCTGGTACGGCGCGGCGGCACGATCTCGCTCAGCGGGGTGTACGGCGGGATGGCCGACCCGATGCCCCTGCTCACCCTGTTCGACAAGCAGATCCAGCTGCGCATGGGCCAGGCCAACGTCCGGCGCTGGACCGACGTGATCATGCCGTATCTGACCGAGGAGGACCCGCTCGGCGTCGAGGACTTCGCCACGCACCGGCTGCCGCTGACGGACGCGCCGCACGCCTACGAGATGTTCCAGCGCAAGCAGGACGGCGCCGTCAAGATCCTCATGCAGCCGTAGCCGTAGCCGTAGCCGTAGCTGTGGCCGTGACCTCGGCGGTCGCAGGGGTGGCTCAGTGGTGCCGCTCGCCGAGGATCTCCGCCAGGTCGTACCGCACCGGCTCCTCCAGCTGCGCATAGGTGCAGCTCTCCGGGGTGCGGTCCGGGCGCCAGCGGCGGAAGCGGGCCGTGTGCCGGAAGCGCTGGCCGTTCTCCATGTGGTCGTAGGCCACCTCGGCGACCCGCTCCGGCCGCAGCGGCACCCAGGACAGGTCCTTCTTCCCCGACCAGCGGCTCGGCGCGCCCGGCAGCCGGGCCGTCTCATGGGCGGTCTCGTCGGACCAGGCCGCCCACGGATGCCCGGCCACGTCGTCCATCCGGAGCGGCTCCAGCTCCTCGACCAGCTCGGCCCGCCGCTTCATCGCGAACGCGGCCGACACGCCCACATGCTGCAACCGGCCCTCTTCGTCGTACAGTCCCAGCAGCAGCGAGCCCACCACCGGGCCGCTCTTGTGGAAGCGGTACCCGGCGACGACGACATCGGCGGTCCGCTCGTGCTTGATCTTGAACATGGCGCGCTCGTCCTGGAGGTAGCGCAGCGTCAGCGGCTTGGCGACGATCCCGTCGAGACCGGCGCCCTCGAACTGCTCGAACCACCCCTGCGCCACACCGAGGTCGGTCGTCGCCGGCGCCAGATGCACGGGCGGGGTGGCCTCGGCGAGGGCCCGGTCGAGCAGGGCCCGGCGGTCGGTCAGCTCCACGTCGAGCAGCGAGGTGTCGTCCAGCGCGAGCAGGTCGAAGGCGACGAAGGACGCCGGGGTCCTCTCGGCCAGCATCCGCACCCGGGAGTCCGCCGGGTGGATCCGCTCGGTCAGCGCGTCGAAGTCCAGCCGACCGCCGCGCGCGATCACGATCTCCCCGTCGAGCACGCAGCGCCTGGGCACCCGCTCTCTCAGCGCCCCGACCAGCTCGGGAAAATACCTGGTCAGCGGCTTTCCGGTACGGCTGCCCAGCTCGACCTCGGCCCCGTCCCGGAACACGATCGCACGGAAGCCGTCCCACTTCGCCTCGTAGTGCATGCCCGGCGGGATCTTCGCCACGGACTTGGCGAGCATCGGCTTCACGGGCGGCATCACCGGCAGATCCATGCCCCCGATTCTGCTCGCATGTGTCAGGTGTCGCCCGGTATGCGCCCGCCGGGGGGTGCGCCTACCGTGGCCGCATGGGCGATGCGGTGGAACTGGAGGTGGGCGGCCGGACGGTACGGCTGTCCAGCCCGGACAAGGTGTTCTTCCCCGAGCGGGGCTTCACCAAGCTGGACCTCGCGCGGTACTACACCGCCGTCGGTCCCGGCATCCTGCGCGCCCTGCGCAACCGCCCGACCACCCTGGAGCGCTACCCGGACGGCGTCGGCGGCGAGTGGTTCTTCCAGAAACGGGCTCCCAAGGGCATGCCCGACTGGATCCCGACCGCCCACATCACCTTCCCCAGCGGCCGCAGCGCGGACGAGATGTGCCCCACCGAGGAGGCCGCCGTGGTGTGGGCCGCCCAGTACGGCACGCTCACCTTCCACCCCTGGCCGGTACGCGCCACCGATGTCGACCGCCCCGACGAACTGCGCATCGACCTCGACCCGCAGCCCGGCACCGAGTACGCCGACGCCGTCCGCGCCGCCCACGAACTGCGCGCCGTGCTGGACGAGTTCGGCGGGCTGCGCGGCTGGCCCAAGACCTCCGGCGGCCGTGGCCTGCATGTCTTCGTGCCCATCGAACCCCGCTGGACCTTCACCCAGGTACGGCGCGCCGCGATCGCCGTCGGCCGGGAGATGGAACGCCGGATGCCCGAGCAGGTGACGATCAAGTGGTGGAAGGAGGAACGGGGCCGCCGCATCTTCCTTGATTACAATCAGACCGCTCGGGACCGCACCATCGCCTCCGCCTACTCGGTACGGCCGCGCCCGCACGCCCCCGTCTCCGCGCCGCTGCGCTGGGACGAGGTCGAGGCCGCCCATCCCCGTGACTTCGACCTGGCCACCATGCCGGCCCGGTTCGCCGAACTCGGTGATGTGCACGCCGACATGGACGACCACGCCTACTCCCTGGACGCCCTGCTGGAGCTGGCGCGCCGCGACGAACACGACCACGGCCTGGGCGATCTGCCGTATCCGCCGGAGTACCCGAAGATGCCCGGCGAACCGAAGCGGGTCCAGCCGAGCCGCGCCCGCCGCGAACAGACCCCCTGAGGGGTCGAGTGCCTCTCCCGGCCCCGGATCGCCCGAGGCCGGCGCGGCTATCCTGAGCGCCAGCCGCGCGAGGAGGAGTCCCGAAGTGACCGAGGCAGTGTCGCGCCCCACGCTGGAGGCCGTGGCCGCGCGGGCCGGCGTGTCCCGGGCCACCGCGTCCCGGGTCGTCAACGGCGGGGACCGTGTCCGCGAGCCGCTGGCCGCCCGGGTCCGCCAGGCCGTGGAGGAACTCGGCTATGTGCCCAACCAGGCGGCCCGCACCCTCGTCACCCGGCGGCACGACGCCGTCGCGGTCGTCATCGCGGAACCCGAGACCCGGGTCTTCGCCGACCCCTTCTTCGCCCTGCAACTGCGCGGCATCAGCAAGGAACTGACCGCCCACGACAACCAGCTGGTACTCCTGCTCACCGAGGGCCGCGCCGACCACGCACGCGTGGCCCGCTATCTCGCCGGGGGCCATGTCGACGGAGCGCTCGTCTTCTCCCTGCACCTGGACGACCCGCTGCCCGCACTGATCCACGACGCCGGTGTCCCCACCGTGTTCGGCGGACGGCCCGGCTGGAGCGAGGGCGCCCCGGCGGAGGACCCGGCCGTGGTGTACGTCGACTGCGACAACCGGGGCGGGGCCCGCGCCGCCGTACGCCATCTCGTGGACCTCGGCCGCCGCCGTATCGCCCACATCACGGGCCCGCTGGACCAGACCTCGGCGGCGGACCGGCTCGCCGGCTACCGGGACGTCGTCGGCGCCCTGCCCGGCGCGGACCAGGCCCGTCTGGTCGTGGAGAGCGACTTCACCCCGGCCGGCGGGGAACGGGCCATGCGCGAACTCCTCGTCCGCTGCCCGGACCTGGACGCCGTCTTCGCCGCGAACGACCTCACCGCACTCGGTGCCCTGCGCGTCCTGCGCGCCTCCGGCCGACGGGTGCCCGAGGACGTGGCCGTGATCGGCTTCGACGACGTACTGCCCGTCGCCGAACAGACCGAACCGCCGCTGACGACGGTCCGTCAGGAGATCGAGGAGATGGGCCGGCTGATGGCCCGGCTGCTGCTGCGCAGGCTGTCCGGCGACCGGCGCGCCGACCACACCCCGTCCGATGCGCCGGCCCCCGTCATCGTCCCGACCACACTGGTACGCCGCGCCTCCGCGTGAGGTCACCGAGGCCGCGCGGGGCTCAGCCCTGCCGCTGCTCGCTGCGGATCACCGCGAAGCGGGCGCCGTAGGGGTCGGCGAGTCTGGCCATGCGGCCCACGCCCTCCATCGTCGTCGCGGGAACGGCGACCGTGCCGCCGAGTTCCTCCGCCCGGGCGACGACGGCGTCGGTGTCCTCGACCTCGAAGTACGGCAGCCAGTACGGGCGGCCCTCTCCCTCGGCGCCGGCGGCGGCCTGCGGCACGAAGCCGCCGAACATCGCGTCCTCACCGCCCTCGGCCGGGTTGACGCAGGTGTACGTCCCGCCCGGGAACGGCACCGCCGAGGTCTCCAGGCCGAGCACCTGGTGGTAGAAGTGGGCGGCCGCCGCGATGTCCGGGGTGTACAGCTCGACCCAGCACAGCGAGCCGGGATCGCCCGCCACGTCCAGGCCCTTGATGCGCCCGGGCTGCCAGATCCCGAACGGCACCCCCGCCTCGTCCGCGAGGATCGCCATATGACCCTGGCCCATCACATCGATGGGCTGTTGCAGCACGGTGCCGTGGGCCTGCTCGGCCGCCTTGGCGGTGGCCTGTGCGTCCTCGCTCTGGAAATACACCGTCCAGGCCGGCGGACCCTGCTCGGGGCCGGCCTGCATACCGCCGGCCACCGTCCGGCCGTCCTGCTGGAAGAAGCCGTAGCCGCCGGCGTCCGGCCCGGCCGACTCGAACCGCCAGCCGAAGAGACCGCCGTAGAAGGAGACGGCGCCGTCGATGTCCGGGGTGGCGACATCGATCCAGTTCGGAGCGCCGTTGACGAAACGGGTGGTGAGCATGTGCCCTCCTCGAAGGGGTCCCGTCCTGTGCACTGCCGAGTCTGGCACCGCCCACTGACAACCGCCGCCGGAACCCCGCTCACTCACGGTGATCGCCGCTGCCCCGGATTTCACCCCGCCCCGCGCGCCGCCGTGCGCGGCGGGGGACCGGCGGCGCATCATCGAGGCGGCGGGAGCTCCCGGCGGCGCCGTTGACGCGCTGTTGATCGAACGTTTTTCACGGCCCGGCACCATCCTGGGCATGTACTTCGACACCATCACCCCGGCCGACGACACCTGGCGGGCGCAGGCCCTGTGCGCACAGACCGGGCCGGACTTCTTCTTCCCCGAGCCGGGCAGCTCCGTGCGCGAGGCGAAGCGCATCTGCGGCCTGTGCGAGCTGCGTCCCGCCTGCCTGGAGTACGCACTCGCCAACGACGAGCGCTTCGGCGTCTGGGGCGGCCTCTCCGAAAAAGAACGCCTCGCCCTCCGCCGCACCTCCTCCTGACCCGCATGCCCTCTGCCGAGCTTCGGTCACGTGCAAGCGAGCCCGTGCAATGACGGCCGAGCCGCGTGCGCCTTCTTCTGGACCTACGCCACGCTGACGGAGCTTTTTGCCGTCCTGGGCCGCCTCCGACCGAGCCTGCGCAGTCATGGCCGGGTCCGCGTGTCTTCTGGGCGAGCGCTGTGCACTCGTGGCCGAGCCGCGTGTGCCCTCTGCTGGGCCTGCGCCGCGCTGACGGAGCCCGCCCGCCGTTTGCCGGCCTGCGTTGCCTCTGACCGCGCCTGTGCACTCCGGCCCGGGCCCGCGGAGTACGGCCGAGCCGCGTGCCTCGTCCTATGGGCCTGCGCCACCGCTGGCAGCGCCTGCGGAGTGATGGCCGAGCCCGCGTCTGCTGCTGAGCCTGCGCTACCTATGGCCGAGCCTGCGCGGCCATGGCCGATCCCGTGCACCTCCGGCTGGGCATGACGTCCGCGAACGAGCCCGCGCCCCCGCCAGGCTGGGCACCCCCGCCAGAGCCGGCACCCCCAGCCGGTCCCGCGCCCCCGTCGTCGTACATCGTCCGGTGAGCCCAGCGCGACTTCGCCGGGCTCACCCGTGTCGTGGTCAGCCGGTGTGGCGGGCCGCCATGCGGGCCTTGCGGGCGGCGAGGCGCTCGTCGAACTTCGCGGCCTCCGCGTCCAGCCCGCCCATGTACAGGCCCAGCTCCTCCTGTGCCTGGCGGCCCTCGGGGCCGAGCCCGTCGATCTCCAGGACCTTCAGGAAGCGCAGCACCGGCTGGAGCACGTCGTCGTGGTGGATGCGCAGGTTGTACACCTCGCCGATGGCCATCTGCGCGGCCGCCCGCTCGAAGCCCGGGATGCCGTGTCCGGGCATCCGGAAGTTGACGACCACGTCCCGCACCGCCTGCATGGTCAGGTCGGGGGCCAGCTCGAAGGCGGCCTTCAGCAGATTGCGGTAGAAGACCATGTGCAGGTTCTCGTCGGTTGCGATGCGCGCCAGCATGCGGTCGCAGACCGGGTCGCCGGACTGGTGCCCGGTGTTGCGGTGCGAGATCCGGGTGGCCAGCTCCTGGAACGCGACATAGGCGATCGAGTGCAGCATCGAGTGCCGGTTGTCGGACTCGAAGCCCTCGCTCATGTGGGCCATGCGGAAACGCTCGAGCTTGTCCGGGTCCACCGCCCGCGAGGTGAGCAGGTAGTCCCGCATCACGATGCCGTGCCGGCCCTCCTCGGCCGTCCACCGGTGCACCCACGTGCCCCACGCGCCGTCGCGGCCGAAGAGCGAGGCGATCTCGTGGTGGTAGCTCGGCAGGTTGTCCTCGGTGAGCAGGTTGACCACGAGGGCGATCCGCCCGATGTCCGTCACCTTGGACTGCTCCTGCTCCCAGGCCTGCCCGTCCTCGAACACACCGGGGAAGTTACGGCCGTCGCTCCAGGGCACGTACTCGTGCGGCATCCAGTCCTTGGCGACCTTCAGGTGCCGGTTCAGCTCGGTCTCGACCACTTCCTCCAGCGCGTACAGCAGCCGCGCGTCGGTCCACACGGACGGGCTGCCGAGGTGAGGGGAAGTGATCGTCACAGGAACTCCAGGGGGACGCCGAACCAAGGGGGAGAGGTGGGGGAGGTGCCGGCGAGCGGCGCCGGAACCTACGTGATCGTAGGCTACGAATCCGTAGGTTACGAACCCGTAGGTTAAGTTCGCCGTAAAGGCTGCTGATCAGCGGGGCCGGACCCGGGTTGACGCCATACGGAACAGCCCCGGGACCCGCCAGGTCCCGGGGCTGTCGGGCTGACAGAATCACCCGATCAGGCGTACAGCTCCCGCAGCCGCACCGAGAGACAGGTCACACAGCCCTCCAGCTTCTCGAACTCGCTGATGTCCACCGTGATCACCTCGTGGCCGAGATCGGTCAGCAGCTCCGCCGTCTTCGGGGCGCTCGCCGCCATCAGCAGCTTGTGCCCGCCGAGCAGCACCACATGGGCGCCGGACTCCTCCGGCACCGACAGGAAGCGCGGGAAGAGCGCGGGCCGGTCCACCTTGGGGATGTGCCCGATCACCGTGCCGTCGGGCAGCGCGGTCACCGCCGACTTCAGATGCAGCACCTTGCTCACCGGCACGGCCACCACGCGCGCGCCCAGCGGCTCGAAGGCGGCCCGCAGCTGCTGGACACCGGCCACGTTGGTGCGCCCGCCCCGGCCGACATAGACCGTGTCGCCGACCTTCAGCACATCGCCGCCGTCCAGCGTGCCCGGCTCCCATATCCAGTTCACCGAGCAGCCGAGGCTCGCCACCGCCTCCTCGACACCGGCGGTCTCCGCCCGGCGGGGATCGGCACCGGGCCGGGTGATCAAGGCCACGTTCCGGAACATCACGACGGTGTCCTCGACGAACACCGAGTCCGGGCAGTCGTCGGCCGGTTCGACCTCGATCGTCTCCCAGCCGTGGGCGCGCAGCGCCTCGACATACGCCTCCCACTGCCGCACGGCGAGCTCCACATCGACCTTCTCCCGCTCGATGTGCGTCACCAGGCCTTCGGCGAGACGGGGGCTGGGGCGGCGGACGAGGGCCTTCTTGCTGGGCACGAGAAGCCTTTCGTATCGGTCGGACGGTTCGGTCGCGGCAGTGGTGCGGACCGGCGCCGGACGGGGTCCGGCACCGGTCCGCCATCATGCAGCCCGCTCCGGCCTGGGCAAAACCCTCGTTGTCAGGCTGTGCCCAGGCCGACATCCTCCGGTGCGATCTCCTTCAGTTCGCCCCCTTCCATCAGCAGCCACCGGGTGATGCCGACCGATTCCAGGAAGGGCAGGTCGTGGCTGGCCACGAGCAGTGCGCCCTCGTACGACTCCAGGGCCGAGGTGAGCTGCCGTACGCTCGCCATGTCGAGGCTGTTCGTCGGCTCGTCGAGCAGCAGCAGCTGCGGTGCCGGTTCGGCGAGCATCAGCGCGGCCAGGGCCGCCCGGAACCGCTCGCCGCCCGAGAGGGTGGCCGCCTTCTGGTCCGCCCGGGCACCCCGGAACAGGAAGCGGGCGAGCCGCGCCCGGACCCGGTTGTTGGTGGCGCCCGGCGCGAACCGGGCCACGTTCTCGGCGACCGTCCGCTTGTCGTCCAGCACGTCCAGCCGCTGGGGCAGGAACCGCAGCGGGACATGCGCCGTGGCCACGCCGGCCACCGGGGCCAGCTGCCCGGCGACGGTCCGCAGCAGGGTCGTCTTGCCGGAGCCGTTCCGTCCGACCAGCGCGATCCGCTCCGGGCCACGCAGGTCGAGGATCCCCGGGACGCGTACGCCGTGGGCGAGTTCCAGGTCCTCCAGGGTGAGGACCTGCCGGCCGGGCGGCACGGCCGTGTACGGCAGCTCGACGCGGATCTCGTCGTCGTCCCGTACGGCCTCCACCGCCACGTCCAGGCGCTCCTTCGCCTCGGCGAGCCGCTCCTCGTGCAGGATGCGGTGTTTGCCCGCGGACTCCTGGGCGGCGCGTCGGCGCGCTCCCATGACGATCTTGGGCTCCCGCTTGCTGTCCCACATCTTCTGGCCGTACCGCTTGCGGCGGGCCAGTTTGACCTGGGCGTCGACGAGTTCCCGCTTCTGCTTGCGCAGATCCGCCTCGGCGACCCGGAGCATCCGCTCGGCGGCCTCCTGCTCCACCGCGAGGGCATCCTCGTAGGCCGAGAAGCCGCCGCCGTACCAGGTGACCTCGCCGGAGCGCAGCTCGGCGATCTGGTCGACCAGGTCGAGCAGTTCCCGGTCGTGGCTGACCACGACCAGGATGCCCGGCCAGGAGCCGACGGCCTGGTACAGCCGGCGGCGCGCGTACAGGTCGAGGTTGTTGGTGGGTTCGTCCAGCAGCAGCACGTCCGGGCGGCGCAGCAGCAGCGCGGCCAGCCGCAGCAGCACCGACTCGCCGCCGGACACCTCTCCGACGGTGCGGTCCAGGCCCAGGTGGCCGAGGCCGAGTTCACCGAGCGTGGCGAGGGCGCGCTCCTCGACGTCCCAGTCGTCGCCGACCGCCTCGAAGTGCTCCTCGGACGTGTCGCCCGACTCGATGGCGTGCAGCGCGGCCCGCCGGCCGGCGATCCCGAGGGCCTCGTCGACGCGGAGCGTGGTGTCCAGGGTGATGTTCTGCGGGAGATAGCCGATCTCGCCGGTGGCCTTGACGGCACCGGCGACCGGGACGAGTTCGCCGGCCAGCAGCCTCAACAGGGTGGACTTGCCGGAGCCGTTGACGCCGATGAGACCGGTTCTGCCGGGGCCGAAGGCGAGGTCGAGACCGTCGAGGACGGTGGTGCCGTCGGGCCAGGCGAAGGAGAGGGCGGTGCAGGTGAGGTTCGTTGACACAAGGGCCTCGCGGTGTGGGTGGGTGCGGTCGGGGGCGAGCGCGTGGGAGACACCGCGAGGCGGACACCGAAGGACCCAGGGCACGAGGAGGCCCGAGAACGGAAAAGGGCCTGTGCCAGAGGACGGCTCGGACGCCGAGGTCGTACGCCACGCACACCACCTCAGGGGTGTGAACGCGGTGTCTCAGGACCTCAGACGAGCAACGTCCTTCTCCAATCGACGGCAACAGGACCGATTACACGGTAGGAAGGGCGCGCAGCGCTGTCAACGGAATTAACCGCGGGGGCGCCGGGCGCGGAGGGCTCAGCAGGCGTCGCGCATCAGCTCGGCCAGACCGTGGTCCAGGTCCAGCTGGAGGTGTTCGAGGCCGGCCGGCACCAGCTCGTCCGTCGCGTCCAGGAACCGCCGTATCTCGCCCGAGCGCACATGCACCAGCGCGGTGCCCTCCGGGGCGTGGAACTCCAGCACGGTGCGGTCGTACCCGTACGGCCGGACCCGGACGTCGCCCAGGCCCTCGGGCCCCTCCAGCCCGGCCGCGAGCAGCTCACGGGAGAAGGTCCAGCACACCTCCACGCCCTCCAGGGTGGCCGGGGCCGGGAAGGTCATGCGGACGGCGAACGGATCGCTCCGGTCGTAGCGCAGCGTGGCGGGAATGCTCGGCATGCGCGGTGCGGCGGCGACGAGACGGGCCTCTACGGGCTGCTCGATGACGGTTGACAACGCCTTGCTCCCTCGTGACGGCTGGGCTACGTCCGGGTGCGACGCCCGGCACTGAGAGAGACGACGGATCCGGCCGTTGCGTGCACGCGGGGAACGAGTGACCTCGGTCACCGCATTCATGCCTGGCCGGTAGAAGCCCCGAGGGCGGGTACTCGGCGGCGTGCAGCAAGGCATCGGCGCGAGGAAGGGAGCGATCATGCCAGCCGGTTCCAGCCCGAAGCGCGAGCGTCAGTACGAGCACATCAAGAAGAGCGCGCAGGACAGGGGCGAGAGTGCCGGACGCGCCAAGGAGATCGCCGCGCGGACCGTGAACAAGGAACGTGCCCGCTCCGGCGAGTCCAAGACCGCCAGCCGCAGCTCCACGCAGGACAGCAAGTCGTCCTCCGAGCGCGGCGGCCAGCGGTCGGGCAACCGCGTCGGGTCCCACGGCCCCACCCGCGACCAGCTCTACAACGAGGCCAGGCAGCGCGGCATCGAAGGCCGCTCCCATATGAACAAGGACGAGCTCCAGCGTGCGCTGAACGCCAAGAAGGGCTGAGCCCGGAAAGGTCGGCGGGCCGACGGAGTCGGGATGCGGAGGGGTGAGCCTGGCGCGGCTGCTCAGGCCGGCGTTTGGCGGTAAGGGTCCAGTGCCGGGACCGTTTTCGTGGCGATGAACTCCGTGATGCGGTACGTGCACACGCCGGCGATCACGAACGGGTCGCCCGCGGTGAGTCGCTCGATCAGGGTCCGGTTCGACGCGACCGCCAGGATCACCCCGCCGTCGCGGGGGTTCTTGCGCCCGGAGGCCAGGAAGAAACCTTTCTCGTACTGTTCCTCCAGCCACTTCACATGGTCGGGCAGCAGGGCGTCCACCGCTTCCAGCGGCGCGTTGTAGTTCAGCTCCAGTACGAACATGATCGCGAGCGTACCCCCTGGCGTCCGGGGGCCGGCCGGGAAGCCGTACAGTCGTGGGCACCATGACGACCGTAGGCGTACCCGCGGGCTGGCCCGCGACCGAGGACGAGGCCCGCGCGGTCCAGGACGAACTGCGCGGGCGGGTGGTGCTCGACGAACCCGGACCGCCGCCCGGCAGCGGCCCGGTGACCGGCGTGGACGTCGCCTACGACGACGCCCTCGACCTCGTCGCCGCGGCCGCCGTCGTCCTGGACGCGGCCACCCTGGAGGTGGTGGCCGAGGCGACCGCCGTCGGCCGCATCTCCTTCCCTTATGTGCCCGGGCTGCTCGCTTTCCGTGAGATCCCCACGGTCAGGGCCGCCCTGGACCGGCTGCCGTGCCAGCCCGGTCTGGTCGTGTGCGACGGCTACGGCCTCGCCCATCCCCGTCGCTTCGGCCTCGCCAGCCACCTGGGCGTGCTCCTGGACCTGCCGACCATCGGCGTCGCCAAGAACCCGTTCACCTTCACCTACGACGACCCCGCCCCCGCGCGCGGCGCCTGGGCACCGCTGCTCGCCGGAACCGAGGAGGTCGGCCGCGCGGTGCGCACCAGGGACCGCGTCAAGCCGGTCTTCGTCTCCGTCGGCCACCGGGTGAGCCTGGACAACGCCGTGGCGCACACCCTGGCGCTGGCCCCGGCCTACCGGCTGCCGGAGACCACGCGCCGGGCGGACGCCCTGTGCCGCCGGGCGCTCCAGGAGGCGACGGCGCGCCGGGCGCCGGCCTCCTGAACCCGTAGCTGCCTCACGCGCGCGTGGAGGCGCTCGGGGTCTCGGCGGCCACCCGGAAGGTGATCCCGGCGGCCCGCAGCCGCTCGGTCAGCGCGTCGCCCATCGCCTGCGCGGTGGTGACCTGCCCGGCCGTCGGCGGCAGTTCGTCGAAGGCCAGGCACAGCGCGGCCTCGGCGAACATCCGGGCCGTCTCGTCGTAGCCCGGGTCGCCGCCCGCGACCTCGGTGAACACCCGCCGCCCGCCGCCCTCGCCGACGAACCGCACGGTGAACCAGCTCCGCGCCCGCTTCTCCGGGCTCGGCCCGTCGCCCGGCTTGAGCCGGTCCGACAGCCAGCGCCGTGCGGGCGGCAGCTGGGCGGCCGCCGCGACGGCACCGACGGCGGCGACCCCGCCGAGCGCGACCGGCAGATGCCGGACCGCGGCGAAGTGCCGGTAGCGGAAGTCGGGGCCGTACCGCTCCAGGGCCTTCGCCGAGCGGCGCACGATCTGCGGATCGATCGTCGGCAGCGGCACCGCCCACGCGCCGACCTCCCCGGCGAACCGCGGCGCGCCCGCCGGGGTTGCCACCCGGCGCCCGAGCAGCCGGGGCTCGTGCCGGGCCCGCTCGCGCGCGGCGGACAGCATCTGCCGGCCGCGGGCGATCTGGTTCAGCGCCGAGGCCAGCGTGCCGCCGGAGAACGCCGCGTCGGTGCTCACGAACCCGTCCACGGTCAGCGGCACCCCCTCCGGCAGCTGCCGGACGGTGAAGTACACCCCCAGGTCGTGCGGTACGGAGTCGAAGCCGCAGGCGTGCACCAGCCGGGCGCCGGTCTCCCGCGCGCGTGCGTCGTACCGGACGTACATCAGGTCCACGAACTCCGGCTCACCGGTGAGGTCCAGGTAGTCGGTGCCGGCCTGCGCGCAGGCGGCGACCAGTGCCTCGCCGTGCTGGATGTACGGCCCGACGGTCGTGGCCACCACGCGCGCGTGGTCGGCGAGGGCCCGCACGGTGTCCGGTTCGGCGACGTCGGCGCGCAGGACGCCGATCTCCGCGCCGCCGGGGAGCGCTTCGCGCAGCCGCTCCAGCTTGCGTGCGTCGCGGCCCGCTATCGCCCAGCGCAGGTCCCGCGGCGCGTGCGCGGCGAGGTACTCCGCTATCAGCGTTCCGACGAAGCCCGTCGCTCCGAAGAGCACGAGGTCGTACGGACGGTCCGTCCTTTTCAGCCTGGCCATGACACCCCTTCGTCCCGCAGCCCGCGCCGCCGTCGGTCGCTGAGGCTAGCGTGAGGTGTGCGCGCTCCGACGACCGGCCTTTCATCCGTCCGGGTGATCCCGGACGCGCCGGGCACTTGGCTAAGCGCTTGCTCGTTGAGGTCTTGTGTCCGGTGGAACGTGTTCTTAGCATCACCGGTGTTACATCGGTAGTGTCACACTCGCTTGGGGGCTCGATGACGACGGCAGTGAAGCCGGGGCAGGCTGGCCCGCTCACCGGCGTGCGCGTGGTGGAGCTGGCCGGCATCGGGCCGGGCCCGTTCGCCGCCATGCTCCTGGGCGACCTCGGCGCCGACGTGGTCCGGGTGGACCGCCCGGGCGGCCCCGGCATCGGCATCGACCCGGCCCGCGACATCACCAACCGCAACAAGCGCTCGGTCGTCGTCGACCTCAAGGCGGCGGACGGACCCGCGCGCGTCCTCGATCTCGCCGAGCGGGCCGACATCCTGATCGAGGGCTACCGCCCGGGCGTCGCCGAGCGGCTCGGCGTCGGCCCCGAGCACTGCCACGCCCGCAACCCCCGTCTGGTCTACGGCCGCATGACCGGCTGGGGCCAGGACGGCCCCCTCGCCCCCCGCGCCGGCCACGACGTGGCCTACATCGCCGTCACGGGCGCCCTCGGCATGATCGGCCGGCCGGACGAGCCCCCGCCCGTCCCCGCCAACCTCCTCGGCGACTACGCGGGCGGTTCGCTCTACCTGGTGGTCGGCGTGCTCGCCGCGCTGCACCACGCGCGCGCGACCGGCACCGGACAGGTGGTCGACGCCGCCATCGTGGACGGCACGGCCCACCTGTCCGCGATGATCCACGGCATGCTGGCGGCCGGCGGCTGGCAGGACCGGCGCGCCGCCAACCTCCTCGACGGCGGCTGCCCCTACTACGGCACCTACGAGACCGCCGACGGCCGGTACATCGCGGTCGGTGCCCTGGAGGAGCAGTTCTACGACGAGTTCCTGCGCCTGCTCGGCCTGGCCGAGGAGGACGGCGCCCGCACGGACTGGACCCGCTGGGGCGAGCTGCGCGAAAAGATCGCCGCCCGCTTCAAGGCCCGCACCCGGGACGAGTGGACGGCCCTCTTCGAGGGGTCCGACGCCTGTGTGGCCCCGGTGCTGTCCCTGCGCGAGGCCCCGCACCACCCGCACCTGGCCGCGCGCGGCACCTTCGTCAGCCACTCCGGCGTCACCCAGCCCGCCCCCGCCCCCCGGTTCTCCGCGACCCCCGCAGCCGTCCGCGGCGGGCCGGCCCTGCCCGGCGCGCACACGGAGTCGGTGGCCCGGGACTGGGCCGTACCCGCGCTGCACGACCCCCCGGCCGCCGACGGCGACTGACCCCACCGACCCAGGCGACCCCGCCCCCGCTCGGCCCACCCTCCCGAAAGGCACTCCAGTGAGCACCGAAGCGTACGTGTACGACGCGATCCGCACCCCGCGCGGCCGCGGCAAGGCGAACGGCGCCCTGCACGGCACCAAGCCCGTCGACCTGGTCGTCGGCCTCATCCACGCGCTGCGCGACCGCTTCCCCGGCCTCGACCCGGCCGCCGTCGACGACATCGTGCTCGGCGTCGTCGGCCCCGTCGGCGACCAGGGCTCCGACATCGCCCGGATCGCCGCGATCGCCGCCGGACTTCCGGACACCGTCGCGGGCGTGCAGGAGAACCGCTTCTGTGCCTCCGGCCTGGAGGCCGTCAACCTGGCCGCGGCCAAGGTCCGTTCGGGCTGGGAGGACCTGGTCCTCGCGGGCGGTGTGGAGTCCATGTCCCGGGTGCCGATGGGCTCCGACGGCGGAGCCTGGTTCAACGACCCGATGACCAACCTCGCCGTCAACTTCGTGCCGCAGGGCATCGGCGCCGACCTGATCGCCACCATCGAGGGCTTCACCCGCCGGGACGTGGACGAGTTCGCGGCCCTGTCCCAGGAGCGCGCCGCCACTGCCTGGAAGGAGGGCCGCTTCGACCGCTCGGTGGTCCCGGTCAAGGACCGCAACGGCCTGGTCGTCCTCGACCGCGACGAACACATGCGCCCCGGCACCACCGCCGACTCCCTCGCCAAGCTCAAGCCGTCGTTCGCGGACATCGGCGAGCTGGGCGGCTTCGACGCGGTCGCGCTCCAGAAGTACCACTGGGTGGAGAAGATCGACCACGTCCACCACGCGGGCAACTCCTCCGGCATCGTGGACGGCGCCTCCCTGGTCGCGATCGGCTCCAGGGAGGTCGGTGAGCGCTACGGTCTCACCCCGCGCGCGCGGATCGTCTCCGCGGCCGTCTCCGGCTCCGAGCCGACCATCATGCTCACCGGCCCCGCGCCCGCCACCCGCAAGGCGCTCAGCCGGGCCGGCCTCACCATCGACGACATCGACCTGGTCGAGATCAACGAGGCGTTCGCCGCGGTCGTCCTGCGCTTCGTGAAGGACATGGGCCTCAGCCTCGACAAGGTCAACGTCAACGGCGGCGCCATCGCCCTCGGCCACCCGCTCGGCGCGACCGGCGCCATGATCCTGGGCACCCTGGTGGACGAACTGGAGCGCCAGGACAAGCGCTACGGCCTCGCCACCCTGTGCGTGGGCGGTGGCATGGGCATCGCCACCATCGTCGAACGCATCTGAACTCCCCGCGGAACCAAGCGACTTCAACGGAGACGACTGTCATGACCGAGAGCACCACCATCCGCTGGGAGCAGGACGACACCGGTGTCGTCACCCTCGTGCTGGACGACCCCGACCAGTCCGCGAACACCATGAACCAGGCGTTCCGCGCCTCCATCCAGGCCGTCGCCGCGCGCGCGGAGGCCGAGAAGGACTCCATCCGCGGCATCATCTACACCTCCGCCAAGAAGACCTTCTTCGCGGGTGGCGACCTCAAGGACATGATCAAGGCCGGTCCCGAGGACGCCCAGCAGGTCTTCGACGCCGCGACCGAGATCAAGAACGCGCTGCGCCGCATCGAGACCCTCGGCAAGCCGGTCGTCGCCGCCGTCAACGGCGCGGCCCTGGGCGGCGGTTACGAGATCGCGCTCGCCTCCCACCACCGGATCGCCCTGGATGCCCCCGGGTCCAAGATCGGCCTGCCCGAGGTCACCCTCGGCCTGCTGCCGGCGGGCGGCGGCGTCACCCGCACCGTCCGGCTGATGGGCATCACCGACGCGCTGCTGAAGGTGCTGCTCCAGGGCACCCAGTACAGCCCCCGGCGCGCCCTGGAGGCCGGCCTGGTGCACGAGGTGGCCGCCACCCCGGAGGAGATGCTCGCCAAGGCCCGCGCCTTCATCGACGCCCACCCCGAGTCGCACCAGCCGTGGGACGTCCCCGGCTACCGCATCCCGGGGGGTACGCCGGCCAACCCGAAGTTCGCCGCCAACCTGCCCGCCTTCCCGGCCAGCCTGCGCAAGCAGACGAACGGCGCCCCCTACCCGGCCCCGCGCAACATCCTCGCCGCCGCGGTGGAGGGCTCCCAGGTCGACTTCGAGACCGCGAGCACCATCGAGACCCGCTACTTCACCGAGCTGGTCACGGGGCAGACCGCCAAGAACATGATCCAGGCGTTCTTCTTCGACCTCCAGGCCGTCAACTCCGGCGCCAACCGCCCGAAGGGCGTCGAGCCCCGCCAGGTCCGCAAGGTCGCCGTCCTCGGCGCCGGGATGATGGGCGCCGGCATCGCCTACGCCTGCGCCCGCGCGGGCATCGACGTCGTCCTGAAGGACGTCACCGTCGAGGCGGCCCTCAAGGGCAAGGGCTACTCGGAGACGCTGTGCGCCAAGGCCGTCGCCAAGGGCCGCACCAGCCAGGAGAAGGCCGACGCGCTGCTCGCCCGCATCACCCCCACCGCCGAGGTGACCGACCTCGCGGGCTGCGACGCGGTGATCGAGGCCGTCTTCGAGGACACCGCGCTCAAGCACAAGGTGTTCCAGCAGATCGAGTCCGTGGTCGCGCCCGACGCGCTGCTGTGCTCCAACACCTCCACCCTGCCCATCACCACGCTCGCCGAGGGCGTGGAGCGCCAGGCCGACTTCATCGGCCTGCACTTCTTCTCACCGGTCGACAAGATGCCGCTGGTGGAGATCATCAAGGGCGAGCGGACCGGCGACGAGGCCCTCGCCCGCGCCTTCGACCTGGTCCGGCAGATCAACAAGACGCCGATCGTCGTCAACGACTCGCGCGGCTTCTTCACCTCCCGCGTGATCGGCCACTTCATCAACGAGGGCGTCGCCATGGTCGGCGAGGGGCTGGAGCCCGCCTCCGTGGAGCAGGCCGCGGCCCAGGCCGGCTACCCGGCCAAGGTGCTCTCGCTCATGGACGAGCTGACCCTGACCCTCCCGCGCAAGATCCTCGGCGAGACCCGGCGGGCCGTGGAGGAGGCCGGCGGCACCTACACCGCGCACCCGGCGGAGGCGGTCATCGACCGCATGGTGGACGAGTTCGGCCGCACCGGCCGCAGCGGCGGCGCGGGCTTCTACGACTACACCGAGGACGGCAAGCGCGCCGGGCTCTGGCCGGGCCTGCGCGAGCACTTCACCAAGCCGGGCCAGGAGATCCCCTTCCGCGACATGCAGGAGCGGATGCTCTTCGCCGAGGCGCTCGACACCGTACGGCTCCTGGAGGAGGGCGTCCTCACCTCGGTCGCCGACGCCAACATCGGGTCGATCCTCGGCATCGGCTTCCCCGGCTGGACGGGCGGCGTGCTCCAGTACATCAACGGCTACGAAGGCGGTCTGCCGGGCTTCGTGGCCCGCGCGCGCGAGCTGGCCGAGCGCTACGGCGAGCGGTTCACCCCGCCCGCGCTGCTGGTGGAGAAGGCCGGGAAGGGGGAGCCGTTCAGCGACTCAGTCCGCCCCTGACCCGCCGAGCCACTCGCCCAGCTCCTCCCGCAGCGACCGCTGGAAGGTCGTGAGCAGCGCCTGCACCACCAGCGGCTGCATATGCGCGGACAGGGACTTCACATCCCGGGTGTCCCGCTCCGCCACCTCGCCGCGGAAGAGCTGGGCCAGTTCGTGGGCCGCGGCGCGCGAGTGCTCCATGAGCACCCCGCGCGCCGCCCGGATCGCGTCCTGCGACAGCGGCACGTCGAGGAGCCGGACGCCGAGCCGGAGCAGCCCGCAGTCGACCCGGAGCATCCCCTCGTCCTCCTCCCGGACCACGCCCATCGCCGTCAGGCACTCGATGTCCTCAGCGGCGAGGGGGCGCCCGGCGCGCCGTTCGAGTTCGCCCCGCGACACGGTCTCCACCGTGTCCGGCGCCCAGGACGCGACCACCGCGCGATGGATGGCCAGGTCGTGCGGGCCGAGATCCGGCGGCAGCTGCTTGAGGTACCGCTCGATCGCCGCGAGGGTCATGCCCTGCTGCTGAAGCTCCTCGATCAGCGCGAGGCGCGCCACATGCTCGGGCCCGTAGTGCCCCACCCGGCGCGGACCGATCGCCGGCGGGGGCAGCAGCCCCTTGCTGCCGTAGAACCGGACGGTGCGGACGGTGACACCGGCCCGGGCGGCCAGCTCGTCGACGGTGAGGGTGGGCTCCCCGGTGCCGGGCTCCCCAGTGTCGGTCGTCATGTGCAGCAGTATCGCTGTCTCACCAGAACTGTGAAACCGGTGAAGATCCCTGTGAGAAACGCCGCTCTGTGGCGTGGATCACCGCGTATCCGGACAACCCTCTGGGAAGCTGCTGCCTTGGTCTGTACCGATGCCCACCGGCGGGTGCGGGCCGAGCAAGTACGGACACCCGGGCCCACGAGGTCCGGGCCCACCAGGAAGTGGTACCACCGTGAGCAAGGACGCCGTGCAGTCGGCCCAGGCCGCCGCCCCTCCCCAGGCGCCCCAGACGCCCGCGGACGCGGGCGACGCCGGTTACAGCAAGGACCTCAAGGCCCGGCACGTCAACATGATCGCCATCGGTGGCGCCATCGGCACCGGTCTCCTCCTGGGTGCGGGCGGCCGCCTGCACAACGCGGGTCCGGCGCTCGCCCTGGCCTACCTGGTCTGCGGTGTCTTCGCCTTCTTCGTGGTGCGCGCCCTCGGCGAGCTGGTCCTGTACCGCCCGTCCTCCGGGTCCTTCGTGAGCTACGCGCGTGAGTTCCTCGGTGAGAAGGGTGCCTATGTCGCCGGCTGGATGTACTTCCTGAACTGGTCGACCACCGGCATCGCCGACATCACCGCCATCGCGCTCTACACGCACTACTGGAGCTTCTTCACCTCCATCCCGCAGTGGGTGCTGGCGCTGATCGCGCTCGCGGTGGTCCTCGCGGTGAACCTCATCTCGGTGAAGATCTTCGGCGAGATGGAGTTCTGGTTCGCGATCATCAAGGTCGCCACCATCGTCGGGTTCATGCTGATCAGCATTTTCCTGCTGGCCACCCAGCACAAGGTCGACGGCCACACCCCCGGTCTGAGCGTCATCACCGACCACGGCGGTCTGTTCCCGCACGGCATGATGCCGGTCGTCCTGGTGATGCAGGGTGTGATCTTCGCGTACGCCGCGCTGGAGCTGGTCGGCGTGGCCGCCGGTGAGACCGCCGAGCCGGAGAAGGTCGTTCCGCGCGCGGTGAACTCGATCATGTGGCGGGTGGGCCTGTTCTACGTCGGCTCGGTCGTGCTGCTCGCGCTGCTGCTGCCCGGTTCGGTGTACTCCGCCGACGAGAGCCCCTTCGTGACCGTGCTCTCCAAGATCGGTGTCCCGGCGGCCGGCGATGTGATGAACCTGGTCGTGCTGACTGCCGCCATGTCCTCGCTCAACTCCGGTCTGTACTCCACCGGCCGCATCCTGCGCTCCATGGCCATGGCGGGCTCCGCGCCGAAGTTCACTGCCCGGATGAACCGCAGCCAGGTGCCCTACGGCGGCATCCTGCTCACCTGCGCCGTCTGCGTGCTCGGCGTCGGCCTGAACTACCTGGTGCCCAGCCAGGCCTTCGAGATCGTGCTGAACATCGCCTCCCTCGGCATCATCAGCACCTGGGTGATCATCATGGTCTGCCACATGATCTTCGTCCGCCGCGCCCGCGCCGGGCTGGCGACCCGGCCGCACTTCCAGCTGAAGTTCAGCCCGGTCACCGAGATCGCCACGATCGCCTTCCTGCTGGTCTGCCTCGGCATGATGTGGAACGACCCCGACGTCGGCCGCAAGACCATCCTGCTCATCCCGGTCATCGCCGTCATGCTGGTCGCCGGCTGGTTCGGCGTGCGCCGCCGGGTGTCCGAGAACACCCGCCAGGAGCCGTCCGAGCTGACGAAGTAGCAGCTCACCGCCACTGTCAGTGGCATCGCCTACGGTGGCGTCATGTCGGAAGTCCAGTACATCCGAGGTGACGCCACCGCGCCGTCGGCCAAGGGCACCAAGGTGATCGCCCATGTCTGCAACGACATCGGCGGCTGGGGCAAGGGCTTCGTCCTCGCCCTCTCCCGCCGCTGGCCGGAACCCGAGGCGGCCTACCGCGCCTGGCACCGCGACCGCGCCCGGAACGACTTCGCGCTGGGCGCGGTGCAACTCGTCCAGGTGGAGCGTTACCTGTGGGTGGCCAACATGGTCGGCCAGCGCGGGATCAGGACCGGCAGCAAGGGCGTCCCGGTGCGCTACGAGGCCATCGACACCGCCCTCGGCCGGCTCGCGGACCGCGTGACGGAACTCGGCGCCTCCGTGCACATGCCCCGCATAGGCTGCGGCCTGGCGGGAGGCAAGTGGTCCCGCATAGAGCCGCTCATCACCGAACGGCTCGTACGGCGGGGGATCGCCGTGACGGTCTACGACCACGGGGAGGGCGCCTGATGAGCGTGCGGAATGATGTGCTGGTGCTCGGTGGGGCGGGTGTGGACACCATCGTGCACGTCCCGGAACTGCCCCTGCCGTACGCCGACAGCTACATGATCGACTCCGGGATCCGCACCCGCGCCGGGCAGACCGGCGACTTCGTCGCCCTGGGCCTGGCCGCGCTCGGCCTGCGCACCCACCACCTCGACCTGCTCGGCGACGACCCCGAGGGCGACCTGGTCCGCGCCCTGCACGACGCGCACGGCATCGGGCTGACCGCGCTCCCGCAGCCCGCCGGGACCAAGCGCGCGGTCAACCTCGTGGGCCCGGACGGCCGCCGCCTCTCCCTGTACGACACGACCCGCGCCCGCCCCGGCGACCGCTTCCCCGAGACCACCCTGCGCGAGCTGGCGGCGGCGAGCCGCCATGTGCACGTGACCCTCACCCAGCCCTGCGCCGACGCCCTGCCGGTGCTGCGCACGACGGGCGTACCGCTCTCCACCGATCTGCACGACTGGGACGGCGAGAACCCCTACCACGAGCCGTTCGCCCACACCGCCGACCTCGTCTTCCTCTCCGCCGCCGCCCTCACCGACCCCGAGCGGACCATGCGGCGCATCGCCGAGCGGGGCCGGGCCGAGGCGGTCGTGGCCACCGCCGGGGCGGACGGCGCCTATCTGCTGGCCGACGGCGAGCTGACCCGGATCCCGGCGGCGGTCCCGCCCGCGCCGGTGGTCGACTCCAACGGCGCGGGCGACGCCTTCGCCGCCGCCTACCTCTACGGCCGGCTGAGCGGCGAGCCGCACGAGCGGTGCGCCCGCTACGGCGCGATCGCGGGCGCGTACGCGTGCACCGTCCCGGCTGTCCGCGCGGACGCGATAGACCGGGACGGGCTCCTCGAAGCGGCGGCGGAGCCGGCCGGGTGAGACTCAGCGCACGTCGTTCGTGGCCTCGATCTTCTTCCACGACTTCGGCTGCGTGACCTTCGCACCCGTCGCACCCGTGGCGGCGAGGGAGCGCGCGGCCGGCGCCGCCGGCTTCGACGGCTGGAACAGCCAGGTGTCGAACAGCGCGTCCAGCGGCTTGCCCGACACCTTCTCCGCGTACTTCTCGAAGTCGGCCACCGAGGCGTTGCCGTACGCGTGCTCCGCGGGCCAGCCCTTCAGAATGGCGAAGAAGGCATCGTCGCCGACCGCGTTGCGCAGCGCCTGCACGGCCAGCGCGCCCCGGTCGTAGACGGCGATGTCGAACTGGTCGTCGGGGCCGGGGTCACCGGGCTTCACGGTCCAGAACGGGTCGTCGGCCGGGTGCGAGGCGTACACGTAGTCGGCGAGTTCCTGCGTGGTGCCCTCGCCCTCGTGCTCCGACCACAGCCACTGCGCGTACCGCGCGAAGCCCTCGTTGATCCAGATGTCCTTCCAGCCCTTGAGCGACACGTCGTCGCCGTACCACTGGTGGGCCAGCTCGTGCACGACCACGGAAGTGTTGGCGCCGTTCGCGAACTGCTTCGGGCTGTAGTAGACCCGGGTCTGCGTCTCCAGGGCGTACCCGGTGGTGGTGTTCGGCACATAGCCGCCGGCGCTGCTGAACGGATACGGCCCGAAATAGCCGCTCAGCCAGTCCACGAGTTCCCCGGTGCGCTCCACGCTGGCCCGCGCCGCCCCGTCGTTGTCGCCGAGGTCCTTGCTGTAGGCGTTGACGATCGGCACCCCGCCGTCGGAGGTGCCGGTGGTGATGTCGAACTTGCCGACGGCGAGCGTGGCCAGATAGGTCGCCTGCGGCTTGTTCTCCCGCCAGTTGTAGCGGGTCCAGCCCAGCTTCGAACTCGACGACTGGAGCGTGCCGTTGGAGATGGCCTGGGTGCCGTCCGGCACCGCCACCGACACGTCGTAGGTGGCCTTGTCCAGCGGGTGGTCGTTGCTCGGGAACCACCACCAGGCGGCCTCGGGCTCGTCGGCGGCGACCGCGCCGTCCGGGGTGCGGTGCCAGGTGGTGAAGCCGTACGCGCTCTTCGTCGACGGCACCCCGCTGTAGCGCACCACGACCGTGATCGGCGTGTCCTTCTTCAGCGGGGTCTTCGGCGTGATCACCAGCTCGTGCTCGCCGGAGTGCGCGAAGGCCGCCGCGCTGCCGTTGACCCGTACCTCGCTGACGTCCAGCAGGAAGTCCAGGTCGAAGCTGGACAGGTCCTGCGTGGTCCGGGCCAGGATCGTCGCCGTGCCGTCCAACTCGTCCGTCGCCGGCTGGTACCGCAGCCGCAGGTCGTAGTGGGAGACGTCATAGCCGCCGTTGCCGTAGGACGGGTAGTAGGGGTCGCCGATGCCCGGCGCGCCGGGGGAGTAGCTCGCGGCCGATGCCGGGATCGCCAGCAGGAGGGAGGCCGCCGCCAGTGCGCCCGGCGCGATGATTCTGCGGTGCACGTCAGCTCCAAGTCGTCTGGACTGCAAGTCCGTTCGGAGAAGGTGTTCGGAGCCTATTCAGTCTCTGTGGTCCCTGACCTGTCCATGGCCCCTGCTGTCACACGATCGCCATTCAGCCGTCACGCGGCCACACGTGTCGCCCGTTTTCCCTCTCGTGCACCACAGTTGCCGGGAGTACCGTCCGCCCATGCCGAGACACTCATCGGAAGACCCGCGCCGCACACCCTGGCGGGTGCCGGCCGTGGCGGTCGTCGCACTCCTGACGGCCGCCCTCCTCACGCCGGCCGTCGCCCATGCCGCGCCCCGCGAGAACCACGGGAACCGCGAGAGCCGGCCCGTCTACTCCTATGCCCACGCCGTCCGTGAGTCCGTCTGGGTGGACACGGGCTTCGACGCGGACGGGGACGGCCGGACCGACCGGGTCGCCGCCGACATCGTCCGGCCCGCCGAACCCGCCCGGCAGGGCCGCAAGGTGCCGGTCGTCATGGACGCCAGCCCCTACTACGCCTGCTGCGGGCGCGGCAACGAGAACCAGGTCAAGACGTACGACGCCCATGGCCGGGTGGTCCGTATGCCGCTCTTCCTCGACAACTACTTCGTGCCCCGCGGCTACGCCTTCGTCGGCGTCGACCTCGCCGGCACCGGCCGCTCCGACGGCTGCGTGGACGTCGGCGGCCGCTTCGACATCCAGTCCGCGAAGGCCGTCATCGACTGGCTGGGCGGCCGCGCCCGCGGCTACAGCAGCCGCACCGGCGGCAGGCCGGTCAAGGCGACCTGGACCGACGGCACGACCGGCATGATCGGCAAGAGCTGGGACGGCACCGTCGCCAACGGCGTCGCCGCCACCGGCGTCCGGGGACTGAGGACCATCGTCCCGATCAGCGCCATCTCCTCCTGGTACGACTACTACTTCGCCCAGGGCGCCCCGCTCCACGACAGCGGCCCCGACCGGCTGGCCGGCGCCGTGGAGAGCGACGGCGCGCGAGCCCACTGCGCCGCCGTCCAGCGAAGGCTCGCCGACGGCAGCCCGCGCAGCGGCGACTGGACCCCGCTGTGGACCGAGCGGGACTACGTCAAGGACGCGGCCAAGGTGCGCGCCAGCGTGTTCCTCGTGCACGGCATGCAGGACCTCAACGTCCGCACCCGGCATCTCGGCCAGTGGTGGGACGCCCTGGCGCGGCACGGGGTGCGGCGCAAGATCTGGCTGTCCCAGACCGGCCATGTCGACCCCTTCGACTACCGGCGCGGCGCCTGGGTCGACACCCTGCACCGCTGGTTCGACCATGAACTGCTCGGCTACGACAACGGGATCGACCGCGAGCCGATGGCCGACATCGAGCGCCACCCCGACCAGTGGGTCACCTCCGCGACCTGGCCCCCGCGCGCCACCCGCACCGTCACCCTGCACCCGGCCCCGGGCGCCCGGCCCGGCGTCGGCACCCTGGGACCGCGCCCCGCCACCGGCACCGAGACCTTCACCGACGACCCGACGCTCAGCGAGACCGACTGGGCCGCGCACCTGACCACGCCCACCCCCGAGAAGGCCGGCTTCCTCACCGCACCGCTCACCCGCGACCTGCGCCTGTCCGGCTCCTCCCGGGTGACGGTTACCGCGACCCCGAACACCGTGTCGGCCCATCTGTCCGCCGTCCTCGTCGACCTCGGGCCCGACACCCTTCGCGACTACGCCGACGACGGCGAGGGCATCAGCACGCTGACCCGGCGCACCTGCTGGGGCGAGAGCACGGCCGGTGACAGCGCCTGCTTCAAGGAGACCCGGGCGAAGACGACCGAGGCCGGCTTCACGGTGTTCAGCCGCGGCTGGGCCGACCTGGGCCATCACGCCTCGCTCGACAGAGGCGTCCCGCTCACCCCGGGCACGGCCTGCACCATGACCCTGAACCTGGCGGCCACCGACCATGTCGTACCCGCGGGGCACCGGCTGGCCCTGATCATCGCGGGCACCGACCGGGACCTCATCGAACCCCCGTCCACCAGGCCGACGCTCACCCTGGACCTCTCCCGCACGACAGCCGACCTCCCGCTCGCCTAGCCGGTGCGGCCGCCGAGGGGCGCACACCGTCACCCGCGCCCCTCAGACGGCCGTGAGCGCCAGCCCGGCCGCCTCCCGCGCGCATCCCCACGCCACCGTGACCCCGGCGCCGCCGTGGCCGTAGTTGTGCACCAGCACCCGGCCGCCGCCCGGCAGCGCCTCCCGCTCCAGCCGTACCGCATCGCGCACCGGCCGCAGGCCCACCCGGTGCTCCAGCACCCGGGCGCCCGCGATCTCCGCCCGTACCGCCGCACAGCGGGCGACGATCGCCGCGGCCACGGCCGGGTCCGGCTCCCGCGACCAGTCGTCCTCCTGCGCCGTACCGCCGAGCAGCAGTCTGCCGGGCTGCGGGATGAAGTAGGTGGAGTCGGTGGGGGAGCGGTCGACGGAGACGTACCAGGTCGTGATCCCCGGGTTCGCCACCACGACCAGCTGCCCGCGCACCGGGCGTACCGCCGGGTCCGGCACCAGGGACCGCGCCCCGAGCCCCGTGCAGTTGACCACGACGGCCGCCGGCACCGTGGCCAGGTCGGTCACCTCGCGCGACTCCACCGCGCCACCGGCCCGCACGAGCCGCTCCCGCAGCCAGCCCAGATACACCGGCATGTCGATCACCGGCAGCCGCGCCGCCAGCCCGTCCGCCACCGCCCGCAGCCCCGGCACCCGCCCGGCCCACTCGCCGAGCTCGTCCAGCCGGACCCCCTCGTGTACGCCCTCGACCAGACGTACGCCCGTCTCCCGCGGCCGGTGGGCCAACTCCTCGTACACGGCGAGGGATTCCAGCGCCCACGCCCCGGCCAGCGGCTCCGGTTCGATGCGGTACGGCCACCACAGGCCGCCGGCGACCGCCGAGACCGTCCGCTCGGCCGGCTCCCGCGCCCACACCCGCACCCGCCGCCCCGACTCGGCCAGCACCACGGCCGTCGTGAGACCGGCGACCCCGCCCCCGACCACGATCACTTCGTCACCCGGCTCGCTGTCCACGCCAGGACGATAGGCCCTGCCCGGACCGAGGGACAGCGCCCGGCGAATATGTCATGCGGCGCTCACATCCGTCCCGGTGTGGGGATACTCACAGCATGTCTGCCGTATACGCGACCTTCGGTGTGGCTCCGGCGATGCGCGCCGGGGGCGTCCTCGCCGACGGCGGTGTCCGGACCCACCGCGACTTCCTGGACTTCGTCGTGGACGGCCGCCCCCTGCTGCCGCTCCTGTCCGACCTGGACGCCGTCTCGCCGCTCGCCTCCGACGTGCCGCCCGCGATCTTCACCGCGCACGTCCGGGCGCTGCTGCTGGAGGCCGGACCCCCGCTGCCGGACGGCCGGTTCGTCCTCTACGGCTGCCCCGAGTGCGAGGACCTGGCCTGCGGAGCGGTCACGGCCGTCATCGAGCGCGACGGCGAGGACTACGTGTGGCGGGACCTCGCCTGGCAGACGGGACCGCGGGCAGACCTGGAGCGCGACGGCTATCACGGCATAGGACCGTTCCGCTTCCACGGCCCCGAGTACCGCGCCGCCCTCGCCGCCCTGGTCGACGGCCCAGCCGCACCCCGCCGCAGGGTGCTGCTGATCGGCGCCCGGGCCGGTGGGCTCGCCCGGACGGCCGCCGCGCTGCGCGCCATCGGCGTCGGCGCCGACATCACCCCGGACGCCCGGGACGTGCCCGCCGAGGAACTGCGCGGCTACGGCGCCGTCGCCTTCGCCGGCACGGTCACCGCGTCCGAACGCGCCGAGGTGCGGCGGGCGTTGGAGCGCGCCGGCATCGAGGCCGGGTGCGTCGAGGCGCCCGCCCCGATCGTGCCGGTCTTCGTCGCCCAGATCGAGCAGGCCCTGGACCGCGGCCCGCTCCCGGGGCGCCGGCTGACGGCGCTGACCGCCGCCGACGGCACGGCGGACGTGGAGGTGGCCTCGGCGTGCCGGGTGCGGATCACCGCGTACCGCCAAGGCCGGCTCCGCCGCAGCCGCGCTCACGAGGTCTTCGACGGCACCCTGACACCCGGCCGGCACCGCGTCCCCCTGGACCCGGGGGCCGTCAAGGGGGACGCCTACCTGGTCGCCCGGACCGCACAGGCCGTGCTCGTGGCACCGGTGCACCACGGCACAACAGGCTGAGGCACACCCGACCAGCCAGCCCCTTAAACTCGGCGTCTGATGACTGCCACTCTCGTCGCCAAGAACCTCGCCGCCGGGCACGGCGACCGCTCCCTCTTCTCCGGGCTCGACCTCGTCGTCGCGCCCGGCGATGTGATCGGGCTGGTCGGTGCCAACGGCGCGGGCAAGTCCACCCTGCTGCGGATGCTCGCCGGGCTGCTCGCGCCCGAGCACGGCGAGCTGCGGCTGTCCCCGCCGGCCGCGACCGTCGGCCATCTGCCGCAGGAGCCGGAGCGCAGGCCGGGGGAGACCGTCCGGGAGTTCCTCGGCCGCCGCACCGGCGTGACCGCCGCACAGCGCGTGCTGGACGAGGCCACGCAGGCGCTGGTGGACGGCGCCCCCGGTGCCGACGACGCCTACGCCACCGCCCTGGAGCGCTGGCTCGGCCTCGGCGGCGCGGACCTGGAGGAGCGTGCGGAGGAAGTGGCCGACTCGCTCGGCCTCGCCGTCGGCCTGGACCAGCCGATGACCTCCCTCTCCGGCGGCCAGGCCGCCCGCGCCGGCCTCGCCTCCCTCCTGCTGTCCCGTTACGACGTCTTCCTCCTGGACGAGCCCACCAACGACCTCGACCTCGACGGTCTGGAGCGCCTCGAACGCTTCGTCACCGGTCTGCGCGCGGGCACGGTCGTCGTCAGCCACGACCGCGAGTTCCTCACCCGCACGGTCACCAAGGTCCTCGAACTCGACCTGGCCCAGCAGCAGATCAACCTCTACGGCGGCGGCTACGCGGCCTACCTGGAGGAGCGCGAGGTGGCGCGTCGGCACGCCCGCGAGGACTACGAGGAGTACGCCGACAAGCGGGCCGCCCTCCAGGACCGCGCCCAGATGCAGCGCACCTGGATGGACAAGGGCGTGAAGAACGCCCGGCGCAAGGCCGGCAACGACAACGACAAGATCGGCCGCAAGTTCCGCAGCGAGGCCAGCGAGAAGCAGGCCGCCAAGGCCCGCCAGACGCAGCGCATGATCGAACGCCTGGAGGTGGTCGAGGAGCCGCGCAAGGAGTGGGAGCTGCGCATGGAGATCGCGTCCGCCCCGCGCTCCGGAGCGGTGGTCGCCACCCTGCGGGACGCCGAGGTACGGCGCGGGGACTTCACCTTCGGACCGGTGTCCCTCCAGATCGACTGGGCGGACCGGGTCGCGGTCACCGGCGCCAACGGCGCGGGCAAGTCGACCCTGCTGGGCGCGCTGCTCGGCCGGGTCCCGCTCGACTCCGGACACGCGGCGCTCGGCTCCGGCGTCCTGGTCGGCGAGGTCGACCAGGCCCGGGGGCTGTTCCACGGCCCGGAGACCCTGCTGGACGCCTTCTGCGCGGCGGTGCCCGACACCGAGCCGGCCGAGGTCCGCACGCTGCTCGCCAAGTTCGGCCTGAAGTCGGACCACGTCCTGCGCCAGGCCGCGACCCTCTCCCCGGGCGAACGCACCCGTGCCGCCCTCGCCCTGCTCCAGGGCCGGGGCGTCAACCTCCTCGTCCTCGACGAGCCGACGAACCACCTCGACCTGCCCGCCATCGAACAGCTGGAGCAGGCCCTGGACGCCTACACCGGCACCCTCCTCCTGGTCACCCACGACCGCCGCATGCTGGAGGCGGTCAGCGTGACCCGCCACCTGGAGGTCGCGGACGGAAAGGTGACGGAGCGCTAGCAGCGGAAGCCGGGTCCCGGGTCTCGGCCCGGGCCCCGGCCGCAGCCCCGCGGGGCTACCGCTTCTTCGGGTCCACCAGGCCCGCCCGCCGCAGCGCGTCGGCCATCGCGCTGTTGCCCGGCGGCGGGGCCTGACGGCCGCTCCGGTCGCCGCCCCTGTCGCCACCGCGGCCCTGGCGCTGGCCCTGCCGCTGCTGGGGCGGCCGGGCGCCGCCGCCGCGCTGCTGCCGGCCGCCGCCCTGGCCCTGCGGCGACGCCTCGTCGTCCAGGCGCAGGGTGAGCGCGATCCGCTTGCGCGGGATGTCCACGTCGAGGACCTTCACCTTGACGATGTCACCCGGCTTCGCCACATCGCGCGGGTCCTTGACGAACGTCTTCGACATCGCCGACACATGCACCAGGCCGTCCTGGTGGACGCCGATGTCCACGAACGCGCCGAAGGCGGCCACGTTCGTCACCACGCCCTCCAGGACCATCCCGGCGGCCAGGTCGGAGATCTTCTCCACACCCTCCTTGAAGGTGGCCGTCCGGAACGCCGGACGCGGGTCACGCCCGGGCTTCTCCAGCTCCTTCAGGATGTCCGTCACCGTGGGCAGACCGAAGGTGTCGTCCACGAAGTCGGCGGGCCGCAGCGAGCGCAGCACGCCCGTGTTGCCGACGAGGGAGGCCACCTCCTGGCCCGTGGTCTTCACCATGCGGCGCACCACCGGATACGCCTCGGGGTGCACGCTGGACGCGTCCAGCGGGTCGTCGCCGCCCCGGATCCGCAGGAAGCCCGCGCACTGCTCGAACGCCTTCGGACCGAGCCGCGCCACCTTCTTCAGCTCCGAGCGGGAGCGGAACGGCCCGTTGGCGTCCCGGTGCGCGACGATGTTCTCGGCGAGCCCGGAGGAGATGCCCGACACCCGCGCGAGCAGCGGCACGGACGCGGTGTTCACGTCCACGCCGACGCCGTTCACACAGTCCTCGACGACCGCGTCCAGCGAGCGGGACAGCTTCACCTCGGACAGGTCGTGCTGGTACTGGCCGACCCCGATCGACTTGGGGTCGATCTTCACCAGCTCGGCCAGCGGGTCCTGGAGCCGGCGGGCGATGGAGACCGCGCCGCGCAGCGACACGTCCAGGTCCGGCAGCTCCTGCGAGGCGTAACTCGAGGCCGAGTACACCGAGGCGCCGGCCTCGGACACCATCACCTTGGTGAGCTTCAGCTCCGGGTGCCTGGCGATCAGCTCGGCGGCGAGCTTGTCGGTCTCGCGGGACGCGGTGCCGTTGCCGATCGCGACCAGGTCGACCGCGTGCTCCTTCGACAGCCGCGCCAGCTTGGCGATCGCCTCGTCCCACTTGTTCGCCGGGACGTGCGGGTAGATCACGTCGGTGGCCACGACCTTGCCGGTGGCGTCGACCACGGCGACCTTCACACCGGTGCGGAAACCGGGGTCCAGACCCAGGGTCGCCCGGGTGCCGGCCGGCGCGGCGAGCAGCAGGTCGCGCAGGTTCGCGGCGAACACGTTCACCGCCTCGTCCTCCGCCGCCGTACGCAGCCGGAGCCGCAGGTCGATGCCGAGGTGGACCAGGATCCGGGTGCGCCAGGCCCAGCGGACGGTGTCCGTGAGCCACTTGTCGGCGGGTCGGCCGCGGTTGCCGATGCCGAAGCGCGCGGCGATGATGCCCTCGTAGGAGGACGGGCCGTCGGTGGCCTCCTCCGGCTCCAGGACGAGGTCCAGGACCTCCTCCTTCTCACCGCGCAGCATCGCCAGGATCCGGTGCGAGGGCAGCTCGGTGAACGGCTCCGCGAAGTCGAAGTAGTCGGCGAACTTGGCGCCCGCCTCCTCCTTGCCCTCGCGCACCTTCGCGGCCAGCCGGCCGCGCACCCACATGCGCTCGCGCAACTCGCCGATCAGGTCGGCGTCCTCCGAGAACCGCTCGGTGAGGATCGCCCGCGCGCCGTCCAGCGCGGCCTGCGGATCGGCGACGCCCCTGCCGGCGTCCACGAACGCGGCGGCGGCCGCCAACGGGTCCACCGTCGGGTCGCCGAGCAGGCCCTCGGCCAGCGGCTCCAGGCCCGCCTCGCGCGCGATCTGCGCCTTGGTGCGCCGCTTGGGCTTGTAGGGGAGGTAGATGTCCTCCAGCCGCGCCTTCGTCTCGGCGCCCCGGATCCGGGCCTCGAGCTCCTCGGTCAGCTTGCCCTGCTCGCGCACCGACTCCAGGATCGCGGTCCGCCGCTCCTCCAGCTCCCGCAGATAGCGCAGCCGCTCCTCGATCGTGCGCAGCTGCGCGTCGTCGAGCATCTCGGTCGCTTCCTTGCGGTAGCGGGCGATGAAGGGCACCGTCGAACCGCCGTCGAGCAGCTCCACCGCGGCCTTCACCTGCCGCTCCCGTACGCCGAGTTCCTCGGCGATCCTGCCTTCGATGGATCCCGCTCCGATGGATCCGGGTGTCGTCACGATCGCGTACCGCCTTCTCCGCTGAGGTTGCGCGGCAATTGTGGCAGGTGACGCCGACCACCGGGGATCAGGGCGGTACGCGGCATGGCGGAAAAGGTGGGAAATCCGTCGTTGCCGTCATCGCCTGGCCCGCCAACAATCGTGGACATGACGCCACGCACCCTTCTCGTCGTCCTCTTCGACGGCGTCCAGAGTCTCGACGTCACCGGTCCCGTCGAGGTCTTCACCGGTGCCGAGCGGCACACCCCCGGCTCGTACCGCATCCGTACCGCCTCCCTGGACGGCGGCCCGGTGCGCACCTCCAGCGGGCTGACCGTCGTACCGGACGGGTCCCTGGCCGGGGAAGCCGGTCCGCACACGCTGGTGGTGCCCGGCGGGGAGGGCACCGAGGGCCCCGATCCGCGGCTGGTGGAGTGGCTGCGGGCGCACGGCCCGCGGGCCCGGCGCCTGGTCTCCGTCTGCACCGGTGCCTTCCTGCTCGCCCGGGCCGGGCTGCTGGACGGCCGGCGGGTGACCACGCACTGGGCGTACTGCGCGAAGCTCGCCCGGGACCACCCGGCCGTCGAGGTCGACCCGGACCCGGTCTACGTCCGGGACGGGCCCGTGGCCACCTCGGCCGGTGTCACCGCGGGCATCGACCTCGCGCTGGCGCTGGTCGAGGAGGACCTCGGCCGGCAGGCCGCGCTGACCGTCGCCCGGCACCTGGTGGTGTTCCTGCGCCGGCCGGGCAACCAGGCCCAGTTCAGCGCCCAGCTCGCCGCCCAGACCGCCCGGCGCGAGCCGCTGCGGGACGTCCAGCAGTGGATCACCGAGCACCCGGACGCCGATCTGGGCGTCGAGGCGCTCGCCGCCCGCGCCGCCCTCTCCGCGCGCCAGTTCACCCGCGCCTTCCAGGCCGAGACCGGCACGACCCCCGGCCGGTACGTCGACCGGGTCCGCCTCGAACACGCCCGGCGGCTGCTGGAGGACACCTCCGACGGCGTCGAGCGGATCGCCCGCGCCAGCGGCTACGGCACACCCGAGGCCATGCGCCGCGCCTTTCTGCGCACCCTCGGCACCTCCCCGGCCGAGTACCGGCGCCGGTTCCGCCCGGCGACCGCCCTCTGATTTCTCACCCAGTACGGAAGGACAAGCCTGTGCAGATCGCCGTCGTTCTCTACGACCGGTTCACCGCCCTCGACGCCGTCGGCCCCTACGAGACCCTGGGCCGGCTCCCGGACGCGGAGACCGTGTTCGTCGCCGAGCGCACCGGACCCCACCGCACCGACACCGGACACCTCGCGCTCACCGCCGACCGCACCCTCGCCGACGTACCGTCCCCGGACATCGTGGTGGTGCCGGGCGGTCCCGGCCAGAACGCGCAGATGGACAACCCGGTGCTGCTGGACTGGCTGCGCGCGGCCGACGCGACCAGCGCCTGGACCACCTCCGTGTGCACGGGCTCGCTGCTGCTGGCCGCCGCCGGGCTGCTGACCGGGCGCCGCGCCACCTCGCACTGGCTGGCCCTGGACCAGCTGCCGCGCTACGGCGCCGAGCCCACCGGGGAGCGGGTGGTCGTGGACGGGAAGTACGTCACCGCGGCCGGGGTCTCCTCCGGCATCGACATGGGGCTGACGCTGCTCGGCAAGGTCGCGGGCGACGAACACGCCATGGCCGTCCAGCTGCTGACGGAGTACGACCCGCAGCCGCCCTACGACGCCGGCTCCCCTCAGAAGGCCCCGGCCCACCTGGTCGCGGAGTTCCGCACCAGGAGCCGCTTCATCCTGTCGTAGGGACGCTCCAGCCGAACCGCGGCGGCCGGCGTTCCAGGAACGCGGCGACGCCCTCCTCCATCTCCCCGCTGGCGCGCGCCTGGGCGGCCCAGTGGGCGTCGCGGTCGGTCCGGCCGTTCGCGAACTCCTTCGCGGCGGCCTGGGTGAGCTGGGAGCGGGACACCAGGGTCCGGGCCAGCTCGGCCACCCGCTTGTCCAGTTCGCCCTCGGGCAGCACCTCGTCCACGAACCCGGTGCGCAGCGCCCGCTCGGTGTCGATCAACTCGGCCGAGAACAGCAGGTACTTGGCGGTGGCCGGGCCGACCAGCGACACCAGACGGCGGGTGGAGGAGGCCGGGTAGACGATGCCGAGCCGGGCCGGGGTCACCCCGAACAGGGCCCCCTCCTCCGCCAGCCGCAGATCGCAGGCCCCGGCGAGCTGCGCCCCGCCGCCCACGCAGTGCCCGCGCACCGCGGCGAGCGTCGGCTTGGGGAAGGCGGCGAGGGCCTCCTCGGCCGCCACCGCGAGTGCCTGCGGCTCCGCCGAGCCCTGGAGCGAGGAGATGTCCGCGCCCGCGCAGAAGGTGGCGCCCGCGCCGGTCAGCACGAGCACCCGTACGCCGGGGTCGCGCGCCAGCTCGTCGAGCAGCGGCGGGAGGGCCCGCCACATCGCCGCGGTCATGGCGTTGCGCTTCGCCGGGTGACGGATCACCACGGTGGCTACGGAGTCGGCGATGTGGTGGGACAGCTCAGGGTCCATGGGCCGGATGTTACCGGCCGGTCCGGGCGCACCGGCGGGGACCGGTCACGCGTTACGGAGGGCGGTCCAGCGGAGATACGGTGGCAAAGGGGTTGTTGTTCGAGGAGGCGGCGATGGCCAGGTTCCGCAGGCGGAAGGACCGGGCGGCGAAGATGCGCCAGGGGTTCGGCTGGCTCGCGGCGCTCGGTGTGATCCTCGTGCTCGCCGGGCTCGTCGGACTCGTCTACACCGGGGTGGCCACCCTGACCTCCATGCTGCTGTTCGGCTGGCTGCTGCTGATCGGCGGGATCGTCGGCCTGCTGCACGCCATCCAGGCCCGCGGCACCAGCTTCTTCTGGCTCGGTGTCATCGTCGCCGCCCTGAACATCGCCGCCGGCATCGTCGTCATCCGGCTGCCGCACGCGGCGGCCGCCGCGCTCACCATGTTCGCCGCCCTGCTGTTCCTCAGCGCCGGCCTCTTCCGGATCGTCGGCAGCCTGGTGGTGCGCGGTCCGCAGTTCGGCTGGACCCTGCTGCTCGGCGTCTTCGACCTGCTGCTCGGGATCCTGGTCCTCGCCCACTGGCCGAGCAGCAGCCAGTACGTCATCGGCGCCTTCTTCTCGCTGGCCCTGCTCTTCGACGGCCTCGGGCTGCTGGCCGCCGGCTACAGCGGCCGCCGGGTCGTGGGGCTCGTCTCACAGTAGGGGCGGCCCGGATTCACGGCACGGGAAAACTGGGGCGCCGGCACCGGACAGGAACGCTCCCACACGTGACCGTGTCATACGCAGTCGGTCAGAAAGCGCTCGATACCCGCTGACTTGTGTTCAGTCAGAGGGGTCGGAGCCGGTCATTGCCAACACTCGACCTGTGGCGACAATCGAGCGCGAGGGTGGCGATCGGACGATGGACGACCACGGGCGCGGGGACGACCCGCGCCCAGCGGGGGGCGCCGAGCGGCCGCCCGATCCACTGCCGTACGAGGGTGTGTGGCGGTTCACCGCCCCCGCCGAGGACGCCTCGGTCCCCCGGGCCCGGCACGCGGTCCGGGACCTGCTGCTGCGCCAGGGCGTACCGGTCTCCGACGACCTGGCGGACGGGCTGCTGCTGATCGTCTCCGAGCTGGTCACGAACGCCGTACGGCACGCGGCCCTGCTGTCGCCGACGCTCGCCGTGGAGGTCGCCGTCGGGGCGGAGTGGGTGAGGGTGTCCGTGGAGGACAACCATCCGTACCGCCCGACCGCCCTGGAGGCCGATCACGGCCGGACCGGCGGCCGGGGGCTGCTCCTGGTCCGCGAGGTGGCCCGGGAGGCGGGCGGGGCGCTCGACGTGGAGCACACGGCGAGCGGCGGCAAGGTGATCTGGGCCACCCTGCCGCTCAAGCCCGCGGCGCTGTCGTAGTCGCCGGGCCCGCCGGGCCGGGGTTCACCAGCCCGCGGACGGGCCGGTCAGCTCCCTGATCGCCGGGCGTGCCGCGTCCAGCACCGTCATGAACCACGCCGAGAAGGGGTCCCGGGCGTGCCGCTCGGCCAGCTCGGCCGCCGTCACATACGCGGCCTGGGCGACCTCCTCGGGATCCGGGGCGAGCGGTGCCTGCACCAGACCGACGAACAGGTGGTTGAACTCCTGCTCCACCAGGCCCGACACCGGGTCCGGGTGGTTGTAGCGGACGGTGCCCGCCTCCGCGAGGAGCGAGGGGGAGACGCCCAGCTCCTCGTACGTCCGCCGGGCCGCCGCGGCGAACGGCGCCTCGCCCGGGTAAGGGTGCCCGCAGCAGGTGTTGGACCACACACCGGGGGAGTGGTACTTCTCGAGCGCCCGCTGCTGGAGCAGCATCCGGCCCTGCTCGTCGAAGAGGAAGACCGAGAAGGCGCGGTGCAGCTGCCCGGGCGGCTGGTGCGCGGCCAGCTTCTCCGCCGTGCCGGTCGTCACACCCTTCTCGTCGACCAGTTCCAGCAAAATCGCCTCTGCGGTGCCGTTCGACGAGCTGTGCGTCGCGGTGGCAGGTGTGATCGGCATACCCATCCTTCGCCTCGGTCCTCGCGCTCCAGTCTGCCGTACGAATCCGGCACTCCCGGCACTTCCCCGCATGTCCGCATGTCCGTGCGCGGCCGGGCACCGGGAGGCGGACCCGGTGGATCATCGTGCCCGGTGGCAGATACACGGAACCCCGCGCCGGGGCCGAACATCCGTGCCCGGGGTCAGTGGCACAGGCGGGCTTCGTGCTCCGCGTGCCCGCTCGGCTCCAGCTGGAAGGTGCAGTGCTCCACGTCGAAGTGGTCGCCGAGGCAGCCCTGCAACTCGTGCAGCATCTTCTCGTGGCCGATGGCGTTCAGCGCCTCCGAGCTGACCACCACGTGCGCCGACAGCACCGGCATGCCCGAGGTGATCGTCCAGGCGTGCAGATCGTGGACGTCCTCCACGCCGTCCAGGGCCAGGATGTGCGCCCGGACCTCTGCCATGTCGACGTTCTTGGGGGCCGCCTCCAGCAGCACGTCCAGCGTCTCGCGCAGCAGCTTCAGCGTCCTCGGCACGATCATCAGCCCGATCACCAGCGAGGCGACGGGGTCGGCCGGCTGCCAGCCCGTGGTCAGGATCACCGCCGCCGAGATCAGCACGGCGACCGAGCCGAGCGCGTCCGCGGCCACCTCCAGGAAGGCGCCGCGCACGTTCAGGCTCTCCTTCTGCCCGCGCATCAGCAGCACGAGCGAGACGGAGTTCGCGACCAGCCCGATCAGACCGAAGACGACCATCAGGCCGCCCCGGGTCTCCGCGGGTGTGACGAACCGCTGGACCGCCTCGTACAGGACGTACCCGCCGACACCGAGCAGCAGCAGACAGTTGGCCAGGGCGGCGAGGATCTCGGCGCGGGCGTAACCGAAGGTGCGGTGGGTGCTCGGCGGGCGGCCGGCGAAGTGGATCGCGAGCAGGGCCATGCCGAGGCCCACCGCGTCGGTGGCCATGTGCGCCGCGTCGGCGATCAGCGCGAGCGAGTCGGCGACCACGCCGCCGACGATCTCGACCACCATGATCGTGAGCGTGATGCCCAGCGCGATCCGCAACCGGCCCCGGTACGCGGCCGTGGCCGTACCCGGAGGCGCCGTGTGTGCGTGCCCGTGGTCGTGCCCAGCCCCCATGGAAACCGCCCTTCCCCGTTGTCTCGGGTCCGTTCTCGCGCCCCAGTCAACTACGGGCGGGGGGTATCGGGCAACGCGGCACTGAACACCGTTGTCATGTGCCCTGACCTGCGGAAACGATCCGCTGGTCAGGGCACCGGCCGGAGCGCGGGCGGGGTGGCGGGCGCGGGTCAGCCGCCGTGGTGCAGCCGCCAGCCCTCCCAGGCCGACGCGACCATCTCGCGCACCCCGCGCCGGGCCTGCCAGGACAGCTCGCGGGCGGCCCGCTCGGCGGAGGCGACCGCGCGCGGCGCGTCCCCCGGCCGGCGCGCCTCGACCAGCGGCTCCCTGCGGTCCCCGGTGACCTCGCCGATCACCGTGATCAGCTCGCGCACCGAGACCCCCTCGCCCCGGCCGATGTTCAGCGTCAGATCGCCGGTCAGGGTGCCGTCCGCCAGCCGCCGTGCCGCCGCCAGATGGGCCTCGGCGAGATCGGCGACATGGATGTAGTCCCGGACGCAGGTGCCGTCCGGCGTCGGATAGTCGTCACCGAAGATCCGCGGCGCCTCGTCCCGGGTGAGCCGGTCGAAGACCATCGGCACGATGTTGAACACCCCGGTGTCCGCCAGCTCCGGGGCGGCCGCGCCCGCCACGTTGAAGTAGCGCAGGCACACCGTGGAGATTCCGTGTGCCTTTCCGGCCGCCCGCACCAGCCACTCGCCGGCCAGCTTGGTCTCGCCGTACGGGTTGACCGGTGCGCACGGGGTGTCCTCGGTGATCAGGTCCACGTCCGGATTGCCGTACACGGCCGCCGACGAGGAGAACACCAGCCGGCGGACGCCCGCCTCGGCGACCGCGTCCAGGAGCGTGGCGAGGCCGCCGACGTTCTCCCGGTAGTAGCGGGTCGGCTGCGCCACCGACTCGGCGACCTGCTTGCGCGCCGCGAGATGGACGACGCCGGTCACGCCGTACTCCCGCAGCACCTGCCGCAGCCGGTCCCCGTCCAGCGTCGAGCCCTCGGCCAGCGGCACGTCCGCGGGCAGCCGCTCCGGTACCGCCGCCGACAGGTCGTCCAGCGCCACGACCTTCTCCCCGGCGCCCGCCATGGCCCGTGCCACATGCGCCCCGATGTATCCGGCCCCGCCGGTGATCAGCCACGTCATGGTCGTCCACCCTATGCCGACACCCAGGGTGTCCTGGATGCCCGGGTCTGCGCCCACTGGTTTGTGGGCCGGGCCCCCGATCCCCGATGATGATCGCGGCAAAGGCCCGGGCAGCCCCCGTGGACCGGGCTGTGAACGGCCGGTGAACACGGGCTTCCACCCATCCGATACCCTCTGCCGACATGCCGCCCGGGCCGCAGGCAGGGCGCCCCACCATGCAGAAGTCCGGTGCCGCCGCGCGCCGGCGTCCAGGGAGTGAGTTCGGTTGTCGACCGCCATCGTCACGGGTCAGCCGGTCCCCGGATCGTCGCTCGACCACGATCTGCGGTCCCTCGGCTTCGATGTGCGCACGGCAGCGGACGCCGCCGAGGCCGAGACCCTGCTCGCTGCTGCCCCGGCCGGCGACCGCGTGGCCCTGGTCGACGCCCGCTTCGTCGGCCACCCGCACGCCCTGCGCCTCGGTCTGACCGACCCGCGCTTCCCGCTCTCCGCGATCCCCGGCGCCGTCACCGCCCAGCCGGCCGCCCGGCAGGCGCTGACCCGGGCCCTGGCCCGCGAGACCTCCGCCGGCGGCGGCACCGGTACGGCGGTGGACGTCGGCAGCCTCGCCGACCGCCTCGTCACCGCGCTCGACGCCGACGGCGGCGCCGTGCACCGCCCGGAGCTCGGCAGCCTGGTCGCGGAGGTGCCCGAGGACCCGCAGGCCCGCAACGAGGCCCGGCAGGCCGTCGCCGCCGTCGACGACGAGGCCGTACGTCTGAAGTCGGCCGTGAAGTCCCGGGACGGCTTCTTCACCACCTTCTTCATCAGCCCGTACTCGCGCTACATCGCCCGCTGGTGCGCCCGCCGCGGGCTGACCCCGAACCAGGTCACCACCGCCTCGCTGCTCACCGCGCTCATCGCGGCCGGCTGCGCGGCCACCGGCACCCGGGGCGGCTTCGTCGCCGCCGGTGTGCTGCTCATCGCCTCCTTCGTGCTGGACTGCACCGACGGCCAGCTCGCCCGCTACGCCCTGAAGTACTCCACGCTCGGCGCCTGGCTGGACGCCACCTTCGACCGCGCCAAGGAGTACGCCTACTACGCCGGCCTCGCCCTCGGCGCGGCCCGCGGCGGCGACGACGTATGGGCCCTCGCCCTCGGCGCGATGGTGCTCCAGACCTGCCGGCACGTGGTCGACTTCTCCTTCACCGAGGCCAACCACGACGCCACCGCCAACACCAGCCCCACCGCGGCCCTCTCCGACAAGCTCGACAGCGTCGGCTGGACGGTCTGGGTACGGCGGATGATCGTGCTGCCGATCGGCGAGCGCTGGGCGATGATCGCGGTGCTCACGGCGGCCACCACCCCCCGGATCACCTTCTCCGTCCTGCTCGTCGGCTGCGCCTTCGCGGCGACGTACACCACGGCCGGGCGCGTGCTGCGGTCCGTGACCCGCAGGGCGAGCCGCACCGACCGGGCGGCACAGGCCCTCGCCGACCTCGCCGACAACGGCCCGGTCGCCGACCTCGTGGCCCGCCTCACACGCGTCCGCCTCGGCGCCCCGCTGCTCGTGGCCCTCGCCGGTACGGCGATCCTCGCCGCGTCCCTCTTCTCCGGAGTGACCTGGGCCCCGGTCGCGGGTGCCGCCGTCTACGCCATCACCGCGGGGCAGGCCCTGTACCGCCCGCTCAAGGGCGCCCTGGACTGGCTGGTGCCGCCCCTCTTCCGGGCCGCCGAGTACGGCACCGTCCTCGTCCTGGCGGCCAAGGCCGGGGTGAACGGAGCACTGCCCGCGGCTTTCGGGCTGGTGGCGGCCGTCGCCTACCATCACTACGACACGGTGTACCGCATCCGCGGCAACGCCGGAGCGCCCCCGGCCTGGCTGGTGCGCTCCATCGGGGGGCACGAGGGGCGCACGCTCCTCGTCACGGTCCTGGCCGCGGTCCTCACCGCGGCGCAGTTCAAGGTCGCGCTCACGGTGCTCGCCGTGGCCGTCGCCCTCGTGGTGCTCGCCGAGAGCATCCGCTTCTGGGTGTCCGCTGGGGCGCCCGCCGTACACGACGAAGGAGAACCCGCATGATCGGCCTCGTGCTGGCGGCCGGCGCCGGACGGCGTCTGCGCCCCTACACCGACACCCTGCCCAAGGCGTTGGTGCCGGTGGGGCCCGCGGGCATCGAGGGCGAGCCCACGGTCCTCGACCTGACCCTGGCGAACTTCGCGGAGGTCGGTCTGACCGAGGTCGCGATCATCGTCGGCTACCGCAAGGAGGCCGTGTACGAGCGCCAGGCGGCCCTGGAGGC
>NZ_JBSFHC010000031.1:0-67224 GCF_053596835.1 Streptomyces sp. NPDC001606
CGGCCAAGCACCGCCGCCACGGCGTGAACGTCCAGGTCGTCACCGATCCCGCCGGTGAGGTCCTGTGGATCTCGCCCGCGCTACCGGGGCGCACCCACGACCTGACCGCAGCCCGCACCCACCGCATCATCCGGATCTGCGAACGCCAGGGCGTCCCCATCCTCGCCGACCGCGCCTACCAAGGCGCCGGCCCCTGGGTCACCACCGGACTCAAACGGCCACCGGGAGGTGAACTCACCCTCACCCAGCGCGCCGTCAATCGGGCCCTGGCCGCGGCGAGAGCACCAGTCGAACGCGGCATGGCACGGCTGAAGTCCTGGCAGATCTTCCGCAGGTCCCGGATCAGCCCCAACCGCATGACCGTCATCACCAAAGCTGTCCTCACCCTGGAGAGACAACGCTGAAAACGCTCATTGACGGCTGCTACTGGCACGGCTGCCCGGAGCATTATGTCCCGCCGAAAACCAACTCGGGATACTGGTCGGACAAAGTCCTGCGCAACATGGCACGTGACCGTGACACCGACCAGCGCCTCATGGAAGCAGGATGGCTCGTGCTCCGCTTCTGGGAGCACGAATCATCAGGCGCCTGCGCCGATAAGATCGCTAGGGTCGTGAGGAAGCGACGCGGCATCGACATCCGGCCTGACTGAAACCGGGATCTCCATCTGCTCTTGCTGTGGCGGTTCTGCGGCAGAGTGTTCGCCGTCCGGTTCGTAATCACGAAGGATCTCGTCACGGCACTCGGGACGAAGGACCGCGGCAATAGCGCGTCCAATCGCTTCGGCAACAGGCGGCGGAAACGCGTTTCCGACCTGCCGGTACTGCGCCGTCTTCCGGCCTTGGAACTTCCATCCCTGCGGGAATCCCTGGATGATCGCCGCCTGCTCTACAGTGAGCATGGGACCTGCCGGACGGAAGAGATCCCGCTCGGGGTCGCACTTCTCAGGGTCGTTGGCAACACCCATACCGTCGACACCCAGAGCTGCCCAGGCCCGCTTAGCCCTAGTGGGTCCGAGGTCGACCCCGCCATGCTTCCTCGAACCTCCCACCAGGGTCGGAGCGACACCCCTGCCCAGCTCGGCCGCTTTGGTGGCCTTGTCGAGCCATTCCTGGTAGACGTCTTTTCCGGTACGCTCGCCGGGCTCCGCCTGCTCTCCGTACTTGTTTTTCGTCCAGTACTTTTGGCAGCGCTCTTCCATGCTGACGGAAAGCTCCTCGACTACCGTCGCCTGCTTGCCCTTAATCTTGGACGGCCACACAAATTCCGTACCGGACCTTTCAAGCACATCCTGGCGAATCACCACCAGGATGGCCCGGGGACGCAGCTGGGGGACACCGTAATTGCTGGCATCGATCCTACGCCAGACCTTCCGCATGACACGGTCCTGCTTCGCGGCTGACCAGCTGCTCTTGATTTCCGGAACCGCGTATCCAAGTTCGCGCAGCTCACGCAAAATGTCCCTGCGGTAGTCGATGAAAACCTCCGGGGGCTCCAGAATTCCCCGGACATTCTCGATCATGACCGCCTCCGGCATCAGCTCATCGATAATCCTCAGAGCATCCGGGAAAAGATCGCGCTCATCATCCTTCCCCAGCCGCTTGCCCGCCAGCGAGAAAGGCGGGCACGGCACACCACCCGCCAGCAGGCTCAGATCCCCTCTTTTAATCCCGGGGTTGGGAATACCGCCAGGCTTCAGGAACTCCCGGACATCCACCTGAGATCCTCAGCAGGACGTTATGGCGGTGGCCCTGGAACTGCACGAGGAAGGTGCGGCAGACGACGCCGGCGCCCTGCTGCGGGCAGCACTGGGGTGACGTCCCGGGCGCCTGGCAGCCGACTGAAGGTGGGCTCTGCCGGCGCAGGTCAGCACTCGTTAGGCTCGGCACCGATCTCGGATCGTACGAGTCTTCGAAGAAAGGGGGGCGGCGTCATGGACGGATTCGTCGTCGCCGTAAGCAGCAACAACGACTACTCCTTCACCAAGCCGAACCGGCAGAGCATCAATCTGCTGGCCGGGCTTGGGGTGGAGGGGGATGTGCATGCCGGGGTGACGGTCAAGCACCGGTCGCGGGTGAGGCAGGATCCGACGCGGCCCAATCTGCGGCAGGTGCACCTCATGCACGAGGAGTTGTTCGCCGAGGTCGCCGAGGCCGGGTTCCAAGTGCGGGCCGGGGAGTTGGGGGAGAACATCACCACCCGGGGGCTCGATCTGCACGGGTTGCCCACGGGGGCGCGGCTGCTGATCGGGGAGGAGGCCGTCGTGGAGGTGACCGGGCTGCGGAATCCCTGTGCGCAGATCGACAACTTCCAGCAGGGGCTGCTGAAGCAGGTCGTACGGCGTGGCGAGGATGGCGAGGTCCAGTACCGCGGCGGGATCATGGGGGTCGTGCTGCGCGGGGGTGCGGTGCGGCCCGGTGATGTCATACGGGTCGAGCTTCCGGAAGGGGAGCAGCGGCCGCTCGAGCGGGTGTGAGGCGAGGGGCCAGTGCTTCGCGGGTCTCCGCCAGGGGGCCGCAGCGGGACAGGGCGTGCGGCGCCCTGGCGGGGACGCGGTCAGAGGGCCGGGGCCAGGTCCACTCGGCCGAACAACAGGGCGTAACCGTGCGAGAGTTGGGCCAGGAGGCGGGTTGTCAGGGGCTCGCCCGCCTGTTCCGCCAGCACGCTCAGGACCGAGCTGACGTCCCAGCGGGCCGTCGCGGACGTGGCGCCCTCGATACGGGCCGCCACCGACTCCACGAACTCCCTGGCCGTCAGGGGGCGGGTGGCCGGGATCTGGGACGCGATCAGCCGGCCCGCCTCGCGGGGCAGGGCCTGGGCGAGGGCCACGCGCTCCTCGCCGGTCACATGGCCGCCGAGTGCCGACAGGACGATCCGGGTCACCCGCTCCGCTTCCGCTCTCGTCGGGTAACGGCCCGCCTCACGCACCGCCTCGGTCAGCTGCTCCCAGCGGGCGGCATCGGGGGACAAGGCGGATTCGGCGGGCCTCGTCTGCGCCTGGGCGGTCGTCACGGTCATCGTGCTGGCTCCTCCTCCGGGGGGCGCGTCGGGGTGGGTACATGGGGGCGCGGCTCGGCTCCGGTGCCGCCGGCCCCGCGGGCGGGCCGTCCCGCGGGGCCGGCCGGGATCAGCCGCTGATCTGCTTGCGGTCGCCCGCGCCGCCCGAGATCTGGATGCGGCGCGGCTTGGCCTGTTCGGCCATGGGGATGCGCAGGGTCAGAACGCCTGCGTCGTACGACGCGTCGATGCGGTCCGTGTCCAGGGTGTCGCCCAGGAACAGCTGGCGGGTGAAGGTGCCCGTGGGCTGTTCGGCGACCAGCATCTCCGCCTCCTCGGGGGCGGGGCTGCGGCGCTCGGCGCGGACGTTGAGGACGTTGCGCTCGACGTCCAGTTCGATCGTCTCGGGGTCGACGCCGGGCAGGTCGAAGTGGACCAGGAAGTCCTCGCCGCTGCGGTAGGCGTCCATCGGCATCGCGGACGGCCGGGCGTTGGTGCCGAGGACCTGTTGCGCGAGCCGGTCGAGATCGCGGAAGGGGTCGGTGCGCATGAGCATCACAGTCACTCCTCTCCTCAGGAATTACCGGGTGCGATGCCCTACGGGTTCTTGTCCCTCGCGTTCTTATATAGCTCGCAGCTGGAAAGTTGACAAGGCTGGGCTCATGGCCGGGCGGCTGTCGGTGTGCGCGTTAGCCTCAAGAGCCTTGAGCGGAGAGAGATCAGAGATCGAGGAGGCAGGTATGGCCAAGGTCCCCAGCGCGGTCGTCGCCGCGAGCGGACTCGTCGGTGGGTACGGCGTCGCCCGCTGGACGAAGAAGCGTCAGCTGGGCGGTGCCGTCCTCGCCGTCGCCGGGGTCGCCGCCGCGCAGCAGTGGCGCCGGCAGGCGGGCGGGGTGGCCGCCGGTGCGCTGACCGCCGCGTACGTCGGTGCGTTCGCCGGGTCGCATCCGCTGGCCAAGAAGATCGGGGCCTGGCCGTCCGTCCTCGGTGTGGCCGGCGCCGTCGCCCTCGCCTCCTGGGCCGTGGCGGACCGGCGCGGCTGAGGCACCGGCCCCGACTTCACAAAGCCTGGGCTGCGGCGCCCACGGCAATCCGGGCGCCGAGCCCGGCTCTACCGGCCCAGCGCCACCCGCAGCGTCACCCCGTGCCGGGTGCGCAGCCGGCGTATCTCCCACACCGACAGCAGCGTCACCGAGACCGGGCCGCCGAGCAGGAAGGTGTAGAGGACCGAGGGCGGGGCCGCCACGTCCGGGCCCTCGAAGAGGTTGATGGCCAGCAGGGTCCAGACCAGCAGCGGGGAGACCAGGGCCGGCAGTATCTCGTGCACCTCGCCGAGGGCGAAGCAGGAGTTCACGCCCTGGATCAGCACGAGGAGCGTGGCCACCACCGCGCAGACCAGCCAGATCAGGCACACCACCCAGCCGATGCCGAAGGCCGCCAGTATCAGCAGGCTGAGCGCAATGCCGTGGTGCCCGAAGTCATACGGCGAAACGATATTGCCCATCATCAGCTCCACCAGCAGCCACACCAGCCCCGCGCCCAGCACGATCAGGCCCAGCGAGCGGGCCGGACCGACCAGCCGGGCGGCGTAGCGCCCGCTCAGCGGTGCGCGGGCCGCGGCGATGAACGCGGTCATCGCGACAACGGCGACGGCGAGGGTGAGCCCGCCGCTGATGGCCAGGTCCTGCGCCTTGCCGAGGACGAACTCCTCCGAGTTCTCCGCCAGCGGGTACGCCACCAGCAGCCACACCGTGGCCGCCAGCCCCAGCGTCGTACGGAAGGCCTGGAGGCCCGAGATGAGCGGGTCCGACACGCGGTCCTCGTGGCGGGCCAGACTGTTCAGCCACCTGAAGAAATCGCCGAAACCGGACAGTGGATTCATGAGCGCCGAGACTCCCCCGAAGATCCGTCAAACAGGGGCACGCCGACGCGGGACCGCCCGTGGGCCGGGTGCCACGGGCGGATACTCTAGCCGATCTTCAGGGGCTTCTCGTCACTCTGCCGAAAAGCCCTGGGGTGCCGGGGTTGTCCGGCTCGCCGCAGCCGTCAGCGGGCGGGCGATGTCCTCCAGGGAGCGGCGTTCCGCCGGTACCGCCAGCGCGGCGGCGACCAGACCGGCCACGCACATCAGGGCCGCCCCGATCTGGAAAGCGAGGACCGTGTCGCCGACCCGGCCGGTGCCGGTGAGGTCGGCGAAGAGGAGCGGACCGCTGATGCCGCCGGCGGCGGTGCCGAGGGCGTAGAAGAAGGCGATGGACATCGCCCTGGTCTCCATCGGGAAGATCTCGGAGACGGTGAGGTACGCGCTGGAGGCGCCCGCCGAGGCGAAGAAGAGCACCGCGCACCAGCAGGCCGTCAGGGTGCCCGCACCGAGCACGCCCCGGCCGAACAGCCAGGCCGTGCCGAAGAGCAGCAGGCCCGACAGGAGATAGGTGGAGGAGATCATGACGCGCCGGCCGACCGTGTCGAAGAGGTGGCCGAGCAGCAGCGGGCCGCAGAAGTTGCCGACCGCGATCACCGCGAAGTAGTAGCCGGTGCGGTCGGCCGGCACGTCGAAGAACTTGGTGAGGATCGCGCCGAAGCCGAAGGTGATCGCGTTGTAGAGGAACGCCTGGCCGATGAAGAGGGAGAAGCCGAGGACGGCCCGCCGGCGGTACTGGCCGAAGACCGTGCGGGCGATCTCCCGGAAGGTGATGCTGCGGCGCTGGTGGATCTCCAGCCGGCCCTCCGGCTCGGGCAGCCGTACGCCCTTCTCCTCGGCCACCCGGCGTTCGATGTCGGTGACGATCTCCGCCGCCTCCCGGTCCCGGCCGTGGATCAGCAGCCAGCGCGGACTCTCCGGGACATGCCGTCGTACGAGCAGGATGACCAGGGCGAGGACGGCGCCGAGGGCGAAGGTCAGGCGCCAGCCGACGTCCGCGGGCAGCAGGGAGGTGTCGAGGGCGACGATCGACAGCAGGGAGCCGCCCACCGCGCCCAGCCAGAAGCTGCCGTTGATGATCAGGTCGACCCGGCCGCGGTAGTCGGCCGGGATCAGCTCGTCGATCGCGGAGTTGATCGCCGCGTACTCACCGCCGATGCCGAAGCCGGTGAGGAAGCGGAAGAGGAAGAACCACCAGGCCTCCCAGGAGACCGCGGTGAGCGCCGTCGCGGCGAGATAGACCGCCAGGGTGATCATGAAGAGCTTCCGGCGGCCGAAGCGGTCGGTGAGCCGGCCCCAGAAGAGGGCTCCGGAGCAGGCGCCGGCCACATAGAGCGCGGCCGCGGTGCCGGTGATCTGGCCCGAGGTGATCGACAGACCGCTGCCGGGCTCCGCCAGCCGGCTCGCGATGTTGCCGACGACCGTGACCTCCAGGCCGTCCAGGATCCAGACGGTGCCGAGGCCGATCACGATCGTCCAGTGCCAGCGCGACCAGGGCAGCCGGTCGAGGCGGGCGGGGATGTCGGTGGTGATCGTCCGACCGGTGTCTGCGGGCTGTCCGGAGTACGGCGTCGGTGTCTCGGCTGCGGCCATGGGCTCCCTCCTCCTTGAAGGACGTCCCTGTGAAGGACAGCGGAACAAGTGCCCGCCTTGCGCGGTTTCAGGCGCCCGGCGCCCGGCGCGCCCCGCACGTCAGCCACCCGGCCCCCCGGTGCGTCAGCCGCCCACCATCCGCGACACCGTGTAGATCAGCAGTCCCGCCAGGGATCCCACCACCGTGCCATTGATCCGGATGAATTGCAGATCGCGGCCGATGTGCGCCTCGATCTTCCGGGTGGTGTGCTCGGCGTCCCAGCCGGCCACGGTGTCCGTGATCAGCGAGGTGATCTCGCGGCGGTACGTGGTCACGATGTGCACCGCGACACCCTCCACCCAGCTGTCGACCTTGCCCTGCACCTTCGGCTCGCGCGCCATCCGCGCACCCAGCGAGAGCAGCGCGGCCCGCACCCGCATCCGCAGCTCGCTGCGCTCGTCCTCGGCCGCCGCGACGATCATCGAGCGTACGGCCGACCAGGTGGAGCCGATCAGGTCCTGCACCTCGCCCCGGCCCAGCACCTCGCCCTTGAGCCGCTCCACCCGCGCGCGCGTGTCGGTGTCGGACTGGAGGTCGGAGGCGAAGTCGGTGAGGAAGCGGTCCAGGGCGCCGCGCGCGGGGTGCGAGGGCATGTCCCGCATCTCGGTGACGAACCGCAGCAGCTCCTTGTAGACCCGCTCGCCGACCCTCTTGTCCACGAACCGCGGGGTCCAGCCGGGCGCGCCGCCCTCCACGGCGTCCATCACATCGGCGCGGTGCAGCACCAGCCAGTCGTGCGCGCGGCCCACCACCAGGTCGACCACCCGCCGGTGCCCGCCGTCGGCGACGATCCGGTCCAGCAGCTTGCCGAGGCCCGGTGCGATCTCCTGGGCGTCCGCCCGCCGGGTGATCGCCTCGCTCACCACCGCCCGCACGTCGGTGTCCCGCAGCACGGTCAGCGCGCCCCGCAGGGCCGTCGCGAGTTCGGCCGTGACCCGGTCGGCGTGGGCCGGTTCGGCGAGCCAGGCGCCCAACCGGCTGCCGATGCCGACGGCGCGCAGCCGCTGTCGTACGACGTCCTGGGAGAGGAAGTTCTCCCCGACGAACTCGCCCAGCGAGATACCCAGCTGGTCCTTCTTGGTGGGAATGATCGCGGTGTGCGGGATGGGCAGGCCGAGCGGGTGCCGGAACAGGGCCGTCACCGCGAACCAGTCGGCCAGCGCGCCGACCATGCCCGCCTCGGCGGCGGCCGCCACATAGCCCGCCCAGGGGCCGGCGCCCTCGTGCCCGGCCAGCCTGGCCAGGACGTAGACCACCGCGACGAACAGCAGCATGCCGGTCGCCGTGAGCTTCATGCGCCGCACCCCGCGCCGGCGCTCCTCGTCGGCCGGGGTGAAGGCCGTCATGGTCCGGTACGACACTCCCCGCCCCGGCGCTGTCTCGGTCTCGGTCGGTTCCATCAGCTCCACCCGTCGGTGATCCCGCACACAATTGTCCCTTCCTGACCGACTCCCGGAACGGAACAGGAGTTCCCGGCGTCTGTCGGAACGGGGGTTTGGACAGGGCCCTGTCAGCTCTCCCCGGCCCCTGTCGCATCATGGACCCATCAAGGTCGGAGCCTCGGAGTCCCCTCTCCCGAGGAGAACGGACTCCCGTCTCCCGAGGAGAACGACACCAGCGTGACCAAGCGTCAGGGTTATGCCGTACTGAGTGCGCTCGGCGCGCTCGTCATCGCACTGTGCAGCGCGATCTGGCTCATCGCGGCTGCCGGTGACAGCGGCCCCGTCGGCGGCAGCCTCGCCGACAACCGCCCGCACCGCGGCTCCTCCGCCGCGCCCGCCTCCACCGGCAGCTGGGCCACCGCCTGGTCCACCGCGCCGGTCGGCGGCGAACCCGGCACCGAGGCGGCCGGGCTGGCGGGGCGCTCGGTGCGCAACGTCGTGCACGCGGCCATCGGCGGTACGAGTGCCCGGATCACGCTGTCCAACCTGTACGGCCAGTCGCCGCTGACGATCACGCACGCCACGCTCGCGCTCTCCGCCGGCGACGGCACCGCCGCGGCCGACACGGAGAGCATGCGGCGCCTCACCTTCGACGGCGCCACCGGCGTCACCATCCCCGCCGGCCACGAGGTCGTCAGCGACTCGGTGCGCCTCGCCGTCCCGGCCGGCAGCGATGTGCTGGTCACCACCTACTCCCCCGTCGCGTCCGGCCCGGTGACCTTCCATCCGCACGCCCGGCAGATCTCGTACGTCGCCGCCGGGGACCGTACCGAGGACTCCACCGGGCTGCCGTACACCGGGCGGACGCCGTACTGGCGCTATGTGACCGCGCTGGACGTGTTCGGCGAGGAGGCCGACGGCACCGTCGTCGTCTTCGGCGACTCCATCACCGACGGCATCACCTCCACCATCGGCGCCAACCACCGCTGGACCGACGTCCTCGCCGGGCGGCTGCGCGGCGCGCTCCGCGGCGGGTGGCGGCTGCCGCGCTACAGCGTGGTGAACGAGGGCATCAGCGGCAACGAGGTGCTCACCGACGGACTCGGCAGGCCCGCCGAGAACCAGAGCGGGCTCGGCCGCTTCGGCCGCGACGTGCTCTCCCGGACCGGCGTCCGGGTCGTCGTCGTCGACCTCGGCGTCAACGACATCCTGCGCCACCGCACACCCCCCGCCCCGGACCGCGTCACCGCCGGTCTGCGCACCCTGGTCCGCGAGGCGCACGCCCGCGGGCTGAAGGTCGTGGGCGCCACCCTGATGCCCGTCGAGGGCCACCGCGGCTGGACCCCGGCCAAGGAGGCGGTACGGCAGCAGGTCAACGCGGAGATACGGGCCGGCGGGGTGTACGACGCGGTCGTCGACTTCGACCAGGCCCTCCGCGACCCCTACGCCCCCCACCGGCTCCGCCCCGCCTACGACTCCGGCGACCACCTCCACCCCAGCGACCTGGGCTTCGCCACAATGGCCCAGGTCTTCAACCTGAACCTCCTGAAGAACGCCGGCCAGGCGGAGCTGTAGCGCACCGCGCGAGCCGGGGCCGTAGCGGGGCGGCGAGAGCCGGGGACGGCCGGCACAACCAGCCTGGTGAGGCGACGGCGGGGCCGGGAGGGCGGAGCCATAGCGGGACGGGCACCGGGGCCGGCCCGGGCGGAGCCGGAACCAGGAGGGCGGAGCTGTAGCGGGGCGGGCCGGAGCTGTCGGGGTGGGGCGGGGAATACTGGGGCGCATGAGTCGCTTGATCCTCGCCACCCGTAACGCCGGAAAGATCACCGAGCTGAGGGCGATCCTCACCGAGGCCGGACTGCCGCACGAACTCGTCGGCGCGGACGCCTTCCCGGATGTCCCCGACGTCAAGGAGACCGGCGTCACCTTCGCCGAGAACGCCCTGCTCAAGGCGCACGCTCTCGCTCAGGCCACCGGTCTGCCGGCCGTCGCCGACGACTCCGGGCTCTGCGTGGACGTGCTGCACGGCGCCCCCGGGATCTTCTCCGCCCGCTGGGCCGGGCGGCACGGCGACGACCGGGCCAACCTGGAGCTGCTGCTGGCCCAGCTCGCCGACATCGCGGAGGAGCACCGCGGCGCCCACTTCGCGTGTGCGGCGGCGCTCGCCCTGCCGGACGGCCGGGAACGGGTGGTCGAGGGGCAGCTGCGCGGAACCCTGCGGCACGCGCCCGCGGGCACGAACGGCTTCGGCTACGACCCGATCCTCCAGCCCGAGGGCGAGAACCGGACCTGCGCCGAGCTGAGCCCGGCCGAGAAGAACGCGATCAGCCACCGTGGCAAGGCGTTCCGCGCCCTGGTGCCGGTGGTGCGGGAGCTGCTCGGCTAGGGCTTACTGCGGTGCGGCCGGAGGGACTCGAACCCTCACGGGAGTTACCCCACTGGGACCTAAACCCAGCGTGACTGCCAGTTCCACCACGGCCGCCTGGTGCTGCCCGGCCATGCTAGCGGCCGGGCGGCGCGTTCAGATGCCCAGATCCTTGATGATCTTGGCCACGTGGCCGGTGGCCTTCACGTTGTACAGGGCGCGTTCGACCTTGCCCTCCTCGTCCACGATCACCGTGGAGCGGATGACGCCGACGACCGTCTTGCCGTAGAGCTTCTTCTCGCCGAAGGCGCCGTAGGCCTCCAGGACCTGCTTGTCCGGGTCGGCGAGGAGGGTCACCTTGAGGGACTCCTGCTCGCGGAACTTGGCGAGCTTCTCCGGCTTGTCGGGGCTGATGCCGATGACGTCGTAGCCGGCGGCGGCCAGCACCTCCAGGTTGTCGGTGAAGTCGCAGGCCTGCTTGGTGCACCCCGGGGTCAGTGCGGCCGGGTAGAAGTAGACGACGACCTTGCGGCCCTTGTGGTCCGCAAGGGAGACCTGGTTGCCGTCGGCGTCGGGGAGGGTGAAGGCGGGGGCCACGTCCCCCGGCTGGAGTCGCTCGCTCATCGGGCCAGGGTAACCGGGGGGCCTTGCGGTGCGCTGGCAGCAGAAGCTGACAGACTGTTCGGGACAGCATCAGAAGACTTCGGAGGCCGTACGGTGGCGGACACGTCGGACACCAGAACCCCGGCGCAGATCGAGGCGGACATCAGGCGCCGCCGCGAAGTGCTGGCCGAGACGCTGGACGAGATCGGGGTGCGGGTGCACCCGAAGACCATCGTCGGGGATGCCAAGGCCAAGCTCGCCGCGCATGTGGATCACACCGCCGGCCGGGCGTACGTCCAGGTCAACCGTGTGGTGAGCGAGGTACGGGCGCAGTTCGTGGACGAGACCGGCACGCTGCGCGTGGAGCGGGTCGTACCGGTCGCGCTGCTCGCCGTCGGTGTCGTGGGGCTCTTCGCCCTGGGCTCCCGGCGCCGCAAAAACTGACCCGGGAACCGACGCAAGGACGGACGCAGGAACTGACCCGGACGCCGACGGGCGGGACGAAGGCAGGTAGGTTCAAGGCGTGAGCGCCAACAGAAACGAGCAGAGCACCCCTCAGCACGACAAGCTGCCCATCCGGATGCTGCACGACCGGGTCCTGGTCAAGCAGGAGTCCGGCGAGGGCGAGCGGCGGTCGGGGGGCGGCATCCTGATCCCCGCGACCGCGGCGGTCGGCCGGCGGCTGGCCTGGGCCGAGGTCGTCGCGGTCGGCCAGAACGTGCGGACCGTGGAGCCGGGCGACCGGGTCCTGTACGACCCGGAGGACCGGGCCGAGGTCGAGGTGCGGGGCGTCGCGTACGTACTGATGCGCGAGCGGGATCTGCACGCCGTGGCCGCGGACCGGTTCGAGGGCTCGGAGGACTCGACCGGCCTGTACCTGTAGGGGCCTGACGACGGAAGGGGCCGGTGACGGTTGTCACCGGCCCCTTCCGCGTTCCCTTTGCTAGCTTCGTAAGGGAGCCCGACGAGACGCGCCGTACCGGGATGCAGGCAAAGACGACGCACCGAAGAAGAGTCGTCTCCCGTCTCGGAAGGTGCCTGTCATGGCCTGGGTTCTGCTGCTCGTCGCCGGTCTGCTCGAGGTCGGCTGGTCGATCGGGATGAAGTACAGCGAGGGGTTCACCCGGCTGGTCCCGAGTCTGTTCACCGGCGCCGGCATCGTCGCGAGCATGGTGCTGCTGTCGTACGCCGCGAAGACCCTGCCCATCGGTACCGCGTACGGCGTGTGGGTGGGCATCGGCGCGGCCGGGGCGGCGGTGCTCGGCATGGTGGTGCTGGGTGAGCCGGTCACCGCCGCCCGGGTGTTCTTCGTGGTCCTGCTGCTGGTCGCCGTCGTGGGTCTGAAGGCGACCAGCGGTCACTGAACCGTCAGGGCCGCCCGTCACGGCTCGGAGATCAGAGACCTCCCGGACCTCCTCCGGGGCCGCCCGCGCCGCCGCCCGTGCCGCCGCCGGTGCCACCGCCCGTACCGCCGCCGCCACCGGTGCCTCCGCCGCCGGTCGTCGTGGACCCGCCGGTGGTGCTGGGGCCGGTGGTCGTCCCCGTCGTGCCGGTGGTGCCGCCGGTGGTGTCCGTGCCGGTGGTCCCGCCACCGCCCGTGGTGGTCCCGCCGGTCGTCGTCCCGCCGCCGGTCGTGGTGCCGTCCGTGGTCGTGCCGTCGGTGCCCGGGGTGCCGGTGGTGGTGCCGTCGGTGCCCGGGGTGCTGGCGCCGTCGCTGGGCGTGCCGGTGGTGCCGCCGTTGTCCTGGGCACCGGTGGCGGCCGGCGCGGACGGGGCGGTGGAGCCGGGCGCCTGCGGCTGGTCGGCGCCCTGTTCCAGCTGGAGGTCGAAGTCGGCGGCCGCCTTGCCCTTGAGCGCGTCACGCGTGTACTGCGCCCAGATCTGGGTGGGCGGGCCACCGCCGTTCATCCGCACCTGGCCGAGCGCGCCGTACAGCGGCATGTGCTTGGCCGTCACCGGGTCCTGGCCCATCACGGAGACCACGGTGGCCAGGTCCGGGGTGTAGCCGGCGAACCAGGCGGCGGTGTCGTTCTCCGCGGTGCCGGTCTTGCCGGCCGCCGGGCGGCCCGCCTGGAGCGCGGCGGTGGCGGTGCCGTGGTCGACCACGCTCTGGAGCACCGAGGTGGTGGTGTCGGCGGCCTCCCGGCTGACGGCCTGCTTGGCCGGCTCGTCGGGCAGCGTGACGTCCTCCGTGCCGTCCTTGGTGATCTTCTCGATCAGGGTGTACGTGCCGTGCTTGCCGTGGTTGGCGAGGGTGGCGTACGCCTCCGCCATGTCCAGGACGCTGGCGGTGGCGGTGCCGAGCGCGATGGACGGGTACGGCTGGAGGTCCGGGGTGTCGGCGGGGATGCCGAGGTCGGTCGCGGTCTGCTTGACCTTGGACGGGCCGACGTCGACGGCCATCTGCGCGTACACCGAGTTCACGGACAGGTCCGTCGCCTTGGTGACGGTGATCTGGCCGTACGACTTCTGGTCCTCGTTCTGCGGGGCGTAGCCGCCGCCGCTCCAGCCCTGCACGGGGCGCTCGTTGGTGCCGTCGTACATGGTGTTCGGCGTGATGGTGCGGCCGTCCTGGGTGGTCGAGCCGTTCTGCACCGCCGAGGTGAACACGAAGGGCTTGAAGGTGGAGCCGACCTGGAAGTCACCGCGGGTCGCGCCGTTGGTGTACTGCTTCACGTAGTCGATGCCGCCGTACATCGCGACGACCTTGCCGGTCTTCGGGTCGACGGAGGCACCGCCCGCGCGGACGTAGCTGTCCACCTTGCGGTTCTTCTTGTCCAGCTGGGAGATCAGCTGGTCGTTCACCGCCTTCACGAAGGCGTTCTGCTTGTTCTTCTGGATCGTGGTGGTGATCCGGTAGCCGCCGAGCGCGAGCTTGTCGGGGTCGATGATGTTGTTCGTGGTCAGGTAGTGCTTGACCGCCTCGACGAGGTAGCCGCGCTGGCCGGACAGGCCGGTGGAGACCGTCTGCTCCTTCGGCATCGGGAACTTCAGGCCGGTGCGCTCGGACTGGCTGAGCCAGCCCTTCTTGACCATGCCGTCCAGGACGTAGTTCCAGCGGGCGAGGGCCGCGGACTTGTTCTCCGGGTGGGCGACGACGTCGTACTCGCTGGGCGCGTTGACGAGCGCGGCGAGGTAGGCGGCGCGGGCCGGGTCGAGGTTCTCGGCGTCCACGCCGTAGTACGCCTGGGCGGCGGCCTGGATGCCGTAGGCGTTGCGGCCGAAGAAGCTGGTGTTGAGGTAGCCCTCGAAGATCTGGTCCTTGGTCTTCTGCTGGTCCAGCTTGATCGAGATGAAGAACTCCTTGGCCTTACGGGTGACCGTCTGTTCCTGGGCCAGGTAGTAGTTCTTCACGTACTGCTGGGTGATCGTCGAGCCGGACTGCTTGCCCTTGCCGGTCGCGGTGTTCCAGGCGGCGCGGAGCATCGCCTTGGGGTCGACGGCGGACTCGCTGTAGAAGTCGCGGTCCTCGGCGGCCAGTACGGCGTGCTGGGCGGCCTTGGAGACCTGCGCGAGGCTCACGTTCTCGCGGTTGATCTGGCCGTCGCGGGCCAGCTGGGAGCCGTCGGCGTAGAGATAGACGTTGCTCTGCTTGGTGGCGAGGGCATTGGCCGGCGGGATCTGGACCATCGAGTAGCCGATGAAGAAGACGCCGATGATCAGCAGTATGCCGACGAGGAAGGTGCCGAGCACCATCTTCCAGGTCGGGATGAGCCGCCGCCATCCGGTCCGCTTGGGCTTCTTGCCCTTCTTCCCCTTCTTGCCCTCCCCGTCGGCGGCGCCGCTGAGCACGGCGATCTCGGGCTCGGGGGCAGGGGTGGATCCGGGGGCGGCGGGGGTGCCGGGGCCTCCGGGGGTGCCGGGGGCGCTCGGCTTACCGGTCGAGCCGGTGGCGCCGGTGGCGCCGGTCGGGCGGGTGGTGCCGGTCGGGCGGGTGGTGCCGGTCGGGCGGGGGGTGCCGGTCGGGCGGGGGGTGCCGGAGGCACCGAAGGCGGCGGCGCCCGCGGCACCCGCTGCTGCGGCTCCGGCGGCACCCTTGGCAGCACCGGCAGCACCCGCGGCGGCCGCCGCGGCTCCGGCCGCTCCCGCGGCACCCTTGGCTGCGGCCGCACCGGCACCAGCAGCGGCACCCTTCGCCGCGGCGGACGCGGCGCCGGAGCCCGCGGAGCGGGGCGCGTTGACGCGGCGCAGCACCTGGGTCGTCTCGGGGGCCTGGCCGGGCGACGGGGCCGGGCTCTTGCCCTGCGCCTTGCCCGGGGTCTGGCCCTGGCCCTCACCCTTGCCCTGGCCCTTGCCCTGACCCGGTGCCCGGGTCTCGCCGGGCGGCGTGATGCGGCGCAGCACCTGGGTGCTCTCGGCCGACGGCGGCTGCTCGGAGTCGCGCGGGGTCGCCGGGGCGCCCGGCTCACCGGAACCGGAAGCAGCGCGAGCATCCGCACCCTTGCCACCGGAAGCAGCGTCGGCACCCGCACCCTTGCCGCCGCGAGCGGCCTGGCGGGCGCGCGCGATGGAGGCCGTACGGTCCTGGGCAGCCGTCCGCTCGCCGTCCCGGTCCTCTCCGGCGTCCGGCGCCTTCCCCTTCCCGGCAGAAGCACCGGACGGCTTGCCGGTGCTCTTCGGCCCGTCTGCGTTCTTCGGCTCGCTCGGCTGTGCAGCCCCCTCCGCCTTGTCGGGGGCCGTCTCCTCGCGGCCCCCGGGGTTTCCGGGCCCCTCAGCCGGCAGCGGCTTTTCCGGCGCGGCGCCTTCCTTCGGCTGCTGCGGCTGCGGCTCGTCGCTCATGTCGTGCACGGACTCCTGTTTCGCGTCGTACGTTCCCGTACGCCTCGTACGCTTCTGCGCCCCCTGGTGTGAAGACTCTCGCACCTGGCGTTCCGTTCCCGGATCCCGGCACACTTCGGGCACAAAATGCGTGGCCGGCCGCCGGGCCTCCGGACTAGGCTCCTGCGCTTCGGTGTCGAGCTGTCCGGGGAGGTCGACTGACATGGGTGCGGGACGGTTGTACGCGGCCGTCGCGGCGGGGGGATTCCGACGGTACGCGACGTATCGCGCCGCCACTGCGGCAGGGGTCTTCACCAACACCGTCTTCGGGCTGATCCTCGTCTACACCTACCGCGCGGTGTGGGACCAGCGGCCGCACCTCGGCGGGTGGGACCAGGCACAGGTCGTGACGTACGTGTGGCTGGGACAGGCGTTCCTGTCGACGCTCGCGATCGGCGGCGGGGGCGTCGAGGGGGAGCTGATGGAACGCATCCGTACGGGGGACGTGGCGATCGACCTGTACCGGCCGGCCGATCTTCAGCTGTGGTGGCTCGCCACCGACCTGGGCCGGGCGCTCTTCCAGCTGCTGGGGCGGGGTGTCGTCCCCTTCCTCTTCGGCGCCCTGTGCTTCCCGATGTACTTACCGAGGGACGCCGGCACCTGGATCGCCTTCCTCGTCGCCGTACTGCTCGCCATGATCGTCGGGTTCGGCCTGAGGTACCTGGTGGCACTCAGCGCGTTCTGGCTGATGGACGGCATGGGGGTGACGCAGATGTCCTGGCTGCTGGGCTACTTCTGCTCGGGCATGCTGCTGCCGCTGAACATCTTCCCGGGGACGCTCGGCGAGGTCGTACGGCTGCTGCCCTGGTCCTCGCTGCTCCAGGCGCCGGCGCAGATCCTGCTGGGGCACGCGGACCCGCTGGGCACCTATCTGTTCCAGGGGGCCTGGGCGGTGGTGCTGCTGGGTGCCGGGCGGCTGCTCCAGTCGGCGGCGACGCGCAGGGTGGTGGTCCAGGGTGGCTGAGCACGTCACCGGCCGGGCGCGGGAGGGGCTGCGGGCCTATCTGCTGATCGCCGCGATGTGGGTCAGGTCCACCATGGCCTACCGGGCCTCCTTCGCGATGACCACCATCGGCAACTTCGCCGCGACCTTCCTGGACTTCGTCGCGATCGTCCTGATGTTCTCCCGGGTGCACGCCCTCGGCGGCTGGTCGCTGCCGGAGGTGGCCTTCCTCTACGGCGTCTCCGCGACCGCGTTCGGGCTGGCCGACCTGGTCATCGGGCCGATGGAGAAGCTGGGGGCGCGGCTGCGGGACGGCACGCTGGACACCCTGCTGCTGCGGCCGGTGCCGGTGCTGGCCCAGGTGGCGGCCGACCGGTTCGCGCTGCGGCGGCTCGGCCGGGTGACGCAGGGCGCGCTGGTGCTGGCCTGGTCGCTGACCCGGCTGGAGGTGGACTGGACGCCGCTGAAGGTGCTGCTGCTGCCGGTGATGCTGGTGAGCGGCTGCGGGATCTTCTGCGCCGTGTTCGTGGTGGGTGCCGCCTTCCAGTTCCTGGCGCAGGACGCCTCCGAGGTGCAGAACGCCTTCACCTACGGCGGTACGACGCTGTTGCAGTATCCGCCGACGGTGTTCGCGCGGGAGCTGGTTCGCGGGGTGACGTTCGTCCTGCCGCTGGCCTTCGTCAACTGGCTGCCCGCGGCCTATGTGCTGGACCGGCCGCGTCCGCTGGGCCTGCCGCAGTGGACGGCGTTCCTGTCGCCGGCGGTGGCGGTGGGGTGCTGTGCGCTCGCGGGGCTGGCCTGGCGGGCGGGACTTCGTTCGTACCGGAGCACGGGGAGCTGAGTGGCATGAGTGACTTCATCACGGTGGAGCAGCTGGAGAAGGTCTTCCAGGTCCGCAGGAAGACCGGGTTCCTGAAACGGGAGCGGCGCGAGGTGCGGGCCGTGGACTCGCTCTCCTTCACGGTGGCGCGCGGGGAGATGGTCGGGTACATCGGGCCGAACGGCGCCGGGAAGTCGACCACCATCAAGATGCTGACCGGGATCCTGACGCCGAGCGGCGGCCGGCTGCGGGTGGCGGGCATCGATCCCTCGCGCGAGCGGCACCGCCTCGCGCACCGGATAGGGGTGGTGTTCGGGCAGCGTACGACGCTCTGGTGGGACCTGCCGCTGATCGACTCCTACCGGCTGGCGCACCGCATGTACCGCATCCCGGAGGCCCGTTACCGGGAGAATCTGGACCGGTGCGTCGAACTCCTGGAGCTGGGCGCCCTGCTGGACGTGCCGGTACGCCAGCTCTCGCTGGGCCAGCGGATGCGCGGGGACATCGCGGCGGCGCTGCTGCACGACCCCGAGGTGCTGTACCTGGACGAGCCGACGATCGGCCTGGACGTGGTGTCCAAGGCCAAGGTGCGGGGCTTTCTGCGGGAGTTGAACGCGGAGCGCGGCACGACCGTGCTGCTGACCACGCACGACCTGACCGACATCGAGCAGTTGTGCTCGCGGGTGATGGTGATCGACCACGGGCGCCTGGTGTACGACGGCCCACTGGAGGGGCTGCACGAGGCCGGGGAGAGCGAGCGGACGCTCGTGGTGGACCTGGAGCGGGAGTTGCCGCCGGTCGAGGTGGAGTCGGCCCGGGTGGTACGGGTGGAGGGGCCGCGGCAGTGGCTGGCGTTCCCCGCCGGCCAGTCGGCGGCCCCGCTCGTGGCGCGACTGGCGGCGGAGTACCCCCTGGTGGACCTGTCGGTCCGGGAACCGGACATCGAGGCGGTCATCGCCCGGATGTACGCGGAGAAGGCGGCTCCCTGAGCCGGGGCGCCGGGCCGGTCAGCTGGTGCAGACCTTGGTCAGTTCCCCGGCCGCGTCGGTCACCGGGCTGAGGTCCGGGGTGCGGTCGCCGTTCTTGAGGGCCGTCCGCACGTTGCCGACGGCCTTGTTCAGGTCGTCGACCGCCTTGTTGACGTCCGCGTTGTCGGTCTTGTCGCCGATCTTCTTCAGGTCCTTCTCGATCTGGTCGAGGGCGGTGTCGGCCTGGGTCGGGTCGTTCGAGGCGTTCTCCACGGCCTGCTGGAGGTCGGTGACGCTGTCGGCGACGGAGTCGGCGGTCTGCACGCAGTCCAGGGCCTTGTCGACGGCGTCGCAGCCGGTGGTGAGCCCGGCGGTCAGCACGGCGACGGCCACGGTCGCGGCGATGGCGGTGACGCGGCCCCGGCGTCGGCTGGCGGCCATGATGGTGGTTCCCTCCCCTGGACGGCAGAACGGGCGTACGACACTGGGCCGTACGCCCGTACCGGTAGGACGCGGGTAAGGGTGCGGGGGTTGCGCCGCCGCAGCTCCTTTCCGGTCTCCCGCCTGTTTCACTCCCGCTTACTTGGCGAGCGTGGCCTCCAGGGCGGTGCGCTGGAGGGCGGTCAGCTCGGCGCAGCCGGTGACGGCGAGGTCGAGCAGGGCGTTCAGCTCGTCGCGGGCGAAGGGCGCGGCCTCGGCGGTGCCCTGGACCTCGACGAAGCGGCCGTCGCCGGTGCAGACGACGTTCATGTCGGTCTCGGCGCGCACGTCCTCCTCGTAGCAGAGGTCGAGGAGCGGGACGCCGCCGACGATGCCCACGGAGACCGCGCTGACGGTGCCGGTGAGCGGCTGCCGGCCGGCCTTGATCAGCTTCCTGCCCTGGGCCCACGCGACGGCGTCGGCGAGGGCGACGTAGGCGCCGGTGATCGCGGCGGTGCGGGTGCCGCCGTCGGCCTGGAGGACGTCGCAGTCGAGGACGACGGTGTTCTCGCCGAGCGCCTTGTAGTCGATGACGGCGCGCAGGGAGCGGCCGATGAGGCGGGAGATCTCGTGGGTCCGGCCGCCGATCCTGCCCTTGACGGACTCGCGGTCGCCGCGGGTGTTGGTGGCGCGGGGCAGCATGGCGTACTCCGCGGTGACCCAGCCCTCGCCGCTGCCCTTGCGCCAGCGGGGGACGCCTTCGGTGACGGAGGCGGTGCAGAAGACCTTGGTGTCGCCGAAGGAGACGAGGACGGAGCCCTCGGCGTGCTTGCTCCAGCCGCGTTCGATGGTGACCGGGCGGAGCTGTTCGGGGGTACGGCCGTCGATGCGAGACATGCGCATGAGCCTAGTCCCCTATACGGAAGGGGCTCCTCCCGCATCGGGAAGAGCCCCCTCCGGGGTGAGCCGCAGCGGCCCGGGGTGAGCCGGAGCGGCTCACATCATGTCTTCGATCTCCGCGGCGATCGGGTCCGCGTCGGTGCCGATGACGACCTGCACGGCGGTGCCCATCTTCACGACGCCGTGGGCGCCCGCGGCCTTCAGGGCGGTCTCGTCGACCAGCGAGGGGTCGGAGACCTCGGTGCGCAGCCGGGTGATGCAGCCCTCGATCTCCTCGATGTTGTCGATTCCGCCGAGGCCGGCGACGATCTTCTCAGCCTTGCTGGCCATGTTCCTTCTCCCTGATCCGAACCGCTTTGTCGCAGTAACCCACAGTTGGCCCATCTTCGCGAGCGGTCATGCCGTCCGTGCCGAATGATGGCGATCACGACAGCGGAACCGTCCGCCAACTGGTCTACACCACCCCGGGGACGGTCGCCAAACCGCGTCCGAGTCGAGTGGCCGGGAGGCGCCCATGAGCGCGGAGAGCGCCAGCAGCTCCGAGAGCACGGTGAGCCCGGCGCGGGAGCGCTGGAACCGGCTGTTCCAGGGGTTGCAGAAGATGGGCCGCAGTCTTCAGCTGCCCATCGCGGTGCTGCCGGCCGCGGGCATCCTCAACCGGCTCGGCCAGCCGGACGTGTTCGGCAAGGACGGCCTGGGCTGGACCAATGTGTCGAGGGTGATGAGCGGCGCGGGCGGCGCGCTGCTCGACGGTTCGATCGGGCTGCCGCTGCTGTTCTGCGTGGGGGTCGCGATCGGCATGGCGAAGAAGTCGGACGGCTCCACGGCGCTCGCGGCGGTGGCGGGCTTCCTCGTCTACTACGGCGTACTGCACCAGTTCCCGCACACCTGCCCGGCGGGAGCCAAGGTCGTGGAGACGGGCTGCCAGGCGGCGGACGGCACGGTGAGCGCCTTCACCTTCCAGAACCCGGGGGTGTTCGGCGGCATCGTGCTGGGCCTGCTGGCGGCCTACCTCTGGGCCCGGTTCCACCGCACCCGGCTGGTGGACTGGCTCGGGTTCTTCAACGGCCGCCGGCTGGTGCCGATCCTGATGGCGTTCGTGGCGATCCTCTTCGCCGTGGTGTGCCTGTGGGTCTGGCCGCCGGTCGGCAGCGCCCTGGAGACCTTCAGCGGGTGGCTTCGGGACGCCGGTTCCTGGGGCGCCGGGCTGTTCGGGGTGGCGAACCGGGCGCTGCTGGTGGTGGGCCTGCACCAGTTCCTGAACGTGCCCATCTGGTTCCAGTTCGGCAGCTACACCAAGCCGGACGGCACGGTGGTGCACGGCGACATCAACATGTTCCTCGCGGGCGATCCGCACGCGGGCCAGTTCACCTCGGGCTTCTTCCCGATCATGATGTTCGCGCTGCCGGCCGCCGCACTGGCGATCACCCACACCGCCCGGCCCGAGCGGCGCAAGGAGGTCGGCGGTCTGATGCTGTCGGTCGCGCTGACCTCGTTCGTCACCGGCATCACCGAGCCGATCGAGTACTCGTTCCTGTTCATCGCGCCGGCGCTGTACGCGGTCCACGCCCTGCTGACGGGTGTGTCGATGGCGGTGACCTGGGCGCTCGGGGTGCACGACGGCTTCAGCTTCTCGGCCGGTCTGATCGACTACGTGATCAACTGGCAGCTGGCGACGCGGCCCTGGGCCATCGTCCCGATCGGCCTGTGCTTCGCGGCCGTCTACTACGCCGTGTTCCGCTTCGCCATCACCAGGTTCGACCTGAGGACCCCGGGCCGGGAACCGGCCGAGGACGTCGAGGACGTGACCAAGGTCTGAGGCCTTCCACCGCCTTCCGCCGGGCCTACGGCGCGTAGCCCTTTCGTCGCGGATTTCGTGGTTCCTTATCCCGCCTTCATCGTGCTACAACAGGTCTACACCACTGGGTGGTGTAGACCAGAGACGCTGCCGTCCCCTTCCATGGTTCCCGGGCGGCGCCTTGCCCTTGGAGGAACTTGTGACCACGGCGACCGCCGCTCCCGCGGCCCAGAAGAAGAAGGGCGCCGGAGTGATGGCGGTGCTCCAGCGCATCGGCCGCAGCCTGATGCTGCCGGTGGCCGTGCTGCCGGCCGCCGCACTCCTCGTCCGCCTCGGCAACGACGACATGCTGGGCCGCCCGGACTTCCCGGCCTTCCTGACGAAGATCGCGTCGTTCATGGCGGCCGGCGGCAACGCGATCCTCAACAACATGGCGCTGCTGTTCGCCGTGGGCATCGCGATCGGCTTCGCGAAGAAGTCGGACGGCTCCACCGCACTCGCCGGGGTCGTCGGCTACCTCGTGTTCAAGAACGTGCTGGGCACCTTCACCGACAAGAGCCTGCCGAAGGTGGCCACGGTCGTCGACGGCAAGATAGTCATGGCCGACGCCCCCGCGGACGCCAAGGTCCTCGGCGGCGTGGTGATGGGCCTCGCGGTCGCCCTGATCTACCAGCGCTTCTACCGCACCAAGCTGCCCGACTGGGCGGGCTTCTTCGGCGGCCGCCGGCTGGTGCCGATCCTGTCGGCCTTCGCGGGCCTGGTCCTCGGCATCGTCTTCGGCTACATCTGGCCCTTCCTCGGTACCGGTCTGCACAACTTCGGCGAGTGGCTGGTCGGTTCGGGTGCCGTCGGCGCCGGCCTCTTCGGTGCCGCCAACCGTGCGCTGATCCCGATCGGCATGCACCACCTGCTGAACTCCTTCCCCTGGCTCCAGGCGGGCGAGTACCACGGCAAGAGCGGTGACATCGCGCGCTTCCTGGCCGGCGACCCGAGCGCGGGCCAGTTCATGACCGGCTTCTTCCCGATCATGATGTTCGGCCTGCCGGCCGCCTGCCTCGCCATCGTGCACTGCGCCCGCCCCGAGCGCCGCAAGGTCGTCGGCGGCATGATGCTCTCGCTCGCGCTGACCAGCTTCGTCACCGGCGTCACCGAGCCGATCGAGTTCACCTTCATGTTCATCGCGCCGGCCCTGTACGCCATCCACGCGGTGCTCACCGGTGTCTCCCTGGCGCTGACCTGGGCGCTGGGCATGAAGGACGGCTTCGGCTTCTCCGCCGGTGCGATCGACTTCTTCCTGAACCTGGGCATCGCGCACAACCCGTGGGGCCTGGCCCTGGTCGGCCTCTGCTTCGGCGCGGTCTACTACGTCGTGTTCCGCTTCGCGATCACCAAGTTCAACCTGCCCACGCCGGGCCGGGAGTCGGACGAGGAACTCGCCGAGCTCCAGAAGGCCGAGGCCAAGTAAGGCGCTCGGACAAACCCGCCAGCACCGGAATTCCCCGGGCCGCCTCCGCGCGGCCCGGGGAATTCCCGCTTTCACACCTCGTAGCCGGCTCAGATCTCGTAGCTGGCCCGCGGTACGGCCAGATCCACCGGCCCGGAGTACACCTCGCGCGCGTCCCGCAGGTTGATCTCGGGATCGGTCCACGGCGGAATGTGCGTGAGCAGCAGACGGCGCGCCCCCGCGCGTGCCGCCGTCTCCCCCGCCTCGCGCCCGTTGAGGTGCAGGTCGGGGATGCTCTCCTTGCCGTGTGTGAACGCGGCCTCGCACAGGAACAGGTCGGTGTCCCGGGCCAGCTGGTCCAGCGCCTCGGTGACCCCCGTGTCGCCGGAGTACGTCAGCGACCTCCCCGCGTGCTCGATCCGGATGCCGTACGCCTCCACCGGGTGCCGGACCCGCTCGGTGTGCACGGTGAACGGTCCGATCTCGAAGGTGGACGGCTTGACCGTGCGGAAGTCGAAGACCTCGCTCATGGAGGAGGCGGAGGGGGTGTCGGCGTAGGCCGTGGTCAGACGGTGCTCGGTGCCCTCGGGGCCGTAGACGGGGATCGGTGCGCAGCGGCCGCCGTCATGGCGGTAGTAGCGCGCCACGAAGTACGCGAGCATGTCGATGCAGTGATCGGCGTGCAGATGGCTGAGGAAGATGGCGTCGAGGTCGTAGAGACCGCAGTGGCGTTGCAGCTCGCCGAGGGCGCCATTGCCCAGGTCGAGCAGCAACCGGAAGCCGTCGGCCTCGACGAGGTAGCTCGAGCAGGCCGAATCCGCGGACGGGAACGACCCCGAGCAGCCGACGACGGTGAGCTTCATGAAGCAGAAACCTCCGTTGGCGGGAAACGATGCGGGCGGGGGTGCGGACTGACGGTGGTCGTACGGTCCGTCGAGCGTAAGGCGGGAAAGCGCGGGTCGCTCCTTTGCCAGGGGCCGTTGTGGGCGAACTCACCTGTGCTGTCACCGGTTCGGCTGGACGTGGGGCGCATCAGGTTCGACAGAGGGCGCGCGGGGCGTGCCGCGCGCCGGTAACGTCGTGTGTATGGACACGTCCTGGTGGCTGGCGCTCGCGGCGGTGGTGCTGCTCGCCCTGGTCGCCACGCTCGTCGACGGCTGGGGCCGCGGCCGCCGGGCCGCCGCGCGGCACCTCAGGCCGCCGGGCCGGCCGGGCACCCGCGCGCCGCACGCCCTGCGGCCGGCCCCCGGGGACATCTGGTGGGCGAACGTCCCCTACGAGGACCGGCCCGGGCTGAAGGACCGGCCCTGCCTGGTGCTGACGGTGCGGGGCGACCGGGCCACGGTCGCGAAGATCACCAGCAAGTACCGCGACGAGCGGGCCGGGGTCATCCCGCTGCCGCCCGGCGCGGTCGGCGACGCCGGGGGCCGGCCGAGCTTCCTGGAGACGGACGAGCTGCGCGAGGTGCCGTTCGGCGATTTCCGGCGCCGGGTGGGTGTGGTCGACCCGGTCCTGTGGGACCAGGTACGGCACCTGGCCGGCTAGCGGACCTCGACCGTCACCGTCCAGGACTGGATGCCCTTGCAGGAGACCTGGCCGGGGTCGGTGGACTGGGGGCACAGGGGGCGGGTGGAGGTCAGTTTCTCCGTGCCGGCGGCCACCGCCTGGTAGGCGGCCGTGGCGTCGCCCGGCTGGATGACGAACCCGGTGTTGATCGCCTTCAGCGCGGTGCCGCTCGCCATGACCGGCTTCCACGGGCGGGTCTTGGTGCCGTCCAGCGTGATCCGCACCTCGCCGCCCTTGGCCACACAGACGGTACGGCCGCTGTCGGCCGCCTTCAGTTCCACCTGGTGGGCACAGCCGGTGCCGCTCGCGGTCGGCGAGGAGTGCACCTTGCCGCTGCTCGCGGTGTCCTTGCCGCTCTGGGAGCCGCAGCCGGCGAGGAGCAGGGCCGTTGCTCCGGCGAGGACACAGAGGGTCGTACGGCGCATGGGGGTTCTGCCTTTCTGCTGTGGCCGGACGACCGGCCGCCTGGTGCAGATGTGACGTACCACCGGCGCAAAAGGATCCCGCACGCGGAAGGTTTCCTTCCGCGTGCGGGACCGGGTCACTGCTCCGTATGGCTCAGCTGGTCGTCAGGGCGGTGTCGTCCACGACGAAGCTGGTCTGGAGGGAGGAGTCCTCCACGCCGTTGAACTTCAGGGTGACCGTCTGGCCCGCCAGCGAGGACAGGTCGAAGGTCTTCTGCACGTAACCGGAGGCGGCGTCGACGTTCGAGTACGTCGCCAGGGTGGTCGAACCGGCGGTCACGGTCAGCTTGTCGTACGCGGTGCTGCCCGTCTCGGCGGTGTCGATGTGCAGGTAGAAGCTCAGCGTGGCCTTGCAGCCGGCCGGGATGGTCACCGACTGGGACAGCGTGTCGGTGTGGGCCGAGCCGTAGCCGTTCAGCCAGGCCTTGTACGAGCCGCCGTGGGCCGCCTCACCGGTGTCGTTGGTGATGACGCCGCTGGATCCGGTCCAGCCGGTGCTGCCCGACTCGAAGCCCGGGTTGGCCAGCAACTGCGAGGACGAGCAGGTGGAGCCGGAGGAGCCGACGGTCCAGGTGAAGGAGGTCGAGCCGGTGGCGCCGGTGGAGTCCTTCGCGGTGACCGTGACCTGGTAGGTGCCCGCGGTGGAGGCGGTGCCGGAGATCAGACCCGTGGAGCTGTTGATGGACAGCCCGGTCGGCAGGCCGGTGGCGCTGTAGGTCAGGGCCGCGCCCGCGCTGTCGGTGGCCTTGATCTGGAGGCTGGCCGAGCCGCCGGTCGTGGTGGACTGGCTGCCCGGGTTGGTGACCGTCACCGTGTTGCCGGTGCTGGTGCCGGAGGTGAAGGCGGCGGTGCCGTTCGGGGTGCCGTAGCCGGTCGGGCCGTCGTAGCCGGTCTCGGCGGTGCAGAAGTACGCCGTGGAGCAGGAGCCGTTGGAGCCGCTGGTGACGTCGTACAGGTTGCCGGTGTGCTGGTACGGGTACTTCGCCGGGTAGTCGGTCGAGCCCGGGGTCCCCGCGAGGGCGTAGACGCCGGCGATGATCGGGGCGGAGGCGCTGGTGCCGCCGTAGACCGCCCAGCCGGAGCCGCCGTAGGTGTCGTAGACCGCCACACCGGTGGCCGGGTCGGCGACCGCGGAGACGTCGGCCTCCATCCGCTTGGAGCAGCCGGTGTCGGTCTGCCAGCTCGGCTTCGGGTCGTAGGCGGAGCAGCCGGAGCCGGTGCCCTCGGTGGAGCTGGTGTGCCAGACGGACTCGCTCCAGCCGCGCGAGGTCGAGGACTGGGTGAGCGCGGTGCCGCCGACGGCGGTCACGTACTGCGAGGTCGCCGGGTACTCGGCGCCGTAGGCGGAGTCGCCCGCGGAGACGGTGATGGCGACACCCGGGTGCTTGAAGTACTGGGTGTCCTCGCTGGTCTGCGTGGAGGACTCGGAGCCGCCCCAGCTGTTGGAGACGAACTTGGCGCCGAGCGCGACGGCCTCGTTCTCGGCGATGCCGAGGTCGGTGTCGTTGGCGGAGTTGGCCTCGACCAGGATGATGTTGCAGTTCGGGCAGGTGGCGCTGACCATGTCGAGGTCGAGCGCTTCCTCGCCGGCCCAGCCGGTGTCGTTGGTCGGCAGCGAGGTGGTGGAGCCGGTCTGGCTGACCTGCTTGAAGCAGCCGTTGGCCTTGGTGCAGGAGGACAGGCCGTAGGTGGAGCGGTAGGTGGCCAGGTCGGCCTCCGCGTTCGGGTCGTTGAACGCGTCGACGATGGCGACCGTCATGCCCGAACCGGCCGTGGTGGGCAGGTTGTAGGCGCTGTGCAGGTTGGCCGGGGAGAGGCCGGAGGGCGTGGCGGCCGCGACGGCGTTGGCCAGGCGCTGCTTGATGTCGGTGCGGCGCTGCGCGAAGCAGGACGCGTGGCCCGGCTCGGCGGTGGCGCACAGGTGCTGGGTGGGCACCTTCTGGCCGGCCCTGCCGGTGGTGTGGAAGGTCTGCCGCTTCGGGTCCGTCAGGGCCTTGGCGTTCTGCGTGACCTTGGTGGTGTGCGGGTGCGCCGTGACGGGCTGGGCGCCGGCGGTCGGCGCCGCGACGAGCCCGGTGACGGTGAGGGCGAGCGCGGGGAAGGCGACGGCCAGAGCTCTTCGCAGGTTCTGTCCGCGCCCGCGCGGGCGTGACTCACGCATGGGGTACTGCCTCCATGGGGAAGTGGGGTTTCTCGCACTGGGTGGGCAGGCCCGTGACGCGCGTGCGGCGGCGAACCGCGCAGTCATGAGCATGACACTCACAGACGCCCTGAATGTCGGTGAACGTGACATGTCAGGGTGCGGTCAGGAACGTATCCGTGGCCCAGGCTTCACCGGCAGTGCCCAAAGCATTTCTTTGCTTCACCATAGGAAGCACTTAGCCCCCTCATAGGCATCCCAGGAGGGGGCTGAAGCGGGGCGGTCCGGGGCCGGCTAGGCCCAGAGCTGGCCCTGGAGGGTCTCGATGGCCTCTTCCGTGGTGGCCGCGGTGTAGACGCCGGTGGAGAGGTACTTCCAGCCGCCGTCGGCCACGACGAAGACGATGTCGGCGGACTGCCCGGCCTTGACCGCCTTCTTCCCGACGCCGATCGCCGCGTGCAGGGCGGCGCCGGTGGAGACGCCCGCGAAGATGCCCTCCTGCTGGAGGAGGTCCCGGGTGCGGGTGACCGCGTCGGCCGAGCCGACCGAGAATCGGCTGGTCAGCACGGAGGCGTCGTACAGCTCGGGGACGAAGCCCTCGTCGAGGTTGCGCAGGCCGTAGACCAGGTCGTCGTAGCGCGGTTCGGCGGCGACGATCTGGATGTCCGGCTTGTGCTCGCGCAGATAGCGGCCGACGCCCATCAGCGTGCCGGTGGTGCCGAGGCCCGCGACGAAGTGGGTGACGGAGGGCAGGTCCGCGAGGATCTCCGGGCCGGTCGTGGCGTAGTGGGCGCCCGCGTTGTCCGGGTTGCCGTACTGGTAGAGCATCACCCAGTCGGGGTGCTCGGCGGCCAGCTCCTTGGCCATGCGGACGGCGGTGTTGGAGCCGCCCGCGGCCGGCGAGGGGATGATCTCGGCACCCCACATGCCGAGCAGGTCGCGGCGCTCCTGGGAGGTGTTCTCCGGCATCACGCACACCATGCGGTAGCCCTTGAGCTTGGCGGCCATGGCCAGGGAGATGCCGGTGTTGCCGGAGGTGGGCTCCAGGATGGTGCAGCCCGGGGTCAGCCGGCCGTCCTTCTCCGCCTGCTCGATCATGTGCAGCGCGGGGCGGTCCTTGACCGAGCCGGTGGGATTGCGGTCCTCCAGCTTCGCCCAGATCCGGACGTCGGCGGACGGCGAGAGCCGCGGCAGGCGCACCAGCGGGGTGTTGCCCACCGCGGCCAGCGGGGAGTCGTAGCGCATCGCTGACCGTGGACCGATCAGCGCATGCCGCCGGCGACGGCCGGCAGGATGGTCACGTTGTCGCCGTCGGACAGCTTGGTCTCGATGCCGTCCAGGAAGCGGACGTCCTCGTCGTTCAGGTAGACGTTCACGAAGCGGCGCAGCTGGCCGCCGTCCACGATGCGGGCCTGGATGCCCGCATGCCGGGTGTCGAGGTCGGCGAACAGCTCGGCGAGGGTGTCCCCCTGGCCCTCCACCGCCTTCTGACCGTCGGTGTAGGTGCGGAGGATGGTCGGGATGCGGACCTCGATGGCCATGGTCGCGGGCTCCTGTCAAAGGTGTCGTCGGAACGGCGGGCTCGGTACGTCAGCAGCGGGCACGCACCACAGTCACAGAACGATGGGCTCATCGTATCGATTCCCGAACCCGGTCCCGGAGTGTGATCCCACATGACGGACGAAAACCGACCGACTGGTGAGATCAGTAGGCCTCCACCACGGTGACCTCCTCCTCGGTCACCTCTCCGTCCACGATCCGGAACGAGCGGAACTGGAACTCGCCGAGGCCGTCGGTGTCGGCGGTGGACACCAGGACGTAGTGCGCGCCGGGCTCGTTGGCGTAGGAGATGTCGGTGCGCGAGGGGTAGGCCTCGGTCGCGGTGTGCGAGTGGTAGATGACCACCGGCTCCTCGTCGCGGTCGTCCAGCTCGCGGTAGAGCTTGAGCAGGTCGCCCGAGTCGAACTCGTAGAAGGTGGGCGACATGGCCGCGTTCAGCATCGGGATGAAGCGCTCCGGGCGGTCCGAGCCCGCCGGCCCCGCGACGACGCCGCACGCCTCGTCGGGGTGGTCCTTGCGGGCGTGGGCGACGATCTGGTCGTGCAGGGCCTGGGTGATGGTCAGCATGTCGGCCAGGATAAGCAAAGGGGCCGTCCCGTACCGAGGGATGGTACGGGACGGCCCACATGCCGGACGCCCTGAGCGGCGGCCGGCGAGGATGCCACGAGTATCCTCGCCGGCCGGACGTCCCTTTCCGGTGGCCTCGATGCGGCTCAGCGCTTGCTGAAGGCCGCCGCCTCGGGGTTGCGGCGCTTGAGCACCGCGTACGCCACGCCGAGGATCGCGCCCCACAGCGGGGCACAGTACAGCGACACCCGGGCGTCCTTGTCGATCCCCATGAGCACGATCACCATGAGGATGAACAGCAGGGCGAACACGCTGGTGTACGGCGCTCCGGGCGCCCGGAACCTGCTCTGCGGCAGCTCGCCGCGGTCGGCCTTGGCCCGGTAGCGGAGCTGGCAGAGCAGGATGACGATCCAGGCCCACATGCCGGAGATGGTCGCGAAGGAGACGACGTAGTCGAACGCCTTGCCCGGCCACTGGTAGTTGATCCAGACGCCGACCAGCATCAGCGCGGCGGAGAAGCTGGTGCCGACGAGCGGGGTGCCGCTGCGGGTGAGCTTGGTGAAGACCTGCGGGCCCTGGTTGTTGAGGGCGAGGTCGCGCAGCATCCGGCCGGTGGAGTACATGCCGGAGTTGCAGGAGGACAGCGCGGCCGTCAGGACGACGAAGTTGACGATGCCGGCGCCGGCGGCCAGGCCCATCTTCTGGAAGGCGGCCACGAAGGGGCTCACGCCCGGCTGGAAGCTGGTCCACGGCACGACCGACAGGATCATGATCAGCGCGCCGACGTAGAACACGGCGATCCGCCAGGGCACGGTGTTGATCGCCTTGGGCAGCACCTTCTCGGGGTCCTTGGACTCGCCCGCGGTCACCCCGACCAGCTCGACGGCGAGGAAGGCGAACATGACCATCTGGAGGGTCATCAGCGTGTTGCCGACGCCGTGCGGGAAGAAGCCGCCGTCGTTCCACAGGTGGGCCACGGAGGCGGTGTCGCCGGCGTCGGAGAAGCCGATCGTCAGGATGCCGGCGCAGATCAGGATCATGCCGATGATCGCGGTGACCTTGACCATGGAGAACCAGAACTCCAGCTCACCGAAGAGCTTCACGGAGATCAGGTTGGCGCCGTAGAGGACGATCGTGAAGACCAGGGCCGAGATCCACTGCGGGATGTCGAACCAGTACGTCATGTACTTGGCCGCGGCGGTGACCTCGGTGATGCCGGTGACCACCCAGAACAGCCAGTACGTCCAGCCGGTGACAAAGCCCGCGAAGGGGCCGATGAACTCGCGCGCGTACTCCGAGAAGGAGCCCGACACCGGGCGGTACATCAGCAGCTCGCCGAGGGCGCGCATGATCAGGAAGATGACGACGCCCGCGATGGCGTACGCCAGGATCAGACTGGGTCCGGCCTTGGAGATGCCCTTGCCCGCGCCGAGGAACAGGCCGGTTCCGATGGCACCGCCGATGGCGATCATCTGGATCTGCCGGGACCCGAGTCCGCGGTGGTACCCCTCGCCCGCCTCGCCGTCCGTGACCTGCACGGCCTCATTGCCGTCGTGTTGCCGGTCGACCTGCGCTGAGGTCATGTGTGGTGCGCCTTTCTCCATGCCGACCCGGGCCTTTGCGTCGGCCTCGGATCGGGTCTCGATCCCCCCGGATTGCTGGAGCTGTTGCCTGGCCGACGGTCGTCGGCTCGGTGGCGCACCCGGCCGAACGTGGGTGGTGTTGGCCGGGCGGTCGTGAAGATGTATCACGGCCGCAATACTGATCACACAAAGGCGATGTGACACACCACACAGGGAAAAGCGGACAAAGAACGCCCGAACGCGACAAACCAGGCCGCAACGGTGACGGGATCGTTATCCGGATTTGAGCGTCCGCTGAGCGAACATCCGTGCACCGGAAGATTCCGTTCCGTATCCGCCCTTACGGCAGCAGAGTCGCCACCAGGGTCTCCTGGAGGCCGCCGAGCCACAGGTACGCCATGACCATCGGCTTGCGCGGGTCCTCGTCCGGGAGCCGGTAGAGCAGGTCGGTGTCGTCCTCGGCGGTGATCTCCAGCCGGGCGCCGATCGCCAGCCGCAGGTCGTTGAGGGCACCGAGCCACTGCCGGGACTCCGCCGGGGACAGCTTCAGCACCGCCCCGCTGTCGTCCACCGGCGCGAGCGCGTCCAGGGTGCGGATCACCGCCAGCGCGTTCTCCCGCTTGCCGGCCCTGAGGTCGTTCTCGGTGAAGCGGCGGAACTCGGCGGAGCGGGCCCGCCGCTCCTCGATCTCGCCGGGCGAGTCGGGCACCTTCTCCGGGTCGCTGTAGGCGTCCGGGAAGAGCCTGCGCAGCACCGGGTCGGCGGGCGGCTCGCTCGGCCCCTCGGCGAACAGCTCGGCCAGCGGGTCCTCGGAGGCGTCGGCGCCCGGCCCGGGGCCGATCAGCTCCAGGAGCTGGACGGCCAGCGACCGGATGATGGAGACCTCGACGTCGTCGAGCGCGACGGCCGCGCCGCCGCCGGAAAGCGGTTCGAAAAGTCCGGGCATGTAAGTGGCTTCGCTACTTCCGGTCTTGCTGGAGGGTGGCCCACAGGCCGTAACCGTGCATCGCCTGCACGTCGCGTTCCATCTCCTCGCGGGTACCGCTGGAGACGACCGCCCGGCCCTTGTGGTGGACGTCGAGCATGAGCTTGGTGGCCTTGTCCTTGGTGTAGCCGAAGTACGTCTGGAAGACGTACGTCACATAGCTCATCAGGTTGACCGGGTCGTTGTGCACGATCGTCACCCACGGGACGTCGGGTTCGGGAACGGCGAATGCCTGCTCCGCCGACTCGGTGCGTTCGATCTCCAGGGGCGCGGGTGACGTCACACTGCCCATGCTGCCACGGAGCTTCGAAATCGTCACACCGACGAAAAGGGAGTATGCTCCTTGGTCATGAACACAGCGGACCTTGGGCTGCCGGTGGATGTTCCCTCGACGGCGCTCTTCACGGACCAGTACGAGCTGACCATGCTTCAGGCCGCGTTGAAGGCCGGTACGGCCGAACGGCGGAGCGTGTTCGAAGTCTTCACCCGGCGACTGCCGGAGGGGCGCCGCTACGGCGTCGTGGCCGGGACCGGACGTGTCCTGGACGCGGTGGAGAACTTCCGCTTCGACGCCGGCGTCCTCGGCTTCCTGGGCGAACGGAAGATCGTCGACGAGGAGACCCTGAACTGGCTCGCCGACTACCGGTTCACCGGTGACATCTGGGGCTACCCCGAGGGCGAGGTCTACTTCCCGGGCTCCCCGATCATGCGCGTCGAGGGCAGCTTCGCCGAGTGCGTGCTGCTGGAGACCGTGATCCTCTCCATCCTCAACCACGACTCGGCGATCGCGGCCGCCGCCTCCCGCATGGCCTCGGCCGCCGGGGACCGCCCGCTGATCGAGATGGGCGCCCGCCGCACCCACGAGCTGGCCGCCGTCGCCGCCTCGCGCGCCGCCTACGTGGGCGGCTTCGCGACCACCTCCGACCTGGCCGCCGGCTTCCGCTACGGCATCCCGACCGTGGGCACCTCCGCGCACGCCTTCACCCTGCTGCACGACCGGGAGCGCGACGCCTTCCAGGCCCAGGTGAACACCCTCGGCCGGGGCACCACCCTGCTCGTCGACACCTACGACGTCACCGAGGCGGTGCGTACGGCGGTGGAGGTGGCCGGGCCCGAGCTGGGCGCGGTCCGCATCGACTCCGGGGACCTGCTGCTCGTCGCGCACCGGGTGCGCCAGCAGCTGGACGAGCTGGGCGCCACCGACACCAAGATCGTCGTCACCTCCGACCTGGACGAGTACGCCATCGCCTCGCTCGCCGCGGCGCCGGTGGACGCGTACGGCGTCGGCACCCAGCTGGTGACCGGCTCCGGGCACCCCACCTGCTCGATGGTCTACAAGCTGGTCGCCCGCGCCGACTCCGCCGACCCCGGGGCCCCGCTGGTGCCGGTCGCGAAGAAGTCCAGCGGGGGCAAGGCGTCCGTCGGGGGCCGCAAGTGGGCGGCGCGCCGGCTGGACGCGGACGGGGTGGCCGAGGCGGAGGTCGTCGGCACCGGTCCGGTACCGCCGGAGCTGGCCGACCGCCAGCTGCTGGTGGAGCTGGTCAAGGGCGGTGAGGTCGTGGCGCGCGAACCGCTGGACGTGCCCCGGGAACGGCACATCGCCGCCCGTGCGAACCTCCCCCTCTCGGCGACCCAGCTCTCCCGCGGAGAAGCCGTCATCCCGACGGAATACCTGCCGTCGCGCTCGGGTAGCTGAAGCCGGACCGACGCCCGCCCCCTCCGCACCCCTCCCGCACCGGCCCGCAAGTCTCTAGGCTCAGACACTTAACCCAATAGTCGAAGGACACCACCATGCGCCGCGCGTTGATCGTCGTAGATGTGCAGAACGACTTCTGCGAGGGAGGCAGCCTCGCCGTGGCCGGTGGTACGGACGTGGCCGCCGCCATCACCGAGCTGATCGCCCAGGCGGGCGGCACCGGGTACCGGCACATCGTCGCCACCCGTGACCACCACATCGCCCCCGGCGGCCACTTCGCCGACAACCCCGACTACGTCCACTCCTGGCCGGCGCACTGCGTCGCCGGCACGGAGGGCGTCGGCTTCCACCCGAACTTCGCGCCCGCCGTCGCCTCCGGCGCGGTGGACGCGGTGTTCGACAAGGGGGCCTACTCGGCGGCGTACAGCGGCTTCGAGGGCGCCGACGAGAACGGCACCCCGCTGGCCGAGTGGCTGCGGGCCCGGGAGATCGACGAGGTGGACGTGGTGGGCATCGCCACGGACCACTGCGTGCGGGCCACCGCCCTGGACGCCGCCCGGGAGGGCTTCCGCACCCAGGTCCTGCTGGACCTGACGGCCGGGGTGGCCCCGGCCACCACCGAGCGGGCCCTGGAGGAGATGCGCGAGGCGGGCATCGAGCTGACCGGCAAGCCGGTGGTCAACGCGTAACCACCGGTGCCCGGAGCAGCGCCCTGATCGGGTGCCACAGCTCCCCGGGGTTGACACCGTTGTCGGTCCGCCATATCAGGCCGTCCGGGTGGTGCAGCACCGCCGTGATCTCGTCCGGGGTCGGCGGTGCCGCGTTGCCGCGCAGATAGACCGCGCGCAGCCCCAGGTTGCGGAGCCTGGTCAGGGCCCGCGCCCGGTTGCGGGCGTGCACGAGTACCCGTACGCCGACGGCGCCGTGGGGCAGGTTCAGCGCCACCACGACCATGCCGTTCGGCAGCTTGCAGAAGCCTCCTGCGGCCATCCGGTCACATCCCCGTTTCGGTCGGTGTCAATAAGCGAGTCACAGGACGCACCTAAACACGATCGGCGGCAACCCGCCAGAGGGTTGCCGCCGATACGTTTCTGACCTGCGGAAATACCGCTTACTTGATCGCGGGGCCGACTTCCAGCTCGATCGTCGAGCCGTCCTTGGCCGCCTTGGTGATCACGATCTTGGTGTTGGTGTCAGTGACCTTCACACCCGCGGCCGGGTTCGCCGGGTCGTAGTAGGTGCTGGTGTGGTCGTTGAAGACCCGCACCCCCTTCTGCGACCGGATCGTGGTCGCCTTGCCCGACTGGTGCAGCGTGATCGCGTCCGTCGGCTCCAGGGTGAAGGTGGAGTCGTAGGCCTGGACCCGGTTGCGCATCAGCGTGCCGTCGGACCACCGCAGCGCCTTCGGGTGGGCGTCGACCGGCAGGATCAGACCGGCACCCGGGTGGTCCTTCGCACCCGTGTTGTCGTCGGCCTGCGAGGTGTCCCACTTCCAGATCAGCAGACCGTTCTGGTACGCGTAGTGCTCCACCCAGTCCGGACGGTCGGTGTTGGTGTAACCGAAGTTGTACGGGCCGGTCTTGAGCGTCTTGTCGTACGACGCGTACTGCCGGTTCTCGGCGATGTAGTACTGCTTGTAGTCCTTGGCGAAGGACGCGCCGATGCGGGAGAAGCCGGAGGCGGTCCACGCGGGGTCCGCCGACTCCGCGTTGTCGGAGAACAGCGGGGTGCCGTCGGCCGTCACCGCGATCTCGTCCGCCGCGAAGCCCTTCTGGGCCACCCCGCCGTCGGTCTGGTAGCGGAAGCGGAGGTCGATCTTCTTGCCCGCGTAGGCGTCCAGGGAGTACGACAGCTTGCGGTAGCCGTCGACCGTGCCGGTCAGGGCCGGCTTGCCGGAGCCGTCGCGCGGGATGGCCTGGCCGTTCACCGTGCCGTCCAGGGCGGTCCAGTTGGCGCCGCCGTCGGTGGACACCTCGGTGTAGAGGTAGTCGTAGCCGTTCTCGATGTCGTACCAGCCGTCGAGGGTGAGTGCGGCCGAGGCCTTGCCGGTGAGGTCGACGGAACGGGTCAGCGTGTTCTTCAGGTTGTCACCGCTGCCGCTCCACCACTGGGCCGAGCCCTGCGCGGGGGTGACGATCTGGGTCGTGACCTCCTTGTCGGGCAGGGAGACCACCACCGCCTGGCGGTACTTGGTGTTGTACTCGGACAGGCCCAGCTTGTGCCAGGAGGAGACGCCCGCCTTGGCGGTGTCGTAGTTCAGCCAGCCCAGCTGGAGCTTGTCCCAGGCGTTCAGGTCGCCGGGCAGGTCGCCGATGGACTCCTTGCCGGTGCCGAGCCAGGAGCCGGAGGACATCAGCGTCCAGAAGCCGGTGGAGTTGTCGCCGCCGTTGGTGTCGTACTCGTCCGGCAGGCCGAGGTCGTGGCCGTACTCGTGGGCGAAGACGCCGAGGCCGCCGTTCTCCGGCTGGATGGTGTAGTCGCCGACCCAGACCCCGGTGTCGCCGACCTGCGCGCCGCCCAGCTTGTTGTTGGCGGGGCCGGTGGCGCCGGCGTCGGTGCCGAAGGCGTACCAGCGGTGGGCCCAGATCGCGTCGGTGCCCTGGGCGCCGCCGCCCGCGGACTCGTCCTCGCCCGCGTGCACGATCTGGAAGTGGTCGACATAGCCGTCGGGCTCGTTGAAGTCGCCGTCGTTGTCGTAGTCGTAGCGGTCCCACTGGTCGTACTGGGCCAGGTCCGCCTTGATGTCGGCGTCGCTGCGGCCCGCGGCCTTCTGCTGGGCCACCCACGCGTTCAGGCCGTCCTTGACGACGTTCCACACGCTCGGGCAGTTGGTGGAGCCGCAGGCGTTGTTGCCGTAACGGGCCTCGTTGTAGGGCACCTTGACCCAGTCGGAGACCTCGCCGTCGACCGAGTAGCGGCCCGAGGACTGCTTCTCGTAGTACTTCTTCAGCGACTCGGTCTTCTTGCCGGTGCCGAAGTAGAGGTCCTGGTAGTGCTTCCGGTTGTAGTCGCTCTGCCAGGCCGTGGAGTTGTCCTTGGTGCGGTCCGGCGCGGCGATCCGGTTGTGCAGCGGACCGGCGCTGCCGCCGTACTTGGGGTCGGTCTGGTCCCCGAACTCCACCAGGATGGTGAAGATCTTGTCGGTCTTCTCACGGCTGAGTTCGACGTACTTGCCGTCGCCCTTGGCGCTCTTGAGCTTGACGACCTTGGAGCCGTGCCGCTCCTGGGCCTTGGCCTTGCCCGCTATGAGCTGGTTCAGCGCCTCCTGGCGCTGGGCCTTCTGGGTCTTGCTGAGCGGCCCGTCGAGGTCGTGGGCGCGCTGCTTCACCGGGGCCGGGTCGTGCCGGCTGGTGGCGGCGGACCGGGTCTGGGTGCTGGCCTCCGCGACGGCGAAGGTGGCGAACGTGGCGGAGGCCGCCGCGAGCGTCACCCCGATCGCGGCAGCTCTGAACGTCCAGGATCTGCTGGTCACTTGAGTTCCTCCCCCGCGCCGCGCACACGGACAGGGGGGTTCCCGGGTCATGGAGAGGATCCGTGCGCGCATGACAAGCGCGTGTTCAAGTGACGTAATTTGACTTGAGGTTTAGCAGAAAAGACAGATCTTGACTTGGCCAGTGTGCGTGCACTATGCGAAGTTGACCTTGGCTTTACAGCGACCGTGCTTCTTGTGCGCCCCCCGTGCACCGGTACCGTGGGTTAGGTCACGCTTACCGGGCGTCCCGCTCGGGCATGCACGCCAGGAGACACGCACCCAGAACGTCCGCAGGCCCCCGCAGACTTCGGCCGGTTACCGCCGACCACCGCCGACTTCCGAGGACACGATTGCCATGCCTCGTCCGACCGCCGCACAGCTCGTCTACGGTTCGTGCACCGTGATCTTCTCGACGCTCGCCATGCTGCTGCTGTCCCAGACGAGTTCGGCACTCGGCATCGTCGTCATCGCGCTCGCGGCGCTCGCGCTCGGGCTGCTGGTGGCCATGACGGTGCCGCTGCCGAAGCCGCGCACGGCCGCCGCCCCGGCCCGGGCGGCCGAGGCGGAGCGGGTGACCACGTCCCTGTGAGACCCCGGCGGCGCCACGGCCGGGCGGCGCCTCAGTCGGTGCTGACCACCACCGTCTTGGCCGCCTTGTCGTGCAGGCCCTGCTTGTACGGCTTGTCGAAGTAGCTCCAGCCGCCCGCGATCGCGGTCCAGAAGCAGAAGCAGCAGAAGGCGAACGGCAGCCAGAGGACCAGGGCACGGATCAGCGCGGTCTGCACCGAGGGCGTGGCGCCGTTGTCCAGGTTGGCCACCCGCATGTTGAGCCACTGCTTGCCGAGGGTCTGGCCCGACTTGCTGATCATGAAGGTGTCGTAGGCGACATAGAGGACGACCGCGACGAAGGACTGCGCGAGGGATCGCCCGGCCTCGATGTGCGTGCCGTTCACGTCGTACTCGCGCACGCCGAACGCCCAGGTGAGCAGCCAGACGACGACGCCGACGAGGAGCATGTCGATGATCCGCGCGAGCGTCCGCTTGCCGCTGTCGGCGAGCGGGGGCATCCCGGCCAGCGGGTCGGTGGGATAACCGCCGCCGCCGTGCGGGCCGTAGGGGCCACCACCGCCGGGCCCGGAGGGACCGCCGCCGTACGGACCACCGCCGGAGGGGCCCTGGCCGCCGCCGGAGGGACCCTGGGGGCCGCCCCCGTAGGGACCTTGCGGGCCGCCGCCGTACGGGGCGTCGTACGGCGAGCTGGGCCCCTGGTCCGACGGGGGCCGCTTCCTGAACGGGTCGTCCTCGGGGGGCTGCTCTCCGGAGCCGTGGGGCGGTTCGCTGCTCATGGCCCGAGTGGAACCCGAACGCCCCGGCTCCGCATCCGGCGCGCGGCCGTACGGAGTAGTCGTCAGCCCGCGACGAAGGTGTGCGCCGCCTTGTCGTGCCAGCACTGGTGCCAGGGCCGGTCGAACAGGCACCACAGCACGCCGACGATGCCGACGCCGAGCAGCCCGGGCACGCTGTAGACCAGCCAGCGGCGCAGCGCCGGGCCGAAGGTGGGCGGCTCGTGCGCCTCGATGTCCCGCACCTCCAGGCCGCACAGCTTCTTGCCGAGGGTACGGCCCCACTTGACGGTGGGCAGCACCTCGTAGACCACGCCGAAGAGGAGCAGGACGGCGAGGACGACGCCGAGGCCGGTGGCGGTCGTGCCGTCGAGCAGCCAGACGGTGACGGTGTGGCCCGACTGCTCGGCCGCGTCGACCTTCTGCCGGATGTGGTCGGCCGCCTGGATGCCGAACGGGACCGCCGCGGCGGCGGTGACGGCGGCGGTGACCAGGGTGTCGATCAGCCGGGCGGCGAACCGCTTGCCGAGCCCCGCGGGACGGGCGGCGGCCTGGCGGCGCGCGGCCGCCTGGAACACGTCCTCCACCGGAGGCTTCCACGGCGCCACGGGCTGCTCGTCCGCCCCGCCGGCCAGCTGGTGCACCTGCTGGGCCCAGGAGGCCTGACCGCCGCCCGGGCCACTGGTGAGGGGGTTCCCGGCGGGAGCGCCGAGGGGAGCGCCCTGAGCACCGAGCGGGGAGGCGGCCTGGTAGGGACCGGGCTGCTGCGGGTGCGGTTGCTGCGGCAGGGGGGCGGCCGGGGCGGACTGCGGTCCTTGGGCCGCCTGCGGCGACTGGGCCGGTGTCGGCTGTGCCGCCTGTCCCGGCTGCTGCTCCGTGGCGGCGCGGGCGGCGGCCTGGCCCGCGGCGAAGCCGGAACCGGCGGGCCCGCCCGCGACATACGGGCCGCTCGCCGCGCCCACGGCACCCGGCATCCCCACCGGGCCCTGCGCTCCGAAGCCGGGCGCGCCGGACGCCCCGGAGGGGGAGCCCGTACGGGGGTCCGGCGCCCCCTGCTGGTCCTTCTCCCGCACCGGCCGGAACGTCATCGTGCCCTTGTCCGGCTGGGCCGGGCCGGGGATCGGACGACGGAAGACGAAGGTGCCCGGGTCGGGGGCGTCGTTCTCGGCGGGCGGGACGGTCGTGGTGCCCTCGGTGGAGGGGGCCGAGGAGGCGGGCTGGGCCGGGGTGTCCGCCGGCACGCGCGGGTCGGTGCCCCAGGGCGCGGCGGCCTGCGGCTGCGGGTCCTCGTCGAAGAAGTGCGGGCCCGTCTCCTCCACGGCCGGGGTCGCCGCCGGGCTTGCGGGCGGGGTCGCCGGGCGGACGCCGGGGGGTGGGATGAGCGGCTCGCCGTCCTTCGGCGCGGGGCGGCTGGTGCCGGGGACCCAGGAGGCACCGTTCCAGTACCGGACGTAGCCGGGGATGGACGGGTCCGGGTAGTAGCCCTCGCGGGGCCGGTCGTCGCCTGGGGCCGGGGTTGGGGCGCTCATGTCCGTCGTCCCGTATCTGCTCGGGGGTGGGATGGGGGGATCCACATCTATCAGACCGGGGCATGCCACAGCGCCAGTCCTGCCGGACCCCATCCTTTCCGGGCAACGCCGCATCCGTTCCCGGCGCCCGGCGAAAAAATTCTCCGAACCCGCGTAATGCGCCGCCCCCCGCCCCCTCTCCCCTGCCGTGGGCCCGTACCGAGCGGCCCCGGCGAGAAAGGAACACGTCATGCATCACACGGTGGTGGAGCGGGAGCTGGAGCTGCGGCTCATCCTGTCGCCCGAGCACAGCGTCCCGGTCCCGGCCCGGCTCGGCTACCGCTCCGACGACCCGTACGCCGTCCACATCGCCTTCCACATCAACTCCGAGCAGCCGGTGCACTGGACGTTCGCCCGGGACCTGCTGGTGGAGGGGGTGTTCCGGCCGTGCGGGCACGGGGACGTGCGGGTGTGGCCGACGAAGACCGAGGGGCGCAGTGTCGTCCTGATGGCGCTGAGTTCGCCCGACGGGGACGCGCTGCTGGAGGCGCCGGTCCCGCAGGTGTCGGCCTGGCTGGAGCGGACGCTGCGGGCGGTGCCGCCGGGGACGGAGGGCGGGCAGCTGGGCATCGACGACGCGCTCGACCAGCTGCTCGCCCGGTGAGGGCCGGACGGCCCCGGTCAGAACAGCTTGCCCGGGTTGAGGATGCCCAGCGGGTCGAAGACCTGCTTGACCGCCCGCTGCATCTCCAGGCCCACCGGGCCGATCTCCCGGGCCAGCCACTCCTTCTTCAGCACCCCGACGCCGTGCTCGCCGGTGATGGTGCCGCCCAGCTCCAGGCCGAGCGCCATGATCTCGTCGAAGGACTCGCGGGCCCGCCGGGACTCCTCGGGGTCCGCGGCGTCGAAGCAGACGGTGGGGTGGGTGTTGCCGTCCCCGGCGTGGGCGCAGACCCCGATGGTGAGCCGGTACTTCTCGGCGATCCGCTCGACCCCGTCGAGCATCTCCCCGAGCCGGGAGCGCGGCACGCACACGTCGTCGATCATCGTGGTGCCCTTGACCGCCTCCAGCGCGGTCAGCGACAGCCGGCGGGCCTTCAGGAGGAGTTCGGACTCGGCGGCGTCCTCCGCCGGGACCACCTCGGTGGCGCCGGCGGCCCGGCACAGGGCGCCGACGGCGGCGAGGTCGGCGGCCGGGTCGGGGGTGTCGAAGGCGGCCAGGAGCAGGGCCTCGGTGGTCTCCGGGAGGCCCATACGGGCGAGGTCGTTGACGGCCTTGACGGTCGTACGGTCCATCAGTTCGAGGAGGGAGGGCAGATGACCGCCCTCCATGATCCGGCAGACCGCGTCGCAGGCGGCGGCCGCGGAGCCGAACTCGGCGGCGAGGACGAGCTGCGGTCGCGGCTTCGGCTTGAGCGCCAGCACGGCCCGTACGACGATGCCGAGCGAGCCCTCGGAGCCGACGAAGAGCCGGGTGAGGTCGTACCCGGCGACGCCCTTCGCGGTGCGACGGCCGGTGGACAGCAGCCGGCCGTCGGCGAGGACGACGTCCAGGCCGAGGACGTACTCGGCGGTCACCCCGTACTTGACGCAGCACAGGCCGCCGGAGCCGGTGCCGATGTTGCCGCCGATGGTGCACATCTCCCAGCTGGAGGGGTCCGGCGGGTAGGACAGGCCGTGTTCCTCGACCGCGTGCGAGAGGGTGGCGTTGACGACGCCCGGTTCGACGACGGCGATCCGGTCGACCGGGCTGATCTCCAGGATGCGGTCCATCCGGGTGAGGGACAGCACGATGCAGCCGTCGGTGGCGTTGGCGGCGCCGGACAGGCCGGAGCGGGCGCCCTGCGGGACGACGGGGACGCGCAGCTCGGTGGCGGTGCGCATGACGTGCTGGACCTGTTCGACGGTGCGCGGCAGCACGACCACGGCGGGGGCGCCCGCCGGGCAGAAGCTCGCCATGTCGTGGGCGTAGGAGGCGGTGACGTCGGGGTCGGTGAGGACGGCCTCGGCGGGCAGCCCGGCCAGGAGCCGGTCGGTGAGGTTACCGGTTCGCACAGTGTCTTCGGTGCGGCTCATGATCACAGGGTCGCACCCGCGGCCATCGGTGTGAACCCGGCCGCCCCGCCCCGGGGCCACCCGGGTGTGCTCGTCGTACTGACGCACAGTGAGCGCCATGGACTACCGACTGGGCACGTCCGCGACGGCCGGGCCGCCGGTGCCGCGCAGGCGCCGGCGGGTGCTGCGGCGGGTGCTGGTCGCCGCGCTGGGCGGCGGGGTGGCGGCGGGCGCGGTGCTGATGCTGGTGCCCGCCCCGCAGCCGCACCGGAAGGCGGCGGGACCGCCCGCGCCGGGGCCGCAGGCACAGGCACAGGCACAGGCACAGGTTCTGACGGCGGTGACCGCCGGGGTGCCGGCGGCGCTGCCGCAGCTGACGGCGCTGATCGGCGAGCAGGAGCGGCGGGTGCGGGAGCGGCCCCGGGACGCGCGGGCGTGGGCGGTGCTGGGGTCGGCGTATGTGGAGCGGGGGCGGCGGGCGGCGGACCCGGCGGACTTCCCGCGGGCCGAGCGGGCGCTCCGGGCCTCGCTGCGGGTGCGCGGGCGGCACACCACCGAGGCGCTGGACGGGCTGACCGCGCTGGCGGACGCGCGCCGCGACTTCCCGGCGGCGAAACGGTACGGCGAGCAGGCGCTGAAGGCGGCGCCGAAGCGCTGGCAGTCGTATCCGCCGCTGATCGACGCCTACACCGGGCTCGGTGACTACAAGGCGGCCCGCGCGAGCCTGGACAAGCTGCTGGCGCTGCACACCGGCGCGGCCGAGCGGCCGGCGGTGATGGCGCGGGCCGCGGCGGTGTACCGGGACCGGGGCTGGCGCGAGGACGCGGTGGCGCAGCTGACGGACGCGGCGGCGGCCGCCGGCACCCCGGCCGAGCAGGCCGCGTATCTCACCGGGCTGGGGCAGCTGGCGTGGGAGCGCGGGGATCTGCCGGACGCGCTGCGGCACTTCGAGGCGGCCGTACGGCTGGACCCGGAGCAGCGGGCGGCGGCGGCCGGGCGCGGCCGGGTGCTGGCCGCGCAGGGCCGGACGAGCGCGGCGGTCGGCGCCTACCGGCAGGCGCTGGGCACGGCCGCGGACCCGGCTGACGTGGTCGAGCTGGGCGAGCTGTACGAGTCGCTGGGCCGGGACCGGGAGGCCGGCGCGCAGTACGACCGGCTGAAGGCGCTGGTACGGCGGCGGACGGCGGCCGGGGTGGACGAGGAGCTGCTGATCGGGCGGTTCGAGGCGGACCACGGGGACGCGCTGGACGCGGTGCGGCGGCTGCGGGCGGAGTGGCGGCGCCAGCCGGGCATCGAGGTGGCCGACGCGCTCGGCTGGGCGCTGCACCGGGCCGGCGAGGACCAGGAGGCCCTCGGCTACGCGGTCCTGGCGACGGACACGGCGAAGGGCGGCGGGGTGCGCAGCGCGCTGTACGCCTTCCACCGGGGCATGGTCGAGCGGGAGCTGGACCTGTACGCCCCGGCCCGCCGCCATCTGGCGGAGGCGCTGCGGATCAACCCGTACTTCTCGCCGCTCGCGGTGCCGGCGGCGCGGGCGGCGCTGCGGGAGCTGGGCGACGTCCCGGAGGAGCCGCCGCCCAGCTGAACCCGACAGTGCGGCTACAGGTTGCCGCGCTTGGCCTGCTCGCGCTCGATCGCCTCGAACAGGGCCTTGAAGTTGCCCTTGCCGAAGCCCATGGAGCCGTGCCGCTCGATGAGTTCGAAGAACACCGTCGGACGGTCCTGGACCGGCTTGGTGAAGATCTGGAGCAGATAGCCGTCCTCGTCGCGGTCGGCGAGGATCTTCAGCTCGCGCAGGGTCTCGATCGGCACCCGGGTGTCGCCGACCCACTCGCCGAGGGTGTCGTAGTAGGAGTCCGGGGTGTTGAGGAACTGCACGCCGGCCGCGCGCATGGCCCGTACCGTCGCGACGATGTCGTTGGTGTTCAGCGCGATGTGCTGGACGCCGGCGCCGCCGTAGAACTCCAGGTACTCGTCGATCTGGGACTTCTTCTTGGCGATCGCGGGCTCGTTGATCGGGAACTTCACCTTCAGGGTGCCGTCCGCGACGACCTTCGACATCAGCGCGCTGTACTCGGTGGCGATGTCGTCGCCCACGAACTCCTTCATGTTCGTGAAGCCCATGACCTTGTTGTAGAAGCCGACCCACTCGTTCATCCGGCCCAGCTCGACATTGCCGACGCAGTGGTCGATGGCCTGGAAGGTGCGCCGGGCGGGCGGCTCGACGATCGGCGAGGCGGCGACGTAGCCGGGCAGGTAGGGGCCGTCGTAACCGGTCCGTTCGACCAGGGTGTGGCGGGTCTCGCCGTAGGTGGCGATGGCCGCGAGGACGACGGTGCCGTGCTCGTCCTTCAGCTCGTACGGCTCGGTGACGCTGCGCGCGCCGTGCTCCAGGGCGTACTCGTAGGCGGCGCGGGCGTCCGGCACCTCGATGGCCAGGTCGATGACGCCGTCGCCGTGCTCCGCCACATGCCGTTCGAGGAAGTGGCCCCAGGGGCTGCTCGCCTTGATCACGGAGGTGAGGACGAAGCGGGCGGAGCCGTTCTCGAGCACGTAACTGGCGGTCTCGCGGCTGCCGTTCTCCGGTCCGGAGTAGGCGACCAGCTGCATGCCGAAGGCGGTGGAGTAGTAGTGCGCCGCCTGCTTGGCGTTGCCCACGGCGAAGACGACCGCGTCCATTCCCTTGACCGGGAAGGGGTCGGCCTGCCGTGCGGTGTCGGGAGTGTGGTGTGTGGTCTGCGTCATGGCGGAAGGGTGACTCCGCTCTGCAAGGTGCGCAATAGTTCGCGTTATCGCTGGGCAATCTGACCAGCGCTACGGCCGTCTCGGCGGTCTTTCTGTACAGGATGACCATCTCAGGGGTGCTCATGGCGATCGATCATCTGGACGGCCGGATCATCGTGCTGCTGGCCCGGGAGCCGCGCATCGGAGTGCTGGAGATGTCCCGGCGGCTCGGGGTCGCGCGGGGGACCGTGCAGGCCCGGCTGGACCGGCTTCAGTCGAACGGAGTCATCCGCGGGTTCGGCCCGCAGGTGGACCCGGCGGCCCTCGGCTACCCGGTCACCGCGTTCGCCACGCTCCAGATCCGGCAGGGCCAAGGGGCCGATGTCCGGGCGCACTTGGCGACCGTGCCGGAGGTGCTGGAGCTGCTGACCACGACCGGCAGCGGGGACATGCTGTGCCGGCTGGTGGCCCGCTCCAACGCCGATCTTCAACGGGTGATCGACCGGGTTGTCGGTTTTGATGGCATCGTCCGGGCCTCCACGGCGATCGTCATGGAGAACCCCGTTCCGCTGCGGATCATCCCGCTGGTGGAGCAGGCGTCCCGGGACGCGGCAGAGACGTGACGGCACCCCTCGGGAGGTGAGCGCGGGTGACCTTCTGGGAGTATCTGGCCGACCGGCACGAGCAGCTGCTCACCGACGCCTTCCAGCACGCCAGCGCGGTCTTCCAGTGCATGGTCCTGGCGACCCTCCTCGGAGTGCTGCTCGCGGTCGTCACCTACCGCAGCGACTGGGCGGGCAGCCTCGCCACCACCGCCACCGCGACGATCCTCACCGTCCCCTCCCTCGCCATGATCGGTCTGCTGGTCCCGGTCGTCGGCCTGGGCGTGCCGCCCACCGTGATCGCACTGACCCTGTACGGGCTGCTGCCGGTCGTGCGGAACGCGATCGTGGGGCTGCGCGGGGTGGATCCCGCGCTGGTGGACGCGGCGCGGGGCATCGGGATGTCCCGGCCGATGCGGCTGGTGCGGGTGGAGCTGCCGCTGGCCTGGCCGCCCATCCTGACCGGCATCCGGGTCGCCACGCAGATGCTGATGGGCATCGCCGCGATCGCCGCGTACGCCTCCGGGCCGGGCCTCGGCAACGAGATCTTCCGCGGACTGGCCTCCCTGGGCAGCCGGAACGCGCTGAACCAGGTGCTCGCGGGCACCCTCGGGATCATCGTCCTCGCGCTCCTCTTCGACGCCGTCTACGTCCTGATCGGACGGCTGACCATTCCGAGGGGGATCCGTGGCTGAGCCGGCGTCCTCCGTCGCGGGAGCCACCATCGAGCTGGAGAACCTGTCCAAGCGGTACCCGGGCAGCGAGCAGCCGGCCGTGGACAACGTGAGCATGGAGATCAAGGCGGGCGAGACGGTGGTCTTCGTCGGCCCGTCCGGCTGCGGGAAGTCCACCACCCTCAAGATGATCAACCGGCTGATCGAGCCGACCGGCGGCCGGATCCGGATCGGCGGCGAGGACGTCACCGGCATCGACCCGGTACGGCTGCGCCGCAAGGTCGGGTACGCCATCCAGTCCTCGGGCCTGTTCCCGCATCTGACCGTCGCCCAGAACATCGCCCTGGTGCCCCGGATGACCGGCTGGCCCAAACCCCGGATCCGGGCGCGGGTGGAGGAGATGCTCGACCTCGTCGGGCTGGACCCGGGCGAGTTCCACGGCCGCTATCCGCGCCAGCTCTCCGGCGGCCAGCAGCAGCGGGTCGGCGTGGCCCGGGCGCTCGCCGCCGACCCCCCGGTGCTGCTGATGGACGAGCCGTTCGGCGCGGTCGACCCGATCACCCGCGACCATCTCCAGGACGAGCTGATCCGGCTCCAGCACGAGCTGCACAAGACGATCGTGTTCGTCACCCACGACTTCGACGAGGCGATCAAGCTGGGTGACCGGATCGCCGTCCTGCGCGAACGCTCCCGGATCGCCCAGTTCGACACCCCGGAGGCGATCCTCACCAACCCGGCCGACGACTTCGTCTCCGGGTTCGTCGGCGCGGGCGCCGCCCTGAAGCGGCTGAACCTGACCCGGGTGCGGGACGTGGAGATGCGGGAGTACCCGACGGTGACGGTGGACACTCCGCTCCAGCAGATCTTCGGGTCGCTGCGCGCCGGCGGCACCAACGAGATCCTGCTGCTCGACCCGCGCGGCCGGCCGTACAAGTGGCTGCGGCGCGGCGATCTGATGCGGGCCCGCGGCTCGCTGGCCCGCGCAGGCACGCTGGTGCACGACACGGTGACCCGGGACGCGACCCTGCGGGACGCGCTGGAGGCGGTGCTGACCGACAACGCGGGCCGGGTCGCGGTGACCGGGCGGCGCGGCGAGTACATCGGCGTGGTCGACATGGAGACGCTCATGAACTCGGTGCACGAACTGCTAGAGGCCGACCGGCTGGAGGCCATGGAGGCACAGGCCGGGCTGGAGGAGGCCCGCGCCCAGCAGACCCACTTCGACCAGGAGGGGCACGGGCCGGCGGAGGAGCGGGCGTGAGCGCCGGCCTGCGGCCCGAGGACGGGCACGAAGCCGAGGCGCTTGCGCTCCGCGGGGCGGAACAGGGCGAGGCGGGACCGGGTGAGGCGGAGCAGCGGGCCCCGTCGCCGCCCCCGCGGCCGCGGCCGCCCGCCCGCCGGCTGACCTGGCAGCGGCTCACGGTCCTGCCCGCCTTCCTGACCGCCGTGCTCCTCGCCACCTGGCTGTGGTTCCGGCAGGCGGACCTGGACACGATCTCGCGGAACGCGCTGTCCGGCGGCCAGGTCTCCAAGGCGCTCTGGCAGCACATCGAACTGACGGTGATCTCCACTTTCTTCGTGCTGGTCATCGCGATCCCGCTGGGCGTGCTGCTCACCCGGCGGCCGCTGCGCCGGGCCACCCCGGTGGCCCTGGCCCTCGCCAACACCGGCCAGGCGACCCCGGCGATCGGTCTGCTCGCGCTGCTGGTGATCTGGCTGGGGACGGGCATGAAGGCGGCCCTCATCGGCATCGTCGTCTACGCGATCCTGCCGGTCCTCGCCAACACCATCGCCGGCCTGAAGGCCAACGACCCGACCCTGCTGGAGGCGGCCCGCGGCATCGGCATGTCCCCGCTCGGCGTGCTGACCCGGGTGGAACTCCCCCTCGCCGTCCCGCTGATCCTCGCGGGCGTCCGTACGGCCCTGGTCCTGAACGTCGGTACGGCGACCCTGGCGGCCTTCGGCGGAGGCGGCGGCCTGGGCGTGCTGATCACCACCGGCATCACCAACCAGCGCATGCCGGTGCTGGTGCTGGGCTCGGTCCTCACCGTGGCGCTGGCGCTGCTGGTGGACTGGCTGGCCGCGCTGGCAGAGGTGATGCTGCGGCCGCGGGGGCTGGAGGCGGGCACATGAGCCGCCGTACGACGGCTCTGCTGGCCGCGCTGCTCCTCGTACCGGCGGCCGGGGGCTGCGGGCTGACCAGCGGCTCCCCGATGACGGACGACGTGCGGCCGGGCACGGTCGGCGCGGGCCGGCCGCTGGCCGGCGCCCGGCTCACCGTCACCTCCAAGTCCTTCACCGAGAACCTGATCCTGGGCGCGGTGATGGGGATCGCCTTCCGGGCGGCCGGGGCGGACGTGCTGGACCGGACCGGGATCCAGGGGTCGTTCGGGCCGCGGGAGGCGGTGCGGAACGGGGACGCGGACGCCATGTACGAGTACACGGGCACCGCCTGGATCACCTACCAGGGCAACGCCGAGCCGATCTCCGATCCGCGGCGGCAGTGGGAGGCGGTGCGTGCGGCCGATCTGCGCAACGGGCTGACCTGGCTGCCGCCGTCCCGGCTGGACAACACCTACGCGCTCGCCATGAACCGGGCGAACTTCCGGAAGTACGGCACCCGGACCCTGTCGGCCGTGGCGGACCTGGCGGCGAAGCGGCCGGACGCGGTGACCCTGTGCGTGGAGGGCGAGTTCGCCAACCGCGCGGACGGGCTGCCCGGCATGGAGAAGGCGTACGGCATGGCCGTGCCCGCGCGGAACGTCACCCAGATGGACACCGGGATCATCTACACCCAGGTGCGCAAGGGGAGTTGCGCGTACGGGGAGGTCTTCACCACCGACGGGCGGATCAGCTCCATGAACCTCGCGGTGATGGAGGACGACCGTACGTTCTTCCCCCACTACAACGCGGCCCCCGAGATCAACTCCGCAACCCTGAAGAAGTGGCCGGCCATCGCGCAGATCCTGGCCCCCATCACCGCCAGGCTGGACAACACGGTGGCCCGCACCCTGAACGCCCAGGTGGACGTCTCGGGCCAGGACCCGCACCAGGTGGCGCTGAACTGGATGCGGGAGGAGGGGTTCGTGAAGTAAGGGGCGCCGGGCGGGAGTTGCCGCGGGCCGATGCAAAAAGCCTGATGCAAAGAACCCGATGCAAAGAAGACGTTGCAAAGGAGTCTTTGCATAGCTATCTTTGTACGCATGACGGAGCACGACGACCGCAAGCACCGCCGGCTGGACGCCCGTTCGCTGCGCGGGCTCGCCCATCCGCTGCGGATCCAGCTGCTGGACACCCTGCGCCACCACGGCCCCGCCACGGCCTCCCGACTGGCCGAGCGGCTGGGCGAGTCCAGCGGCGCCACCAGCTACCACCTGCGTCAGCTGGCCGCCCACGGCTTCGTCGAGGACGCCCCCGAGCACGGCAAGGGCCGGGAGCGCTGGTGGCGGGCGGTGGACCAGGGACTCGTCTTCGACACCGAGGACTTCGAGGACGCCGGCCCCGAAGTCCGGGGAATGGCCGAGATGTTCCTCCAGGAGATCGCGAGCCGGCACACCCGCGAGCTGTCCACCTGGCTCGGCTCACGGGACAGCTGGGGGGACGCCTGGGCGCGCGGCGCCGACATGAGCGACATGACGCTGCGGCTCACCCCCGAGCTGGCCGCCGAGCTGACCCGGAAGCTGCACGCCCTGATCGACGACTACCGGGACCGCCTCACGGACCCGGACGCCCCCGGAGCCGAGCACGTACGGATCCACACGCACCTGTTCCCCATCGACACCGACTGAGAGGTTCAGCCATGCACACCCAGATCCGGCTCGCCCAGCAGCACACCGCCGGCCTGCGGGAACAGGCCACCGCCCACCGGCTCGCCACCGAGGCCCGGCCCGCTGTCGAACTGCGCACCCGGGTCGGCTGGACCCTGGTCGAACTCGGTCTGCGGCTGGCCGCGCAGCAGCCGGCGGCGGCGGTGCCCGCTTAGCAGCTCGGGAGCGGGCCCTTGCCCTTTTCCAGGGCCACCAGGGAGTCGACCGCGCTCTTCAGCGTGGTGACCGGGATCAGCCGGAGGCCCTTCGGCAGCTCGGCGCGGGCGTCGGAGCACTCCGCCTTCGGCACCAGGAAGACGGTGGCCCCGTCCCGCCGGGCGGCCTGTGTCTTCAGGGCCACCCCGCCGACCGCGCCGACCCTGCCGTCGGCGTCGATGGTGCCGGTACCGGCGATGTTCCGGCCGCCCGTGAGATCGCCGCCGCTGCCGTCGCCGTCCAGCTTGTCGATGATCCCCAGGGTGAACAGCAGGCCCGCGCTCGGCCCGCCCACGTCGGCGAGTTTCAGCGTGACCTTGACCTTGTCGGGGCTCAGCCCGAGGTACTTCAGCGCCGCCTGGGTCGCCGCGTCCTGGGACTGCTTCATCTGCGCCGCGTTGTGCTGCTCGATCTCCTTGACGTTCTGACCGCTCGGGTAGACCGCGTCATGGGGCATCACGGCCCGGTCGGTGCGGAACCAGTTGCCGAGGACGTCACCGAGGGAGACCCGGGTGTCCGGCCCGGTCGCCTCGATGGTGACCATCCGCAGCTGGCCGCTGGTCTTCCGGGCCGGCGTCCCCGAGACGGTGATCACCGGGGTGCCCTGGTTCTCGCCGAGCACGTTCGCCGTCATCCCGGGCTGCGCCACCGAGAACGGCAGCGGCGCGAACACCGCCGTGGCGATCAGGGCCACGACGGGTACGGCGCAGACGGCGACGGCCTGGGAACGCGTGAGACGTGAGAGCACGGGATCAATCTACGTGACACCCCGGCCGGAGCCGGGGGCAGCGGCTCAGCGCAGCGCCTCGGCGACCTCGCGGGCCGCTTCCATCACCCGCTGCCCCACCTTCTCCGGGACGGTGTCCGCCAGCATCACCACGCCCACACTGCCCTCGACGCCGGTGACGCCGACGAGCGGCGCGGCGGCCCCGCTGGCGCCGGTCTCCAGCTCACCGTGGGTCAGCGTGTAGCCCGGGCCCTCGGGCGGCGACTGCCGTGCGGACAGGATCGCCCGGCCCGCGGCACCCCGGTCCAGCGGATGCCGGAACCCGGCCCGGTAGGCCACGTGGTAGTCGGTCCAGGTCGGCTCCACGACCGCCACGGCCAGCGCCTCGGCGCCGTCCACCAGCGTCAGGTGTGCCGTCGCACCGATGTCCTCCGCCAGCGAGCGCAGGGCGGGCAGCGCGGCCTCGCGCACCAGCGGATGCACCTGGCGGCCCAGCCGCAGCACCCCCAGCCCGACCCGGGCTCGCCCGCCCAGGTCGCGCCGGATGAGAGCGTGCTGCTCCAGGGTGGCGAGCAACCGGTACACGACGGTCCGGTTCACGCCCAGTTTGTTGGACAACTCGGTGACGGTCAGCCCGTGGTCCGTATCGGCCAGCAGTTTGAGGACGCGCAGTCCCCGGTCGAGCGTCTGAGAGGTCTCCGCGGTCACGACGCCCACTCCTTTGGTGGTGAGGCCGGCGACCCCCGAGCGGTCGATGCGTCACCGAGTCCCGTCGGCGACGCGCTTCAGAGGCCGCCGATCGGCAGGACGGCCCGGCGGCTCCGGACCAAGTCGCTTCACGGCTGCGCTCCGCGGCGGCGCTGCCACGGGGCGTGTGCGTAGCGGGACAGTAGCGAAGGCAGTTCGCTCAGCGGAAGTGTTCGTCCAGAATCCGGGCAAGGCGATATCCGGCCTGCCGCACTTCGTCCGGATACGGCCACCCCCCAGGAACTCCCCACCTGTCACCGCATGCGCGTGGCCCACTCCTGCACCTTGGCGATCCGCTGCCGCAGCTGCCCCGCCGTGGCCTCGGCGCTGGGCGGCCCTCCGCAGACCCGGCGCAGCTCGGTGTGGATCACCCCGTGCGGCTTGCCGCTCTGGTGGACGTACGCACTGACCATGGTGTTCAGCTGCTTGCGCAGCTCCATCAGCTCCTTGTGCGTGACCACCGGCCGCCGCTCGGCGGGCAGCTCCAGCAGATCCGCCTCGGTGTCCGGCTTCTTACGGCTGTGCGCGATCTGCCGGGCCTGCCGCTTCTGGAGCAGCAGCTGCACCTGCTCCGGCTCCAGCAGCCCCGGGATGCCGAGGTAGTCCTGCTCCTCCTCGCTCCCCGGGTGCGCCTGCATACCGAACTCGGCACCGTCGTAGAGCACCCGGTCGAAGACGGCGTCGGACTCCAGCGCCTCGAAGGGCAGCATGTCCTGCTCGCCGGTGTCCTCGTCCTGCTGCTTGTTCGCCTCCTCCATCTCCTTCTCGGATTCGGCGTACGGGTCCTCCTCGCCCTCCTTCTTCGGCTTGTCGAGGGCGTGGTCCCGCTCCTTCTCCATCTCGTTGGCGAAGGTCAGCAGGTCGGGCACGGTCGGCAGGAACACGGACGCGGTCTCGCCGCGCCGCCGGGACCGCACGAAACGCCCGACGGCCTGTGCGAAGAACAGCGGGGTGGAGATGGTGGTGGCGTACACGCCGACCGCGAGCCGGGGCACGTCGACGCCCTCGGACACCATGCGCACCGCGACCATCCAGCGGTCCGTCGAGGCGCTGAACTCGTCGATCCGCTTCGAGGCGCCGGCGTCGTCGGACAGCACCAGCGTGGCCCGGTCACCGGTGATCTCCCGGATCAGCTTGGCGTAGGCGCGGGCGGAGTCCTGGTCGGAGGCGATGACGAGCGCGCCCGCGTCCGGGATCGCCTTGCGGACCTCGGTCAGCCGCTGGTCGGCGGCGCGCAGCACGCTCGGCATCCACTGGCCGCGCGGATCGAGCGCGGTCCGCCAGGCCTGGCTGACCGCGTCCTTGGTCATCGGCTCGCCGAGCCGGGCGGCGATCTCGTCGCCGGCCTTGGTGCGCCAGCGCATGTTGCCGCTGTAGCTGAGGAAGATCACCGGCCGGACGACCCCGTCCGACAGGGCGGACCCGTACCCGTAGGTGTAGTCGGCGGCGGACCGCCGGATGCCGGCGTTGTCCTCCTCGTACGTCACGAAGGGGATGGGGTTGGTGTCGGAGCGGAAGGGCGTACCGGTGAGGGCGAGCCGGCGGGTGGCGGGCTCGAACGCCTCCAGGCAGGCCTCGCCCCAGGACTTGGAGTCGCCGGCGTGGTGGATCTCGTCGAGGATGACGAGCGTCTTGCGCTGCTCGACACGGTTGCGGTGCAGCATGGGCCGGACGCCGACACCGGCGTAGGTGACGGCGACGCCGTCGTACTCCCGGCCGAGCGGGCCGGCGCTGTACTCGGGATCGAGCTTGATCCCTATCCGTGCGGCGGCCTCGGCCCACTGCTTCTTCAGGTGCTCGGTGGGCGCGACCACGGTGATCTGCTGCACGACATGGTGGTGCAGCAGCCAGGAGGCGAGGGTCAGCGCGAAGGTCGTCTTGCCGGCGCCGGGCGTGGCCACGGCGAGGAAGTCGCGCGGCTGCTCCTGTACGTACTTCTCGAGCGCTCCCTGCTGCCAGGCACGCAGCTTGCTGGCGGTGCCCCAGGGGGCCCGGCCCGGGAAGGCCGGCGACAGGTGGTGGGAGTGCGTGGAGGTGGCGGCGGTGGTAGTCACGGTCTCCGTACGAGGGTCGAATGGGAGGGCAACCGGGCCACCCTACCGGCGGCCCGCCCCGGTCGACGCGCGAACGAGCCCGGGTCGCCCCCGGGTGGGACTCACGTCACAGCAGCTGTCCCCGCCCTCGGCCGGCCGGGGCACGGGCTCACCGGGCGTGCAGCCGCCGGGTCACCCAGGCCCCCACCAGGGCGACCGCCGCCATGGGCAGGAAGACGGCCGCGAACGCCGCGGGATGGCCGCCGCCCGCCGGCCCGGCCGCGCCCGCCGTGGCGGACGTCACGCTGCCGCCGCCCAGCGCTTCGAAGGCCGCCCCGGTGGCCGCGAGGAGGACCGCGTCGGACAGCGCGTCGGAGATCTGGAGGGCCGCGGAGTTGGCGCCGGCCTCCTCGGGGGCGGACAGCCGGAGCAGCAGCACGCTGGTGGAGGAGATCACCAGGCCCATGCCGAAGCAGCCGAAACCCCAGGCGACGGCGGTGCTCCAGACCGGCACGGCGGGCACGAGCACCGCGGGCGCGGCGGCGATCGCGGCGGCGACCAGCACCATCCCCACCGTCATCAGCCGCTCCCGGTACGGCGCCATGCGCGGCCGGGACTGCACCCACGAGCCCAGCGCCCAGGTGCCGCCGCCCGCGGCCAGCGAGAACCCGGCGAGCGTCGGTGACAGCCCGCGCTGGGTGACCAGCATCAGCGGGACGAAGGACTCGGCGGCGATGTACGACCCCGCGGACAGCCCGCGCAGCAGCACGACGGACGGCAGGCCGCGCGCCGCCCGGTAGGTGCCGCGCGGGAGCAGCCCCAGCACGGCGGGCACGAGCAGCGCGGCGCCGGCCAGACCGGGGAGCAGGGAGAGCGGGCGCAGGTCCTGGGCGGCGTACTGGACGAGCCCGGCGCCGAGGGAGATCGCGAGGGCGAGCCGGATGCGGCGCCCGTCGAAGGCGGCGGGCCCGGCGCCGCCGCCCGCCACCGGGCCCGCGGCCCGCCGTCGTATCTGCGGCAGGGCGAGCGCGAGGGGGAGGACGACCAGGACCGGTATGCCGAGGAAGACCCAGCGCCAGCCCAGGTGCTCCGTCACGGCACCGGAGGCGAGCGGGCCGACGATGGACGGCACCACCCAGCCCGCGGCGAAGGACGCCATGATCGCCGGCCGGAGCCGTTCCGGGTAGGCGCGGCCGACGACGACGTACAGGGCGACGATCACCAGCCCGCCGCCGAGCCCCTGCACGGCCCGGCCGAGGATGAACACCCACATCGCCCGGGCGGTCCCGGCGACCACCAGCCCCGCCGCGAAGGCGCCGATGCCGGTGGTGAGCGCGCCCAGCGGGCCCCTCCGGTCGGACCACTGGCCGGCGAGCACCATCCCGAAGAGGCTGGTCGTGAAGTACCCGGAGAACGCGAACGCGTAGAGCGCCACTCCGTGCAGTTCCCGCGCCGCGACGGGCATCGCGGTGCCGACGGCGGTCGCCTCGAAGGCGATCAGTACGACGACGGAGACGATCCCGACGCTGAGGGCCCGGTAGGCCGCACTCAGCACGCCGCCGTCCGGCTCGGCGGGCCGGTCCGCGGCGACGGCGTCAGGGGATTCCAGGGCACTCATGGCCGCCAGCGTAAGGCGCGCAACGGCATATGACAGCTGTCCCGCTGTGTGAACGGCGTATGGCAGTCCCGTTGCAGGGGCCCGGCTTCCCTTGAGCCCCTCCCCCGCCCCGCCCTACGGTCGTTCCATCAGCACGGCCGTGTGCCCGAGTGGTTCAGGGGCTCGACTGCAACTCGAGTTACGTGGGTTCGAATCCCGCCACGGCCTCCACGCGAACCGGGCGGGGCGTCTCTCAGAGCGCCCCGCCCGTCTCGTCCTGGAACAGCTCCGTCCAGTAGTGCCAGCCGGTGGCCGGCAGGGTGCCGGTGGGGTCGACGGCCGCCAGCGTGTGGAGCATGGCGGCGGCCAGGTGGTCGTAGGCGACCGTCGTCAGTTCGTGGCCCAGGTGCTCGTCGATGGTGCGCTCGTGGTGCAGCAGCCACAGCGTGAACGCGAGCGTGGAGACATCGGTGTTGAGCGGGGAGAGCGTCGCCTCCGGCTCGCCGAAGGTCAGCACCGCGCCCGTCCTGCCGTCGACCACCAGGCTGTTGCCCCCGCTCAGCCCGCCGAGGCGGACCAAGTGGTCGCAGTGCGCGGGCAGTTCGGACAGCGGGTGGTCCGCCCCCTCCTCGGTGACGTACTCCCGCAGGGTCCGCAGCGGGGTGTCCGGGTCGGTGCGGAAGACCACCGCCTCCTCGGGCAGGCCCGTCTCGCGCAGGAAGCGGCGCGTCGGCTCGTGGGTGAGCGTGACCGGCACGTCGACCTCCTCGAACCGGGCCACCCGGCCGTGCCCGAACTCCTGGTCCAGCAGCCGCGCCGGGACGTCCAGGGTGAGGCCGGAACCGGTGCCCGGCCCGGCGGCGAGGGCCAGCGGGCGGATCAGGGCCGCCGCCTTCCAGTACGGCGGGACCGAGCCGTCCGCGCCCTCCGCGAACAGGGCGAGCAGCCGGCGCGTCGCCTCGGCCGCCACCGCCAGGCCGTACCGCCCGGCGAGGGAGGCGAACCGGCCGCGCAGCCCGGCGAGTTCCTCGGTGACCGCGGCGAACCGCAGCAGGGTGTCCAGGGAGGGGGCGAAGGGGCGCGGGGCGGGCGGGCCGACGAGGCAGGCCGTGGTCAGCTCGCCGGTGTCGCCGTCGAGCAGCACCGACTCGCGGGCCATGCCTGCGGGGTGCAGGAGTTCACCGATCACCAGGCGGTCGCGCAGCTCCTCCGCCACCCGGAACGGCCCCTCCGTGGCGTCGGCGAGTCTGCGCAGCCCGTTCGCGCGCAGCGGGGAGAAGGTCACCAGGTCGGCGCCCGGCGGCAGTCCGGGGCCGGTGAGCAGGCCGCGGGTCGGCGCATGGGTGACATGGCGGCCCAGCTCCGCCTCGGTCAGCGTGATGGCCGTGACCCCGGCATCGGTCGTACTCATCGCTCCCCCGCGATCTTCCCCGTACGGGCAGGTGCTCCCTCGCTTCAGCACACTACGCCGCCCCACTGACAACGGCCCGCACGGAGGAGGACGTCGAAGGGCCCCGGGGCGTTGCCCGCGGGTCAGGTGAAGTAGATCCCGCCGAGGACGACGGCCAGCGCCGCCAGTACGAAGACCAGGACCCACACCACCAGCTTGCCGATGCTGGGCGGGGGTTCGTAGCGGGGTTCGTCCTGCGGGCTGCTCACTGGGTCACCACCGCGGCCTGGGGTCGGATCGGGAGACGGTTGACCGGGCGGCCGGTGGCCGCGCGGACGGCGGAGGCGATGGCCGCCGGTGCGGTCACCACCGGCACCGCGCTGACCGACTTGGCGCCGAACGGGGCGACCACGTCCCGCTCCTCGACCAGCTTGACGATCCGGATGTCCGGCGCGTCCAGGGCGGTCGGCAGCGCGTATCCGGTGAGGTCGGGGTGGCGGATCAGTCCGCGCGGGGTGCGCAGGTTCTCGGTGAGCGCGATACCGACCCCCTGGGTGACGCCCGCCTCGATCCGGGCCGCCAGCTGGGCCGGGTTGAGCACCCGGCCGACATCCTGGGCGACCGCCAGCTCCACCACCCGCACCGAGCCCAGCTCGACGTCGACGTCCACCACCGCGCGGATCGCGCAGAAGGCGAGCCCCACGAAGGCGTCACCCTGGCCGGCCGCGTCCAGCGGCTCGGTCGGGTGCGGCCGGCACTGGGCCGTGGCCCACAGCTCCTTGCCCTCCATCGCCTCGGCGACGGTGGTCGACAGCACCCCGTCGTACGACGTGATCTTGCCGTCGGAGATCTGGAGCAGCTCGGTGGACATGCCGAAGGTGTGCGCCAGCGGCTGGAGGAGCTGCGTGCGGACCATCTTCGCGGCCCGCTCCACCGCACCGCCCGACACCCAGGTGTGCCGGCCCCGGCAGCCCGCGCCCGCCGGCGGCTGGTCGGTGTCGACCGGGGCGACGTGGACCTCCTCGACGCCGAGGGTCTCCTGGACGATCTGCCGGGCCAGGGTGGTGAAGCCCTGGCCGGTCTCCACGGCCGCGCACAGCACGGTCGCCACGCCGTCGTGCACCTTGACGGTCGCGGTGGACACCTCGTCGGCGCCCTCCGCACCGAGCATGTGCACCATGCCGAGGCCGTAGCCGACGCCCCGCCGGACCGCGCCCGGCTCGCCCGCGCCCTCGGGGCCGCCGGGCAGCAGCCACTCCTCCTCGGGGGTGTCCTTGGGCAGCTCGGGGAGCGGGAAGTCGCGGACGGCCTGGAGGAGTTCGGCGACCGGCGCCGGGCAGGTGACCGTCTGGCCGATCGGCAGGACGTCCCCGGTCGCGAGGACGTTGCGCAGCCGCAGTTCGGCCGGGTCCAGGCCCAGCTTCTTCGCCAGCTTGTCCATCTGCGCCTCGTAGGCCGCGCACACCTGCATGGCGCCCTCGCCGCGGACATGGCCGGAGGGCGGGTTGTTGGTGCGCACGGCCCAGCCCTCGATGAACGCGTTCGGCACGACGTACGGGCCGCACGCGAAGGAGACGGCGGCGGCCAGCGCCTCGGCGGAGGTGTCGGCGTACGCGCCCGCGTCGAGCAGGATCTGCGCCTCCACCTTGACCAGCTTGCCCTCGGCGTCCGCGTGGTGGCGGTACCTGAGCAGCGTCGGATGGCGGTGGGCGTGGCCGAGGAAGGACTCCTCGCGGGTCGCCGTGAGCTTCACCGGGCAGCCGGTCTTCAGCGCGAGCAGCCCGAGCGGCAGCTGGAAGCCCTGGTCCTCGCGGTCCGCGGTGGCGCCGGGCACACCGGTGACCACGATCTTCACCCGCTCCGGCGGCAGCCCGTAGCAGGCGGCGGCCGTGTTGCGGTCGGTGTGCGGGTCGGTGGAGGCCAGATACAGCTCGACGCCCCCGTCGGGGCGCGGTACGGCGAGTCCGGCCTCGGCGCCGATGGGCGCCGGGTCCTGGCGGCCGATCCGGTACAGGCCCTCGACCACGGTCTCGCCGGTCGCCGCCGGGTCGCCGTGGTGCAGCGGGATGTGCCGGATCAGGTTGCCGTCCGGGTGCAGCGGCTCGGCCTCGAAGGCGTGCTCCGGGTCGGTCACCGGTTCGAGCACCTCGTACTCGACGATGACGGCCGCCGCCGCCATCCGCGCGGTGTCGGGGTGGTCGGCGGCCACGGCGGCGATGGGCTCGCCGTGGTGGCGTACGACGTCGGAGGCGAACACCGGCCGGTCCGGCGTGCCCCGGCCGTGGCGCGGGGTGCCGGGGACGTCCTCGTGCGTGATGACGGCCCGTACGCCGGGCATCTCCCGCGCGTGCGTGGTGTCGATGGAGACGATGCGCGCGTGCGCGTGCGGGGAGCGCAGCACGGCCGCCCACAGCAGGCCCTCGGCCCACAGGTCGGCCGCGTACGGGAAGGTGCCCTCGGTCTTGGCGCGGGCGTCGGCGTGCGGCAGCGAGGCGCCGAGGCCGTGCGGCGCGGGCTCGGCGGCGGGGGCGGGGTCCGCGGCGGTGGTCGCGATGCCGGCTTCGTTGCTCACCCCTGGCCTCCGTCCTGGCCGTAGTGCGGGTCGTGCGGTGGGTTCGGGTCCTGCGGTCCCGGGGTGCCGTAGGCGGGCGTGTCGGCGTAGCCGCCGTGCGGCTCCGGATACCCGCCGGGTGCGGCGGTCTGCGGGGTGTCGAAGGCGCCGGGCGCCTCGAACGCCGACGGGTTGACGCCACCGGCGCCGGGGCCCGCCTGGTGCGGGATGCGCGCCTCGTCGGCGTCCGTCCCGGTGCCGGCGTGCGCGGCCTCGCGTTCGGCGACGACCTCCCGGACGGCGTCCAGCACCCCCCGGTAGCCGGTGCAGCGGCACAGGTTTCCGCACAGGGCCTGCCGGGTCTCCAGCTCGGTCGGCGCGGGGTTGCCCTCCAGCAGGTCGTGCACGGTCATCGCCATGCCGGGCACACAGAAGCCGCACTGGACGGCACCGCAGCGGGCGAGCGCGCGCTGCACGTCGGAGGGGTGTCCGTCGGCGGCCAGGCCCTCGACCGTGCGCACCTCGCTGCCGGCCGCGGTGACCGCCGGGACCAGGCAGGAGGCGACCAGCCGGCCGTCCACCTGGACGTTGCAGGCTCCGCACTCGCCCTGCGAGCAGCCGTCCTTGGCGCCGGCGAGCCCGAGCCGCTCGCGCAGCACGTACAGCAGCGACTCGCCGATCCAGGCGTCGGTGACGGGCCGGTCGGCGCCGTTGACCCGCAGGACGTAGGAGGCGAGGGGGTGGTCGTCGTGCGGCGGCAGGGGTACGGCGGCCTCTGCGTCGGTTTCCGCTGCGGGCGCCTCGGGCTCCGGCTCCGGGTGCGCGGGGAGATCCGCGGCGTCGGCGTCTGCCGCTGCGTCGGCCTCGTGCGCCTCGCCGGCTTCTCCGGCCGCTGCCTCCGCCGCTCCCCCGGTCGCCTCCTCGGCGGCCTCCGGTACGGCGGCGTGCGGCGCGGGCTCCTCGTGGCCCGCGGGGGCGTCCGCGGGGCCCTCCGGGGCCTGCGCGGGGGCGTGGGCGTCGACCGGAGCGTGGGCGTCGGCGGGAGCGGGCGCGTGCGCGGCGGTCGGGTCGGCGACGGGCTCGGCGTGCTGCTCGGCGGGCTCGGTGTGCTGCTCGGTGGGTACGGCGGGGGCGGCGTACTCGGTGTGCTGCTCCGCGGGGACGGCGAACTCGCCGGAGCCGTCCGCCTGTTCCGCGTGTTCCGCCGGGTCCGCGCCGCCGAGCGTGTCACCCGGGCCGGGGACCGGGTGCCCGTACTGCTCCTCGGCCGTGTGCCCGTACGCCTCCGGTGCCGCGGTGTCGCCCGCCGGGTGGCCCCAGGAGTGGCCCGTGCCGTCCGTCGCCCAGGGGGCCGGCGCGCCGCCGGGCAGGGTGGCCGGCGGGGTCCCGCCCCACTGCTCGACCAGCGAGGACGTGGTGTACTCGCCCGACTCGTCGGGGAGGTCGCCGCCCGCGACCGGGATGGACCACTGACCGGTGACGTCGTGCCCCGGCGCGGCCGGGGCCGCGGGCTCCTCGAAGGTCCAGTGCTGGGTGGCGCCGGGGTGGTAGGTGAACCGGTCGTCCGCGCCCGGCGGCTGCGCCTCGGGCTGCCCGTGGGCCTGCGTCTGCGGGGCGCCCGGGTCGGGCCACTGGGCGGCCTCGGGCGCGGGCCAGGCAGCCGGGGCGGCGTCGGCGTGGCCGGGTGTTATCCGCGGCGGCACATAGCCGTGGCCCGGTGCGGCCAGCGGGCTGTCGCCGGCCAGCAGGGCGTCGATGCCGCCCTCGGGGAGCTTGACGAAGGCGGTGGCGCCGTCGTCGTAGTCGCCCTGGGGCAGCGGGTCCCAGCGGCCGCCGCCCTGGGACGTGCCCTCTGCGTGCTGGTCGTCGGTCACGACAGCGCCCTCCCCAGTGCTCGTCGGGCCAGCGCGGCGACGGTGCGCCGCAGGTGCAGTACGGCGGGCGGCAGCGGGCTGACGGTGCCGTCCGGTTCCGGTGCCGGGTCGGGGATGCAGGCCGCGGCGACGTACTCGCCGAAGGCCTGGAGGGCCTCCGGGACCAGCGCACGGTCGTTGTCCCAGTCGATGAGCCGCGCGACCCACTGCTCGGCCTCCAGCGGCCGCAGCGGCATCGGCGCTATGGCACCGACCGCGCACCGCACCCCGCGCCGCGCCGGGTCCAGGACGAGGGCCACCGAGGCCAGCGCGCGGCCCGGGCCGGTGCGTCCGGTCGCCTTCAGGAAGACCTGCGGGGCGTGCAGCAGCGGTACCCGCACGAAGCCGATGAGTTCACCGCCGCGCAGCATGTCCACGCCGGCCAGCAGGTGCGAGACGGGGATCTCCCGGCGGGCCCCGCCCGCGCCCGCGACGATCACCGTCGCCTCCAGCGCGGCGAGCACGGGCAGCGCGTCACCGGTGGGGGCGGCCGAGGCGATGTTGCCGCCCAGGGTGCCCGCGTTGCGGATGTGCGGGGGGCCGGCCGCGCGCGCGGCGGCGGCGAGCGCCGGGATCAGGGCCGCGAAGTCGGGGCGGCCCATCCGCGCGTGCGTGAGCCCCGCGCCGAGCAGTGCGTGGCCGTCCTGGTACTGCCAGCCGCGGATCTCGCTGATCCGCCCGAGCCCCACCAGCGCGGCGGGCCTGAGCTGGCCGGAGTTGACGGCGGCCATGAGGTCGGTGCCGCCCGCGACGGGGACCGCGGCGGGCATGGCGGCGAGGGCCGCCACCGCCTCGTCCAGCGTCGTGGGCAGCGTGACGGCCTGCGCCGCCTGCGGTGCGTGCGTGGTCAAACCGGCTGCCCCTTCCCGCTGCCCCACCTGGTCCCGCCTGTGTTGCCGTACGGTACGTGCTGACAGGGCGGACGTGGCAACTCTGGCACATCTTCGCGAGGCCCGAACGCGGGGGTCCACCAGGAGGCGTTCGCCCACCTCATCGGGGAGTTGGTCCGGTTTCACACGGCATCACCGGTGCGTTCCGATTGCCACTCTTCGGTGACACTTGGGGTCTTTTTCCCCACCTGTTCGAGCAGCCGGAGTCACCGGTCACCTGTGCGGCGGCGGTCCCTCGATCGGGCGGCCGGGTACACCGGGGCGCCTCTGCCACGGCCGGGGACCGGTGGGTGGCCGGTAGCCGACGCCCAGGGCGTCGAGCCGTGCGTAGTGGGCGGTCATACGGCGCTCGAAGCCGGCGAAGTCCCGTTCCGCCGGGGCGGGCAGCCGGCTCCAGGCCACCTCGGCGAAGGCCGCGAGCCGTGGGAAGGCCTGGTAGTCCACGCGCGCGCTGTCCTCCAGGACCTCGGTCCACACGTTGGCCTGGGTGCCCAGCACCCGCCCGGCCTCCGCCTCGGTGAGGCCGTGCGGGACGGGCTCGAACCGGTAGACGTCCTCCAGCGTGCGCACGAAGCCGATGGGCACCGGTTCGTCGTCGCCGGGGGCCTGACGATGATCCAGATACACGAATTGCTCCGGGCACATCACGACGTCGTGCCCCGCGCGCGCGGCCGCGACGCCACCGCCGTATCCGCGCCAGGAGGAGACCGCGGCGCCCGGGGCGAGGCCGCCCTCCAGGATCTCGTCCCAGCCGATGAGCCGCCGCCCGCGCGCGGCGAGCCAGCTGTCGAAGTGCCGGACGAACCAGGACTGGAGCTCGTCCTCGTCGGCGAGCCCGAGGGCGGCCATGCGGGTCTTGGCGGTCACCGAGTCGCGCCACTGGTCCTTGCGGCACTCGTCGCCGCCGATGTGGATGAACCGTGAAGGGAACAGTTCCAGGATTTCCTCGAACACCCCCTCGTAGAACCGCAGGGTGGTGTCGGTGGGAGCCAGTACGTTGGCGGAGATCCCCCAGGTGTCCCAGACGGAGAGGGCGGTGGTGTCGACGACGTCGGTGTTGCCGAGTTCCGGGTACGCGGCGATGGCGGCCTGTGAATGTCCCGGTACGTCGATCTCCGGGACGACGGTGATGTGCCGCTCGGCGGCGTAGGCGACGATCTCCCGGATGTCGTCCTGGGTGTAGTAGCCGCCGTGCGGCTTCTCCTCCCACAGCGGTGAGGCCCGGTGGCCGAATTTCGTCCGCGCCCGCCAGGAGCCGGTTTCGGTCAGTTTCGGATGGCGCCTGATCTCGATGCGCCAGCCCTGGTCGTCCGTCAGATGGAAGTGGAAGACGTTGAGTTTGTGCGCGGCCATCAGGTCCAGGTAGCGCAGCACGCCGTCCTTGGGCATGAAGTGCCGGGCGACGTCGAGCAGCAGCCCGCGCCAGCCGAAGCGGGGCGCGTCGTGGACGGTGACGGCGGGGACCTCCCACTGTCGCCGTCCGGAGACCGGGGCGCGCCGGAAGGCCTCCGGCCCGAGCAGCTGCCGGAAGGTCTGCGCGCCCCAGAACAGGCCGGTCTCGCTCGCGCCGTCGATGGCGACGAGATACCCGTCGGCGCACAGCCGGTAGCCCTCGTCGCCGCCCAGCTCGTCCGCGAGCGAGGGGATGATCCGCAGCAGGACGCGCGAGCCGCTGTCGCGGTGCGGTGCGAGGGGCAGCCCGGTCGCGGCGCCGACGGTCGCGCGCAGCCAGCGGGCGACCCGCTCGGTGCCCTCGCCGGTCTCGATCTCGGTGCCGGCGTCCAGGACGAACCCGGTGCCGCCGCCGGGCAGCGAGGCCGTGACCCGGGCGGGTGCCGGGATCAGCGCCACCTCGGGTTCCGGGAAGCGGCTGCGGTCGCTCATGGCATCGGCCCTTCGGTCCTGGGGCTTGGCGTGTCGGCCGGGACACTACGGACCCCGCACCCCCGCGACAAGAGGTCTGAACCACTTCGCGCCGCACGCGCGCAAAGGCCCCCGGGACGCACACCTGACGCATCCCGGGGGCCTCGGAAACCTGGACCGGCCGGAAGTCTCCGGCCGAGGCCGGACGGCTACTTGTCGCCGCCCTTGCCCTTGTCGTCGCCGCCGCTGCCCATGGACTCGTAGATCTCCTTGCACATGGGGCACACGGGGTACTTCTTCGGGTCACGGCCCGGCACCCAGACCTTGCCGCAGAGCGCCACGACGGGGGTGCCGTCGAGGGCGCTCGCCATGATCTTGTCCTTCTGGACGTAGTGGGCGAAGCGCTCGTGGTCGCCGTCACCGTGGGACACCTGTGGCGTCGGCTCTACGAGGGTCCCCGTACCAGTCCCGCGCTCGGGCTCGAGAGTGCTCATATCGCCAAGGGTACTGAAGCTCACACGCATCAGTTGAGCGAAGGGTCGTCCGGGTACGTCGCCACCATCGCCAACTCGTTGCGCTGGCGGCGCAGCACCTCCCGCCAGAGCCGCTCGGGGGCCGGCGAGGAGACGTCCCCGGGCTCCGACTCGACCACGTACCACGCGCCCTCGACCAGTTCGTCCTCCAGCTGGCCCGGGCCCCAGCCGGCGTACCCGGCGAAGATCCGCAGCGAGCCGAGGGCGGAGGCGAGCAGTTCGGGCGGGGCCTCCAGGTCGACCACCCCGATCGCGCCGTGCACCCGCCGCCAGCCCAGCGGGGCGTGGTCTTCCTGCGCGCCGCCCGGGATGACCGCGACGCCCAGCGCCGAGTCCAGCGAGACGGGGCCGCCCTGGAAGACGACACCGGGCTCGCCGGTGAGATCGGCCCAGCCCTCCAGGATGTCGCCGACGTCCACCGGGGTGGGGCGGTTGAGGACGACACCGAGGGAGCCCTCCTCGTCGTGGTCGAGAAGGAGCACCACCGCGCGGTCGAAGTTGGGGTCCGCCAGGGCGGGCGTGGCCACGAGCAGCCGCCCTGTGAGCGAGGACACCTCGGTCATGCCAGACATGATCCCGCATCTTGCCCCGCGGTGGGGAGCCCATCCGGGGGCATTCAGGGGGCCGCAGCTCAGGGCGCGGGGAGGCATCCCGGGCGCACACGGGATTCCGGTGACCCCATGTGCCCGATAAGGAACCGTTCGTGTTGTGACACAGCTATGACATGGCTGGTTGGTCCTCGGGCTTACGACCGGAGGGTGATCGGCGATTACCCTGTCTCTCCGGCCCCTGCGCACAGTGATCGGCCGGCCCCTGACCAACTCATCGGAACGCGAGATTCATGACCGTCAACGACGATGTCCTGCTTGTCCACGGCGGAACCCCGCTGGAGGGCGAGATCCGTGTCCGCGGTGCGAAGAACCTCGTGCCGAAGGCCATGGTCGCAGCCCTGCTGGGCAGCGGTCCGAGCCGACTGCGCAACGTTCCCGACATCCGTGACGTCCGGGTCGTCCGCGGCCTGCTCCAGCTGCACGGAGTGACGGTCCGTCCGGGCGAGGAACCCGGCGAGCTGGTGCTCGACCCGACGTACGTCGAGAGCGCCAACGTCGCTGACATCGATGCCCACGCGGGTTCCAGCCGGATCCCGATCCTGTTCTGCGGCCCCCTGCTGCACCGTCTCGGCCACGCGTTCATCCCGGGCCTCGGCGGCTGCGACATCGGCGGCCGGCCGATCGACTTCCACTTCGACGTGCTGCGGCAGTTCGGCGCGACCATCGAGAAGCGCGCCGACGGCCAGTATCTGGAGGCCCCGAAGGGCCTGCGCGGCACGAAGATCCGGCTGCCCTACCCGTCGGTCGGCGCGACCGAGCAGGTGCTGCTCACGGCCGTCCTGGCCGAGGGCGTCACCGAGCTGTCCAACGCGGCCGTCGAGCCGGAGATCGAGGACCTCATCTGCGTGTTGCAGAAGATGGGCGCGATCATCGCGATGGACACCGACCGGACGATCCGCATCACCGGTGTGGACAAACTCGGCGGCTACACCCACCGGGCCCTCTCGGACCGCCTGGAGGCCGCCTCCTGGGCGTCCGCCGCGCTCGCCACCAACGGCAACATCTACGTCCGCGGCGCCCAGCAGCGCTCGATGATGACGTTCCTGAACACCTACCGCAAGGTGGGCGGCGCCTTCGAGATCGACGACGAGGGCATCCGCTTCTGGCACCCCGGCGGCCAGCTGAAGTCCATCGCGCTGGAGACGGACGTGCACCCCGGTTTCCAGACCGACTGGCAGCAGCCGCTGGTCGTGGCGCTCACCCAGGCCACCGGGCTGTCCATCATCCACGAGACGGTCTACGAGTCGCGCCTCGGCTTCACCTCGGCCCTGAACCAGATGGGCGCGCACATCCAGCTCTACCGCGAGTGCCTGGGCGGCTCCGACTGCCGCTTCGGCCAGCGGAACTTCCTGCACTCCGCGGTCGTCTCCGGCCCGACCAAGCTCCAGGGCGCCGACCTGGTCATCCCCGACCTGCGGGGCGGCTTCTCGTACCTCATCGCGGCCCTGGCGGCCGAGGGCACGTCCCGGGTCCACGGCATCGACCTGATCAACCGCGGCTACGAGAACTTCATGGAGAAGCTCGTGGAACTCGGCGCGAAGGTGGAGCTCCCGGGCAAGGCGCTCGGCTGACCCCACGAAAACGCCAGAAGGGCGGCCTCCCTCACGCTGAGGGGGCCGCCCTTTCGACGTCTTCGGTCACGCACGGCGCTCGGCGGAACGGCGCTCCGGTGACCTGAGCGCTCGAAGCGGAGCGCTTACTTGCCCTTGGCCGCTTCCTTGAGCTTGCTGCCCGCGGTGACCTTCACGCTGTAGCCGGCGGGGATGTTGATCGGCTCGCCGGTCTGCGGGTTGCGCGCGGTGCGAGCGGCACGGTGGGTGCGCTCGAAGGTCAGGAAGCCGGGGATGGTGACCTTCTCGTCGCCCTTGGCGACGATCTCGCCGACGGTCTCGGCGAACGCGGCCAGCACGGCGTCGGCGTCCTTGCGGGTCACCTCGGCGCGGTCGGCCAGCGCGGCCACCAGCTCACTGCGGTTCATGTTGTTACTCCCGTGTTTTTCTTGCCGTTGGGGTGTGCCAAGCGGCAGGGCCGCATAGTAGGCACTGCGATGCCGATGCGCTCGCGCCCAGGGACGCATCCTGCCCCTACCTGCGGCGGGAAAGCCAATCCGGCACCCGTAGGAGTCGTGAGAACACCCTGGGGAGTCACACGAAAAGCGCCTGATCGTCGCCACACTAGAGGGCGTACGGCAACCGCCGGTTGCGCGACGCGCCGAAGCAGGGGCTGCCGTGGTGATCCTCACAGCCCCTGTCCGGTGACGCACGTGCCGGCTAGACGGTCGCGCCCGCGGCCTTCGCGGCCTCGCGGACGGCTCCGGCGACGGCGCCCGCGACCTTGTCGTTGAAGACGCTGGGGATGATGTAGTTCGGGTTCAGCTCGTCCTCGCCGACCACGTC
>NZ_JBSFHC010000032.1:0-14879 GCF_053596835.1 Streptomyces sp. NPDC001606
ACACCTCCCCCAACGGCACGGGAGCTTTGTGCGTTGCGGCCCTCACCTCGACCTCACCGGCGTCACCCGATCGGTGGCCACTCTGAAAAGGCTCAGTCTTCGGCACCGCCTTGGAGCTGGTGCAGCTCGGCGAACAGCCCCCCAGGACGGCGAAGCAGTTCCTGGTAGGTGCCGACTTCGGCGATGCGCCCGTTGGCCATCACCAGGATGCGGTCCGCGATCCGGGCATTGGCCAAGCGATGGGTGATGAACAGCGCGGTCCGTCCGGCTGCCAGTTTCCGGAACTGGTCGAATACCTGGCGCTCAGCGCGAGCGTCGAGGGCCGCGGTGGGTTCGTCGAGGATATGCACCGCGGCGTCCGCATGGAATGACCGCGCCAGGGCGATCCGCTGCCACTGCCCGCCGGAGAGGTCATGACCACCCCACCACGAGCGCGCCAGCGAGGTGTTCAGGCCGTCCGGGAGTCCGTCCAGGACGCGGTCCGATCCAGTGGCGCGGGCCGCCTCGATGACCGCGGCGTCGCCGCGCTCGCTTGGGGCGCCCAGGGTGATGTTCTCGCGGGCGGTCAGCGGCCAGCGGGTGTACTCCTGCGGAGTCATCGCGACCCGCCGCCATACGTCTGCGGCCGGGGCCTCGGCCAGGTTCACCCCGTCCCAGGTGACCTCGCCGGCGTCTGGCAGGTACAGGCTCGTCAGCAGGTGCACGAGCGTCGTCTTCCCGGAGCCGTTCTCGCCGACCAGGGCGACGATCTCCCCCTTTTGAGGTCCAGATCGACTCGGTCGACGGCCGGGCGCCCGCTGCCGGGGTAGCGGAACGTCAGGTTGTGCGCGCTGATGACGTCGGGGCCGTCGGCCGGCAGAGGCTGGGTACCGCGGTGGGTGCGGTGCAGGGCAGCCTCGTCCAGGAAGGCCGCCCAATCCTCAAGTAGAGGCCGGTACAGAAGACCCGCGCGGCACTACGGCTGAGGGTCGTGAGCGCTGACGTCGAGGCGCGCAGCGCGACCAGGGCCCTGCCGGCGGCCGCGGCCTCCAGGCGGCCCGAGACGACGAGTGCGGCCAGTGCAGCGAACGTGCCGCACAGCGTGAGCGTGGACAGCGCCTCGCCAGCGAGTTGCACGCGCAGCCCGCGCACTGCGGCCGCGAGGGCCTCGGCCTCCAGGCGGTCGGAGACCTGCCTGTACCGGGCAGCGAGGAAGCGGCTCATGTCGGCGCAGCGGAACTCGGCTGCCGTGTTCCGGTCGGTGCTGTAGCCGCGCAGGGTCCCCGCGTCGGCGGGGAGGACTACCGGATTGCCTCGCGCTTGGTGGCGTAGGGCGGAGCGCCCCCGCGTCGGCGGGGAGGACTCGGCCATGACGCCGCCTTTGCGTGCGGCCCACGGAGCACCCCTGCGTCGGCGGGGAGGACCTCTTCGAGTACGCCTTGCCCGGCTCCTTCGACGGAGCACCCCCGCGTCGGCGGGGAGGACGCCGTATCCGATCTGGAGCATGCTGTTGGTGACGGAGCACCCCCGCGTCGGCGGGGAGGACACATCCTGCCGCCGCCGACTGTGCGCGCGAAGCGGAGCACCCCCGCGTCGGCGGGGAGGACCGGGGCCGGTCGGGGTGTCGGTCACGGTGCTCCGGAGCACCCCCGCGTCGGCGGGGAGGACTGTTCGCCCTGTGCGTCGCCGCGTTCGTCATCCGGAGCACCCCCGCGTCGGCGGGGAGGACGACGTGCCCAACCAGGACGGCAGGGGTAGCTGAGGAGCACCCCCGCGTCGGCGGGGAGGACGTGCCCGTCAGCAACGCCGACGGCTGGGGCACCGGAGCACCCGCGTCGGCGGGGAGGACGCCGTGCCGGGGCTTGTGCGGGATGAACCCGCCGGAGCACCCCCGCGTCGGCGGGGAGGACAGCGGTGAGACCGTTTTGGGTGATTACCCCGCCGGAGCACCCCCGCGTCGGCGGGGAGGACGGCGGACGGTGGTTGACGTTCGAGGTGCGGGTCGGAGCACCCCCGCGTCGGCGGGGAGGACTCCTGGCGCACCTGGAACTCACGGACCTTGAGCGGAGCACCCCCGCGTCGGCGGGGAGGACCCAGACGCCCGGTACTTCCGGTACCTCGGAGCCGGAGCACCCCCGCGTCGGCGGGGAGGACGGCTGGCGTACGTCCGGCAGCCGGCGCCATCCCGGAGCACCCCCGCGTCGGCGGGGAGGACCGGGAGGCCAGCCGCGGCGAGCGCGTCGGCGGCGGAGCACCCCCGCGTCGGCGGGGAGGACAGGACGGGATAGTCGGAGAGGTTGGCCGTGTGCGGAGCACCCCCGCGTCGGCGGGGAGGACTTCCCCGTCAACCCCCCACTACCAAAAGCCGATGGAGCACCCCCGCGTCGGCGGGGAGGACCGCAGCCGGAATCGTGATGGCGTCCGCCGTGATGGAGCACCCCCGCGTCGGCGGGGAGGACCCGATGTACTGGTCCCGCAGTTCGCCGCCGATCGGAGCACCCCCGCGTCGGCGGGGAGGACCAGTCATCCGTGCGGGCCCGCGAGTGCCCCGACGGAGCACCCCCGCGTCGGCGGGGAGGACGCCGCCTTGATCCCAACGATGTGCGAGCCGAACGGAGCACCCCCGCGTCGGCGGGGAGGACCCCAACCGCAGCCCCGCCGGCGTCGCCTACAACGGAGCACCCCCGCGTCGGCGGGGAGGACACTACTACGACTGCACGTTCGCCTACGCCGGACGGAGCACCCCCGCGTCGGCGGGGAGGACCTTTCTGACCTGCACCCTAGGGGCGGGTTTGCGTTTCCTTTGCGTTTGGCGCGGCGGTCATGCGGATCAAGGTGAGGCCGTCGAAGTCGGCCGGGACTCGGCGGCGGGTTCCTGCGGTTCGGATGGTGTAGCCCTGTTCCGTAGCGGCGGGGTGGACGAGGATGGCAGCTCCGTCGCCCACAACTTCAGTGACAATGCCCCAGAGTTCGTCGCGGACGCGGGCCGAGACGCTGCCGACGAAGATTCCGGGTACTACTTCGCTGGTCCATCGGCTGAGGGCGCCGCGTAGGTGGGCAGGGACCGCAGTGGTGGCGATGACGACCATGGAAGGCATCAGTCGCCTCCTTCGGCGTAATTGACGCCTGCCGGCAGGACTCCGGCTTTGGGGTCCCAGAGGTGGACCATGCGCACGTCGTGCCGTTCGGAGCGGTCTTCGTCAGCGTCGTCGTCGGCTGTGGCCGTGCGGGGCGCGGTCAGCAGCGACTGGACGTCTTGGATGATGCGGGGCAGGAGGCGCAGGAGGCGGAGGTCTTCGCGGAAGCGGCGGCGGGCTTCCTGTTCAGGGTTGCCGGAGTTGTGGAGGGCGAATGCGAGGGGGAGTGTGATGTCGGCTTTGTAGAGGTCGGCGATGTCGTAGACGAAGGCGTGCTGGGTGCCGGTGTGGACGTAGCCGAGGGCCGGGGAGAGGCCGAGGGCGAGCAGGGCTGCGTGGACGATTCCGTATAGGCAGGTGTTGGCGGCGGACAGGGCGAGGTTGACGGGGTCCTGGGCATCCCATTGGTCGGGGCGGTAGTTGCGGCGGAAGCGTCCGATGCCGTGCTGTTGCGTGAGGATCTTGTAGAAGGCCTTCATGCGCTGGCCTTCCATGCCGCGGAGCTGCTCCAAGGTGACGGATTGGGGTATGTCGGCGTCCTTGAAGCGCATTTGGTACATACGGACAGCGACGTCAAGGCGCCTGGCCGGGTCGGACCATGTCGCGACCTGTTGTTCGAGCCAGTGGGTGGTGAGGGAGTCCGGGAGGATGCCCGCGTAGGCACGGATGCCGCCGGACCCGACGCAGACGACGCTGGTGCCGTGGCGGGCGAGGGTGGCCAGGGCAGGGGTGGTGATGGAGACGCCCGGCCCGAGGAGCAGGCAGGACAGGGCGGCGGTGGGGATGTAGACGAGGTCGGTGCGGTCTTCGTCGGTCTTGATCTGCGCGCATACCCCGGTGTCGTCCTGCACGACGCGGACCATGTCCAGGTAGAGGAACGACAGGGAGTCCGCGACGCGGGGAAGCATGGCCAGGGTGGGAGCGGCGAGGCGTCTGCGTGCGTCGCCGCTGCGTCGGTGCGCGCTCACTCGCTTCTCGCGGGTGCGAGGCTGAGCAGTCCAGCGCCGTACGGTTTGCCGCGTCCGATGCCGTGGATGACGGCGTTTCGCAGTGCGTCGGGGTCGGTGACCATGGCGGTGCCGTCGTAGCGGAGCAGGCTGTGTCGCATGGCGGGGGTTTCTCGGGTGCGGGGGCGGGCCGGCTCCATGTTGGTGGGGGTCAGGACGTGGATGTCGAGACCGGCTTCGGCAGCCCGGCGGACCCACCATTGGTCGGCTTCGGCGCCGGAGAGTGGCACGATCTTCCCTCGCTTTCCTTTGTCCGCCAATGAAAGCCTCTCCCGTTTGGTGGGGTTGAGGACGATGCGGTAGCGGACGCCGAGTCCCTTGCGCAAGGCGGTGAACATGGGGGCGAGGCTTTTGACTTCGGCCTTGCCGTATCCGGTAGGCAGGCGTGACGGGTCGAGGCTGGCGGCCTGGACGAGAAGGGTGATGGTGGTGTCCGTCTCGTCTACGCGGTACAGCAGTGCGGCCTGGTGTCGGGGGGCTTCGCCGAGGTTGTCGGGGGCCATCCGCATGACGGTGCGGTGCATCTGAGTGGCGTCGCGCAGGTCCCGCTGCACCTCGCGGCTGCGGGGGTTGAGGCGGATGCGTGCGATCACCGGGTGGTCGTTCATGCGTATTCCTGGAGGTGGGCGTAAGTGATCAGGCGCTGCATCAGCGTGTTTGGGGGGCCTGCGAGAAAGCCGGGTACCGGTTCCACGGTGCGGTACAGGCGGCGGCTGGTGTGGCTGCGGCCGTGCTGGGCGAAGCTGACCGGCATGTCGTTCACGTCGATGATGTCGACCGGCGCAGGTTCGGCGGATCCGCTGGGGGGCAGTGGCTGTTCGCTGAGGAAGTCGACGGCGATGGTCCCGGTTTCCTGGTTGTCATCGCCTTTCGCCCGCGGGTCAGTGCGGCTGAGCGGCACCCGGGTGCGGAGTTCTTCCTCTGGGTCGTCGACGTGGCGGCGCAGAAGGAACGGCTCGTCGGGGACGCAGGAGCGTCGGCCCAGGTAGGGCGCCCAGTGCGGGTGGCTCAGGGCCGCTGCGAGGCGGTCGACGGTCTCTTCGGTCGCGGTGACCGCGACGACGAACACGGCGTCGGACAGGTAGTGGCGGCGGGTGACGACGGCGGCGCCTTTATTGCTGCCTCCGCTGGTGGCCGCAGTGCGGTCCTTGGGGAATCCGCCGCCGGCGGTGTGGTAGTCAATGAGGCGAACGCCTGGCCGGTCCACGCGCACGGTGAGCCGCAGGTCCTTGTAGCGGTCCGCATCCAATTCGCTGCGGCTGATTCCCTCGGCCGCGGCGAACATGCCGATCAGTGCGGAGCGGGTCGGGAAGGGCGCGGTGTCCCGCACGGGGGTGAACGCGGACCGTTCGCCCCAGGACTGCAGGGGGCCGGCCAGGCGCAGCAGGAACCCGCTCACTGCTGGTCCTGCGCTGCGGGCACGGCAGCCTCGACTGCGGCGTCGATGAGGTGGTCGAAGGAGGTGTGGGCGGTGCCGAGGCCGGTGTATTTCTCGTCGGGGTTGATGACGGTGTGGCCGTGGAAGCGGCGGCTGCGGTTGCCGGTGAGGCGGTTGATGTTGCCGGCGTACGCGTCGAGGGCGTGACGGGAGGGCTTGGAAAAGCCGCCCTGCCGCTCGCTGGTGACAGGGGTTTCGAAGGCCGCGGCCAAGGAGAGCGGCCGGTGTTCGCGCACGGCGAGGTAGGCCAGGTCCGGGACGGTGTGCGGGGCGGTGCTGTTCTTTTTGGCCTGTGGGAGAGAGAGCAGGAAGTGCTCGGCGAAGGAGCTGAGCACGGTGCGGGCGGCCTTGACGTCGCCTTCCAGGTTTTTCAGCAGGTCGGCGACGTTGACGGTGGCGTACCGGTAGAACACTCCGGCGCTGAACTCGGCGGTGTCGAGGTGGCCGCTGCCGTTTTCGGCCTCGCCCAGCCAGTCATCGACCGCGGTGAAGTAGTCCCGCTGCGGTTCGGCGGCGTGCGTGGTGAACGCGTGGGCGACCTGGGCTGCCCCGTCTACGTTGGCGTCGGGGAGTTCGGCGAGCATGCGGCCCAGAAGACTGATGGAGGCGGTGCGTCGCTTGAGGATCCCCTCGATCCTCTCAGGCGGCAGGACCTGGCCGGGCTTCTTTTTGTCCTGCGCCGCTTCCAGGGCTTCTCGGTGCTCGGTGCACACGGCAGCGAGTTCGTCGATGGCTGCTTCCGGCAGGAACAGCAGCACTGAGGTGTGGCCGGCTGTTTCGGTGCCGATGCCCTTCTTCCCGGCGCTGGCGGCGACCTGTGATCCGGCGAAGGCGGCCAGTTCGGTGGGCCAGCCGGCGTTCGTCAGGGCGTGCTGCACCTTCGCCGGCACCAGACGCGTGCGGGCAGCCTTCTCCCCGAGGTCCTGCTCGACGCCGAGGCGGATGACGCGTTTCCAGGACTGGCTGGAGACCCGGATGCGGGGGGCGTTGCCGTAGCGCACCTGCTTGGGGGAGCCGAGGTCGTCACGGTTGAGGTTGGCGGCGGGCACCGACTGCAGGGCGCTCAGGTCCAGGTAGAGAGTCATCAGCCGTTTTCCTCGTCAGTGTTGAGGGTGTCGGGGTCGGTCGTGCCGCTGGCGGTGCGGAAGTAGCTCTCGAGCCAGCGGGTGGCGATGGCGTCGCGGTTACGGTTCCACCAGGCGAGATCTTCCAGGAGGACGGCCCAGTCGACCGGGATGCTGCCGCCCAGGAGCTGGCGGACGAGGGCGGGCAGGCCCGGGTGGATGGCGTCGCTGCTCTGGCGGGCCATCAGGTGCAGCGCGCTTTCGGCGGAGTTCTCCTTGAAGGCCCCCTTGGCGACGGCCTGGCCGAGCGAAGCGCCCAGGTTGGGACGCTCATAGCGGGGGGTGGACGTGGTGTCGTCCGGTGTGGTGTCGCGGGCCGAGCGGGGACGTGCAGCGATCAGTGCGGCCACCGCGTAGTAGGCCCGCCGCACATCGCCATGATGCTCATCGTCGTTGTCGCGCAGCCACGGCACCAGGTAGCGGTGCATGTAGTTGCACTGCTCCAGCGGCAGTCCGAGCCCGCGCCGCAGGGCGGCACGAGCCTGCTTGGACTCACACACGCGGTGCACGTAGGCGACGAACCGGTCCGAGAGACGGGGGGTCGAGGGGGCCGGCGGAGCAGACACCGCCGGCACGGAATCAGTCATGAGACATCCCTGGTACGGGTGAAGCGATGGGGTTGGCGAAGCGCCGACAGGGCCAGGGGCCGCCGGGCGGGTTCAGCGGGGAACGGAGGTCTGCAGCAGTGCCAGAAGGAGGCCGCGGGCGCGGTGCCGGGCGCGTGCCACCCTAATGTCCGCGCGGCTGGCCTGGCCGATGGCCTCGTCGAGCGTGGCCAGGGCTGCGTCAACGAACGGTTTCTCAACCCGGTCTGTGACGGGCCCGGCCTTGGTCAGCTGCCAGAACGTGCTTTCCGCGGCCGGCCAGTAACGAGTCAGGGCGGCAGAAGCCCACGGGCCGGGCTTGCGGGCATCCAGCTTGATCTTGGCCTTCGGCAAACGGTCTGCATGGGTGTCGGTGGCAAGCTTCCAGGCGATCCTCGACGCGAAGTCCAGCCGTTCACCGGTCTTCTCCGCAGCGGCGTGACAGCGCTTGACGTGATAGGCCATGTCCTCATCGCTTTCGTCCTGCCATTGCAGGACCTGAGGACTCGTAGCCCGGAACCAGACCCTGTCCTTCTGCTGACCGTCCTGGTCGAAGCCGTAGGCGCGCACCCGCAACCGTGGCCGCAGGGAGGCGGGCAGGTGCTCCAGCGCCGGGGGACGCCGGGCGTCCTGCCGGCTGTCCTTCAGCAGCAGCGCATCGAGGTCCCGCCACAGCGCTCTTGCACCGTCGGCTTCCCGTGGCTGGAAGTCTCCGTCCTTGCGCGGGTCGAGGATCTGATATGGGTCGCGCACTTTCTGCGGCGGCTCGTGCGTCGACCACGTCAGGTAGGCATCGATCACCCTGCGGCCGTCTTCGGACGGCATCAGCAGCGCGGCGTGACGGAACCGGCCGGTAAGCATCCGGCCCGGCCACGTAACCGGCGGCAAAGGCTCCAAGGGGGCGTTGAGCTCCTCCTCCCACGGGCAGGCGTCCTCGCTCTCCCAGTCGACTTCACCCTGAGGGATCGGCACGGCCAGCACCAGGGTGGTGAACAGGTCAGGTCCCCAGGGAAAGTAGGAGATCGACTTGCGCAGCGGGGCCGCGTCACCGCTGCCCGCCCGCTCAGCGGTGATCCGGCGGGGTGTGCACTGCCCGGAGGGCCCGTAGTACAACTGCGCGATCAGATGCCAGGCGGCCTCGGCGGCCGGTACCGGCACGGGCGCGGTATCGGTGAAGTGACCAAACAGCACAGCCCCGTTGATCCCCGTGGGCCGGCCCATCACCAGCTTGTTCACCCCAGACGGGTTCGGTGCCCCCCTCGCATCGACGCACTCCACGCGCAGCCGCGGGTCCTGGAGGAACGGCCGCGCGGGATGGAACAGATCGAACCGCCCCTCCAAGTCCGTGCGGCCGAAGTAGGCATCCACCGCATCCGGGGCGAACCGGCCGGCCTTCAGGACGCCCTCTCTCAAAACGAACCAGTCTTCGATGTCCTCCGCAACGTCCGGGTCGTCGAGTCGATCACCGTCAACAGCGGCGATCCTCGCCGCAATCGGCGCCAGAAGGCGCAGCAAGCCCGCCGCTGCCGGCGGTACCGGGATCTCCAGGTCGTCGATCTCATGCGCCCGTTTGAACAAATCGCACAAGCCCAGACGCGCCGACTGCCCTGTCAGCAAACGCACCGGAATCCACGGCTCGACCCGCAGGTCGTACCCCGCACTCACAGCCATCCCCTCCAACGCCCCTGCCCCCTAACGGCGCGGCAAAGCACACCAGCGGCCGTGCCCCCAGCGTTCCGACATTGAAGCAGCCGCCACTGACACAGGATCCGTTTTCCGCCGAAGACCACCCCAGCGGGGCAGGTACGGATCCGGCATGCACCACTTTCAGAAGGTCGAAGAGCAGGGAGGGTGCGAGAGGTTCGGAGAGGGAGGGAGGGCTGGAGATCAATTTGCCCCAACCGGCCTGAACCGGCTACAACCCTCCTGAACTCGCCGGTCAGGGACGGACTTGGTCGGCTCAATCGCGAGGAGAGCCATGCAGCCGACGCATCTCGTACCGTGGAACGTCGCAGGCGCCTGGGGACTTATCGTCACCGTAATCGTGATCGTGATCGGCATGCGTCCGGACCCGGCAACGGTCGGATCCTGCAGCGCCCTGCTGCTGGGGGCTGCTGAGGCATACCGCCGGCTCTGCCGCTAACCTCCCCACACAGGTGGCCTTCCGCGCTTGCCGAAGGCCACCTCCCCGCCGAGGCGGGGGTGTTTCAGTCGAGGGGCAGGGAGGTTGCCTTCAGCCCAGGACTTTCCCCGCCGATGTGGGGGTGTCCGACTGAACTCGGGTCAATTACGGACAAGTCCAAGGTCCTGGTCGAGCCGCAGCGTCTTGCCGCCGACCTTCACCGCCAGCGCGCGCCCTCCTTCCACAGGCTGGCGAAGAACGCACAGTTCTGCGAGCATCGGGTGCTCCGTCCACGACTGCGGAGGGGCGAGGCTGCCGGGATCCGCTTGCCTGAACCAGTCGGCGCGGACCGGGATCGTGCGGCGCATCACCTCCCGCACAGATGAAACCGGCATCTTGCCGTCCGAGCCAGCCTCGGGGAGCAGCTGCTCTCCCGCGGCATCCAGCGTGACCCGGCCGTCGTTGTGGACATAGGTGCACAGCAGTCGTACCGAATCAGCGCCGAGTCTGCTGGACAGCTCCCACTCGTCCTCTTCACCGGCCAGGTCATGCAGGTCATGCAGCGCAGAAACGCTGCGCGCCCGCCGGATGGCGAGCAGGCCGGCCATGCTGCGCTCCGCCGTTTCCTTGCCCTTGTGCGCCGTCCAGGCTTTGGCCTCACTACTGCCCGGACTGTTCCAGTCGAAATCCGGGCTGTCTGCGTGGACGACTTCGACCAAGTCCTGCACGCCACCAGGGATGGAGATGACCCCGCCCTCGATCCCGGCAAGGACCCGGGAGGTGGTGGCGAGAAGGTGCTCGGAATACACCTCACCCCACTGCTCCGGCATCCTTCCGCCACGCACGATCGGGTCCAGCACCACAAGACTCGGCCCGCTCACCCAGCCCGGCCGGCCACGGCCGTCAGGATAGCCGTGCACACTCCAGTGCTTCTCGTGCCTCCAGCACCGTCCGGCCCGCTGCAACAGCAGGGACAGCGGAGCCAGGTCGCTGATGACGATGTCCGTATCAAGGTCCAAGGACTGCTCGACAACCTGGGTGGCGACGACGATGCGGCGAACCGGACGCGGACCTTCACGGCCCAGCCCCTCGGTCACGTCCCGCGTCCGGGCCTCACGCACGTCGCCGGGGAAACGGGCGTGAAGCAGCTGAACGCTCCCGCCCTCCTCATGGGAGCGCTTGTCGAGACGCTCCCGCAGCCACAAGTAGGTGTCCTGTGCATCTTTTACGGTGTTGCACACCACCAAGGCCGTGCCACCCTCCCCCTCGCTCACCGGCCTCAAAATCCGCTGCAGCACCGCAAGCCGCGCGTCGACGCCAGCACTGCCGCTGTGCACGACGGGCTCGACCACGACTTCGAGTTCCATACTCCGAGCGCGCATCTGCTCACGCCGGCAGGAAGGCGAGATCGCAGTCTCCCTACCGCTCTCCCCGTCCACATACAGCCAGCCCGGGTAAGGAGCTTTGAACGTGCGCCTGCTCAGATCGCCCCGCGTCTTACGGCTGGCACCCCTCACATATTCCTTGATCAGCCGGTCGCTGACGGACACGGGCAGCGTCGCCGACAACAAGATGACCGGCACGCCATACGCCCCGAGCCAGTTCAGCAACCGCCCGAGCAGGACCTGCATGTACGGGTCATAAGCATGGGCCTCGTCCACGATGAACGTCTTCCCCGACAAGGCCAGCAGCCGCAGCGCGTTGTGCCGAACCGGCAACACTGCCATCAGGGCCTGGTCGATCGTACCGACCGCGAACTGAGCCAGCAGCGGCCGCTTGGACCCGCGCAGCCACTTCTGCGGCCGCATCTCCGCCTCCGTCCGCAGGCTGCTCTGCCCGGCCTCCTCCCCGTCACCGGTCAGCACGCCCTGCCCGTCCAGGTCCTCGTCGGCGTAAGCACTGTTCAGCCAGGCCATACTGTGGACCAAGGTCAGCCCCGCTCCCTCGCCCGCCTGCCGCAGCAACGTCTTCGCGATGCGCCCGTACATCTGATCGCTCGTGGCCATCGTCGGCAGCAAAAAGGCGTACCCCTGCGTACCGCAGCACTCCGACAAGACCCGCTCGGCCTCCAGAGCCGCCTCACTCTTTCCATCCCCCGGAGCGGCGGTGACCAGGAGAATACCGCCACAGCGTCCCTCGCCCACCGCTCCCCTCAGCTCGCCCATGACGGACCGCTGGAGCGGATTCGGGGCGCCCTGGATGCCGTACGCCTCCGCAAACCCCTTGCGCTGCAGCCCCACCCGAGTCAACCCGGCCTCGGCCAGCAGACCGGGCGCGTCCTTGACAGAACCCCTGAAATGATCAGCCAGCTCCGGCTCAAGCCGCTTTTGACGCTCCCGGAGATAGTCCACCTGGCTGACCAGCCAGTCCGCAAGAATGACCACCCCGGTCACCAGCACCGCTGCCGGCGCCTTGAACTCCCCCGGCGCCTTCGGCGCTCCCAGCACCTCATACACCGCAGCCGCATGCGCAGTCCTCTGCCGCGCCCAGGCAGGCCCGCCGAGGAAGGCCGGAGCGACGCCGTCCTCAAGACGGTGATAGCGCCCATGATGACCACCGATGATCTCGGCCAGCCGCTCTGCCGCCCGCACCTCTCCGTCGGCGGCAAAACCCAGATCCGCCAGCACCTCCTTCACACCCTGAAGACCGGCCACATCATGCCCGAACCGCTCTGCGGTCATCTTGGTACGGCTGCCGGCCAGCTCCGCGCTGAGGTATTGGCTGCCGCGCCAGGCGCAGAACTGGAAACCTGACACCTTCCCGATGTCATGCAGACCGGCGCAGAGCCCCACGACCCTTCTCGCACGGTCCGGCTCACCCGCCAACCCCATCCCATCGGCAATCCTCCTACGCTGGTTCTCCGACAGGTAAACGTCCCAAAGATGCTGGGCCATCGCAGCAGCATCCAAAAGATGCCGGACCAGCGGATACGGCGCCAGCCCCGGATCCAGACCCCGGGACTTCCCCCACACCGACTCATCCGGCGCGCCCCACTGCCCCACCACCATCACCCCTCACCTCGCCAGCAAAGGCCTCTCCACTGCCGAAGCCGGCATTCAACCACCCCCAATGACAGCACAACCGCCAAACAACCCAGATAGGCTGACAACATGCACCCTCACCCAGCCCGACACGGCACCGCCCCCATAGCAAAGGACGAGCAAAGCCCCTCTTAAGTGCCAGGTCAGGAAGAGTCCTCCCCGCCGACGCGGGGGTGTTCCGCCGCCGCCCGCCGCCTCATCGCCGACGCCTACGTCCTCCCCGCCGACGCGGGGGTGTTCCGGCCACCAGGCCGACTACGGGCCCGTGGCCGAGGTCCTCCCCGCCGACGCGGGGGTGTTCCGTCGGCGCATCTGCTCTGGCCCGTCGACAACGCGTCCTCCCCGCCGACGCGGGGGTGTTCCGTTCCCTCTCCACCGGTGGAGACGGCCCCCAGGGTCCTCCCCGCCGACGCGGGGGTGTTCCGCCGTTGGAGACCGGGAGAGTGGTCTTGCTCCAGTCCTCCCCGCCGACGCGGGGGTGTTCCGCCGAAGGGTCGGCCGGTGTTCCGGGTTCGGTCGTCCTCCCCGCCGACGCGGGGGTGTTCCGGCCCACAACGGCGGCCGAGGAGCCGATAGTGGGTCCTCCCCGCCGACGCGGGGGTGTTCCGTGGTCGAGCCAGTCGCCGGGTTCCATTCCGTCGTCCTCCCCGCCGACGCGGGGGTGTTCCGACGAACTGGAACTGGCCCGCCGCATCTGGTCCGTCCTCCCCGCCGACGCGAGGGTGTTCCGTTGGGCGACCTGATCGATAGAGGTCATCGAGAGTCCTCCCCGCCGACGCGGGGGTGTTCCTTCTCCGCGCCAACCGGCCGGAGAAGCCCGACGGTCCTCCCCGCCGACGCGGGGGTGTTCCGGTGGCGACATCCAGCACGGGAGAGTCGTCGATGTCCTCCCCGCCGACGCGGGGGTGTTCCCTCCCTCGAACGCGGATCGGGCGTGACCCAGGCGTCCTCCCCGCCGACGCGGGGGTGTTCCGACTGACCGCAGTTGCCGACACCCCGAGCCTGGGTCCTCCCCGCCGACGCGGGGGTGTTCCGGCCCTTGATGCCGAGGGCGGAGGCCGCCCAGTGTCCTCCCCGCCGACGCGGGGGTGTTCCGTCAGTGTGTGGGCTTCACCGTTCAGCGTTGGCGTCCTCCCCGCCGACGCGGGGGTGTTCCGCTGTGCATTCCGTTTTCGACGTCCTTGCCGATGTCCTCCCCGCCGACGCGGGGGTGTTCCGTCATCCAGGACGACGGCAGCCTCCGCATCTCCGTCCTCCCCGCCGACGCGGGGGTGTTCCGTTGTTCGCGATGTCTTGCAGGGTGAAGCCGGCGTCCTCCCCGCCGACGCGGGGGTGTTCCGCCCTTGACCACGGCCGCCTTGCGCAACGTGTCGTCCTCCCCGCCGACGCGGGGGTGTTCCGTAGTTGTCGTCGAGGTCGAGGATCAGCCGCTTGTCCTCCCCGCCGACGCGGGGGTGTTCCCTCGATCCGCCCGCCCCGCATCCAGGCGTCCAGGTCCTCCCCGCCGACGCGGGGGTGTTCCGCGGATCGCCATGAGCCAAGTGTGGCGGTACGTGTCCTCCCCGCCGACGCGGGGGTGTTCCGTCCTGCGTGTCGTGGCAGACGTACGCGCGGACGTCCTCCCCGCCGACGCGGGGGTGTTCCGATGGTCTCCTGGACGTACTCCAGGGCCGGGTTGTCCTCCCCGCCGACGCGGGGGTGTTCCGAAACCGCAGGTGGGGGCAGATTTTAAGGTGGGGTCCTCCCCGCCGACGCGGGGGTGTTCCGCTCCGTTGCAGGCACTAGCCAAGCGCGGGTTTGTCCTCCCCGCCGACGCGGGGGTGTTCCGATCGTCTCGGCGCAGAAGCTGGTGGCCGCATCGTCCTCCCCGCCGACGCGGGGGTGTTCCGTACGCGCCGCCCATGCCGCCGCAGCTGCTCGGGTCCTCCCCGCCGACGCGGGGGTGTTCCGACGCCCACTGGCAGGCCCTCTGCGACACCGTCGTCCTCCCCGCCGACGCGGGGGTGTTCCGGCCTCTGCCATAGATGTGACGGTCGGTCCGCCGTCCTCCCCGCCGACGCGGGGGTGTTCCGCGCCTGGTCTGGCCCGCGCTCCTGGGCATCTCGTCTTCCCCGCCGACGCGGGGGTGTTCCGATCCCAGGCGTTCTTCGCGCCCTTGGGCAGGTGTCCTCCCCGCCGACGCGGGGGTGTTCCGCCCAGATGCGCGCGATGACCGCCGTCGGCACCGTCCTCCCCGCCGACGCGGGGGTGTTCCGTCCGGCCGGTCCGGGATCACCGGCGGGTGCTCGACCTCCCCGCCGACGCGGGGGTGTTCCGCAGAGAACAGTGTTGCCGCTCCGACGGCCGAAGTCCTCCCCGCCGACGCGGGGGTGTTCCGTACGCGGGCCTGCGCCTCGCTGGGATCATCACGTCCTCCCCGCCGACGCGGGGGTGTTCCGGCCTGCCAG
>NZ_JBSFHC010000032.1:14977-55624 GCF_053596835.1 Streptomyces sp. NPDC001606
CCAGTCCTCCCCGCCGACGCGGGGGTGTTCCGGCCGTGCTGGAGCGCAGTTTCGAGGTGGCGGAGTCCTCCCCGCCGACGCGGGGGTGTTCCGTCGTACCGCAGCGCTCCGCCCGCCCGCTTCCCGTCCTCCCCGCCGACGCGGGGGTGTTCCGGACACGTGCGGCACGGGGTGAGCCTCGCTGGCGTCCTCCCCGCCGACGCGGGGGTGTTCCGGTGGCTGGTGACCGAGACGCATCCGTTCCCCCGTCCTCCCCGCCGACGCAGGGGTGTTCCGATGACCACGGATCAGGCGAACGCTCATATCGTGTCCTCCCCGCCGACGCGGGGGTGTTCCGTCCTCGGAGTCGTGGGGCGTCGGCTCGAACTCGTCCTCCCCGCCGACGCGGGGGTGTTCCGTCGAGGGCCAGGGCGTAGGAGCCGCGGAACCCGTCCTCCCCGCCGACGCGGGGGTGTTCCGGCCGCCGTCGACTCCGCCGACGCGCCCGCCGAGTCCTCCCCGCCGACGCGGGGGTGTTCCGTTCGCGCCGCGCACCATGACCCCGGCCGTCCTGTCCTCCCCGCCGACGCGGGGGTGTTCCGCCCTCACTGCACTCCACGATGCCGGACTCCTCGTCCTCCCCGCCGACGCGGGGGTGTTCCGCCGTCGGCCAGCCATCGCGAACAGGTCGCCGTCCTCCCCGCCGACGCGGGGGTGTTCCGTTCCGGCCGCGCCCTGGTCCTGCGTCCCGGTCGTCCTCCCCGCCGACGCGGGGGGTGTTCCGTCCGCGGTGTGCTTGGCGACCCAGCCGATCGCGTCCTCCCCGCCGACGCGGGGGTATTCCTCCAGACTCATGGAGGGCGACAGGGGGACAGTGGTCCTCCTTGCCGACGCGGGGGTGTTCCGACGATCCCCGGCTGGGGCACGAGCCTGAAGAAGTCCTCCCCGCCGACGCGGGGGTGTTCCGTAGTCGCCGAGCTTGTCGGCCTGCTCGACCAGGTCCTCCCCGCCGACGCGGGGGTGTTCCGTCGCGCACGTTGTCGCGGGTGTAGGTGGTGAAGTCCTCCCCGCCGACGCGGGGGTGTTCCAAGCGCGGCCCGAACAAGACGTACGTCGGCTCTGTCCTCCCCGCCGACGCGGGGTGTTCCGGCGCATCGGACCAGGGGATGCCGGGGCCCTTGGTCCTCCCCGCCGACGCGGGGGTGGCGGGATGCTTCCAGACCCCACGGTCTTGAGCGGTGTCTACGCCGACCTCCGCCACCCACTGGGGCTCGACGAGGGCGACGTCCAGCGGAGTTCGGGACCCACACGAGGTCGTGAACCGTCTGCCTTCCCACGGATGTCCGAGCCCTGCCGGCGTCAGCCGCTCAGCCAGGTCGCGCGCCGCGGCAGGCCGCAGTGGCGTACTGCGACCGACCTGCCGCAGTGTCCCGGCCTCTTCGAGGCGCCCCAGCACAAGCGTCTGCGGCCGACGCACGGTTCCAGTGACCGCGCCGTTCACCGCTTCCGGCATCTCCTGGGCGAGCCGCACGGCGGTCCGGCCGCCGGAGACCAGTCGTCGCTGGAGCGCCTCGAACGACATCTACCCCTCAGCCCACGACCAGTTCGCCATCGAGGACCAGGCCGAGGGGCAGATCGCCGGCCGCACCCACAAGATCAGGGAAGCGGCTCTGCATGAGACTGCCGCGCCAGGACTGCACCAGCAACGGGCCGGGCGCCGGCCACGGTGTGAAGACGAGCGCCCGGTAGCCGTCCTTCTCCAGACTATGAGGTGTCTCATGAGACGTTTTCTGCCGACCGCAGCCGTACCAGGCAGGCTCAGCGGCCGATCGTCTCGGTCCAACGCCGAAGTCAGGTCTCAGCACTTACTTTGTGCTTGGGGGCTCCTGTGCGGTGTCGGCGGTGGTAGGAGATGGTTACGGCACCGAGCAAGGGGCCCCAGGCGATCAGGGGCAGGTAGAGGAACCCGATGACGGCGTTGCCGAGCGTGGTCAGGTCGGGATGCGGTACGGCCCACCAGAGCAGGAAGGGGCGGTCAGCAAGGCGGCGCAGATGCCACCGACCAGGGTGGCAGCCCACGGGTGGACTCTGCGGCCGCCGATCCGCGGGACGAAGTGGGGGATCACCTCGCCCCACGGCCGGACCAGGCCGAGCGTGAACAGTGCGAGCGCCTCGCTCGACAGGCTCAGGCCGATCAAGTACGCCGCGCCCCACCCGGTGGCGTCCAAGGCCTTGTAGCCTGCCTCGGTGTATCCGGCCGGGTGGCCGGTTGCCAGCAACAGGCGCCAGATGCCGGTCGGCAGGGTGGCCAGCGTGATTACGTGAGCGGCCCGGACCGCCCAGCGGGGCGCCGGCGAACGGAGGGGAGTGTCCCGAGTGACCATGAGCATCAGCATGTCCGTGTGGTGCCGTGGCAGCATCGGTCCTGAGAACAGTTGCCGGGGCCGAACATGGTAGGAGGCCGCAACCGCGGGCTCCTCCGCGGCGCGGATGCCTCGTCCTCCTGAAGTGGCAGGGGTGGACTCAGCAGGACCGGCATGACGTCGCGGCTGCGCAGGATCGAACAGCCTCGCCAGCTCCTACTGACGGCACGGGCAGATCGCCGTGTTGGCCGTCGGTGAGACACATCTAAGTGGCTGGAGAACCGTCGGACTTCGACTGAAACCGCAGCTCACCGGGCAGCGCCCCGGGCCCGGGCACCGTGTCGCGGACCTGCGCCAGCATCGGTTCCACCGGCGCTCGCAGCATACGTCCGGTCTACGGCGAGAACGGCGACAGCGCGAATCCAAAGCATCTGTCCTCAGGGCCGGGACAGCACTCAGGCAGGCACGCCGGAGCGGGCCGCGAGGCCCCGGCGTTCCGGCATGGTGCGGCCCGAGACGAGGAGCCCGCTCAGCATGGCCTTCACAGCGGGGCGCGCATGGGTCTCTTCGGGAGCCAGGCGTTCGGCTTCCAGAAGCGCGCCGATGCACTCATCCCGGCGTTCCCACCGTGCGTAGGCGGTCGCCCGGTCCATGAAGTAGAGGGCCTGGCGCTCGACGGTGGGCAGGAGCTTCGGGTCGAGGGCATCAGCTGCGGCGATGGCGGCTGACGGATCTCCTGCCTTGCACTCGGCCCTGATGAGATGCAGTTGAACAGTGGCGGGGTTGAAACCGCCCGCGGTGTCCCGCAGGTGTGTGGCACCGAGGGTCTTGGCGATGGCGGCGGCTTCGGCGGTGAGCTGCCGCATGCCCTTCTGGTCGCCCTGGTGGGCGACGGTGTAGGCGGCGCACTGGATGAGCAGCCCTCGCTGCACAGCACCGGGCCACCCGAGGTCGGAGGCGTTGAGCTTGATGAGCACACGGGTCGCCAGGAGGTAGCTGTGCGCGAGGACGGCGTAGTGCTCGGTACCGATGGCCTGGTGTCCTGCGCGGATCGGACGGGGCAGCCGTACGGCGAGTCCAGCGTAGTGGGAGGCATTGGACATGGCTGCCGCGCGAGTGAGTTCGGGGGCCAGTTGCTCGGGGTTCGGGTCCGCGGAGCTGGCGCCGAGGCCGAGCATCGCGTCCCGGACGCCGGCGACAAGGACGCCTCCGAGCCGGGCGTCATCGGCTCTGGCGGAGCCATTGCCGATGATGGGTGCGCCGACGGCAGCTGCGGCCGTGACCGCCAGATTCGCGAGCAGCTTCCTTCGATTCACCGCGCCCTCACCGTCCTCACGCCCCTGGCTTCCCACAGTAGGGGCGGGAAGCCGCGGGTACGGGCCGCTTGAGACACTGCGCCGGGGCCGGGCGCGGCCTGGGACGGGGCGAGGCCGAGATCGTGCGGCGGGATGTCCAGGACACGGGCGAATCTGTGGAGCACATCGACGTCGATCATGGGCGTCTTGCCCCGTTCGAGGCGGGACACTTGGGCTGCGGAGTAGCCAGTACGCGCGCCGAGTTCGGCCAGCGACATGCCCTGGGCCTGGCCCGTTCTTCGGACGCGCTCGCCGGGCGGCATCGACCCTGCCGGGCCCGTCGGTGGGTGTTCGATGTTCATGACCCCATCCCAGTGCTAACCGAGGCTCTGATGGGCCCAGGGTATGGGTCGTGCACGTGCGCGAGGGCAGTTGGCCTTACGGCGCATTCGACGGAGGTGCGGAGCGCTGCTGGGATCCCCAGATGCAGCCCTGCATCATCGCCGTGGTGACCTTGCCCTTGAAGCCTGCTGCCAGCGTCAGCCGGTCCTGGCACCAGAGATAGACGTCGTCCGCCATGCCGGATCCCGGGTTCTCCCCTTGCTTGGCGAGAGCGGCGGCGAAGTCGTAGCCGCGCTTGTATTGGGTGTCCGCAATCGAGCCGGGCTCGTATGGATTCCCGTAGATGATGGGACGCGACGGGTCGGAGGCGCCACCTCGAGGCATGAATATGGCGATCAGCAGCACAGCGGGCAGGCCAACCAAGACCGAGGCGAACAGCCAGCCCATCTTCTGGGACGTCTTCTTGCCGACCGCATAGGACAGCATCGCCAGCGGGATGGCCAGAAAGAACGCCAGGAACGGGATGATCACTGCACCACCTGCCACAGGTCAGGCCCCCCTTTCGCGGCTCAGCGGCGCCATGGTATGCCCCGTGATCGGACACGGAGGCGCGGGGTGTGTGGTGCTCGGCGACGCGTGGCTGCCGAACACCACCGGCCGGGTGTTGCGCTCACTGGCCAACGAAAGCGCTCAGTCACACGTACGGGCAACTGCAAGCCCATGCAGTCGACAGCGGTTCGGCCCGGAGCCCCCATCCACGGTTGCGGGCCGGACCACTCGTGTATGACGGCCCAGCAATGCTTCTGGGCGGGACCGGGCGCCTCGGGGACGCCCGGCCTCAGGACCCGCTGACTCTTAGTCGATCTTCACGAGGTGGACCTGGTCGTTGAAGGATCCATACCGCCCCGCCGTAATGCCCTCGGTTGGGAGGATGGTGCACAGGACGGACCGATAGAAGGTGGCCGTGTAGTTGGTGGCGTTGTAGAAGCCGTAGCCCCAGGCGTCATCAGCGGCGGAGTAGCACCGGTTGGTGTAAGGGGGCGCGATCTGCCAGCGCTTGCCGGTGAAGTCCTTGTTCTCGTAGATGCAGACGTGGCCGATGTCGCAGACCGGCGCGACGCGGAGGGACTTGGCACGGTCGCTGATCTTGGGCGCGCTGTTCTTATAGCGCATGAGGGCGTAGGGCTGGCCCTGGCAGGAGTCGTTGTCGAAGGCTTCGAGCTGGCTGACTTCGCTTCGGTTGTTCACGATGGCCGCTGGCCGGGACGATGTGCCGTCCGGTCACCCGACGTTGGCCTTGTAGCACTGGTGTGGACTGAGGACGACCTCCTTCTTGATGCCCTGGTAGTCAGGCTCGGAGACGGCAGCCGTCGTGTCGACTACATCGCCAGCATCGAAAAGTCCATCAGCGAGTGCAAGAAGGTGTGGGGCGACTACTCAGGCAGCGGCCTGCAGTGCGACGAGTACCCCTTCGCCAGTACCCGTGAAGGCTCGACGAAGGGCGACAACCGGTTCTCCGTCCGACTGATCGACGGGACCGACAACCGTAAGGGCGGCGAACGCCTCGATCAGATGTATACCCTCAACCGTGTCCTGGACGGCGACGCGTTCTACATGAGGATCACGGACTAGCAGGAGGGCTCGGCAGGCCATGGCGCTTCTTGCCGAACACAACATCACCGCCACCCCCGGCCGCTGTGTTGTGGAGGTGTACGACGCGGACGCCTACCTTGGCGACGAAGCAGCCCTGGACGCAGCAGAGACACAGGTGGTCGCCGGCAACGGCTACCACCTGTACATGCTCAGCCTGCAACCCGACATGAACGTCCAGGTGACCATTCGCATCTGGGATGCCCCACCGGACCCGCCCGCGAACGCCGAGGGCCACACCGCGGTCACTCTGGAATCCGAGACCGGCACACTCGTAATCGGGCAGCTCGACCGTGGACCCGCCGGCGAGATCACGCTGCCCCGACCCGGCGTCTACGAAGGCCACGCATGGTGGGAGGGACGCACCGCAGCCGCCGACTACTACGGCACCACCCTTGACCAGCTCAGCGACGACTCACCCGAGGACGTACTCCTCGAAGCCTGGAACAACAACCCGGTCATTGAACGCTACGTCCTCGACCTCGCATACGTCCGCGAACCGGAACCCATCGATGATGAGGAACTCTGACCGGCGATGCGCCCACACCAGCCTTCTCCCACTCCGCTCCACGGTGTTGCGCTGCTTGTAGGTCTCCGCGTCGAAGCCGGGCGGACGGCCACCGAGCCGGCCTCGCCGCAGGCGGTGACCGACTTGGTCGGACGGCTGCGGGATGACCGCACGAATGCCCCGGCGTCGCAGATGGCTGCGGATGGCGCGGGAGGAATACGCACGGTCGGCCAGAACGGCCTCGGGGCGGGTCCTGGGTCTGCCACAGCCGGTGCGGGGCACGCGGATGCGGGCCATAACCGTCTCGAAGGCGGGTGCATCACCTGCCTGGCCTGCGGTGACGGTGAAGGCGAGGGGTCGTGCGCGGCCGTCTGCGGCCAGGTGGATCTTGGTGCTCAGCCCGCCGCGGGAGCGTCCGAGCGCGTGATCGGCGGGCTCGCCGGTGCGGGCCGCCCCCTTTTGAGTGCTCCGGCGGCGTGCTGGTGAGCCCGGACAACCATGGAGTCCACTGACACGGTCCAGTTGATGTCGTCGTCGGCGTCCGCCGCCGCCAGGACGGCGGTGAGGATCGTCTCCCAGGTGCCGTCGACGGCCCATCTGATCAGCCGCTTGTGAGCGGTCTGGAACGAGCCGAGCTCGTCGGGAAGGTCCCGCCAGGGCGAGTTGGTGCGGTACTTCCACGCGATGGCCTCAAGGGTGCGGCGGTGGTCGGCCCATCGCCGCCCGCGGACCGGATCCGCGGGCATCAACGGCTCGATCCGGTCCCACCTCGCATCGGTGATCACTAATCGGACAGACACGTCCGATCAACTGACCAACCCATCAAAGAGACACGCGCTAGCCCCGAGTCACCACATGGACGAACGCCGCAGGCGCCACCGAATCAGAACGCCGATTCGGCGCCCGGGCGTGCCGTCAGAACGGGGTCGACCAAGCCCACGGGGATCCGACCCCGCTGCTGGTGATACGCGCGATGCCCCACAGGCCGGCGTCGCACTCAACAGAGGCGATGTCCGGCTGCATCTCGGTGATCGTGCGCATCCGGGCTCCCCAGTCGTGTCCGGCCGGCCCGCGGCTGCCGTCGCAGCCAGTGCAGCCGTCCTCGCCGTGCATGTGGCCGGCCATCCAGGCGTTGACGGCCACGTTGACGATGACGCCGAACAGGTCGCCGCCGGTCTGGGCCAGCGCGTCCGGGACGCCGGCGAGGATCAGCGCCAGCTCGGGGTTGCCGACCGGCGGCATCGGCGCATGCCCGGCCCCTTCCGCGGCGCTGCTCTCTTCGAAGGCGTGCGCGCTGCCGGCGAGACGGTCGGCGAGCGCGGAAGCGTCGAAGTACCGCCAAGCGGAGCGCACTTGGATCCGCAACTGCTCAGCCACCGCGTTGATGTTCTTCTCGATAGTGTCCTCAACGGTCGACGGCGCGAGCGTCACCCCCCGACGGGCCAGCTCCACGAGCGTCTGGGCAACGGCTTCCTTGAACGCCTTCGTGTTCCGCACCACGGCATCGTAGGCGCGCCGGAGCACCCGCCGGACGACTTCGCCTGCATTGACACCCTGCAAGGGCGCCCAGCTCACCGGGGGCTGTCAGTGCCTGCTGCCACCATCCGGTCATGCCTCTCGTCACCCGAGAGCGGGCCCGCTCCCTCTTCGCGGACCTGACGCACAGCGCCACGGTCCCGCTGGACCCCGACGAACTCCTCCACATGCCTGGCCTGCGGCAGCACGGTCACGTCCTCTTCGGCGACATCGCGGTGCGCTGCTACAGGCACAAGGTCCGCTGGATGTACGACGAGCCGGACATCCTCGCCGCCGGCCGGGCCTTCGCAGAGCTGGAGCTGGACCTGGACGACGTCGTCGACGTGCAGCTGCCCCCGTACCGCGACATCCCGGAACGCGATCCGGAGGAGTGCCACCGCCCCGACTGGCGGCGTCGGCTGGTGTCGTGGATGGTCGACCGGGCCCGGCACGCTGGCAGGCCTCCTGTCGTGACTGCATGATCGCCGGGTGGACGCTGTGAACCCTGTCCGCTACCACCTCAACCTGACCGCCGTCGGCACGACGATGATGCGCGGCTGGTGGGAGAGCAAGCAGACGGCGCGCCACCAGTTCTCCACCTGGGTCGGCGAGCGCGGCAAGCTCGGATACCAGGGTCACCGCATCAGGGTGTGGAGGAGGCCGACCACGGCCAGTCCTACGAGGAGCGCGACTCCGACCGCGGGATGCAGGAAGGCGACGTACGTTGCGCCGGCGCCTGCCAGCAGCAGTACAGCGGTGCGGATGTCGAGACCGTTCACGGTGAACTCCCAGGTGCGGATGGTGGGACGCGGTCCGTCCGCGTCGCAGGCCGCACCTTGCAGCACATGGGGGTTAGCCCCGCAACTCTTGTTGAACGCCCGTAGTTCCCGGTTGTTGAACGCCCCTCTCGACGGGCAGTCAGCTGCCATGCTGCAGTCGGACACCCACCTCACCCACTTGGAGAGCAGCGTGGAGCTGAGCGCCACCGGTGAACCCGTCGTCATGCAGGAAGACACCCAAGTCCATGTCGGCCTCGACCTGCGGCCGGGAACTCTCACCCTTACCAGCTCGGGCAAGGACTTCGCGGCGTACCACGCCCTGGTGGAGTTCGTCTCTGCCCACGGGAAGCCGTGGACAGCGGACAAGGTCAAGTTCTCGGCCAAGGGGCCGGACGGCAAGTCCGTGGCATTGACCGTGGATCTCCTCAACGACACCTGGGACGGTCCCAGGGCTGGCGTTCCGGCCGCCATATGGAAGGTCGTGGCCCTCGCTGCGACCTCCGCCGGAGACGTCGGCATCACCTACTCACACCCCGACCCCGTCTAATCGACGAAGGGCCCGGCCAGTCGGCCGGGCCCTCAAGGCGCTGGACGCCGACGCCATCCGGGCCGCGATGCTGTCCCCGCCGATCGGCGGCGGCGCGGCGGCGGACCGGATCGCCGACGCGCTCGGCACCCCGAACGTGATCGGCGAGAAGGCGAACGTCACGGCCTTCGTGGTGCGGCGGCTCGTCGACCGCGGCCTGCTGGTCGACCTGAGCGCGAACCCGGACGGGACACTGCACCACCCCGGCCAGGTCGCGGAGGTCTGCCGCCGCGAGGACCTGGCGGACCTGGTCGCCGCCGACACCCCGCTCGGACCCGAGCAAGCCTCCACCCGGCTCCGGGTGCGCCGTGCCGACTTCGACCACATGGTCCGGCTCGGCTGGGTCCGCTCACCGCAGTCGATCGAGGTCCGCTTCGGCACCAGCCGGGCCGGAGCCGTCGACGTCGCGCTCTACACCACGGCGTCCGTCGACGCGGTCATCCCCGCCCACCCCGAAGTCGACTGGGAGCAGCTGCGTACGGTCGGCAAGGGCCGGCGCTCTCCCCTCGCCCCGCTCCAGACACAGTCGGCCTGAGCTCCGCCGTCGGACCCTGATGGACGACGCCTCTTCCACTCCGCGATCCCAGGGGAAGGGGGGCGTCGTCCCGGCAGCCCATCAGAAGCTGCGCTGTGCGGGAGGGGCTTCTACCTTGGCGGTGGGACGGCGTACAGGACCACCGCCTTTTGCTAGTCGACGCTGGCCCCTCTCCCCCCTCCCGAGGGGCCCTGGCGCTCTGGTTGTTGGCCCGTGGTGGTGCCCGGCTTCACGAGGGGCCGGGCACACCACCACGGAGCCGATCGGTATCCCGCTCACAGCACGGCGTCTGGGATGGCAAGCCAACCGTGCCTAGATTGCACGAAGCTCGGAGCTGATCCCCATGCCGTCGAGGTCGCTCACGAGCCTCCAGTAAACGTCGCTCTCGTAGAAGCTCGCTGCATCGCCGTTCCCCTCAGCGGGGTCGATCTTGTCCATCTCGGGGACGTCGTAGGCCACCGTGTAACCGGCCTCCGCGTCGTTTCACTGGACCCGGACCACCATGTCCGCTGTGCCGATGTCGTAATTGTCGTTCCCGTAGTTCTTGGCGATGTACTCGAACGGGTACGTGAACGTATAGCTGTCGTCCTTCTTGATCGACCGCAGGTAGTCCAGCTCGTTCTCGAAGCCATAGTTGTTCGACTCACTCCACATGGAAGGAGCGTAATGCTCTGCACCTCTGCCAGAGTCGACACCATGGGCCAGCAGGCAAAGCGCTCGTAGACCTCGGCGCCCGTAGACGGTGCCTCCGCGCCGCGGTCCTGGAACACTTGGGTCATGCCGCTCATCCGTGACATCGTCCAAGCCGATTACTCGGTGGTGGAGGAGCTGCTGTACTCGAATCATCTGGGAGACGGCAGGTTCTACGACCCCGAGGGCCTGGACGTCGTCGTGGCCGAGCTCCACGGGTCTGTCGTCGGGGTCGCCGAGTTCCAGCTCCACTGCGACTTCGGGCACGACGAAGACCGGGAGGCGCATCCCGGCGAGCAGACGTTCATCTCGACGATAGCCGTCGCCCTTACCGGTCGTCGCGGCGGGGTCGGCCGGGCACTTCTCACCGAGATCGCCCGCCGGGCCCAGAAAGCCGGCGACACGTTCCTGGCCCTGGTGCCGCAGGACGGCGCCGACGCGGCTGACCGGCACGCGTTCTTCCAGGCGTGCGGGTTCACGCTCTACGGCCCCGCCGGACCGGGCGCAGCATGGGGCTGCCCGGTCTCGGAGATGCTCGCTGTGAAGGGCGCGGCTGACGCCGCAGGTGAGTAGCCCGTCGCCGGCCTCATCGTCGACTCCTCCCGCCAGATCGCCTTGAGCGGGGTACGCGACGACGCCTCATGGGGCGCCCATGAGACCGAACTTCCCGCGCGCCTGTGGACTGTCCCCTCGCCTGACTCCCCCGCCCACGCCGAATGGCACGACCAATGGGAACGCCACGTCCTCACCACCGTGCGACTGATGATGACAGTGCGTACCGGAAGGTTGACGCCGTCGGTGAGGGTGGTGGTGCTGGCGATGGCCAGCAGGTCCCGGTCGCGAAGCCCTTGTTCAACGGCGTGAAGGACGTCGTCGGGAAGGTCACCGTGGTGGAAGGCGACGCCGTGGCGGGTGCAGCCGACCAGAGGGTGCTCCTCGCCGAGTGTCTCGGCCAGGAACTCGGTGAGGGCCGCCGCCTCGGGCCCGACACCCAACCGCTTGGTCATGGCGCGCGCGGCGTTCCTGGCGATGACTTTGCTGGCGACGACCATCAGCACGCTGCCGGCGCGGGTCAGGGCAGCGGCGCCGGCGGCGAACGCCTCGTAATCGTCCTCCGCCCGCAGCGCGGTCAGGTACTGCTTGTTGCGCATCACGAAGGTGGCGATGCCCACCTTGTTCGCCTCCGCGAGGCTGTGGCTCTTTGAAGCGGTGGCTGATCTTCGCGTCCAGGTTGCGGTAGCGGGAGGGGCAGCGGCAAGCCGAGGGCCCAACACAGGCGGGCGGCGCGCACGAGGACGTCGAAGGAGGCGAGGACGCAGAACACACAGGACAGGCTTTTCCGCACTCACAGGGACCCGCCCCGTGCACGACGCCCTGGCCGCGGCGGCGAAACCGTGCCCCTCTGTGGGCATCTCCGTCGGCCAGGGCCGTTGTCATTGGCGGCGGCTAGCCTGCGGGCATGATCGAGACGACCGGCGACGACCGCCGCTTCCCGCCCGCCCTGGTCGCCGTCGCCCAGGTGGAGTTTGACTACGACGACGGCGAGGGCGTGGACTTCAAGCCCTACGACGCCTTCGACTCCGCCGAGGAGACCACCGACTGGATCCGCAACTGGACCGGCAACCACGAACTGGACGGCGGCGCCTACCGGGTCTTCGGACAGGACGGCACCGGCGGCCTCGTCGCCCTGTGGCGTGTGCGCCCGGGCCGGCCCCTCGCCGAACAGCCCGTGGTGTTCCTGGGCTCGGAGGGCGAGCGTGGCGTCGTGGCCGGAAACCTGTCCGACTTCCTGTGGCTGCTGGCCGACGGCCTCGGCCCAATGGAGGTCGTCGAGTACGAGCAGCGCGGAGCGCGACCGAACCCGGCACTGACCGAGCTCGCCGAGCACCACGCCACCACGTCGCGCCGACCCGCCCGGGACATCATCACCGAGGCACAGGCCGAGTTCCCGTCCTTTTCGGAGGACCTGGACAAGCTCTGCCGCTGACGCAGTCCGCTCTCGCGCTCAGCGCCACTTGACGGCAAACACCTGGCCGTCCGGAGCGTCCGGGCACGTGAACGGACCCGCGAAAGATCACTCGGTGGATTCGGGCTCAGTTGCCGGTGAAGGTGATCGACGTCAGAATCGCCCCGTTAATCTGGTTATTGCACCTGTTCCGATAGAAGTTGTACGTGAATCCGTTGACGTCCGTCACCCAGCCCGTGTAGCTGTCCGAGCACACCTGGTAGACACCCACGATGTACATCCCGCCCACGTAGCCGGTGGCCTTGTTGCCGTCCCAGACGTAGCAGTCCTGGCCGGCGTTGATATTGACGACGCTCGACAGGTTGCACGTGGAGTTCACGACCGTGGCATTCGCCGGGGTTGCGGCGATGAAGCCGGTGGTGGCGAGGCCAGCCGCCATCACTCCTGTTACCAGCTTGCGGACGAGTTGCATATGCACTCCCAAGCTCTGATACCCGCCCCCAGCGGGTAGACCTCGAAGAGCCAACCATCTCCCTGTGCATGCCAACAAGACCGCAGCAAGGACACTCCCGGCCTTCTCATTTCCGAATTAGGTGGTTATATGACACGAAGTCTCTTTGGCGGTGCCTTTCGGACGTGGCGGAGGACGTGGACGGCCGGCGCGTTCCCGGAGCTGTCGGAACCGTCTGGGACGGCCCCCGACCGGGGCCTCCCAGATCCTTGATCTCCAGGACACCACCGGCGCCCCCTGGTCCAGCTCGTCACCGACAGCACCCTGACGAGGACCAGCAGGGAGAGAGGGCAAGCCACCGGGCTGTGGAACCCGGCGCACCCCGCAGTGTCACGCGACGGACCAACCTCGAAGGGTGTAGCTCGAATGCGGTGAGATCGTCTTGTTAGACGTCATTTCATTTGACCAGGCGGCGGCAGCCGGACAGCCAAGACACGGTCCGCTCCACCACCCAGCGGTGCCGGGCCAGCCGCCGGGACGACTCGATGCCCTTGCGGGCAAGGCGGTGCCGGATGCCGCGGGAAGCGAGCCATCGCCGCAGGTAGCGGTAGTCGTATCCCTCGTCACCATACAACTTGGCGGGCCGCCGGCGTCGCGGGCCGCGACTTGAGCGGATGGGTGGGATGCCGCGGACCAGCGGGATGAGTGCCTGACTGTCGTGGAGGTTGGCGGCGGAGATGCCGACCGACAGAGGCAGGCCCTGACGGTCCACGATGAGGTGGATTTTCGACCCCTTCTTGCCACGGCCGGTCGGATTCGGTCCCGTCAGCTGCCCCTTTTGAGGGCCCGGACGCTTACCGAGTCGATCGCGCACCGCGACCAGTCCAGCTCACCTCGGGCACCGAGTTCATCCAGGACCAGGCGGTGAAGCTTGGCCCACACCCTGGCCTCGGTCCACTCGGTGAACCGGCGGAAGGCCGTCACGCCCGACAGCCCGAAGCCTGGTGGCAGTTGGTTCCAGGTGCAGCCTGAGGTGGCCACGAAGATGATGGCAGCCAGCACCTCGCGGTCCCCTCGCCGCCGGTGCCCTCCACCCTGAGGGCGGACCGGCGCCGGCGGCACCACCCGCTGGAACAACGTCCACAGGTCTTCCGGCGCCATCCGCTCGACAAGCGCAGCAGTCATCGCCCCAGACTGCCGCAAGATCACACCAACTGAAATGGCGTCTGAGAACGGCTAACACAATGAATTGAGTTGCCGGTGGGTGAGGAGGCAACAGGCCAGCTTGAGGAAGGCTTCGTGGATGTCTGCTCGGCGTTCCCAGCGGACGCGGAGTCGTCGGAAGCCGTGCAGCCAGGCTAGGGTCCGCTCGACCACGCACCGGTAGAACGCCAGTCCCGTGTCGTGACGGGTGCTTCGGCGAGCGATGGCTGGGACGATGCCGCGGGCACGGACCTGGGCGCGGTAGATGGCGTGGTCGTAGCCGCGGTCGGCGAACAGCGAGTCCGGCCTGTGCCGTATACGGGCGAACCGTTCGCGGACGGGCGGGATGGCGTCCAGCAGTGGCATCAGCTGGGTGACGTCGTTTCGATTGCCGCCGGTGAGGATGACGGCGAGCGGGGTGCCGTGGCCGTCGGTGATCAGATGATGCTTGGAGCCTGCCCGGCCCGGGTCGACCGGCGACGGGCCCGTGTGGATTCCCCTCAGGGCCCTGATGTGGGGAGGAGTCGACCACGCAGCGGGACCAGTCGAGTCGTGCGGCCGCATTCAGCTCGGCCAGCAGGGCCTCGTGTAGCCGCTGCCAGACGCCGGCCTCGTTCCAGTCCCGCAGGCGGCGCCAGCCTGTCATGCCTGAGCCGAAGCCGAGCTCCTTGGGGAGGTGTTCCCACTGGATGTCGGTGTGCAGCACGTACAAGATCCCGCACAGCACCTGCTGGTCGGGGACCGGCAGGCGACCGGGGTACCGGAAGCGACGTTCTTTCTTCGGCAGCAGCGGCTCGATCCGCGCCCAGAGGTCGTCAGGCACGATCCACGGTGAAGTCCCCACGGAGCGGACACCGCCCAACCCGCCCGTCAGGCACGGCCACCAGGACCGATGCACCTCATTGTGTGAGCCGTTCTAAGCAACCTGGGCAATCTCTACCAGCACACCGATCCCCACCTGTCCATCAAATACCACGAGCGCAGCGTGAGACTCGGTGAGGCACTGGGGGAAACGATGTACGCCGATACGGGGCGGTGCAACATCGACAACGCCTACCTTGCACTGAACCAGCCCCAAGAGGCGCTGAACAGCTTCGAAGCCGCCCTGCAATTGCTGGCAGCGGACTGCCACTGGACCACAGAGCGCGAGATCCGGCTGGGTCTGACCCGCGCATTACGGGAACTTGGCCAGTACCGACGAGCCGCCCGAGAGTGCGCAGTGCTACGGGAACGCAGCGAAAGCGCGGTGACACCTACTCTCAGAAGCTGGCCGATGCGGAGGCGACCGCTCTGTACAAGCTCGTGATCGCTGGAGATCGGGGCGTGTGACGGATCTGCGGCTCTGCGCTGGCGGGGGGCCGGGACAGAGAAGAGGGCCCAGTCCCGCGACCGCCGCCGGATCCGTCGCACGGTGTGAGAGCAACTCGCCGAGGTCGCGCTGCGCGGCCGAGCCGCCGAACACAGACGCCAGGACGAGGCCGAAGCGTGCATCAGTTGGGCAGCAGCCGGCGTGGAGCGCCTCGACCCCTTGCACACACCGCGCCGGCTGCCCGACGTTCCCACTCCGGGCGCCGCCCTTCAACAGGGGGGGTAGGACACCGCCAGGCACTGGCATGGTTACCGGGTCCTGAATCGGCGGAAGAGGTTGCGGGCCACGTACACGCCCGGGCCGCCGAAGCCGACGATGTCGACGCGTCCGTCGCCGGTGATGTCGGCGAGGAAGCGGGGGTGGCGGTCGACTCGCCAGGCGCCTGCGTCGTCGTTGTATCCGAAGCCGCGGCAGACGAGTTGGGCCTGATCGAACCGGCCGTCACCGCGGTTGTGCGACACCCACACTCCTTCGTCGCCGAAGCCGACGATGTCCGGGTTGCCGTCGCCGGTGACGTCGGCGAGGAAGCGGAGGTGCTTACGGCCCGTCCATCCCTGCGCTTGCCCGAAGTCGTTCAGGACGAGTTGCGAGGGTTCGAACGTGCCGTCGCCACGTCCCCGTGCGACGACGACGCCTTGGGGGCCGAATCCGGCGATGTCCGTCTTCCCGTCACCGATGGTGCGGATGAGGAATCGGGGGTGTTCCTCGACCGAGGTCCACCCCTGGTCGGTTCCGAAGTCGTCGAGGACGTAGAGCGGTTCGGCGAAGGTGCCGTCCTCGTCCTGGAGGGAGATCCAGACGCCGTCGTCGTGGCAGCCGACCATGTCGGTGCGTCCGTCGCCGGTGGTGTCGACGAGGAAGCGGGGATGCTTGTCGACGAGCCACCCGCCGGCCTTCTCGCCGTGGCCGAACGCGCGGAGGACCGGTTCGTCGGGGAGGGGCGCGAACTTCCCGTCCTCGTCCTGGAGGGAGATCCACACGCCGTCGTCGTGGCAGCCGACCATGTCGGTGCGTCCGTCGCCGGTGGTGTCGACGAGGAAGCGGGGGTGCTTGTCGGCGAGCCATCCGCCGGCCTGCTGGTCGTGGCCGAACCCCTTGACGGCCGGAGTGCCGCCCGCCGGCACGAACGTCCCGCCGCTGTCCCGAGGGGACACACGGACGCCGTCGGCGCACAGCGTGACGGCATCAGGGGTGCCGTCACCCGTCATGTCCGCGAGCGTCCACAGGTCGGCCGGGTTCGGGGAGGGCGCGGGCTGGTGCAGGACGCGTTCGTCGTCGTCGAACGTACCGTCGCCTCTGCTGGACGCCGTTACAGCGCCCTTCGCGGGTTTGATCCCCACGATGTCCGCCCGGCCCGCGCCCGTGGTGTCGGCGAGGAAGCGCGCGCCGAGCCCGGCCCATCCGCCCGGTTGCCCGTTGGGCGCACGGCCGGCCCCGGCGCTCCCCCAGCCGCCGGCGTTCTGGTCGCTGCCGAAGCGTTCGAGGACCAGCAGCAGGTCGCTGAAGGAGGGCGCCGCGCCGGGTACCGGGCGCATCGCGGTGGAGCGGTCCAGGCGCCAGGACCGACGGCCGTTCCAGTGACTCAGGTGTGCCCAGCGCAGCACGGGGTCGCTGGTGCGCTCGGGTTCGGTGGTCACGAACCGCCAGCGCTGGCTCGCCGCGTTCTCGTCGTACTCGCGCAGGATGACCCGTGTGCCGTCCTCGCCGGAGTCGGCAAGGTCGAGCACGGTGTCGTCGGTCGCGGTCTCGATGAAGTAGAGGCCCGCTTCGCCGTCGACGGGGACGACACGCCACTGCTGCCCCTTCTTGCCCCCGGCGGCGTTCGCCTGGCGCACACCGCGGTCTGCGGCGGCGGGGTTGTCGAGCACCTTGCTGCCGGCAACGTTGCGGATGACATACACGGGGTCGTCTTCGGGTTGCCCGCCCGGTCCGGTCGGCACAGGCTTGAGTTGCCACTGTTCGGGGAGCGGGCCTCCGTCGGAGACCTCACGGACGACGAGGGCTCCGCCCGCGCCCGAGCCGGCCTCGGCGCCAAGGGGCTTCCCGGTAGCGGCGTTGACGATCTGAAACTTCAGTTCTTCCATGGGCAGGGGCATGCTGGTGCCTCTTCCAGGCGGTACGGGCTTCGATTCGGAACGGTGGGGTGCGGCGGCAGACGGTCACGTGAAGACGTGGTGGTAAGGGACGTCCCACTCGCTGGGCAGCCGCGGATAGAAGGTGTTGATCACCGTCCCGGTGAAGTCCCCACCCCAGTTGTAGGTGACGCGTACCTCGCTGTCGGCCGCCACCGCGTGGTCCTTGAACCCCAGGATGGAGTCAGGGTGGGTGATCGGCACGAAGGTGATCCCGCCCCAGGGCGTCACCGTGACGATCCAGAGCTGCGTGTCCTCGGGGGCGCCGTTCTTCCCGCGCCACTTGTCGCCGACCTTGTCGGGCAGGCCGACCTGGACGCCGTCGGCCGTGCTCTTGGGTGCGTCCTGGTGGACGGTGATGCGCCTGCGCTGCGGCTTGGGCACACCGTCGTCGCCACGGCCAGCGTCGACCGCTCCGGCGGCTGCGGGTTTCGGTGACACCTGTCCCGCGGCGCTCTCGATGACGTAGAGCGGTCGCTGTCCGAAGAAGCCGGCCGGGGTGATGTACCAGAGGTGGCCCTTGGCCTCCTTGGTGGGCGAGTCGAGCGCGGTGGCCAGCTTGACCCCCTTGTCGTGGCTCTCCTCCTTCAGCTCGACGGGCCGCAGGTAGCCGCCGTTGAAGGCGTGGACGAGCATGACCGGCCGGTTCTCGACCAGTGCCGCCACGATCGCGTTGTCGTAGCTGTTCACCGCCACCGGGCCGCCGACCACCAGATTGGACATCGTCGCACGTTCTTGGGTGTACATCGCGGAAACCTCCTCTGTTCCATGACCTGAATGCGCATGGGGTAACAAACGGACGACCGCGACGGCAATCTCGAATGCGACAACGGTCGAGTTCACGCTACGGGCGCGAAGGGGCCGCTGAAAAGTCATCGATCGGGTGACGGAAGGCGAATCCGAGATCGATTTCCCCACAACAGAGGGAAATCAGCGAACCTTGATCACTCGAATGAGTGTGACATACAGATACACCTTCCCGGCCCATTATGCGGCATGCTAATTTCGACCGCCGAAGACATGGACACAATTATGTCCATTATTCACCTACCTTTTCAGCCGGTGCGGTTCGGCCGGAATTAGTCGAGGACGGGTAGATGCCTTCCACCGCATACAGTCTGGTAGACGCCAAGCGTCAGCCGCTGACGAAGAAGAACCTGCGGGAACTCAACATCGAGCAGTCCTGGCAGTCGATCATGAACCACCCCAACCTGGTCTACGTCGACCCCTCGGGCGTGAAGCACAAGCCGGTCGGATTCTCCGTGAACAAGTCGAGTTTCGGCAGCTTCACCGGGACCGCGTTCCAGCTCGGCTGGCTCGCCTATATGAACCTCGGCGAGCCACTGATCGAGGTGCGGGGCGACATCGGTCAGCCGCCGCCCGACACATTCTCCACGCGCTCCTACGTCAACCGCAGCCAGTCCGAGATGACGTTTACCGACTCGGTCGACTTCACCGTTTCGAACGGGGTGACGTGGTCGCTCCACGGGGATGCCAAGCTCACTTTCGGCGGCAGTATCGGCGCCTCGCTCCAGTTGCAGTTGCAGAACCAGCTGCGCCTGGATCTTCAGTCTCAGCTCCAGGCGTCGTGCCAGAACGGGACGGCGAACAGGAACTCGAACACGGTGACCAACAAGAACAGCAAGGACAGTGTCGGGGTCGACAACGCCAACACGAGCGAGACGTCCGCGAGCAGCTCGGCGACGAACTCCTCGTCGAACGGGATGACCAACTCGGTGGGATTCACGACCTCGGGCAGCGCCACCGGCAACGCGTCGCTCAACGCCCAGCTGGCCCTGGGCATCGCGGCCACAGTCGGGGGTTCCCTCAACACCAGCTGGGCGTCGAAGTCGCAGATCTCCGGCAAGGTGCCGGCGAACTCCCGCGTGCAGACGATCGTCACGCAGCGGCGTACCCGCAAGCAGTACACCTACGAGATCCCGGTGACCTTCTCCGGTCTGATCGCGGTGCAGTACGCCGTGCCGGTGGCGGTCCTGTCTCCCCCGCAGCCTGGCACCTATCCCGGCCTCAACGGGGTCGTCGCCCGCGACATCAACGACATCGACCTGACGCCCGGTGGCTTCCGCATGAAGGGACTGGCCGAGGTCGTCTCCGCCCTGGACGTCCACCACGCCATGCTCGACGTCGAGAGGCTGACCGTCAGCCAGCAGTCGCTCTACAAGCAGCCCTGACCGCGCGGCACCGCCGCCACGACGACGACCAGAGGTGACGATCATGGTGTTCGACAACATCTTCAACTCCGCGGGCAAGGGCGCGAGACTCTTCTCCGTGACCACCGACAGCACGAAGCCCCAGCCGGGCGAAGGTGTCGACTTCGAGGACTCCGACGACAACACGTATGACGACACGAGTACGAGCCTGTTCAACAACGCGATCCACGGCGCCTCCTCGCGCTCGAAGGTCGTGCAGGAGACGTCGCCCGAAGCGCGGGCCGTCCTGGGCTTCCTCGGCTCCCTCATCCATACGACCCAGGCGTCCGCCGGCGCGCAGTCCCAGTACGCCCAGGATCCCGGCTCGGTCACCAAGGCGGCCTCCGCCGGCATGCAGGAGGCGAGTGCGACGGTGAAGGAGTACGGCGACCTCCAGAAGGACGAGGACCTGGAGGGCAGGCCGAAGAAGAGCGACTTCACGAAGCCCCCCAAGACCCCGGACGCCCCCAAAGCCCCGGATGCCCCCAAGGCGCCCAAGGCTTCGGCGGAGAAGCCGTCCCGTTCCGAGTAGGACCGCAGTTGCGGGGGGGGCAGGGACGAGGCCGTCCCTCCCCCCCTCTTGCGCGCTATACGGGGAGCAGCTGCCACTGACGGCCCTGGTGGTCACCGTCCGAGCCGTACTGCCTGATGACGGTGCGGGCGTTGGTGTCGACCCGCAGCAGCAGACCACTGTGCCGGTTGGCGATCTCGTAGACCCGCGGCAAGCCGTTCACCGGGCCCACCGGAATCAGCCTCCAGTGCTGGTGGTGCGCGTCGCCGCCCTCGTAGACCCGCTGCGCGACCGCCGCCCCTGCCCTCTCCTGCGCGTCGGCGACCTCCAGGACCTTGCCGCTGCGCACGTTCTCGATCCGGTACAGGATCTCACCGTCGTCCTGGCCCGAGGCGATGAGCCGCCAACGCTGGTGGTTCCTGGGTGAGGCGAGCAGTTGGTGGATCTCGGCCCCGTCCTTGGCCGACTCCTGGTGGACTCCGAGCCGCAGCCTGCTGCGGACGTTGGCCCAGGAGACCACCGCGCCCGACTCAGGCAGCCCGGCCATCTTCGCCGACGTGACCTTCCGGATCCGGTTGTTGAGATGGTCGGTGATGTAGAGGGTGTCGACGCAGTCCACCGCCACCTTGCGCGGGCCGTTCATCTGGGCCGATGCGGCAGGGCCGCCCTCACCCCCGTAGCCGGGGGTGCCTGTGCCAGCGACCGTGCCGATCTTCCCGTCAGCCGTGACCTTCCGGACCCGATGGTTGCCGTAGTCGCAGATGTAGAGGGTGCCGGCGCTGTCCACCGCCACCCCTACCGGGGAGTTCAACTTGGTGGAGACGGCAGGGCCGTCATCGCCGCTGAAGCCCGCGATGCCCGTGCCGGCGACGGTGCCGATCTTCCCGTCAGCCGTGACCTTCCGGATCCGGTGGTTGGCCTGGTCGGCGATGTAGAGATCGCCCGCACCGTCGACCACCACTCCGTGCGGGCCGTTCAGCTGGGCCGAGACCGCCGGACCGCCGTCACCCCGGAAGCCCGCGGCACCGGTCCCCGCGACCGTACTGATCACCCCGTCAGCCGTGACCTTCCGGACCCGGTGGTTGTAGTACTCGGCGATGTAGAGGGCACCGGTGCTGTCCACCGCGACCCCCAAGGGGAGGTTCAGCTGGGCGGCGGTGGCGGGACCGCCGTCCCCCCGGAATCCCGCGGCACCGGTGCCGGCGACCGTACTGATCTTCCCGTCAGCCGTGACCTTGCGGATCCGGTGGTTGTTGGTGTCAGCGATGTAGACGGCGCCGGCCTTGTCCACGGCCACCTCACGCGGGTAGTTCAACTGGGCCGCTGCGGCAGGGCCTCCGTCTCCCTTGAACCCCGCGGCGCCGGTCCCCGCGACCGTGCTGATCTTCCCATCCGTCGTGATCTTCCGGACCCGGTGATTGCCGTGGTCGGCAACGTAGATGGTGCCGGTACTGTCCACCGCGATCCCGTACGGGCGGTTCAACTGAGCCGATACGGCGCTCTCGTTGTCCCCCGCGGACCCCGCCGCCCCCGTTCCCGCAACCAACTTGATCGGAGGGGGTGAACCATCACGATCCGCGTCCGCTCCCTGGGGAGTACTCATCCGTCATCCCTTCACCTCAGCCCGCTCATTACCAGCGGTTGCCACTCGACTCCAGCAAGTCACAGGGTTGCGAGGCTCGGCAAGATCACTTCGGGGTGATTGCCGCGAGGAGGGTGGCGAGAGCACGAACCGGCACGGCGCTCGATCCCAGCCGACCCCTCCCCACCTGGGATTTTCGTGTTCCCAGGGGGAGGCGCCGGGCGCGTGTCGCGGCCTGGCGCACTCCAGGAGGTCGTGGCAGCCGGGGCGGTCGCCCTGTTACCGGGCCCGGCGGACACACGTGAGGGTGCCGTCAGACAGCCGTACTGGACTACCGTGGCGGAGCCCGGGTCAGGCCGTCGGGTGCCGGACGCCTGCCACCGCCGCGACGGCCTCGTCGAGTACCGCGAGCCCCCGCTCCGACTGCCGCTCCGTACGGGTGAGCGGTGGCAGCAGTTTGACCACCTCCTCCTGGAGGCCCGCGGTCTCCAGGAGGAGCCCCCCCCCCGGTACGCCGCGTCGCAGACCTCTCGGGCCGCCCCCGGGCGGTCGAGGGGGAGCCCCCAGGCCAGGCCCCGTCCGCGTGGGGCGGCGAGCCCATGATGGCGAGCCGTCTCAGTGAGAAAGCGGCGCACCTGTTCGCCCAGCTCAGCGGTCCGGGCCTGGAGCGCGCCGTCGGCCCAGAAGACTTCCAGTGCCCGGGTGGCGGTGACGAACGCCGGGTTGTAGCCCCGGAAGGTGCCGTTGTGCTCGCCGGAACGCCACACGCCGTGGTCGGAGCGCATGCGAGTGAGGGCCATGGGCGTCCCGTAACCGCTGACCGACTGGGAAAGGCAGATGATGTCGGGGACGACTCCCGACGTCTCGAAGGAGAAGAACGGGCCGGTGCGCCCGCAGCCCATCTGGATCTCGTCGGCCACCACCAGGGTGCCGTGCGCCCGGGCCCACGAGGGGCCCGGCCACCGGCACCACGGCCGACTCCTGCCGGCAGACAGCGGCGGCGCTGAAGTTCCAGTTGGTGGCGGGTTCACGCCGCCGCTGCCATCGGCGTGAGCGGGAGCAGCCAGGGCGAGGGCGGCCGTGGTCGTGAGCGAGAGAGTGATGATCTTCTTCATGGCCGGGTCGACGAAGCAGCCGCGGATCGGTCACCTCTCGCGGCCGGGGGAACCGGCTGGCCAGAGCACGGCAGGGCTTCTCCGGCAGTAAACCGGCTCCCCGTGCCTGGCCACCCTTACGAGTGAGGGTGGTTGGCCGTCAGGAGTAACAGATCTTGTGTCACCGGTCGGGCACCGATAGCCATGCGCCTGTCAGGGCCGCCGTCCGACCGTCCGACGGAGCAGCCACCAGCCATGAGTACCGCCCTCACCGTAATCCCGCCTGGTGCCAAGACTGCAGCCACTTCCATGCCGTCCAGCCCGCAGACCACCGGCCGCCCGGCCCTCACAGCCACGGGCACCATCACGAGCGGGCCGCAGTTCTCCGACCATCAGGCCGCCGCCAGTTGTCCCGCCGCAGCCGCTCGATCCGTTCGATGACGTCGGGTGCGGTCTGGTGAGCAGCGCGGGACGCTGGAGCGGTCCCGCAGCCCGGCCTCGCCGTGCGTGTCGTACCGGTTCTACCACTTGGACAGGCAGGCGCGGGAGACGCCGGCCTCGACGGCCACATGGGCGGTCGGACGACTGCGGCAGCGCTCCACGAGCCTTCGGCGTCCCTCGATGTTCAAAGGGGCGTTCGCGTGTGTCACTGGAGCACCTCGGCGCTTCGGCCCGCCGCGACCACCGTGCGGAGGGGGAACGCGATGAGCAGCGCGGCAGCGACGAGCAGTCCGCTTGCCCACAGCGGCCCCAGAGCCCCGACCGCGGTACTGAGAGTGGCCGCGGCAAGGAGGGGACCGGCGGCGGCGCCGATGTTGAGGGCCGCGGTCGCATACGAGCCGGCCATGGTGGGGGCTGCGGCGGCCTCGTAGAGGACCCGGGTGATCAGTGTGCTGCCCAGCGCGAACGACAGCGCGCCCTGCACGAACACGAGGGCGAACAGGGCGACCGGCTGGTGGGCCAGCATGGCCAGGGCCAGCCAGCCGAGGAGCAGCAACGGACCACCGACTGCGATGACCAGACCGGGACGCTGGTCGGACAGCCGGCCGGCGACGGTGACGCCGACGAAGGAACCGGCGCCGAAGAGCACCAGCGCGACAGAGATCCACAGCTCGTCCAGCCCGGCGGCGCCGGTCACCACGGGGGCGAGGAAGGTGAAGCTCGCGAACGTCGCCGCGTTCACCAGCGCGCCGAGCAGCATCACCAGGATCAACCGCGGCCGGGTGAGCTGGGCGAGCTCTGCTCGCAGGACCGGCCCGCCGGTCGCCTCTGCCTTCACACGTCCCGGGGGGATCCCCTTCAGGATGCCGAGAGCTGCGGGCAGGCAGAGAGCGGCGACGGCCCAGAAGGTGGCCCGCCAGCCGAGCAGCGTGCCGAGTACCGACCCACCAGGGACACCGGCGATCGTGGCCACCGTCGTGCCTGACAGCAGCACACCCAGCGCACGTCCCTTCTCATGGGGCGAGACCAGCGTGGCGGCCGCCGTCAGAGCGACGGCAAGGAACCCTGCGTTCGCGAGCGCGGCGACGACCCGGGTGGCGAACAGGACCGGGAAGCTGGTGGTGAGGGCGCTCACGGCGTGGGCTGCCGCGAAAGCGAGGATGAATCCGAGAAGGCTGGAGCGCCTGGGCCAGTTGCGGGCAAGCGCGGCCACCAGGGGGGCGCCGACGATCATGCCGATGGCGAAGGCCGAGGTGAGCGCGCCTGCTGTCCCGACGGTGACGTCGAGATCTGAGGCGACGTCCGGCAACAGGCCGGCGAGCATGAACTCCGAGGTGCCCATGGCGAAGACCGCCAGGGCAAGCAGGTACAGCGGGAGAGGCATCGAGTGGCTCCGGGGTGAGGAGAGGCACGAGAAGGTCATCTCGTCACCGCGGCCAGCCCCAGGGGCACACGCGTCCCACCGCAGATGCGGCACGACGACAGGGCTACGAGCTCAGGGGTTCAGGGGGCTGACGGTGTGACCGAAAGCCCCCACCTTGTCTGACTCAGGACTCGACATGGCCCGCACGCTACCCGACCGATGCCCGTCGAGGCACTTCGGTTTCACCGGCATTGGCCTGTGTCACCAACGTCATGTCCCCCAACACCAGCCAACCTGGCCGCTGCGGACTGGTTCGAGCCCTTCCGTCCCGACCAGGTACGCGACCCCGATCGCGGCTTGCGCCACGCGTGACGTCACCCAGGCTGCCCGGCCCCTCGGAGGGTTTCTGACAGCCAAAACGGTGGACGGCGGCCCCCGGCCCGCCGGCGCTCCGGCTCAGCCAAAGGCCCGAAAAGCCGCGCGGGGCCGGCTGGACGGTGCGGCATGGCCTGGCGCGCTACACATGGGCCCCGCGCACGCTGGCGGCGAAGCCGGGCTGGAACCACATCACCTGCGCGCTCGGCGAGGCGATCCGGTGGATCCTCCAGAGGCGTGTGCACCCCCGCACCGGGCCGGGCGGCACGGTGTGGTGGACAACCCCCCGCGTACGTGGAACTGGCGGCCGCCGGTTCAGGGCTGGAGGCGGACACCGAGGCCGCCGCGCGTGCCAGGGCCGCCGAGCAGGCACGCGGTTGTGCCGCCGCGCATGCTGCTGCCGCCGAACAGCGGCTGCAGGAGGCTTTGCTGCAAGCACAGGAACGGCAGGCCGAGCAGGAACGTCAGGCCGCGTTCCTCGGGCACGCCGGTATAGACGCCCAGGTGTGGCCCGCCTTCACGCAGCTGGTCCGTACCGTCTCCGGCAAGACGGTCGAGTACGGCGGCCAGAGCCATGGCAACGGGCTGCTCGTCTACAGCAGGCCCCACCCGGGCCGCGAGTTCCGGGTCGCCGGTGTGGTGTGCCCCGATCCCCAAGCAGTCGCCCAGTGGCCGGCAGAGCCGACGATCCTGGTGCCCGGACACTCCTGGCTCGCCCGCATCCAGGCCGCCACCCGTACCCCGCTGAAAGCAGCGGTCCTCAACCCGCTGTCCAAGCGCTGCGTCTTCCTGCGCATCGCACCGGCCCCGAGCCCGCGATCTGTCCGCGGAGCACCGGCCGGGCAGGGCACCGGACAACGGGCGGGTGAACCGGGTGCGAGCCAGTGGGCGTCCAGCAGGGCGGTGGTCACAGCTTCCGGTGCGGGCTCCATGGTTGCGGCACCGAGACGACATGCGGTCAGGCAACGCTCCTGGGGTGGACGCCTGGCGCGGGATTCGGTACGGCGGACACCCTGACGCCGGCAGGACGGATCAGGTGGATGGGGCCGGCCGGAGCAGGAGCAGGGCGACGTCGTCGGTGCGTTCGTCACCGGCGCGCACCGCTGTGGTGAGGGTGTCGGCGAGGGTGGACAGGTCGGTCGGTCCGCCTCCCAGAGCGTTGGCGAGGGCGGTGATGCGGGCATCCAGCGGTTCGTCGGGAGTTTCGACGAGGCCGTCGGTGAACAGGGCCAGCACCGCCCCAGGCGGTAGGGCGAGGGTGTGGGTGGGGTAGATGGCACCGGGGTCGATGCCGAGCAGCAGACCGGGCTCCAACTGCACGATGCTCGTGATGGCGTCGAGGCACAGGAGCGGTGGCGGGTGGCCGGCGGTGGCCAGGCACACGGTGTGGGCGGCGAGGTCGATACGGGCGTACAGGCAGCTGGTGAACAGTCCAGGATCGAGGTCGCACAGGAGCTGGTTGGTGCGGGTGAGGACCTCGTCGGGGGCGGCGCCGGCGGTGGCGTGGGCGTGGATAGCGGTGCGGACCTGGCCCATCAGGGCGGCGGCAGCCACGTTGTGGCCCTGAACGTCGCCGATGACCGCCCCGACGGTGGTGGCGTCCAGGCGGATGAGGTCGTAGAAGTCGCCGCCGATCTCCATGCCATGCGTGGCGGGGAGGTAGCGCGCCGCCACCTCGAGACCGGGGACGTCCGGGAGGGCGCGCGGCAGGAGACCGGTCTGCAGGCTCTGCGCGAGGGCGTGCTCAGTGTCGTAGAGGCGGGCGCGGTCCAGCGCCTGGGCGATCAGGCCGGCCAGCGAGGTCAGCGCCGCCCGCTCCTCCGGCGCGAAGACGTGAGGCTGGGCGAAGGCCAGGACACAGGTGCCGACCGGTTTGCCGGAGGCGATGAGCGGCAGGAACGCCCATGCCGCCATCCCGTCCTCCCGCTGAGCGCGAGCCGGGAACGTGCGCTCCAGGTCATTGCGGGTGGAGAAGAAACCCGCCACCCCTTCTGTCAGGGCCCGCACCCCAGGGGTGGGCGAGGTGAGCGGAGTGCCGTCGAAGAGGTCCATAACCTCGGCCGGGTAGCCGCTGTAACCCACGATCCGCAGCCGCCCGCCCTCAGCGACCAGCACCGTCAGTCCCTGTGCGCCGAACGCGGGCAGCACCGTGTCCGCCACCACCCGCACCACATCCTCGGCCCCCACCGCCTCGGTCAGCGCGCCGGCCAGATGCATCAGGTGGTACAGCGCCCCCACCCGCGGCGGCGTGCCGAGGGCTGTGCCGGCCTGGGACGGCTCAGCGGCGACTACGGCGGCCGGGCCGGCTGTGGGGGTGATGCGCACGCTGATTCCGGTGTCGTCGGGGAACAGCTCGAAGCGCAGCCACACCCCGTCGGGACGCTGGGCGGTGAACGAGGTGGGATGACGGCTGATCACGGCTGCGCGGTAGCGGTCTTCGTATACCGGGTCGTCCAGCCACGCCAGCGCTTCCCACGGCAGAGCGCCGAGCAGCCGCTGCTCCCCGGCGCCCACCAGGCGGGCCGCGGCGCGGGTGATGAAGGTGATGTGGCCGTCCAGGTCGAGCGCGACGCCGGGCTCGGGCAGCCGCTCGGCGTAGCCCGCCGCGACTTCTGCTGCCGCCGGGGGTGCGGGGTCTTTGGTCATGGGGCGTGCCAGGGTGCGCGCGGCCGGAAGTGGGGCCAGCGGCTGTCCCGTCTGCTCGGCCGCGGCCAGCACGTGGCCGAGGAACGCGCACACCGACGCGATGCCGGCCCTCACCGCGGGCACCAGGTCGTGCCGAGGCCCGGGCCACAGCAGCAGCAGTGCCCCCACCACCGCCCCGTCGTGCAGGATCGGGGCACCGGCGAGTGCGAAGTGGTAGGGCAGGACGAGCGCAGCGCGCGGGTAGCGGCGCGCCAGCTCCTCCTGGGAGTCCACCCACACCAGGTCCCGGACGTGCACCGCGTCGGTCACCGGCACCGGGTAGGCGAGGGAGACCCGCTGCCACGGCTGAGCGAACTCGACCGGCAGCCCGGTCATAACCTCCAGCGTGAGCACCTCCTCCCCGGGAGCCAGCACGTACACCCCGGCGGCGTGCGCGCCCAGGTCCCGCACCGCCTCGGTCAAGAGGTGGTCCAGCAAACGCCGCCCCAGCCCCGTGCCCTCGGACAACCGCTCCTCCCTCCAGCCGGTGCGACGTGATCCGGCGCGGCTCATACGGCCGGACAAACAATCACTTTACGGGACGATATTGCGGGTGTGGGGGCGGTGCGTGATGCCGTCCACGGTGTGGGCCTGGGGCAGCCGCGGCGGGTGCTGCCTCGTAGGCTGCCGCCATGACCGAGAAGATCCACACGCCGTCGCCCCGCGACGCCTTCGAGCTGCTCATGGCCGGCAACCAGCGCTTCGTCGCCGGCACGCCCGAGCACCCGAACCAGGACGCCGTCCGTCGCACCGAGACCGCACCCTCCCAGCAGCCGTTCGCCGTGCTGTTCGGATGCTCCGATTCCCGTCTGGCCGCTGAGATCATCTTCGACCGCGGCCTGGGCGACCTGTTCGTGGTCCGCACCGCCGGTCACGTCATAGGGGCGGAGGTGCTCGGCTCCATCGAGTTCGGCGCTTGTGTCCTGAACGCGCCGCTCGTCGTCGTCCTTGGCCATGACTCGTGCGGCGCCGTCGCCGCCGCCTGCTCCGCCCTGGAGAACGGGCAGACGCCGGGCGGCTTCGTCCGCGACGTCGTCGAACGGGTCACCCCGAGCGTGCTGGCAGCCCGCGCCGCCGGACGCGAGAGCGCCGAGGAGATCCTGGCCGAGCACATCGAGCACACCGTGGACCTGCTGCTGGAACGCTCCCGGGTCCTGGCCGAGCGGGTGGCTGACGGCCGCCTCGGCGTGGTGGGCCTGTCCTACCGGCTGGCCGCGGGCAGCGCCCAGCTCGTCGCCGCCCGCGGCCTCGACGTCGCGGGTCCCGCCGCGTCCTGACTGGACCCCGCTCACCCGGAAGATCGCGGATCCAGCCCGCGGCCCCGCCCGAGCCGGTAGGGCCGCGGGCTGCCACGTGCGGAAGAACAGGAGAATCTCAGGCGAGGATCGGCACGCGCCCGGCAGCCCGCCCATCAGACGTGGGTGCTCGGGGGTGGTCAGACGGTCGTACGGGGCCCCGCGGCGCGGCGGAGCCGGTTGGCGATCGCCAGGCCCAGCCCCTCCTCCGCCAGCAAGGACGCGACGATGCGGTCGCATCCCTTCTGGTCGAGTTCGCGCAGGAACCCGTCCAGGCCGCGCGCGTAGGCGGCCACCGAGGCGGGCACCTCCACCGCGGCGTGTGCCCTCACCGGCGCCCCGGCGAATGCGGCGGGGAGGAAGACGCCCACCCGGTGCCCCAGGCCGGAAGCGACTTCCGCTTCGGCGACGACCCTCTCAGGCTCGACCAGGACGAACCGCGCCCGCGGTGCGTAGTGGGACGGGTGCTGGCCCGGCACCCGGACGTGACTGGTCGCAGGCGCAGCGAGCGGGTGCCCCAGCACTGCTTCAAGGTCCTCACGGGTATCCCCGCCGGGTCGCACGATGGCCGGAGTCTCACCAGTGACGTCGCGAGGGTGGACTCGACGCCGACCTCGCAGCGGCCGCCCTCCAGCACGAAGTCGACGGCGTCGCCGAGCTCGGCAAGGACGTCGTCCGCCGCGGTTGGGCTGACTGGCCGAAGCGGTTGGCGGACGGAGCCGTGATGCCGCCGCCGAACGCCTCCAGCCGCGCGAGCGCGAGCGGGTGTCCCGGCATACGCACAGCGACCGTCTCCAGGCCGCCGGTCGTCCAGCAGCACCTGGGCACCGCGGCGCCCGCTGTCGGCGCGTCAGCGCCAGGTGTCGTTGATCGTCAGGGTGCCGTCGGGGTTCTTCTTCAGGTACTTGTACTGCACGGTGGTGTTCGGCGGCAGTTAGTGGGTGCCGGACCACAGGGGGTGGGTGCTGGGGCCGGTGGCCAGGGGGAGGGCCTTGGCGGGGTCCCAGTTGCCGAGGTCGGGCAGGTTGCCGGTGACGTAGAGGTTCTGGCCCCAGTGGGTGGTGGCGGTGGCCTGTGACCGGGCTGACGTTCCAGCTGTGGTCGGTGCCCGACGTGTCCCCGGAGACGGCCAGGGTGCGGTTGGGGGTGCTTTCCCAGGTCACCGTGCTGTTCGGGGAGCGTTGGAGGTACTTGTACTGCACGGTGGTGCCGACGGGAAGCCGGATGCTGGCCGCCCAGTGCGGGTACGCGCTGGCAGTCGTGCCCAGGGGAATGGCTCTGGCCGGGTCCCAGGAGCCCAGCTGCGGAGTCCTGCCGGAGACCAGGAGCGTCCCGCCTTCCGTGGTTGCCTGCGCGTGGAAGGTGACGGAGGTGTCCTGGGTTGTGGCTGCACGGGCGTGGGGCGCCGTGCCGGCGAGCAGTCCGGCAAGGAGCACAGCGAGCATGAGTATCGGCCGCCAGGCGGCCGATACTCGGCTATGTGTCGCGAGCATGGCATGTCCTTCTGTGTAAGAGTCGGCGGGTGCCCCGCCGAGGGGCGTCCCTCTCCCCCGCCGGCCCGCATCCCGAAACAAGTGGGAGTCGCGCGGCGGCCGATGTGGGCTTCGTGCAGCAGGAGGACACCGTGGCTGACGAGTCAACGCATGTAGCCTCTAGCGATCCCCGGGCGGTTCACCACTGCCTGACCGCCACGTAGCCCCCTTGCGCCAGGAGCCGGCTGGCTGTGGTGGTCAGATTCGGGTGCCAGCGCCGCGGACGTCGATTGCTGCGGGCAGTCCTTCCTCCGCCGCTCAGACCTGGGGCACCACCTTCGATCCTGCCCAAGCGGGCTGGCAGCCGTATGCCGCCGCCAGCCCGGAAGTCCTGGACGCAGGACTGCCGAGCATCACCGTCCCCGCAGGGAAGGCGAAGGGCTCCCACGCCCTTCACCATGCTTGTCGCGAAGGTGGGCCTCACCGGTCCCGACCGCGCTACGACGGCACGCACAGCGCGAATGGTCGGCGTGGCCGTGCTTGCCGGGGTATCCATCGCCGACAGTGCTCGCGGAGCAGATGACCCTTGCGGCGGCCGTCCTCATCCTCCGGCAACCCAATGCCCAGGACTACCCCGCCCCCCTCATCCCGCTCCGCCCCGCCGGCGATCAGGCCCCGACCACCGCGATGTCGTGCGGCGACCGCGGATCGATTTCGTAGTGGGTGCCGAACTGGCTGCTGAAGCCGATCACCCGCACCCTCTGCCCCTGCTTCAGGCCGGAGACGTCGATGCCCGTCTGCACATTGACGAAGACCGGCACGAGGCCCGAACCGTCGTCGACGGGCAGCTTGTACCCGTAGGGGAGGTCGCTCGTGGGTGCTTGAGTGATCCTGCCGACGACCTTGACGAGCCGCCCCTCGGTGGCCTCTCCGACCCCGGCGGTGCCGACCCGTTCCGGTTTCACCGGCCGGCCCTCGTGACCGAGCTCGACATCGGAAGGATCGGCCGGGACCAGGGTCAGCAGTCCGGAGCTGTCCCGCAGCGTGCCGGTGATGCGTGCGCGCTGACACGGGTACGCATGCACCTCGCTCTGCAGGCTGACGTAGATACCGGCGGTCCTGTCCTGGAGCCCGAATCCCTTGTCGCCGAAGCTGGATTCGAAGGCACCGGAGGGAGTCGTCACCGAGCCCGCCACGGTGACCACTGTCCCGACCGGCAGGCCGCGGGCCTGGGCGATCGAGATCGTCTTCGCCTGCGGTGCGGCAACTGCCGACCCGGTCCCCAGCACGGGCGCCGCCATCAGGGCGAGCAGGGGTGCGAAGAGCAGTATGAGAAGCCGACGGGTCAGACCCATGAATGCAGCGTCCTTTCCGAAAACCGATACCTCCCAAGTGTGCGTGCACGCTGCGCACTTCACACACGCGCCGACCGTCGAGTGACGCTTGGTCAGGGCCGAACGCTGTGTGTAAGTGCCACCTGGAGTGACAGGTGCGGCAGTCATGGTCTTTTTCCAGGGCGTGTTCGGGCGATCACGTGACTGCCCAGACCTGGGTCGGCTCCGGATGTGGCTACGGGGACAGAACCAGCCTCATCGGTCACCGGATGGCGCGAGCGCCAATGAGCCCCACGGGGCGGCTGTCAGGAAGGCGCCTGCGTCTGAGGGCCGGGGTGGAGGTCTACGCGCGAGCTGGCGAAGGAATCGTGGCGTCTCTGTCCTGAGGCCCCAATCTGTGGCTAAGGGGTCAGGAGCCGGCGCCGTTTACAACGCCGTCTTCACTCGTGCGGCTAATCAATGATCTTGCCCCGGCTATGACCGTACGTGATGCCTAGCCTTGCTGTGAAGGAATGCCTGGCCCGCCATCGAACGCGACACCGCTGGGCCCGGAACCACCCCGACACCCTCACTGCCCGGAGCAACCTCGCCTCCTGGCGGGGGGAGGCGGGGGATGCGATTGATGAGCAAGATCGGTAAGTGGCGGCGCGCGACCGGTTCGCCACGGGGTATAGCGGTGTAAGAAAGGCGATGTGTTCGAGAACTTGCAGACAGAGCCCGTTCTCACTGACGTAGCCACGGTGCGGTGCCCGGAGTGGTAGGAGGGGTCTGGTCTCAGCGTCCGCCGGGGTATCCGGCGGGACTTCCCGGTGGACGAAACCAGTCGTCCCAGGGGACGAAGGCACTGCCGACCACGGCTTCCTTGCCCACCAGGGCCTGTTCGTCGCCGGGATCGACGGTGGCACCGCGGGATGTCCTTCACCGGAGGGCCGGGGAGTCAGGGGCGGATGAGGGCCTTGAGGACCTGGCGGTCGGCCATGGCCCGGTAGGCGTCCGGTGTCCGGTCGAGGATGAATTCCTGGTCGAAGACGCGGCCGGGGGTGATGGTGCCGTCCAGGACGTCGGGCAGCAGTTCCGGGATGTAGGCGCGGGCGGGGCTGGCGCCACCGGTCTGAGTGATGTTGCGCATGAACTCGGCCGGACCGATCGGTCCCTGCTCGTACTGGGGGACGCCCAGGCGGCTGATGGTGCCCCCGTCCAGGACCGCCCCGAGTGCGGTGTCGAGGGCCTGGCGGGTGCCGACGGCCTCGATGACCTTGTCCACGCCGCCCGTCTGCTCGCGGATGCGAGCGATGCCCTCCTCGCCTCGCTCGGCGACCACGTCCGTGGCACCGAACTCACGGCCCAGGCCAGTGCGGGCCTCGTGGCGGCCGGCGAGCACGATCCGCTCGGCCCCCAGCCGCTTGGCCGCGATCACTGCGCACAGGCCGACCGCGCCGTCCCCGACCACCAGCACCGCATCTCCGCGGCCGACGCCGGCGGTGACGGCGCCGTGGTGGCCGGTGGTCATCACATCGGAGAGCGCGAGCAGCGACGGCAGCAGCGCGGAGTCGGCGGCCACCGGCAGCTTCACCAGGGTGCCGTCCGCGTACGGGACACGAACGGCTTCGCCCTGCCCGCCGTCGACGCCATCGAAGCCGTACCGGCCGCCGTTGCGGCAGGAGATGTGCAAGCCCTTGGCGCAGTAGTCGCAGGTGTTGTCGCTGTAGGTGAACGGGGCGACGACCAGATCACCGGTCTTCAGGCCGGTCACGTCCGCGCCGGTGTCCTCCACGACGCCGAGGAACTCGTGCCCCATGGGGCGGCCGGTGCCGGTGGCGGGCATCGACGCGTAAGGCCACAGGTCGCTGCCGCACACACAGGAAGCGACGACGCGAACCACGGCGTCGGCCGGCTGGACGATCTTCGGGTCGGGCCGGTCCTCGACGCGGACGTCACCGGCTCCGTACATCACTGCTGCACGCATGAAAGGTGTTACTCCAAACGAGAGGCGGGGGGCGCCACGCGAGGCGCGGCGTGCCAGGATTGGGGTCAGCGTTCGAGCATCTGCGCCTGGGCCTCGGTGTGGGGGTCGCCGACGGCGGGCGGCAGGCTGGAGAGCTTGTTGAGCTGCTCGGCGGTCACCCTCTTCCGATCATGGTGTCACCTGGTCTCTCACTGGCGTCCGGCCCGGCAGGTCGTGCCGGTTGAAGTCCGGGCGGAGCGAGGGGCCGACGTCTTCCTCATTCACCTTCGCCCGGATGGCTCGGGTGTGGCAGGGCGGGCTCTTCGGGGGTAATGACAGGGCCCCCCTCCGCCCGCGCAGCGGGTGCCCGGCGGGTGAGACTGGAGTCATGACTTCGACGAGCGCGCACAGCGAGGGCGCCGAGCTGGGCCGCTTCCTGCGTGCCCGCCGCACCCAGACCAGTCCCGAGCACGTCGGCCTCACCGTCGGCGCCGGTATCCGCCGTACCCCAGGGCTCCGCCGTGAGGAGCTGGCCACCCTCGCCGGGATCAGCATCGACTACTACGTGCGCCTGGAACGCGGCAAGGAGACCCGCCCCAGTCCCGCCGTCCTCGACTCCCTCGCCCGTGCTCTGCACATGGACGACCAGGAGCATCAGCACCTGCGTGAGCTCGCCGCGCGTGCCGCCCGCTACGCGCCCGAGCCACCGCCGGCCCCGAGCCGTACCGTGCGCCCCCACCTGAAGCTGCTGCTGGAGTCGCTGCGACCGAACCCGGCCTACGTCATCAGCCGCAGCATGGACATGCTCGCCTGGAACCCCGGCGGCCTCGCCCTGTACGCGGGCCTGGACGACTGGCCGGCCAAGCACCGCAACCTCGCCCGCTACCTCTTCCTCCACCCCGCGGCCCGCGACCTTTTCACTGACTGGGACCGGCAGATCACCGGCTGCGTCGCCCGCCTGCGCGCCGTCGCCGGCACCGCCCCCGACGCCCCCGACCTGACCAACCTGGTCGGCGAGCTCCTCCTCAAGAGCCCCGACTTCGCCCGGCTGTGGGAACGCTACGAAGTGACCGGACGCAAGCCTGCTCACAAGACGTTCCGGCATCCCCAGGGCGGAACGCTCACGCTCACCTCGCAGTCCCTGCACGTGGAAGGCACCCCTGGCCAGCGCATCGGCGTCTATACCGCCGAGCCCGGTAGCCGCGACCACGATGCGCTGCTTCTGCTCGACATGACTGCGCCACCTGCCGACAGCCCCACGCAGCGGGACGCAGCGCGTCGACAGAGCTAAGTGCCCGGCCGTACTGCGGCAGGAGCAAGTAGTCGGCCACTGACCGGTGAGGGTCCGCGGGTGTTGAGCAGACCCAGGTGGACGGTGCACTTCGTGAGCCGCGACTACCCGTGCTTGCGACGACGCCTTCCTTCCTGGACGCGGTGCCCGGTGATCTGGTGGCATGGCTGGATGAGGAAGGACCGCCAGACGGCCTGCCCTTCCCCCTGTCGCCGCGGTTCGAGCACGACGGCGCGCTCCACGCGTACTTCCTTCAGGCGAATCTGACGGGTCCGTGGAACAGCAACGCAAATCGTGCCAGAGCCCTGGCCCGGTTCTTCACGTTCCCGCATACCGCGCGCGGTGGGCAGCCGGTCGGCGCCCACCAGGTCGAGCACCGCCGCCTCGTCGCCGCCCTGGTAGGGCCGCACGGACAGCGGTGTCGCCGCACGGGGTGTCGTGACCGCCACGGGCAGCTTCCGCTTCCTCGCCGGATGTCCTCTCTCCAGCCTGCCCCGCCCGGCGCCCGCTCCTTCGTCCTGGACGAGGTCGGCGTCATCTACCTGATGGCGATCCGCGAGTGGGCCACACACGCCCCTGCGACCGCCGTGCCGGGAATCGCCCGCATCATCGCGCACTTCGTCGGCCAGGTCCTCGCCGACGCACCCAAGGACGTCGTCCAGGCTCTACAGGCACTGTGCGATGAGCTGGTGGAGCGGGCCCGCGCGGTGGTGGACACCGTGGTGGCGCTGCACCGGTGACCGCACCACCGGCGCGGATGTGCCTTCGGGCTCGACGTGCATGCAGCCGGAGCCCTTACCGAAGGGGACACCGGGCCCGCGCTACACGGCAGTCGAGCGCTCAGCTCTTGAGCATCTCATCGCGGAGCGAGAATGCTCCGGCCCTGCCGATCGTGCGGGGGCGAGCCGTCCAGGGAAGTGCCCAGGAACGACAGGGGGACCACCAGGGCACCGCCGCAGACAATGGCCGAATCGGCCAGGTTGAACACCGCGAAGTGCTCAACGGAGATGAAGTCGACGACGTGCCCACGGAAGACGCCGGGCGCCCGGAAGATCCGGTCAGTCAGATTGCCGAGCGCACCCCCGAGCAACAGGCCCAGAGCGACAGCCCACCAAAAGCTCCGAAGCCTGCGTGCGACACGCGCGATGACCAGGACCACCGCGACCGAGATCGCCGTGAACACAGCAGTGAAAGCCTGGCCCGAACTGAAAGCCGCACCCGCGTTACGGAACACCTGAAGCGTCACCACGCGGCCTGCTATGGCAACGGGCTCCCGACCTTCCAACCGCGAGACAGCCACAAGCTTGCTGCCGAGGTCCAAAGCATAGGTGAGAGCGGCCGCCACCAGCAGAGCGGTCACAGAGCCCTGAGCCAGTACACGCTCATCAACACCAGGCGTTGCTGGCTCGGGCTGGGATTGCGAGGCATTGTCGGTAGAGATGATCTGCTCCATGGATGCCGAGCCGCCCTGGACAAGCCCACGTTACAAGAGCCTGTCGGGGGATCCGACGCAGTTCCGTGACCGACGGACCGGCAGCAGAGCCGTCCGGGCCCGGGCCCAACCACGGCAGCCCGGCCGGCTCACGCCGACGACCGTGGCCCCGACGCCGGGCGGGAGCCACGGCCGTACGCAACACAGTGCCCTGTCGTGAGGTGACCATGAACACCGGCCACGCGTCACTGCACCCAACGCACCACCGAGCAGAAGGTCACCGCCGCTCCGCCATCGGGGAGGGCAGTGCGGTGACACGCGACAGCCGCAGATCAGGCAGAGGTCGCGGGAACAGCGCGGGCCAGCGGGACGAGGTCGGCGTACAGGGCGGCGTGCAACGCGGCCGCCAACTCGCTGGCCCGCCGCTCACCGTCGACGTCGTGCAGCACGAAGTAGACAGGACCAGCAGAGGAGTTGGGGCGGATCAGCCGGATCATCGCGTTGCGAAGCGCGTCGTACACGCTATCGTCGACCTGTAACCCGGGGCGATGAGCGTGTCCGCCTTCACCGTCCACGGAGGGGCTGGCGCTCCAGGCCGACACATACCGCGCGCTGATGCTTGGCCCGCTGGTATGCGGCGTTGAAGGCATCGACGCCTGTTGCGTCCGGGACCAGGCTGGCAGGGCACGGAACGGGCAGCGGCTGCATGAACAGCATCGTGCCAGGCAGCGCACAGGGGCCGGACCGACCCGCACCGCCGTCCGGGCCGACTGCACCTCGCGCGAGGTGAAGGTGGCGGCGGAGCCGGTGACGACGCCGACCAGGTGCACGACCTCGTCCACGGTCGCCATCTGCGCGTCCAGCACCGCGCAGGAGGCGAGAAACCGCAGACGAGACACCTCCCCGGTCGCGGCGGTGATCCGCTCCGAGAAGTGCCTGGACGCCTGGCCCGTCTCCGGCAGGCCCGCAGACCAGAGGGCGGGGATGCCGAACGCCGGCGCCGCGGCTGCGGGGGCACCCCGGCCAAGGGTTGAGAACCGAAGTTGTCCGGCTGTCACCGCTCGATCAGGAGTCCGGTCACCCGGCCCGCTGAGTTGTCTCCCCGGCCTGGGCGGGCACCGCGGGCAGGGGGACGGTGCAGGAGGCGCAGCGTCGGGCCTGGGCCGGGACGGGGCTGAGGCACTCGGGGCAGTCCCGCTTGGGGGCCTGGACGTCGTGGTGGGGAGCGAGACGCTCGTGCAGCTTGTTGATCGGGAGGACGACGAGGAAGTACAGGGCGCCGGCGATGAGGAGGAAGCTGATCGCCGCGTTGATGAAAGCTCCGTAGGGGAACGTGGTAGCGCCTACGGTGAAGGTCTTGCGGGCCATGTCGCCGGTGACACCGGTGGCCAGCCCCACGAGCGGGGTCAAAAAGGCGGTGACGAAGCCGTTGACGACTGCGGTGAACGCCGCTCCGATGACGATGCCGACCGCCAGGTCGACCACATTGCCGCGCAGGATGAAGCTGCGGAAGCCCTTCACCTTTTCACCCTCCTAGGGCCATGACGTCGACGGGCGGCAACCCCGGCTCCTCACCCGGATGCCCTGCCACCTCTCACCCATGCGTAACGCTGGCGCTTATGCCGACCAGGAAGAGAACCGGTTCGATGCACGTCGATGCGCCAGTTGACCCAGCGCGGAGCGCACCAGCGAGATGTTCATCTCGATGAGCGTGTTGCGGGCGTACTGGTACTCGGCGGCACCTTCCTCGAGCACCGTGAGCCGCTGGAGGAACAGCTGGGTGAGGGTACGGGCGGCCTCAGGGGCAATCCTCTGCCGGTCGGTGATCTGCGGCAGTGGCGTACCGGTGTCCGGCGTCGTGCCCACGCGCGTCGCCATCTCGAACCTTCCCTGATCGTGCCGCCCGCTCCGTCCTTGGCGGGCCGTTACCCGGCGTTGCGCGAGTCATGACTCCGGCGTACGGCAAACGTGTCAGCCGTCACTTCCGGCGCGCCCGCGTCACCGGCGGGAACGGAGCCGCTCGAAGAGGCGCTGGGCCTGGGCGCGCCGACGCGGGTCGGCGGCCTGGCGCCGTATCTGCTCCATGGTGCGGCGCCCCTGCGGGCTGCGCGCGAACTGCTTGATCCGTTCCATCACGGTGGCCATGACGCTCCTTGTCGTCCGTCGGGTCGCGGGACCGCAGGGCGGTTCCGGGGCGCGTAGCACTCGTCTACCCGGCCGTCGCGCGTTCAGCCGGGCAACGGACACCGCTCTGCGCGCGCCTGACGGCGTGGCACCGCCGCCCACGCGCGTCACCGCGTGACGCAGTCCACCACGCGCCCGTGACCGCGTGCCGCCGCGCCAGGCGCGTGAGCGTCCTACGGTGGACCCGACCAGCACCGACACACACGCGCCGCAACGGCCGAGCCCCAGCCCGGAGCCCTTGGATGACGCACGCCGCAGCGGACGACGGCTCCGACGCCCTGTTCGGCCTGGAGGCCCTGGGCGCACCCGGCGCCGCGCAGCCCGACCGAAGCCGGGGTTCGGGGGGCCCCGCGTTCCGTGCCAGTGCCACGGCCCGTCGGCTGCTGCCCGTGCGGGAGATCTACGCCGAGCCGGCCGCCGCCGCCTCGCCCCGTGGCCGACGGATCCTGGACCTGTTCCCGCAGGGCCGCCTGATCGAGGTGGCGTCCCACTGGGGCATCCCCGGGCTGCACGGCAACGAGGGCAACGTCGAGCGCTGGATCCGCGTCAAGGGCGAGACCCTGGTCCTCGGCGAGAAGAAGACCCTGACCACCCGTCCAAACGGCCGCTCGGCCGACTGGATCGCCCCGGGGCCCTCCAACGGCTGCGCGATGGCGTGCGCGTACTGCTATGTGCCGCGCCGCAAGGGGTACGCCAATCCGATCACCGTCTTCACCAACATCGACCGGATCATCGCGCACCTCGGCCGGCACATCGCACGCCAGGGCAGGAAGCCCGAGCCGAACCAGTGTGACGACACGGCCTGGGTCTACGACATCGGGGAGAACGGCGACTGCTCGGTGGACGCCCTGATCTGCGACAACACCGCCGATCTGGTGCACGCCTTCCGGCACTGGCCCACGGCCAAGGCATCCTTCGCGACCAAGTTCGTCAATCCCGATCTGCTCGACTGCGACCCGCGCGGCCGTACCCGGATCCGGTTCTCCCTGATGCCGGCGGAGGACTCCCGCCTCCTGGACCTGCGCACTTCGCCGGTCGCCGACCGCGTCGCGGCCGCCGGGGACTTCCTGGAGGCCGGCTACGAGGTGCACTTCAACCTCTCCCCCGTCGTGCTGCGCCCCGGCTGGCAGGAGGCATGGGCCGAGCTGCTGAGACACCTCGACGATGTGCTGCCTGATCCGGTCAAGCGGCAGGCGGCGGCCGAGGTGGTCATGCTGACCCACAACGAGGACCTGCACGAGGTCAACCTCGGCTGGCACCCCCGCGGCGAGGAACTGCTGTGGCAGCCCGGCCTCCAGCAGGCCAAGCGCTCGCAGAACGGGGCCCTGAACGTCCGTTACCGCAACGGTGTCAAGGCGGAGGCGGTGGACGCCCTGCGCAGGCTCGTTGCCACGCACGCGCCCTGGCTGCGGATCAGGTACGCGTTCTAGCCGGGAGCGGACGCCGGATCGGCGACATGGATCGCGGCGAGTCGGGCAGCCGGTGATCACATCCGACGTCGCGAGAGGAGATCGTCGTGGACAAGCGGAAGTGGATCACGGGTACGGCGCGCAGGGAGCTGGCCGAAGTGATGAAGAAGGAGTACGAGGAGGGGCGCTCGATCCGCGTGATAGCGGAGGCTCACGGCCGCTCGTACGGCTTCGTGCACCGTGTGCTCGGTGAGGCGGGCGTGCCGCTCAGGAGCCGGGGCGGCGATGTACGCACCCACGCTGCCCGGTCGGCGGACTGACGGCGGCCGGGCCGGGCGCCGAGTCCGACGGGCAGCCGGACCTGGGTCTCCAGGCGGTCGCCGGTGCGCACCATGAAGCCCTCGGCGCTGTCCTTTGTGGTCAGCAGGTCCCTGTCCCACAGGCCGTGGGACCGGCGCGTGGCCCGGAACGTGCCGGTGCGGGAGTCGGCGGGGTCCGCGGTGACGCCGCTCCGGCGGGCAGCGGTGGTTCACCCGAACGTGTGACCTGCGCGGGCCGGTCGCGTCAGCGCTCGCCGCTTCACGCCCCGGTGTCGATACCCGTGACCACGGCCGGGCCCAGGACTGCCGCGCCGTCGTCCAGGCCGACGGCGTTCAGCGCG
>NZ_JBSFHC010000033.1:0-39841 GCF_053596835.1 Streptomyces sp. NPDC001606
AAAGAAGCGGTCTCCGAGGTGAACCGGTCACCGGTGAGCTGCATACCGTCACCCGAGTCCCCCGCGAACCGGATGATCACCCGGTCCAGACGCCGGACTGGCTTCGACTCGTTCTTCATCACATTCCGGTCCACTGGTTCTCCATGACACTGCGGTTCATGACACTGCGGTCAGCTCTCTGTGGGCCGTCTGCCGGATCTCCGCGAGGAGTTCGGCCTGGCGCAGACAGCGCTCGTCGGGTACGGCACGGGCGGCGACGGCGGCCGCGAAGGCACGGACCGCCGCCAGGACCTGGTCGGCGGGCTCCAGTTCCCTGATCTCGACACCGGACCGGCCCTCCAGGCGCACCCGGGGCCGGTGGTCGGCCGGCGGGGTGAAGGCCCGGTCCACCGTCAGCCGGCCCTCGCTGCCCCAGATCTCGTAGCGGGAGCCGTAGGCGTGGTCCAGGCCGAACGTCAGCTGGACGCCCACCCCGTCCGGGCCGCCGAGCAGCGCCGAACCGGAGGTGTCCACCTCGTCGCCGGAGCCGGTGTGCAGCCGGGCGCCCAGCACCCGCAGCTCGTCGCCGAGGAAGTGCAGCGCGGCCCGGACCGGGTACACGCCGGTGTCCAGCAGGGCGCCGCCGCCGAGGCCGGCGCTGTAGCGGATGTCGCCCCGGGGCAGCCGGGGCACCGCGAACTCCGCGCGGAAGGCGCGGACCTCGCCGATGACGCCGTCCGCGATCCAGCGTCGTACGGTCTCGTGCTGGGGGTGGTGGACGAACATCACGTTCTCCGCCAGGACCAGCCCGGAGCGGCGGGCCAGGGCGAGCAGGGCGGCGGTGGCCGCCGGGTCGGTGCTGAGCGGCTTCTCGGCGAGCACGTGCTTGCCGGCGCGCAGGGCGGCCTCGGTCCAGCGGGCGTGCAGCGCGGCGGGCAGCGGCACGTACACCGCGTCCACGTCGTCCCGTTCCAGCAGCGCGGCGTAGCCGTGCACGGGCCGGGCGCCGTACTGCTCGGCGAGGGTGCGGGCCCGGTCCGCGTCGCGGCCGGCGATCGCGGCGATCTCGATGCCGTCGGCGGCCGCCATGGCGGGCAGCAGCCGGCGCCGGGCGATGTCCGCGCAGCCGAGCACGCCGATCCGAAGGGATGGCATCAGGTGTGTGTCCTCATCGCGTTCAGGCAGGCGAGCAGGGTGCGTCCCTGCACATTGACGTAGTGGCCGTGCCGGACGAGCGTGGTGAGCTGGGCCGGGGTGACCCAGCGGTAGCCGGGCGGCGGGTCGAGCGGTGCCTCGTCCGCGTCGGCCTCCACGATCAGATAGCGGCTGACGGCGTCCAGGAAGCGGCCGCCCTCCTCGGCGTGCACGGCGTCGTAGCGGATCCGCGCCGGGTCCGCGTTCAGCACCAGGTCGAGGAAGGGCGGGCGGTCCGCCGCGTCCAGGTGGGCGTAGTTGCCCGGGGTGTACTGGACGGTGGGGCCCAGCTCGACGGTGTCCAGGAAGCCGCCCTCGACGCGGGCGTGCGCCAGGACGTGCGGCACCCCGCCGATGGTCCGGGTCAGGAACGCGGTCACGCCGGTCCCGGCCGGGGCGAACAGCGGCTGGGTCCAGCCGCTGACCTCGCGGCTGCCCGCCTGCACCCGGACGGCCACGACGTCGAAGTAGCGGCCCTCGGTGTGGCTGATGGTGTGCTCGTCGCGCCGCCAGCCGGGCAGCCCGGCCAGCGGGACCCGGCGGACGTGCAGGTCGTGCCGGGAGCGTTCGGCGGTGAACCAGGACAGCAGCTCGGTGTCCGAGTGCAGCGCGCCGCCGTCCGGGTCGGGGAAGGGCGCGCAGGCCAGTACGGTCCGCGAGTCCATGTTCACCACGTTGTCCCGGTGCAGCAGTTCGCCGATCTGGCCGAGGGTGAGCCAGCAGAAGTCGTCGTGCGGTTCGACGTCCCCGATCGCCTCGACGATCATGTTGCGGTTGCTCTTGTGCAGGAACCAGGAGCCGTGCTCGGACTGGAGCGCGTCGGTGAGGACGCGGCCGCGGCGCGGGTCGGTGAAGTACTCGATGTAGCGGACGTCGGCGCCCCGGTGCACCTTGGTGTAGTTGCTGCGGGTGGCCTGCACGGTCGGCGACAGCTGGAGCAGGTTGGGGTTGCCGGGCTCCATCTTGGCCTGCATCAGGAAGTGCAGGACGCCGTCGAACTCCTTGACCAGGATGCCGAGGATGCCCACCTCGGGCTGGTTGATCGTGGGCTGGTACCACTCCTGCTCGGCGTCCCCGGCGGTGCGGACGTGCAGGCCGTGCACGGAGAAGAAGCGGCCGGTGTGGTGCACGAGGTCGCCGGTGCCGTCCTGGAAGTGCCAGCCGTCCAGCTCGGCGAAGGGGATCCGGTCGACCTGGAAGCGGTGGGCGCGGCGGCGTCCGTCGAGCCAGTCGGCGAAGTCCTCGGTGCGCAGCCCGGCGCCGGTGGTGGCGGCCGCGGAGCGGGCGATCCTGGCCGGCAGCGCGGTGTCCTGGCGGGGCTTGAGCAGCTTGCGCGTGAGGGTGGGCGCGGTCATGAGTGGGCCGCCACGAACTCGCGCACGGAGGCGATGACGTAGTCGAGCATCTCGTCGGTCAGGCCGGGGTAGACGCCGATCCAGAAGGTCTGCTCGGTGACGATGTCGCTGTTGGTCAGCTCGCCGACCACGCGGTGGTTGGTGCCGATGTAGGCGGGGTGGCGGGTGAGGTTGCCCGCGAACAGCCGGCGGGTGCCGATCTTGCGGTCCTCCAGGAAGTCGACCAGCGCGGCCCGGGAGAAGGGCGCGTCCGGCTGGACGGTGAGGACGAAGCCGAACCAGCTCGGGTCGCTGTTCGGGGTGGCCTCGGGCAGCAGCAGGTGCGGGGTGCCGTCCAGGCCGTCGCGCAGCCGCCGCCAGTTGCGCTTGCGGGCCTCGGTGAAGTCGTCCAGCTTGGCGAGCTGGGTGAGGCCGAGGGCCGCCTGGAGGTCGGTCGCCTTCAGGTTGTACCCCACGTGGGAGAAGATGTACTTGTGGTCGTAGCCCTCCGGCAGGGTGCCCATCTGGTACTTGAACCGCTTGAGGCACTTGTTGCTCTCGCCGGGCTCGCACCAGCAGTCCCGGCCCCAGTCGCGCAGCGACTCCACGATGCGGGCCAGCGCCAGGTTCGAGGTGAGCACGCAGCCGCCCTCGCCCATGGTGAGGTGGTGGGCCGGGTAGAAGCTGACCGTGGTGAGGTCGCCGAAGGTGCCGGTCAGCCGGCCGCGGTAGGTGGAGCCGACGGCGTCGCAGTTGTCCTCGATGAGGAACAGGTCGTGGTCCTCGGCGAGCTGGGCGATCTCGGCGACCTCGAAGGGGTTGCCCAGGGCGTGCGCGATGATGATCGCCCGGGTCTTGGGGCCGATGGCGGCGGCGACCCGGTCCGCGGTGGTGTTGTAGGTGCCCAGCTCGATGTCGACGAAGACCGGGACCAGGCCGTTCTGGAGGATCGGGTTGACGGTGGTGGGGAAACCGGCCGCGACCGTGATCACCTCGTCGCCGGGGCGCAGCCGGGTGTCCTCCAGCAGGTGCGAGGTGAGCGCGGTGGTCGCGAGCAGGTTGGCCGAGGACCCGGAGTTGGTCAGATGGGCCTTGCGGCGGCCGAGCCGGCGGGCGAACCGGGACTCGAACAGCCGGGAGCTGCGGCCGGCCGCGATCCGCATCTCCAGGGCCGCCTCGACCAGCGCCACCCGGTCCTCCTCGTCCAGGACGGCGCCGGAGGGCCAGATCTCGGTGGTGCCGGGGACGAAACCGCCGGTGGGCTGGGTGTCCCGGTGGTACTTGCGGACCTCGTCCAGGACCAGTTCCTTGTGGACGCTCATGGTCGCCTTCCTGCGTCGGAGTGGGTGGTGTGTCGTTTCCGCCGTGCGTGCTTCACACAGGGGCGAGCCGGGTGGCGGTCAGCAGGTCCCGGAGGGACTCGTCCAGCTCGCGTCGGGGGTGCCAGCCCAGCAGGCGCCGGGCGCGGGTGATGTCCGTGCGCTGCCACTCGGTGGTGGAGCGGGTGCCGTCGGCGGGGGCCTCTTCGACCAGCCGTACGGGCAGTCCGCTGAGCGCGATCATCCGGTCCACCAGTCGCCGTACCGGTACGGCCTCGCCGCGGCCGATGTTGACGAGCAGCCCGGCGGCCACGCCCCGCGGGGCGCCGGCCGCCGCGAGCACCGCGTCGGCCGCGTCGCGTACGTCGACGAAGTCGCGCATCGCGCGCAGCGGGGCCAGCCGCAGCTCGCCCGGGGCCGCCGGGTCGGCGGCCTGGCGGGCGAGTTCGGCGGCGACCTTGCCCAGCAGGCTCTCCGGCGGGGCGCCGGGCCCGCAGGCGTTGGCGACCCGGACCACGACCGCGTCCAGGCCGCCGCGCGCCGCGTCGAGCACCCAGCGGGTGCCGGCCAGCTTGGTACGGCCGTAGGTGCCGGCCGGTGCGGCCGGCAGGTCCTCGGTCAGCGGGACGCCGGCCGGGGTGGGGCCGTACTCGTGCACGCTGCCGAGCTGCACCAGCCGTACCGGGGCGGGCAGTTCGGGCAGGACGGTGACGAGGCGGCGTACGAACGCGTCGTTGAGTTCGCGCATCCGCTGCTCGTCGGCCTGCCAGACGGTGCCGGCCGCGTTCACCACCACGTCGGGGCGGTGGGCCGCGAGGAACGCGGCCAGCCCGGAGGCGGTGGCCGCGGTGAGGTCGAACGCGGCCCGGCGCCCCGCCGCGTCGGGGGGCGCCGTCCGGGACACCCGGAGCACCCGGTCGCCCGCGGCCTCGAAGGTGTCGGCGATGTGCCGGCCCAGGAACCCGGTGGCGCCCAGGACCAGCACCCGGCGGCCGGTCACAGCCGGGCCGCCCGGTCCTTCGCGGCCTTCCACCACTGCGGGTTGTCGCGGTACCAGGCCACGGTGTCGGCGAGGCCCTCGGCGAACGGGACCCGGGGGGCGTAGCCGAGTTCCTCGCGGATCTTGGTCTCGTCCAGCGAGTACCGCCGGTCGTGGCCCTTGCGGTCGGCCACATGGCGGACCGCGGACCAGTCGGCGCCGCACAGCTCCAGCAGCCGCTCGGTGATCTCGCGGTTGGTCTGCTCGTTGCCGCCGCCGACGTTGTAGACCTCGCCGGCCCGGCCGCGGGTCAGCACCAGCTGGATGGCCCGGCAGTGGTCGTCCACGTGCAGCCACTCGCGCACATTGCGCCCGTCGCCGTACAGCGGCAGCTCCCTGCCCTCCAGCAGGTTGGTGACGAACAGCGGGATGAGCTTCTCGGGCGTCTGGTAGGGGCCGTAGTTGTTGGAGCAGCGGGTGATCGACAGGTCGACGCCGTGGGTGCGCCAGTAGGCGCGGGCGATCAGGTCGGAGGCCGCCTTGGACGCCGCGTAGGGCGAGTTGGGCAGCAGCGGCCACTCCTCGGTCCAGGATCCCTCGTCGATCGTGCCGTACACCTCGTCCGTGGAGACGTGCACCACGCGCGGCACACCGGTGCGCAGGCAGGCCTCCAGCAGGGTCTGGGTGCCGTCGACATTGGTGCGGACGAAGTCGGCGGCCGACTCCAGCGAGCGGTCGACGTGCGACTCGGCCGCGAAGTGCACCACGGCGTCATGGCCGGGCAGCAGGTCCAGCAGCAGCGGCAGGTCGCAGATGTCGCCCTCCACGAAGTCCAGCCGCGGGTGCCGGGCGGGGAGGTTGTCGCGGTTGCCCGCGTAGGTCATCTTGTCCAGGACGGTGACCCGGGCGTCCTCGTAGCCGGGGTAGCCGCCGTCCAGGAGGGTGCGGGCGTAGTGCGAGCCGATGAAGCCGGCGCCGCCGGTGACCAGGATCCTCATGCCGCCACCTCGATCCGGGTGTGGTCGCCGACGACCAGCCGGTGGTGCGGGCTGCGGCCGTCGCCGGGGCCGATGGTGGCCATCCGGCCGATCAGCGAGCCGTGCAGCCCGCGGACCTCGGTGACCGTGGAGCCGTCGAGCGCGATGGACGACTCCAGATGGGTACGGCGCAGCACGCAGTCCCGGCCGATGGAGGTGTCCGGGCCGATGTCGCTGTGCTCGACCAGGGTGCCGGCGCCGATGATCGCGGGGCCGGTGATGTGCGAGGCGACCACCCGGGCGCCCTCCTCCACGACGACCGGTCCGACCAGGACGCTGCTGGCGTCGACCTCGCCGCGCACGCTGCGGGTGAGGCCCTCCAGGAGCTTGCGGTTGCAGTCCAGGACGTCGTCGGCGCGGCCGGTGTCCTTCCAGTAGCCGCCGTACTCGCTGGCGGCGACCCGGGCGCCCTGGGAGACCAGCCACTGGATGGCGTCGGTGATCTCCAGTTCGCCCCGGGGGCTGGGCTCGATCGCGGCCACCGCCTGGTGGATCGCGGGGGTGAAGAAGTAGACGCCGACCACGGCGAGGTCGCTGCGCGGCTGCTCGGGCTTCTCCACGAGACGCTCGACGTAGCCGTCCGGGCCGACCTCCACGACGCCGAAGGCGCGCGGGTCGGCGACCTTGTGCACGACGATCTGCGCGGCGGGCCGCTGCTCGGCGAACTCGCGGGCGATGTCCTCGACCCCGTCGGGCAGCATGTTGTCGCCCAGGTACATGACGAAGTCGTCGTCGCCGAGGAAGTCCCGGGCCAGCGCGACGCAGTGGGCGAGGCCCAGCGGCTCGTCCTGCGGGATGTAGGTGACGTCCAGGCCCAGCCGGGAGCCGTCGCCGATGACGGCGGCGATCTGCGGGGCCCGGTCGCCGACGATGATGCCGACCTCCGTGACGCCGAGGGCGCGGACGTTGTCCAGGACGTGCTCCAGGACCGGCTTGTTGGCTATGGGGATGAGCTGCTTGGGCATGGAGTAGCTGAAGGGCCGCAGGCGGGTCCCCGACCCGCCCGACAACACCAGGGCTTTCATGGCAGTTTGTTCCTCTCGGACGCCGGGCGGCGCATCAGTCGATGCCGCGGAAGATGTGGCGGTCGGGGACGTCGCGCTCCTCCCCCGCGAGGAGCGCGGGCCGCTCGGTCGCGGGTTCGGACCGCGGCGCGGACTCGGATACGGGCGGGGCGGGCTGCTCGCCGCGGAGGGCGCCGGGCTGCTCGCGCTGGAGGAGGCCGGGCGTCATGCGCGCCCTCCCTCCGCGGTCCACAGCACGCTCACCGTCAGCTCGGCGATCCGCCAGCCGGCGGGGGTGCGGGTCGCCCGGATGTCGTAGTGGGCGCCGCCGGCGAACAGCGGGGCGGAGGCGTCGTGCGGGATGTGCACGGCGTGGATGTTGGCGCGTACCGAGGCGCGGTCGCCCTGGAGATCGATGACGCTGTTGGTGGCGTAGTGCTGGTTGCCGGCCCAGTGGGCCCTCGGCGCGGCGAAGAAGTCGGGGAGGCCGGTGACGCCCTGGTGGGTGCCGTTGGGGAGGTTCAGCCGGACGTCCTCGGTGAGGATCTCGCGGTACTGGTCCACGGTCGGCGCGTCGGCGGAGTCCAGCCCGTGCACGAACCGGTCCACGAGTTCGGCCAGCCGGGCCCGGTCCTCCAGTTCACGCAGCCGGTCCTCCAGCTCCGCGAGCCGGTCGGCGGCGGGGGCGGCCACCGGGGTGGTGAGGGACGAAGCCATTACGGGTCTCCTAGGTCACGTCGTCGGTGTTCCGGCGGGGCCGTGGGCCGGCGCCGGGTGCGGGCGCGGATGGCCCGGCCGCGCGGGCCCGCCGCCGAGGCAGGGCAGCGCCGCGTCCTGGGCCAGGAGGCATTCCTCCAGGAAGCTCAGGACGCGCAGGTGGTAGGTGCGGGCCGCCCAGCCGAGGCTGATGTTGTGGCCGGCGTCGGGCTGGAGGTCGACCGTCACCCGCGGCGCGGCCAGCGGCCGGCGCAGCTCCGCGACCGCCTCCTCGTCGAAGCGCCACCAGCGTTCCTGCTCGGCGAAGGTGAAGCGCACGGGGACGCGGATGCGGGCGGCCAGCGCGGGATACAGGGCCGGCCAGTGCAGGGACTCCCGGGTCTCCGCGGCCGGGATCGGGGACACCAGCGCGCGGCCGAGCCGGAAGGCGTCCGGCGGGTAGAGGCGCAGCGCGCCCCAGTGCCGCCGCCAGTCGCCGTGCCCGGCGATCCCGGGCAGCTGTTCGGGGGTGACGGCCAGACAGGTGCCGACGCCGGAGACGTCCACGCCGAGCAGCCGGGCGCCGTCCTCGTGGGCGGCGGCGGCCAGCGCCAGCTTGCCCCCGTTGGAGTGGCCGACCAGGAAGAACCCGGCGCCGACGGGGTGCTCGCGGGCGTAGGCGTCGAGCGCCGCGTGCAGGGTCTGGGCCTGTGCCGCCAGCGGCAGCCCCTCGGGGAGCCGCTCGGCGGACAGGCCGTAGCCGGGGCGGTCCAGGGCGAGCACGGTGTAGCCGAGTTCGGCCCCGGTGACGAGCAGGGACAGTCCGGGCCGGGCCCGGCTGTCGAAGTATCCGGCGCGCATCCCGCCGCCGTGCACCGCGACGACCACCGCGCGGGGCGGTCGGTGGGCCGGTTCGGCGAGCAGTCCGGAGAGCTGGACGCCGGCGGCGTCGAGGACGACGTCCCGCACCACCGGGTCCGTGGCGGCGAGGGGCCGTTCCGGGGCGAGGGGTTCGGTCATGGCCGTCACATGACCGGGGTTCCGTCCGGACCCGGCCCGTCGGCCCAGGTGGCGGTGAAGCCCCACTCGCTCAGCCGCCAGCCCTCGGCGGTGCGGACCGCCTCGCCGACGCCGAACCCGCCGAGCTGGAACAGCGCGCCGATCCGGTCGGGCCGCTGCGGGGCGGGCCGGTGCACATGGGTGGTGACCATGTGGCAGCGCACCCGCGCCCGGTCGCCGTCCAGCTGCACGATGTGGTTGCCGCTGAGGTGGATGGTCCGGGCGAAGCGGATCTTGGCGCGGTAGTGGAACTCGGCGACCCCGGCGAGGCCCTCGTGGGTGCCGATCGGGAAGTGCAGCCGCACGTCCTCGGTGAAGACGGTGGCCGGCCAGTGCGCGTCGAAGCCGTGGTCGTCCTGGGTGTCCAGCAGGACCGTGTAGCGGTCGAGCAGCGCGCTCAGCTCGGCGCGGTCGGTCAGCCGGCGCACCTCGCGGCGCAGCGCGGCGAGTTCGTCGGTCAGCCCGTGCAGGACGGCGGCGTCGCTGACGAGCACGTCCTCGGGGCCGGTGGTGTGGTGCGGTGCGATGGTCACGTCTCTCGTGCTCCCTGACTCGGTTCTTTCTCCCTGACTCGGTGTCACAGGCCGGGGCCGGCGACCGCGAGCAGCGCGGCCACGGTGATGGCGGCCCAGGCGATGCGGGCGGCGAGGAGTGGGCTCACGGCTGTCCGGCCGGGGTGGTGTGGCGCCAGCTGCGGGCCATCGCGTGGCCGGGGGGCTGCCAGCGGGGGGTGGGGGCGGGCGGTTCGTCGCCGGCGGCGGGTGCGGCCGCGGTGCGGGCCATCAGCACCAGGGCGAGGGCGGCGAGTTCCTCGTCGGTGGGGGTGCCCTTCTCGACGCGGATGGTGTCAGTGGGTGCGGGCATGGTGAGTCCTTCGTGGGTCGGCGGGCCGGGGCGCGGTTCCCGGAGGTGAGGGGATCCGCGCCCACGACTGCCCGGTGCTACGGCGCCAGCGTGAAGATCCCCGTCTCGTTCAGCTGCTGGAAGTACGCGATGTCCGCCAGCAGCTGCGCACGGTCGGGGTTGCGCAGCCACACCGTGTAGGCGCCGCCCGCCCCCGCCTCCTGGGAGACGTACGCGCCCGGCTCGGGGCACTCCGCGTCGCCCGCGTACGACGGCCGGGACCGGATCTCGTCGAGGAACTCGATCCGGGCGAGCCGGCCCGGCCGGTGCACCACGAACGAGTAGTCGCCGACGTGCACGTCCGGCGCCTCGACCAGCCAGGAGGCCAGCGTCGGCAGCGGCTCGCGCGCGGCCCGCGGGGCGAACTTGACGATCTTCATCGACAGGGCGGACTCCGGGACGTCCGGGGCCTCGCCGTCGTAGCCGTCGATGACCAGCTCGAAGTGGACCGGCCCGTCCCCCGTCCCGGCCACGTCGACCACCTTCTGGAGGCGCCGGGTCAGCAGCGGGACCAGGGCGGAGCCGGCGGGCACGTCGGCGACGCTGGTCAGGATCGACTGGGCACCCGAGGTGATCTCGAAGCACTCCCAGCAGTCGGCCAGCGTCAGCTCGCCCCTGCGGACGGTGCCGTTGGCGAAGTAGGGCCGCCCGGGCAGGTAGTCGTGGGCGACCACCGCGCCGCCCCGCTCCCACAGCTCGGCGAGCTGCTCCTCCGGGACCGGCGGGCCGTCCGGGCGGTGGAACAGCGCGGAGCCGCGGTCGGCGGAGAACTCCGGGCGCAGGACGACCGTGCCGGTGCGGCCCGCGAGATGCGCGGCCAGCTCCTTCGGCCCGGTCAGCACGGTGAGGTCGAGCGCCAGCTCCGGGTCGACGGAGGCGATCAGCGCGCGCTCCGCGACCTTGCTGCGGCCGCCGGTGTGCGGCACGGCCCGGACCCGGAAGTCCGCGGCGGTGGCCCGGATCGCCTCCTCCACGGCCGCCGAGGAGGCGCCCCGGAACCGGAAGCGCCCGCCGACGTGCTCGTAGTAGGAGTCGGCCTCGGGCAGCACGTCCCCGCGGGCCAGCAGCGCCTCGGCGTACGGGCCGGGGGTGCGGCCGGTCATGGAGGTGATCTCGGTGATCCGGCAGGGCCGTTCGGCGGGGGCCGGGGCGAGCAGCCAGCCGCCGACCTCGGTGCCGGCGTCGGCCGGTGCGGGGGCGGGCGGGAGGCCCAGCTGGATCCGGAACGCGGTCTCCACCAGGTCGTAGCCGTGCAGTTCGCGCCAGACGAACGGGATCTCCGCTCCCCCGGCCCGCGCGCCGACCTCCAGGAAGGCGCAGTCGCCGGTCTCCCGGTCCACGAAGAGTTCCAGGTGGAAGACGGTGGCCCGGGTGGACAGGGCGCGCAGCACGCGCACGCTGTAGTCGGCGATGGCGGACCGCAGGGCCGGGTCGCTCTCCTCCACCGAGCCGAGCACCGTGCCGCCGCGGAAGTCCAGGCAGGTGTTGAGGTAGCGGGAGGCGCGGACGACGGCCAGCTCCTCGCCGGTGAACACGCCGTCCACGTGGTAGATCGGGCGCGGGTCGTAGGCCTGGGCGAGGAGCGGTCCGTCGGCCGGGGCAGGGTCCTCGGCGTCCTCGGGGCCGTCCAGCCGCCGTACCCCGGCGCTGGAGCTGCCGGCGAGCGGCTTGACGATCAGCGGCCAGCCGTGGGCGGCGCCGAAGGACCGTATCTCCTCGGCGGTGCGGACCAGGGCGAAGGCGGGCACCGCCAGGCCGGCCCGGGCGACCCGGTCGGCCATGGCGTGCTTGTCGCGGAAGTGGGCCAGGTCCTGCGGGCGGGGCCCGGGGCAGCCCCACTCCTCGCGCAGCCGGGCGCCCACCAGCAGGTCGTCCTCCTTGAGGGCGACGACATGGTCGGGGCCGCCGTGGACGGCGGCCAGCTCGCGGACGGCCGCGGCGACCGCGGCGAGGTCGTCGGTGGCCCCGACGGTGCGGAGATCCGCCGCCCCGTCGGGTACGGCGGCCCGGCCGACCTCGGTGGTCACATAGGTGACCCGGTCGGCCGCGTGGTCCACATAGCGTTCGTACGCGGCGTAGTGCTCGGCCCACCGGTTGACGACGACGATGTGCCGCCCGGTGCGTGCCCCCTGCGGCGGGGTGGCGGCCATCAGCCCTCCTCGGGTTCGAGGTCGTAGAAGCCGGTGCCGTCGAGGTAGCGCACGGTGCCGGCGTCGCGCAGCACGACCTCCTCGGTCTCGTGCATCAGCCACATCAGCGCCGGGTAGGTGGTGTCGTCCACGGTGCGGCTGATCCGGTCGCCGGGCTGGACGTAGATGCTGAGGTCCTTGAAGCTGTCCAGGTTGCGGATCGCGTCCAGGTCCCGGTAGCCGCGCAGCACGCCCTCGACCGGGGAGACCAGGGCCACGTTGGCCACGACCTGCCGGCGCTGGTAGTCCTCGTGGGCGCGGGCGTGGAAGCGCTCCGGGTCGAGGTAGGCGTCCACGCTCCAGTCGAGCTGGGACTCGCCGGCCGCGAGCTGGGCGTAGTACGGCAGGTTGCCGCCGCAGATCCGGGCGCCGACCTCGACCAGCACCGGGCCCGCGTTGGTCATCTTGATCTCGACGTGCGCCGGGCCGTGCCGGATGCCCAGGGCGTCCAGGACGCGCCGCGCGTAATCGGCCAGCCGGTCCTGGACGTCGCCGCGGCTCGCGGTCAGGTAGGCGGAGTCGTTGAGGTCCTGCACGCCGTTGGCGAGGATGCGGGTGGTGCGCCAGATCTCGCAGACGTGGTGCACGCCGTCCCGGCTGACCGTGTTGAGCATGTACTCGGTGCCGGCCAGGTACTCCTGGGCGACGACGGCCGTGTTCACCTCGGAGAACACATTGGGCGCGCCGAGGATGCGCCGGTAGGCGGCGACAGACTCCTCGGGGGTGTCGCAGAAGGAGACGTTGTCGCCGGCCGCGCTGCGGACGGGCTTGAGGACCACCCGGCCGCCGATCGACTCGTGCCAGGCGACGAGTTCGTCCTCGTCGCGCACCAGCAGCTGGCGGGCGGCCGGGACGCCCGCGGCGCGCAGGGTCTCGATCATCACGTACTTGTCGCGGCGGGCCTCGCTGAGGGCGGTGCCGTTGGTGGGCAGGCCGAGCGCCTCGCTGAGCGCGTCGGCCAGCTCGACGCCGATCTCGCCGCCGGCGACCACGGCCACCGGCCGGTAGCGGCGCACCGCGGCGACCGTCTCCGCCAGGTCGCCGCGGTGGATGATGTTCTCGACGTAGTTGTCGACGTCGAAGGAGGACCGGTAGACCTCGGGCACCTCCACCGTGCTCTGTACGCGCACCAGCGAGGCTCCGGCCTTCTCGAACTGGGCGGCGAGCAGCCGGGTCGGGGCGTACGAATCGACGATGACGACATGCGGTGCGGAGGTCACTGGGGGCTCCCTACGGTCTCGGGTTCGGTGCTGGTGGCGGAGGCGGGCCGGTCGGACCGGGCGGTCGTACGGCGCGCCACCGGCCAGGTGATCAGGGCCACCGCCACGGCCAGTCCGCCGACGGTGGCGAACCCGCCGGCGGGGCCGGTGTGGTCGAGGGCGAGGCCGGCGGCGAGGCTGCCCAGGGCGGTGCCGGCGGTCATGGCCACGGAGTACAGGCTCATCACCGTGGCCCGGACGGAGTCGTCGGCGTGGCTGCTGACGGCGGCCGCGGTGGAGGCGAAGGTCGGCGCGTACAGCAGGGTGGCCGGGATCAGCGCCAGGCCCAGCCACAGCGCCCCGTGGGCGAGGCCGAGCGGGGCGGTGGTGACGCCCATCAGCAGCAGGATCAGGGCGGCCGGCGGGCTCTTCTTCAGGCTGCCGTAGAGCAGGCCGCCGACGATGGAGCAGATGCCGCAGCCGACCAGCACGGGGCTGGTCCAGCCGACCTGCCCGGCGTCCTTCAGGCTGCCGACGATGGCGAGTTCGGTGCCGGAGGAGACCGCGCCGGAGACGAAGACGCAGGCGAGCGCGGCCACCAGACCGGCCGTCAGATAGCCCCCGGGCCGCTCCCCGGCCCCGGCGGGAGCGGCCTTGCGGGTCACCGGGGGGTTGCGCAGCGCGATGGCGCTGCCGCTGACCAGCAGCAGGGTGCCCACGCCGAGCAGCGCCTGCCCGGTGGACAGCTGGGTGGAGACGAGGACCGCGAGCGCGGGGCCCGTCATGTAGGAGATGTTGGTGAGGATGGAGTCGACGGCGAACGCCGTGTGCTGCTGCTCCTCCGGCACCAGGCCGGAGATGGCCAGCCGGCCCAGGGTGGAGCCGGGCACCAGGACCAGCCCGGACAGCAGGGCCGCGACCACCAGCACCGGGTACGGCAGCAGCGGCGCGAGACCCCAGAACAGGGCCTGGCCGACGGTGGCCACGACGAACAGGGGCCGCAGCCCGCGCCGGTCGATCACCCGGCCCTGCACGGGCGCGCCGATGGCGACACCGACGGTCCAGGCGCCGGTGACCAGACCGGCCTGGGCATAGCTCAGGTCGAGTCCGACGGTGACGCGCAGCGTCAGGACGATCGGGATGGCGACGACCGGGATCTTGGCCAGCAGGCCGAGCAGCAGCACGGGTTTCAGCCCGCGCACGCTCAGCACCTGACGGTATGTCTGCACAGTGGGTTCCTCGTCGGTTTCCTCGGGATGGGGGTGCCTACTGCGGGGGGTTGCCGTGCTTGCGGGACGGCAGGTCCGCGTGCTTGGCGCGGAGCATCCGCAGCGAGCGGATGAGCACCGAGCGGGTCTCGCGCGGGTCGATCACGTCGTCGACCAGACCGCGCTCGGCCGCGTAGTACGGGTGCATCAGCTCTTCCTTGTATTCCTTGATGCGCTGCTCCCGTACGGCCTCGGGATCGTCGGCGGCGTTGATCTCGCGCCGGAAGACCACGTTGGCGGCGCCCTCGGCGCCCATCACCGCGATCTCGTTGGTGGGCCAGGCGAGCGCCAGGTCGGCGCCGATCGAGCGCGAGTCCATGACGATGTAGGCGCCGCCGTAGGCCTTGCGCAGCACCAGCGAGATCCGCGGCACGGTCGCGTTGCAGTAGGCGAACAGCAGCTTGGCGCCGCGCCGGATGATGCCGTTGTGCTCCTGGTCCACGCCCGGCAGGAAGCCCGGCACGTCCACCAGGGTGACCAGCGGAATGTTGAAGGCGTCGCAGAACTGCACGAACCGGGCGCCCTTCTCGGACGCCTCGATGTCGAGGACGCCGGCCATGCTGGCGGGCTGGTTGGCCAGGATGCCGACGACCTGGCCGTCGAGCCGGGTCAGCGCGCACACCAGGTTGGTCGCCCAGGCCGGGTGGATCTCGAAGTACTCGCCGTCGTCGACGATCTCCTCGATCACCGCGCGGATGTCGTACGACTGCCCGGGCTCGGCCGGGACCAGGTCCAGCAGCCGGTCGTTGAGCCGGTCCGCCGGGTCCCCGGAGTGCTCGACGGGGGCCAGTTCACGGTTGTTGGAGGGCAGCAGCGACAGCAGGTAGCGCACGTCCTCCAGGCACGCCTCCTCGTCGTCGTACGCGAAGTGCGCCACGCCGGAGGTGGCCGCGTGGACGTCCGCGCCGCCGAGGCCGTTCTGGGTGATCTCCTCACCGGTGACGGCCTTGACCACGTCGGGGCCGGTGATGAACATCTGCGAGGTCTCGCGGACCATGAAGACGAAGTCGGTGAGGGCGGGGCTGTAGGCGGCGCCGCCCGCGCACGGGCCGAGCATCACGCTGATCTGCGGGATCACCCCGGACGCCCGGGTGTTGCGGCGGAAGATGCCGCCGTAGCCGGCGAGCGCGGTGACGCCCTCCTGGATCCGGGCGCCCGCGCCGTCGTTCAGCGACACCAGCGGGGCGCCGGCGGCCTCGGCCAGGTCCATGATCTTGTGGATCTTCTGCGCGTGCGCCTCGCCGAGCGCCCCGCCGAAGATCCGGAAGTCATGGGCGTAGACGAAGACCGTACGGCCGTGCACGGTGCCCCAGCCGGTGACCACACCGTCGCCGTAGGGCTTCTTGTGCTCCAGGCCGAAGCCGCTCGCCCGGTGCCGGCGCAGCGTCTCCACCTCGTTGAACGACCCCTTGTCCAGGAGCAGCGCGATCCGCTCGTACGCGGTCAGCTTGCCCTTGGCGTGCTGGCGCTCGGTGGCGGCGGGGTCCGGGCCGTCCTGGGCGGTGCGCTTGCGTTCGGTCAGTTCCTCGATACGGCCGCGCAGTGGATCGGTCGCGTCGGGCATGGGAACCTCCAGGTCCTCCACTTGGATTCAACGGATGTCAGGCGGACAGCGCGGCGGCCCTCGCCCGGCCGGCCTGCCGGAGGTCCGCGGCGGGGGCGATACGGCGGATGGAGTCGGCCAGCACGGGCGCCGGACCGGCCTCCACGAACCGTTCGGCGCCGAGGGCGAGCAGCCGCTCCACGGTGTCGGTCCACCGCACGGGCGCGGTGAGCAGGGCGCGCAGCGCCACCACGGCCTCGGCGGCGGTGGTGACCGGCCGGCCGGTGACGCAGGAGACGACGGGGATGCGCGGATCGCGGAAGTCGGTCTCCACCAGCGCCTGGGTGAACTCGGCCTCGTAGTCGCGCAGCAGGGGCGAGTGGAACGGGCCGCCGGCCGCCGGCCGGGTGACGCGGGCGGCCCCGGCGGCCCCGGCCGCGCGCACCAGCCGGTCCAGTCCGGCGGTCGTGCCGGAGACCACGGTGTGCCCGGGGCCGTTCTCGCAGGCGATCTCCACGGGGAGCCCGGCCGCCGTGGACCCGGCGCACAGCCGGGCCACTTCGGCCGCGTCCAGCCCCTCGACCACGGCCATGCCGCCGGGCAGCCGGTCCCCGGCCGTGGCCACCAGCTCGGCGTGCAGCCGCACCAGCAGCAGCGCGTCGCGCCAGTGCAGCACGTCCGCGGCGACCAGGGCGGCGTACTCGCCCAGGCTGTGCCCGGCGACGAGGTCCGGCTGTTCGCCCCGGGCGCGCAGCTCCTCCAGCGCCACCAGGCCGGCCATGAAGGCGGCCGGGCAGCCGACCGCCGGATCGGCCAGGTGCCGGTCCGGGCCGCGCCGGGACAGCGCGGTCAGCGGGATGCCCAGCAGTTCGTCGGCGGCCCGCTCGTAGGCGGCGGCCCGGGCGGGCCGGGGCTCCGCCGCGCCCGCGCGGTGCGGGCCCAGGCCGGAGAAGACGAGGGCGGTGACGGTCGTGGTCGTCGCGGTCGCCGCAGTCGTCGTTGTCGTCGTCATCCGGTCACGTCCTTTCCTTCGTCGTGCGGCGTTCGTCCGGGGCCCGTGGGCACGTCCACCCGGACCGAGCGGGGCAGGTCCGGGGTGCGCCAGCTGTCCGAGGCGTCCAGCCACGGCCCCGGCACACAGCGCACCCCGGCCTCGGCGGGCGCCGGGTGGCGTACGGCCGCCGCCGCGACGTGCGTCGGGAAGCAGGGGATGCCGAGCACGGTCCAGCCGGGCGGGTGCGCGCCGGTGCGCTCACCCAGGTAGTCCTGGGCCGGGCCACGGCTCAGGCCGGTGCCGATCCCCTTGAGGTAGGCCTCCTTGCGGGTCCACAGCCGGCCGAAGGCCGCCCGGCGCGCGTGCGGCGGCGCGGCCTCCAGCTCGGCGCGCTCGTCCGGGTGCAGGGCGGGCGTGCAGATCGCGGCGGTCTCCTCCCGGGGCAGCCGTTCCACGTCGACGCCGACGGGTACGGCCGCCACGCCGACGAGGGCGACACCGGAGCTGTGCGACAGCGAGAAGTGCAGGGGCGGTGACGCGTCCCCCGGGGGCCGGGCCAGCATCGGACGGCCGTGCGGCTTCCCGCAGCCCGGGCACGGTTCCCGGGCGAAGCGCAGCTCTTCGGGGGGCTGCCCGGTGTACCGGGCCAGCAGCCGGCGCAGGCCGATGTGCGCGGCCGCGTACAGCAGCCCGTCGGCCGGGCGCAGAAAGCCCTCGGCGCGGGCGCGTTCGGCGGCGTCGAGCACGGAGAGGTCGAGGCGGCCGGCTTCGGCGGGGCTGCGGATCAGCCACAGGTCGAGCAGGTCGGGCGGGACGGCGGACTCCGGTGGCCGCGGACGCCGGTACGGCGTCGGCGTGGGCGCGGGCGCCGGCGGCGCGGCCGGGGCGGTCATGCCGTGACCGCAGACTGCGCGTGGCCGCCGGCCGGGGCGAGCTGTTTGGTGAGGCAGTCGATCAGTTCGGCCGCGCTGTTGGCCCGCAGCAGGCGCTGGAGATCCACGGCGACGCCGAGGCCGGCCTCCAGTCGGCACTGGAGTTCCAGGCCGGCGATCGAGCCGATGCCCAGGCTGTACATGGTGCGGCCGGTGGTGTCGATGCGGTGGGGGGCGAGGCCCAGGACGTGGCCGATCTCCCGGCGGACGTAGCGGTCGAGGAACCGCCGCCGTGCGGTTGACTCCGTCGGGATGGCGGTGGGGGTGGTGGTCATCGCGGTGTCCTTGGGAGCGGGGGTGTTTTTGGCGGCTTCCGGGGTGGGGGGTTGTGTTTCGTTGCCGGGTGCGGGTGCGTTGTGGCTGGTCGCGCAGTTCCCCGCGCCCCTGAGGGGCGACCGCGCCCCTTGCGGGGCGCACCGGCCGCCCCCAGGGGGAAAGGGGGGCGGCCGGTGGGTCGGCGCGACGGGGGATGTGACGCCGACGTCTGGGGGCGGGTCAGCCGAGGAGGGTGCCGCCGGTGGCGTCGATGAAGGCGCCGGTGATCCAGCGGGCGTCCTCGGAGGCGAGGAAGCCGATCACGTCGGCGATGTCCTCCGGCTCGCCGACCCGGTTGAACGCGGACATCGCGGCCATCTGCTCGACGACCTCGGGGATGCCGAACACCGGGTTGTCGTTGCGGGTGATGCCGGGGGCGACGCTGTTCACGGTGATGCCGCGCGGGCCCAGGTACTTGGCGAAGTGCAGGGTCAGCTGCTCGACCGCGCCCTTGCTCATGGCGTACGCGATCTCGTCCGGGTTGGCGAAGCGGGTCAGGCCGGAGGAGATGCTGATGATCCGGCCGCCGTCGCGGAGGTTCTTCAGGGCGCGCTGGACGAGGAAGAAGGGGGCGCGGGCGTTGACCCGGAACACCTCGTCGAACTTCTCCGGGGTGGTCTCCTCGGGCTTCACCCCGCCCATCACACCGGCGTTGTTGACCAGGATGTCCAGGTCGGTGGAGCCGGTGCGCTCGCGCAGCCCCTCCTCCAGGCCGAGGAACAGCTCGTGGACGTCGCCGTCCACGCCGAGCCGGGCCTGCACGGTGAAGGCGCGGCCGCCGTCCTTCTCGATCCGCTCGACGACCTCCTCGGCCGCCTCCCGGCCGCTGTTGTAGTGGACCGCGACCAGCGCGCCGTCGGCCGCCAGCCGCAGCGCCGTGGCCCGGCCCATGCCCCGGCTCGCGCCGGTGACCAGCGCCGTCTTGCCGGTGAGCTTTGCCATGTCGGTTCTCCAGTTCTTCCGGTGTGCGAAGGTCTTCCGGGGTGCGGAGGTCTTCCGCGGTGCGGGGGCGGGCGCCCCGGCCGGCCCGGTCTCCGTGGCCGTCGGCTCGCCGAACCAGCGGCGCAGGGCGGTGCGCAGCTCCTGCGGTGCCGTGCCGGTCCAGGCGACATAGCCGTCGGGCCGGGCGAGCAGGGCCTCGGTGTCGCCGGGGTCGCCGTCCACGGGCCGTACCCGGTCGGCCCAGGGGGCGGCGGCCGCGCGCAGTCCGGTGTCGCCGGGCGGCAGCAGGAGCGCGCCCCGGGCGGTGCGCAGCGCTCCGGCGGTGGCGTCCCGGGGCGGGAGCCGGTGTCCGGTGCCGTCACCGGTGCCGTAGACGATGTCGAGGCCGGAGATCATGCCGGCCAGCCGGGTGCGGACGTTCTCCATCGGGATCAGCTCGGCCAGCACCTCGCGCAGGGCGTTGACCTCCGGGCCGCCGAGCAGCAGCCGGGCCTGGGCGGCGATGTTGCCGAGGACGCGCTCGCCCACCGGGCGCCGCTCGGCGTCGTAACTGTCCAGCAGGCCCGCGGGGGCGCGGCCGGTGACCTCGGCGGCCAGCTTCCAGCCGAGGTTGACGGCGTCCTGGAGACCGAGGTTGAGGGCCTGGCCGCCGATCGGCATCTGCCGGTGCGCGGCGTCGCCGGCCAGCAGCAGCGGGCCGCGGCGGTAGGCGGTGGCCTGCCGTGCCGCGTCGCCGAAGGAGTTCACCCACAGCGGGGTGCCGCCGCTGATGTCCTCGCCGGTGACCCGCTGCCAGGCGGCCGCGATGTCGGCGAACTCCGGCTGCCCGGGGCGGGGTTCGGCGCCGAACTCGTGGACCATCACGCGGGTGACGCCGTCGGGGCGGCGGGCCGCGATGGCCAGTCCGCCCGGCAGACGCTCGAAGCGCCGGCCCGGGATGTCGATGCCGTCGACGTCCGCGCGGATCAGCTCGCGGACGGCGTCGGTGCCGGGGAAGTCGAAGCCGCCGAGCCGGCGGACGGCGCTGTCCTCGCCGTCACAGCCGACCAGGTACGGGGCGCGGAAGAGCAGGGTCCGCCCGTCCGGGCCGAGCACCTCGGCCTCGGCGCCGTCGGCGCCGGTGCGCAGGGCGGTCAGCCGGTGTCCGCGCCGTACGTCGGCGCCCAGCTCGGCGGCGCGTGCGCCGAGCAGCTCCTCCAGCCGGGTCTGCGGCACCTTCCACTGGCCCGGCCAGGGGCTGGGCAGGGTCAGGTCCAGCGGCAGCCCGCCGAAGTGGCCGCGGGGTTCACCGGGGATCTCCCCCAGGGTGTCCAGCAGGCCGCGGCTGTCGAGGAGCTCCATGGTGCGGGCGTGCAGGGTGGACGCCCGCGATTCCGTGGTCGGCGTGGTGAGCTGCTCCAGGACCACGACGTCCGCGCCGCCGAGCCGCAGTTCGCAGGCGAGCATCAGCCCGACCGGCCCCGCGCCGACCACGATCACCTGGGTGGTGGTGCAGTCCTGGGTCATGGTCAGGCCGCCCGGGCTTCCGCGTAGGCCTTGGCGTGGCCGAGGGTGGCGCGGCTGTTGGTGCTGAGCGCGTCCTGGACGAAGGTCTTCGCGGTCTCGACGGTGGCGTCCGGACCGAGGATCTTCTCGATGTTCGCCGTGTTGATGGTGACCGTGTGCTGCGAGGAGGCGGCGACGCCGTCGTCCGTCTCGGCGAACGTCCAGTAGCCGGTGTGCAGGGTCATCAGCGCCGGCAGGGTGATCTGCTTGTAGGCGATCTTCTGGTGCGGGAAGGTCACCCGGTACGACTTGGTGGTGTGCGTCGAGCCGTCCTTGGCGCGGGTGTCCATCTCCAGCGTCTGGAGGCCGGGGGTGTCCTCGGTCAGCCGTACGGTCGCCACGTGCGGCAGCCGCTCGGACCACCGGTCGGCCTCGTTGATGAAGTCGTAGACGTCCTTGGCGGCACCGGCGATGTGCACGGTGTCCTCGAAGGAGAACGTCAGGTCCTCGGCGGCGTGCGCGAGTTCGACGTTGGTCTTCAGCGCGGCCAGCTCGGAGCGGGAGTTGCGGTCCACGGCCTCGTCGATCCAGGCCAGGCCCTCGGGGTCGTCGTCGATGGCGCGGTAGTCGTGCAGCAGCCGGACCCGGGACTCGGCCGGGGACAGCGGCTCGATGATCCAGGTGCCGCCCATCGCGGCGACCGGCGGGGTGGAGACCTCCTGGCGGAACTCGATGCGCAGGTTCTCCGGGTCGAGGACGCGGCGCGAGGTCCAGTTCTTCGCCTCGCCGTTGGCGGTGGCCCAGATGCGGATGCGCTCGGTGGCGCCGTCCTGCTCCAGGTGGTCGACGTAGATGGTGGGCGGGAAGATGCGCGGCCAGTTGCGCACCTCGGCGATGAGCCGGTAGACGGCATCGGCCGGTGCCGAGACGGTGATCTCGTGCTCGACCTCACGGGAAGTCATCGTGAACTCTCCTTGGGGTGGCGGGTCGTGGGCTCAGAAGTTGCCGAGGCCGCCGCAGACGTTGAGGGCCTGCGCGGTGATGGAGGCGGCGGTGTCGGAGGCCAGGTAGCCGACCAGGCCGGCGACCTCCTCCGGGGTGGAGTAGCGGCCGAGCGGGATCTTCGACTGGAACTTCTGGAGGATCTGGTCCTCGGTGGTGTCGTAGGCGGCCGCGTAGCCCTGGCGGACGCGCTGGGCCATCGGGGTCTCGACATAGCCGGGGCAGACGGCGTTGACGGTGATGCCGGTCGGGGCCAGCTCGTTGCCGAGGGCCTTGGTGAAGCCGACGACGCCGTGCTTGGAGGCCGAGTAGGGGGCGCCGAGGACCACGCCCTGCTTGCCCGCGGTGGAGGCGATGTTGATGATGCGGCCGCGCTTCTTGTCCCGCATGCCGCCGGTGTTCAGCACTTCCTTCGTCATCCGGAAGACGCTGTTGAGGTTGGTGTCGATGACGTCGTGCCACAGGTCGTCGGCGATGTCGGCGGTGACCCCGCCGCCGGACCGGCCCGCGTTGTTGACCAGGACGTCGACGGTGCCGAAGCGGTCGACGGCGGCGCGCACGAAGGCGGCGACGTCCTCCGGGGAGCGCACGTCGAGGGTGGTGCCGTCGACGTCCAGGCCCTCGTCCTGGAGCTGCTTGACGGTCTCGGCCACGTTGTCGGCGTTGCGCGCGCCGATGAACACACGGTGGTTCTGGGTGGCCAGAAGGCGGGCGACGGCGAGCCCGATTCCGCTGGTGGCGCCGGTGACGAGCGCGACCCGCTGGTCCTGCTGCGACATGGGTGGGTTCTCCAAACGCGTTGAGAGAGGCGATGAGCGTGGCGTTGGGCCTGGCGATGAGAGGGGGTGACCGGCCGGGACGGCCGCCGTGCCCCGCGGACGGCGGCCGTACTCCGGGCGGTGGTGCGGGGTCAGGAGGCGACGAGCGAGGCGAGCTGGTCGTTGATGGCGGCGACCAGCGCCCGCGGGGTGCGGTTGTCGGCGAAGATGTCGTCGTCCAGCAAGATGCCGTACTCGCGCTCGATGCGGCCGCCGGTCTCCAGCAGGGCCAGCGACTCGTAGCCCAGCTCCTCGAAGTCGGTGTCGAGGATGTCGCCGTCGAGGTCGACGCCCTCCTCGGCGCCGGCGCCCTCCAGGAGGATGCGCTTGAGGTCGTCGATGGTGAAGGTCGGTGCGGACATGGGTGGTTCGTCCTTCCCGCGCGCCGGGCGGCGCGCCGATGGATGGTGCCGGTCACCGGTGCCGGCGGCTGGTGCCGACGGCCGGTGCTGATGACCGGTGCTCATGACGAAGCCCGCCACCGGACGGCGACGGGCGCATGGGGGAGATCAGGGGGCCGGCGGTCAGCCGACCTCGCGGACCACGACGGCGGAGTTGAAGCCGCCGTAGCCGCGGGCGAGCACGAGCGCCGTGCACACGGACGCGGGCCGGGCCTGGCCCACGACGAGGTCGATGTCGTACTCCGGCGACAGCTCGACGTTGGTGGTGGGCGGGATGATGCCCTCGCGGATGGCCAGCACCGCGGAGACCACATCCACCGGGGCGGAGCCCGAGTAGAGCCGGCCGATCATGGTCTTGGGCGCGGTGACCGGGACGCCCCCGGGACCGAAGACCGCGGTGATCGCCTCGGCCTCGGCGCGGTCCAGCTCGGGTGTGCCGGCCGCGTCGGCGAAGACGACGTCGACGTCGCCCGGCGCCACCTTGGCGTCCGCCAGGGCCACCTCGATGGCGCGGCGCAGTCCGGGCTCGCGTCCGCTGTCCGGGCGGGGGTCGAAGGTGGCGCCGTAGCCGGCGATCTCGCCGTACAGCGTGGGCGCCTCGCGCTCGCGGGCGGTGCGCTCGTCCTCCAGGATGAGCAGCGCGCCGCCCTCGCCGGGCACATAGCCGCTGGCGTCCTGGTCGAAGGGCAGGTAGGCGCGGTCCGGGTCGGTCCGGGTGGACAGCCGGCCGCCGGCGATCTGCGCGACCCAGCCCCAGGGGCAGATCGAGGCGTCGAAGCCGCCGGAGAAGATCAGCTTGCTGCCCTTGCGGATCTGCCGCCGGGCCTGGGCGATGGCGTCGAGGCCGCCCGCGTGGTCGCTGACGACGACGCCGCTCGGGCCGCGCATCCCGTTGCGGATGGAGATCTGGCCGCTGTTGACGGCGTAGAACCAGGCGAACGACTGGTAGGCGCTCACGTACTGGCTGCCCTGGCTCCACAGCTTCTTCAGCTCGTTCTGGCCGAACTCGAAGCCGCCGGAGGTGGAGGCGGTGACGACGCCCATGTCGAACTCGGGGATGTCCCCGGGCCGCACCCCGGCGTCCTCGAAGGCGCAGTCCGCGGCGACCAGCGCGAGCCGGGTCATCCGGTCGGTCTGCGGCAGCAGCCGGCTGGGCAGGTGGTCCTCGGCGACGAAGGTGCTGATCTCGCCGGCCAGCCGCGCCGGGTACGAGGACGCGTCGAAGCGGGTGACGGGGCCGATGGCGTTCTTGCCGACGCGGGTCGCGGCCCAGAAGTCGTCCACGCCGAGGCCGTTGGCGGTGGCGACGCCGATGCCCGTGATCACTGCCTTGGCGGTCATGCCGCGCTCCTCTCGGGACGGGCCAGCACCATCGCGCTCTGGAACCCGCCGAAGCCGCTGCCGACGGTGAGCACCGCGTCGGTGCGGTGGTCGCGGGCGACCCGCGGCACGTAGTCGAGGTCGCACTCCGGGTCGGGGGTGTGCAGGTTCGCGGTGGGCGGCACCACGTTGTTCTCCATGGCCAGCACCGACGCGGCGATCTCGATGGAGCCGATCGCGCCGAGCGAGTGCCCGACCATCGACTTGATCGAGCTGACCGGCGTGCGGTACGCGTGGTCGCCGAGGCTGAGCTTGAACGCGGCCGTCTCGTGCCGGTCGTTCTGCTTGGTGCCCGAGCCATGGGCGTTGATGTAGTCGATGGCCTCGGGGTTCATCCGGGCCTCGGCCAGCGCCACCCGGATCGCCTCGGCCATCTCCCGGCCGTCGGGGCGCAGGCCCGTCATGTGGAAGGCGTTGCAGCGGGAGGCGTAGCCGGCGATCTCGGCGTAGATGTGCGCGCCGCGGGCGCGGGCGGAGTCCAGCTCCTCCAGCACGAACACGGCGGCGCCCTCGCCGAGGACGAACCCGTTGCGGGTGTTGTCGAAGGGGCGGGAGGCGTGCTCGGGGTCGTCGTTGCGCGGGGTGGTCGCCTTGATCGCGTCGAAGCACGCCATCGTGATCGGCGAGATCGGGGCGTCCGTGGCACCGGCGATCATGACGTCGGCGCTGCCCTCGCGGATCAGCTCCACGGCGTGGCCGACGGAGTCGAGGCCGGAGGTGCAGCCGGTGGAGACGACGGTGGCCGGGCCCTCGGCGCCGACCGCCCAGGCCACCTCGGCCGAGAAGGAGCTGGGCACGAAGTAGTTGTAGAGGTGCGGCGGGGCGTAGGAGTGGTCGACCAGGTCCAGCCGGCCGTCGTCGCTGACGACCCGGTACTCCTCGTCGAGTCCGGTGGTGGCGCCGACGGCGCTGCCGATGGTGACGCCGGTGCGGTGCGGGTCGAACCCGGACAGGGCCAGGCCGCTGTCCTGGAGGGCCTCGCGGGCGGCGACCACACCGAACTGGGCCGCCCGGTCCATGCGTCGGATCTCCTGCGGGGTGAGCCCGTGCAGCTCGGGGTCGAAGTCGGCTTCGGCGGCGACCTGGGAACGGAACTGCGAGGGGTCGAAGAAGCTGATCCTGCGGGTGGCGGTACGGCCTTCGCTGAGCAGGCTCCAGAAGTTCTTGACGCCGATGCCGCCCGGCGCCAGGACGCCGACCCCGGTGATGACAACGCGACGGCTCACTGTTCGTGGCCTCCCTTCGGGTTGGTGGTCGGCGGCCTCACTCGGCGGCCGACCAGTCGTAGAAGCGGGTGGCCATGGCGTCCTTCGGAGACCGCCAGGTCGCCGGGTCGTAGGCCTCGATGAACGGCTTGAGGTCCTGGCTGATCTGCACGAAGCGCGGGTCGGACTTGGCGTCCTCGATCAGCTCGCCGCCGTTGTCCGCGTCGAAGTCCTGCAAGTGGAAGTACAGGCCCTTGTAGGCGAACAGCTGGCGGCGGCGGGTGCCCATGCGGTGCGGCATGTCCGTGCGGTCGAACTCGCCGAACAGCTTGGCCACCTGGACGCTGGACTCGACGTCCATGCGCGCCACGATCAGGGTGCTGTGCATGTCTTCTCTCTTCCGTGATGACTTGGGTCAGCGGTCCGCGCCGGGACGGAACAGATGGATGAAGTCGGCGACACCGGCCCGGACGAGCTGCTCGGTCTCGTACTCGGCGAGCGGCAGGGCGCCGTGGAAGGAGCGGCCGACGACCCCGCCCGCGACGAGCTGGACGAACCGGCCCGCGGCGTGGTCGGCGTCGGGGATGTCGAGCAGTCCGCGCTCGGCGACGCGCTCCAGCCGGCGGGCCAGCTCGCGCTGCGCCTGCCGGGGACCGGCGGTCTGCCACATCTCCAGCACCCCGGCCGGCACCCGGGCCGCCTCGGCCTGGAGGTGCCGCACGATGGCGAAGTGCTCGGGGTAGGTGGCCAGCGGCGACAGCCAGTCCAGGCCGAGCGCGACCAGGTCCTGCTCGAGGTCGGTGATCTCGGCCAGGTGGCTCTCGGCGACCACCGTCAGCGCGGCGGACAGGGAGGCGGCGCTGTCCAGCAGCACGGACAGCAGCAGCTGCTCCTTGTCCTTGAAGTAGTGGGCGACGGCGTCGGCGTCCAGCCCGGCCGCGGTCGCGACGTCCTCCAGGGAGGTGTGCAGCCAGCCGTCGCGGGCGAAGACGGCACGGGCGGCCTCGACGACCGCGCGCCGCTCCTCCGCCGGACCGGCCTGGGCACGTGGGTGGGTTGCTACGGGCGTAGCCATGGGCGGTGCTCCTTTCGGGTGTGATCAGCGGGGGCCGGCGGTCCGGGAGCGGTTTTCGCGGGTGAGGCGCTCCAGCACCGGGACGATCTCGTTGGGGCCCGGCGTGCCGAGGGCCTCCTCGTACAGGTCGGCGGCGCCGTCCTGGTACGACGGCTCGGTGATGACCTGGAGGATCTGCTTGCGCAGGTCGTCCATGGTGGTGGCGCGGTCGACGCAGAGACCGGCGCCGCGTTCGGCGACGTACCGGGCGTTGTCGAGGAAGTCGCCGAAGTGCTTGGGGATGACGATCTGCGGCACCTTGTGCGCGGCGGCGGCCGCGTAGGTGCCGCCGCCGCCGTGGTGGATGATCGCGGCGCAGGTCGGCAGCAGCTGGCCGAGCGGGATGTAGTCGACGGTGCGGACGTTGGCGGGGACGCTGCCGGCCTTCTCCAGCTGGACGGAGTTGAAGGTGGCGACGACCTCGACGTCGAGTTCGCCGAGCATCTCCAGCAGGCTCGCGATCGACACCCCGTGGTTCTCCTGGAAGAAGGTGCGGCCGCTGGCGCCGAGGGTCAGGCAGATGCGCGGGCGCTCGGGCGGGGTGCTCAGCCAGTCGGGCACGGTGGCCGGTCCGGCGTAGGGGACCCGGCGCAGGTGGATGGTGCGCAGGCCGAGCGGTTCGGCCAGCCGGGGCGGCATCAGGTCGACGGTCCACTGGCCGGTCAGCAGCTCCTCGTCGAACTCGTGCCCGAGCCGGTCGAGGGTCGGCTGCATGACCTGGCGGATCAGGTCCTCGTCGAGGCCGGAGGCCGGGTCGGCGAGCTGCTCGAGGAATCGTTTGCGCAGCCAGCCCATCCGGTCCAGGCCCCACAGCACCCGGGCGTGGGCGGCGCCCACCTCGCGGGCCGCGATCGGCGAGGCCAGCACCAGCGGGTCCCACAGCACCAGGTCGGGCTGCCAGGAGCGGGCGTGGGCGATGAGGTCGTCGGCCAGGGCCTGGCCGCCGGCGCCCACGGCCTCCTGCGAGTAGTAGAGGGTGAAGGCGGCGAGCACGAAGTTGCGGATGTGGCCGCGCTTGTCGGCCTCGGCCTCGGTGAGCCCGAGGGCCTCCGTGATCCGCTCCAGCCGCTCGTCCTCCGCGGTGGCGTGCACGGCGTCGGGGATGCTCACGTTGCGGCCGACCGGTACGGCGGTCAGCCCGGCCGAGTGGATGTGCTCGACCATGTTCGGGTGGCTCGCCACCCGCACCTCGTGCCCGGCGTTGTGCAGCGCCCAGGCGAGCGGCACGTTCGGGGTGAGGTGGGTGGGCGCGGGCATGGTCGTGATCAGGACGCGCATCGGTGGGTCTCCGTCGGTGAAAGGGGGTCAGGCGGCCCGGTAGGGACGGTTCAGCCGGGCTTCCCGCAGCGAGGTCGCCCACCAGTGCAGCTGGTCGAGCATGACCTTGGCGGCGCCGGCGCAGCCGGGCCCGTCCTTGGGCTGGCCGTCGGGACCGAACTGGTCCCATACGTCGATGAAGTTGACCGAGTCGCGCAGGGTGACGGCATGCAACTCGGCGAAGACCAGCCGGAGCTGCTCGATCGCCCGCAGGCCGCCGGAGCGGCCGCCGTAGGAGACGAAGCCGATCGGCTTGGCCCGCCATTCGGCCACATGCCAGTCGATGGCGCCCTTGAGCACGGCCGGGTAGGCGCGGTTGTACTCGGGGGTGATGATCACGAACGCGTCGGCGGCGGCCAGCCGCGGGGTGACGGACGCCAGCCGCAGCTGTGCCTCCGCGGTGGGCGGCCGGGTGATCAGTACCGGCAGCTCGGCGGCGGCCAGGTCGATCACGTCGACCTCGTAGCCGTCGTACTGCTCGGCCTCGTGGACGAACCAGTCGGCGACCAGCGGGCCGGACCTGCTGTCGTTGCCGCAGACGGTGAGCACCGCCAGGCGGAGCTTGTGGGGGCTCGGGACGGACATGAGCGACACCTTTCGTCTTTCGTCGAGTGGGCGGTGCGGGCGTCAGGCGCTGACCAGCGGTTCGGTGAACCGCATCGCGGCCGGCTCGAAGCGCAGCGCCCCGTGGCCGGCGGCGGCGCGCACATCGCGCCAGATCCGGTTGAGCGGCTGGGTCTCGCGCTGGCCGCGGGTGCCGGACTCGGCGAACAGCCGGTCCACCGCGACGGCCAGCAGGTCCACGGCGAGGGCGCTGTCCCGGGACGCGGCCCGCAGCTCGGCGTCGCCGTACCGGCCCTGGTCGGCGCGGTCGGCCACCTGGGTGAGCAGCAGGGTCGCCGCCTCGATCTCGCCCGCCGCCCGTGCGTAGCCCAGCCGGGCGGCATCCCGCGGCGGCAGCGCGGCACCGGCGACCGCGAGGGCACCGCGGGCCGCGCCGAGGATCGGGGCGCCGAAGGTCAGCCCGTTCACGGCGAACAGCGGGGCGGTGTGGAACGGTTCGCGGGACACCGAGGGCCTGCCCAGGAACATCTCGTCCCGCGGGAAGGAGCGGTGGGCCGGGACGAAGACCTCGTCCAGGGCCAGCGCGTGACTGCCGGTGGCCCGCATGCCGAGCGTGAACCACGAGGTGTCGTAGTCGTACTCCGACCGGGGTACGGCGAAGAAGCGCGGGCCGTCGTCGGCGTCGGCCAGCACCAGCGCCCACTGCGAGAACTCGATCCCGCTGACATAGGGCCAGGTGCCCGAGAGCACCCAGCCGCCGTCCACCTCACGCACCCGGCCCTGCGAGACGAACCCGACGACCACCAGGGTGTCGGCGCCCTTCGCCCACACCTCGGCCTGGCCCTCGGCGGGCAGATAGCCGGAGATACGGGCGCCCTGCGCCATCAGCGAGGCGACCCAGCCGGCGGAGGCGCAGCCCTCGGCGACGGCGGCCACGGACTCCATCAGCTCGGTGAAGCCGACGGGCGCGCCGCCCAGGTGCTCGGGCACGAAACGGCGGGCGAACCCGGCGTTCAGCAGGGCCTCCACCACGTCGTCGGCGAGCCGACGGTCGGTGTCGGCGGCGGCCGCGTGGCGGGCGGCGACCTCGGCGGCGGTGCGGGCCGCGGAGAGCAGGCCGGTCAGATCAGGCATCGGGCTCGTACCTCCGGAGATCGGATACGGGAGTGCGGAGTACAGCGGGGCGCGGCAGCACACCGGTGAGGGCGGCGAGCAGGCCGAGCGCCGACAGCGCGAGGACGGAGAACAGGGCGGCGCCGGACGTCCCCCCGGAGCGCGCGGCACGGACGGCCGCCCGCGGCGCGCGTCGGGTCAGGCATCGGCCTCGTACCCCCCGGCCTCGGACACCCGGGCGCGCAGCACCCCGGGCCGCGGCAGCACACCGGTGAGGGCGGCGAGCAGGCCGAGGGCCGACAGCGCGAGGACGAAGAGCAGGGCGCTGCCGGAGGTGACCCCGGAGCGGGCGGCGAGGACGGCGACCGTGGAGACGGCGACCGCGGCGCCGGTCTGGACCGCGGTCTGGAACGCGGCGCCGGCCATCGGCCGCCGCTCGGCCGGCACCCCGGAGGCGGCCTGCATGTTCAGGGCGGCGAACGCCAGCACGAACCCGGCCCCGACGAGCAGCAGCGTGGGCAGCACGTCGACGGCGTATCCGCCGGGCAGCCGCCCGCGCGGGTAGACCAGATAGCCGAGGAACGCGAGGAGCGTGCCGGCCACGATCAGCCGGGGTCCGCCGAACCGGCGCACCATCCGCCCCGCCGACAGCGACGTCAGCGCCAGCGGCACGCTCGCCGGAAGGAACGCGAGCGCGGTCCGCAGCGGCGACCAGTGGTGGCCGTCCTGGAGCTGGAAGGTGACGAGGAACAGCAGCCCCAGATAGGCACCGTTGAACGCGGCACCGCACAGCGCGGACCGGATCAGCGGCCCGTTCGCCACCGCGGACATCCGCAGCAGCGGCCGGGCCGCCCGGCGCTCCACGGCGAGGAACGAGCCGAGCAGCACCGCGAACGCGACGAGCGCGGCTCCGCGCCACGCCGGGCCGGCCGCGACGATCGCCCCGACCAGCGCACTCAGTGCCCCGGCGAAGGTCACCGCGCCCGCCGCGTCGAAGGACCGCCGGCCCGGAGCGGACCGCCCGGCCGGGATGAGGCGCAGCCCGAGGACGAACAGCACCAGCACGGCCGGTGCCGGGAAGACCAGCGCCCAGCGCCAGCTCACCGTGGTGAGGACGCCGGACAGCACCAGGCCCGCGGTGAACCCGATGGCCCCGAAGAAGGCGTAGACCGACACGGCCCGGTCGCGCACCGGCCCCTCCTCGAAGGAGGTGCTGATGATCGCCAGTCCGGTCGGCGCGGTGAGCGCGACGCAGAAGCCCTTGACGAACCGGGTGGCCGCCAGCAGCGCCGGGTCGGTCGCGATCCCCGCGGCCAGTGAGGCGAGGGCGAACAGCAGCAGCCCGGCCAGATAGACCCGGCGCCGCCCGAGCAGCTCGACCAGCCGGGTGCCGAACAGCAGCAGCCCGCCGAAGCCGAGCGCGAACGCGCTCATCGTCCACTGCACCGCGGTGAGCCCGAGATGCAGCTCCCGCGCGATCGACGGCATGGCCACGACCAGCGTGGACACCTCCAGCGCGTCGATGAGCATGTTGCCCGCGAGCACCGCCAGCAGCCCGCGCCGGCGCACCTCCGTGGTCCCGGTCATGACCGCACCGCCCCGGCCGTGCGGAGCTCCGTGCACGCCTTGGCGTACCGCAGCAGCGCCCGGCTCTCCGCGGCGACGCCGGCCCGGATGTGCTCCACGGCGTCGGCGAGCGTGGCGTGAGGGCCGTACGCCCCGGTGACGGCCTCGGGGTCCAGCACGACGGTGTGCCGGACCGAGGCGGTCACGCCCGCTCCCTGCTCCTCGAAGGTCCACACGTCGGTGCGCAGCGTCAGCGGCGCGGGCGGGGCGATCTGCCGGAGCGCGATCGTCCGGTGCGGCAGGCACAGCCGGTGGAAGCGGGCGCGCCGCTCCGTGCCGGCGTGTGCCGACTCGACCGTGTCCAGGCCGTGTTCACCGCCGGTGACATGGACCTCGGTGAGCCCCGGCAGCCGCCCGGGCCACCGGTCCGCGGCGCGTACGACGTCGTACACGTCCGCCGCCGGGGCGACGATCCGCGCCGACTCCGTGAACGACAGGACCGCCGAGGCCTCGACCCGCTCGATGTTCCGCCGCAACTCCCCCAGTTCCTTGTGGGAGTTGCGGTCGACGGCCGCGTCGATGCGGCGCGTCGCCTCGGGGTCGTCGCCGACCACCGCGAACGCGTGCAGCAGCCGCAGCCGCGCCGCGCCGGCCTCGGGCTCCACGACGAAGCCGCCCGCCATGGAGGCGAGCGGCGGCTGGATCCCGGTCGGGCGGAAGTCGATCCGCAGCCGCTCCGGATCGAGGGTGCGTTCCGACGTCCAGTGCTCGAAGGTGCCGTCGTCGTCGGCGGCCCAGATGAGCACCTGTTCGGCAGAACCGCCGCGCGGGCGCCGCTCTGCGTACACGATCCGCGGGTAGATCAGCGGCCAGTCGGCCACCTCCGCGAGCAGCCGGTGGACCGTGGCGGCCGGTGCCGAAACGGTGATCTCGTGTGCGACCTCGCGCAGGGCGGGCTGCGGCATGGGGGACTCTCCTCGTCTGATCACGGCTCGCGCCGTCGTCCGGCTCAGCGCGCCGGGCCGAACCACCGCTCCAGCGCCATCGGCAGGTCGCTGTGGCTGCCGGGCGCGGCCCAGGCGACATAGCCGTCGGGGCGGACCAGGACGGCGGTGGTGCCCACGAGCGGGCTGTCCTCGCCGAGGTCCTGCGGCTCGGCCGTCACCACGTCGACCCGGTCGGTCCAGCCGGCCGCCCGGCCCCGCAGGACCGCGTTGTCGGTCAGGTCGAGCAGCACACCGCGGCCGGTGTGCAGCAGCTCGGTGCTGCTGGTGCTGACGTTCTCGCCGGCCAGCTCCAGGCGGGGCATCCGGCGGCCCAGCAGCGGGTGCCGGCCGCCGTCGAGGTCGTACCGGATCTCCAGGCCGCTGACCATGGCGGCGAGGTGGCGGCTGACCTCCGGGTACTGGATCAGCTCGGTCAGCACATCGCGCAGCGGCTGCACCTCGGAGCCGCTGAGGAACAGCAGCCCCTGCGCCTGGGTGTTCATCAGCAGGCGCTTGCCGACCGGGTGGCGCTCGTCGTGGTAGGTGTCCAGCAGCGACTCAGGGGCCTTGCCGCGGACCACGGCCGCCAGCTTCCAGCCGAGGTTCACGGCGTCCTGGATGCTGGTGTTCATGCCCTGGCCGCCGGCCGGCAGATGGATGTGCGCGGCGTCGCCGGCGAGGAAGACCCGGCCGCGCCGGTACTCGGTGGCCTGCCGGGTGGCGTCGCCGAAGGAGCTGACCCACACCGCCTCGCCGTGCGAGATGTCCTGTCCGGTGACCCGCTTCCAGCCGGCCACCACCTCGTCGTACCCGGGCGGGGTGGTGCGGCGCTTCGGCGGGGTGCCCCGCTCGCACAGGATCAGCCGGGTGATGCCGCCGGGCAGCGGGCCGACCATGACCATGCCGCCGGGGTACGTCGTCCCGATCATCGACGGTTCCAGGTCCAGGCCCTTGACGTCGGCGAGGAACATCTCCAGGGTCGCCGCGGTGCCGGGGAAGTCGAAGCCGGCCGCCTTGCGCACGGTGGAGCGGCCGCCGTCGCAGCCGACCAGGTAGCGGGCGCGCAGCGTCTGGGCGCCGTCCGGGCCCTTGACCTCGACCTCCACGGCGTCGGGGCCGTCGGTGAGGGAGACCAGCTCATGGCTGCGGCGCAGGTCCGCGCCGAGCTGCGTCACCCAGGACTCCAGCACCGCCTCGGTCTCCGACTGGGGCACCGACTTGGCGGCCTGGTGCGCGCCCTGGAGGACGGCGAAGTCCACCGGCAGTCCGCCGAAGTGGCCGACGTTGCTGGTGGTGATGTCCGGGAAGCGGGACAGCAGTCCGCGCTGGTCGAACACCTCCATCGTGCGGGCGGTGAAGCCCAGTCCGCGCGATTCGCCGGTGCGCTCCGGCAGCCGTTCGACCACGATCGTGTCGACTCCGGCCAGTCGCAGTTCGCCGGCGAGCATCAGGCCCGCAGGCCCGGCTCCCACGACGATGACGTCAGCGTCCATCAGTGCCTCCAAAGGATTCGTCGGAAGATCGGGGGCCGGGCGAGCCGGGCGCGGCGGCCGTGCCGGCCGGGCGGGCCGCCGTGGCGGCGCCGGGGGCGGTCCGCCGGGCCCCGTCCACCGCGCCCTGCCGCTCCCGGTCCGCCGCCGCGAGGTCCTCGCGCAGCTGGTCGGCCGGGTAGCTCCAGCCGAGCAGCGGCCCGGTCATCGCGGTGGTCACCAGGGCCATGACCAGGAGCATCGCGTAGAGCCGCACATCGAGCAGGCCCTGCTCCAGACCCACCGAGAGGATCACCAGCTCGGTCAGTCCACGGGCGTTGACCAGCGTCGCCACCACCGCGGAGCCGCGGTGCGGGATGCCGGACAGCCGGGCCGCGGCATAGCCGCCGCCGAGCTTGCCGAACACGGCGATCGCCAGCACGGCGGCGAGGACGCCGAGCTGCGCCGGGCGCAGCCCGGTGAGGTCGACGGTCAGCCCGGTCACCGCGAAGAACACGGGCAGCATCAGGTGGACGGCCGGTTCCAGCCGCTCGGTGAGCCGCGTGAGCAGCGCCTCGGAGCGCGGCATGACCGCGCCGAACACGAACGCCCCGAAGATGTAGTGCACTTGCAGCCACTCGGTGACCCAGGCCGAGGCGAACAGTCCGATCAGCAGGTACGGCAGCGGTTCGGCGGCCTCGGTCACCCGGCGCAGCAGCGGCCGTACCAGGCCGAACATCACCAGCAGGTAGACCGGTACCAGCAGCAGCCGCCAGGCCTGGTGCCCGGAGGCGGAGTTGAGGGCCACCGCCAGACCGAGCAGGCCGTACGCCACGATGTCGATCACCGCGGCGCAGGCGAGGGCGATCCCGCCGATCAGCGTCTTCTGCATGCCGCGTTCGGTGATGATGCGGGCCAGCACCGGGAACGCGGTGGCGGACACCGACACCCCGAAGAACAGCACGAAGGGCAGGTGGCCGCCGACGGCGTAGCGGGGGGCGAGCCAGAAGGCGTAGGAGCAGCCGAGGACGAGCGGCACCAGGGTGGCGCCGACCGCCACCCCGGTGACCACCCGGCCGCGGCCCCGGATGAGCCGCTGGTCCAGCTCCATCCCGACCACGAACATGAACAGGACCAGGCCGACCGCGGCCAGCGTCTTCAGCGGCGGCAGCACGGTGGCGGGAAACAGCCCGCCGCCGCCCAGGTGGCCGAGGAGGGTCGGGCCGAGGGCGATCCCGGCCGCGATCTCCCCGAGCACGCGGGGCTGCCGCAACGCGACGGCCGCCGCACCGAAGACTCGGGCGGCGGCCAGGATGACGACAATGTCCAGGAACAGCAGATCTATCGGAGGCATGGGGGGACTCCTCGGGTCTCGGCGTCCCGGGCGGGCGTCGTCACGGGAGCGCGTGTCATCGGAAGATCCGGCCGACGTGCTCGGGGGCCCGGGTACGGCCCCATTCCTGGGCGGCGGCGACCAGCTCCGGGGTGGCCTCGAAGCACTTGATGTCGGGGTTGCCCCGGTCGAACGGCTCGGGCAGGCAGGGCGACTCGGCGATCCGGGCGAAGATGGCCGCGGCGGCGTCCGCCGGGTCCACCTCGCCGGCCTCGACGGCCTGGCAGGTCTGGCGGGCGAAGGTCAGCAGCTCGTGGATGTCCTGGCCGACCGGGTCGGGCAGGCCGGGGTGCTGCCGCTGCTCCAGGTCCCGGAAGACCTGGTCGTCCTGGGTCTCCTGGAAGCGCCGGAAGGCCTGCTCCAGGGTGACCGTGGGCATCACTGTGGTGGCCTCCCAGACTCGGAGCACCGCGTTCCACAGGTCATAGTGGCGGAAGCCGACGAAGGAGCTGTAGACGACGTCGTCGTGGACGTCGAACAGCCCCTGCTGGAGCCGGTCGATGAAGGCGAACCGCTCGGTCGACCAGTCGTCGTCCTTGGCCGCCTCGATCAGCCGCCAGGCGAGCGCGTTGACGACCTCCAGGGTGTTGGTCAGGCCGCGCGAGTACAGCGCGTCGATGAACCCGGCGGCGTGCGAGGTGAGGCAGAAGCGGTCGCCGACCGTGTCGTGCGCGGAGTACTGGAGCCGGCCGGTGCTGACCCACGGACGGACCGCCTTGGCGCCGCGGAACTGCTCGGCGATCTCCGGGTAGCGGCGCAGGAAGTCGTCGAACTCCTCCTGGGCGGTCGCGTCCGTCTTGGGGAAGACCCGCTCGTCCAGGGTGAGGCCCACGCTGCACAGCGGGTTGAGCGAGTCCTCCTCGTTGTCGAACGGGATGACCCACAGCCAGCCGCCGTCGAAGACGTGGTGCAGCGTGCCCTCGTGCCACGGGCTGCGGTGCTTGTGGTCGCGGGCGGCCTCGGCGTCGTCGAACGGCGTGACCCCGACCATGTGCGTGAACATGCTGCGCGAGTGGTGCCGGGCGCGGGTCGGGACGTCCCGCAGCCCGAACTTGTCGGCGACCGGCGAGCGGAAGCCGCTGCCGTCCACCAGGTACTTGGCGCGGAACTCCGCGCCCTTGTCGGACCGCAGGGTGACGCCGGTGGCCGGGTCGATGTCGATGTCCTGGATCCGGGTCCCGCTGAGCGGCTCCACGCCGTAGGAGACCGCGACGTGGAACAGATAGGCGTCGACGTCCTGGCGGAACAGGTGGCTCTCGGTGCGCTGCCAGGCCGGGATCACCATCTGGTTGATCTGCTCGGGGTCGTGCGACTGGCCCTCGCGGTGGTACACGAAGCCGAAGTTGGCCTTCTTGCCGCACATCGGGGAGATCTTCTCCACGATCCCCTGGTGGCTCGCCATCGGCTCGATCTCGGGCACCGAGTAGCGCTCCGCGATGATCTTCGTGAGCACGGAGGTGTAGGGGATCGTCGACTCGCCGACCGCGAACCGGGGGTGCACCCCGGCGTCGATCAGCAGGACCTTGACGCCGTTGCGGGCGAGCACGGCCCCGAGCATGCCGCCGGCCATGCCCGAGCCGAGGATGGCCACGTCGTAAACGGTCTCATCCATGTTCAGTTCAGGCCTTCCTAGTTCAGTGATGAGGATGGGCTGTGGGTGCCGGGTTCTTCCGCAGGGCCCACCACAGGCCGAGCGTGCCGAGCAGGGTGGCGACGGCCGTGCCGAACTGCCACCACAGGGCGGTGTGGAAGGCGTGCTCGGGTCCCGAGGACAGGCCGCGGGCGACGATCACCGAGAACAGCGCGGCGCCCAGTGCTCCGCCGAGGCGGACCAGGATGTTGATCTGTGCGGTGGCGTCGGGCAGCCGGTCCCGGGGGACGATGCCGAACGCGGCGACCATCATCGGGGTGCTGGCCAGTCCGGTGCCCATGCCCAGCCCGAACAGCAGGACCTGGACGAACACCTTGCCCGGGCTGTCGGCCAGCGCGAACGCGGCGGTGACCAGGGCGGTCAGGCTCGCGCCGGCCACCGCGACCGGGCCGCCGGTGTACTTGTCGGTGAGCCGCCCGCTGAGCGGGAGGGTGAGCGCGGTGCCGAGGCCCAGCGGCAGCATCTGGAGGCCGGTCGCCACCACGCCGTCGGTGTGCAGCAGCTGGAAGTAGAGCGGGAACAGCAGCGCGCTGCCGAAGCTCATCGCGCCGTTGAACGCGAAGCCCGCGCAGGCCGCGACATAGCCGGGGTTGCGGAACAGCCCCATGTCGAGCAGCGGGGACTCGCGGCGGGCCGCGTGCCGGACGAACACCGCCAGCCCGAGCACACCGATGACCAGCGGCAGCAGGACCCGGACGCCGTCCGGGCGGCCCAGCTCGCCCCAGGTGGTCAGCGAGTACACGACCAGCGGCAGACCCACCCCGACATAGCCGTAGCCGGCCCAGTCCAGCCGTGTGGTCGACGCGCCCTTCTCGCGCGGCAGGTAGCGCCGGCCGAGGGCGATGGCGATGATGCCGAGCGGCACGTTGATCAGGAACAGCCAGCGCCAGGACAGGTTGTGCAGCATCAGGCCGCCGAGCGTGGGACCGAGCGCCGGGGCGAGGGTGACGGCGATGCCGAGCCGGGCCATCACCCGGCCGAGCCGGCCGGGGCCGACGGCCTGGCCGAGGATCGTCTGACCGGTCGGCACCAGCAGGCCCGCGGTCAGCCCCTGGAAGACGCGGAGCACGATCAGCGACTCGATGTTCGGCGCCAGTCCGCACAGCGCCGAGATGACCGTGAAGGCGGCCAGCGCCCACAGATACAGCCGGCCCGCACCGACCCGCCGGCCGAGCCAGGCACACACCGGCAGGGACACGGCGAGCGCCAGCAGATAGCCGCTGGCGATCCACTGGGCGGTCCCGATACCGGTGTGGAACTGCTTCTGGATCGTCTCCAGCGCGATGTTGATGAGCGAGGTGTCCAGGCCTCCCGCGAACGCGCCGAGCGCGATCACCCCGGCGAGTCGCCAGATCGCCGGGGTGATCGCGTCGGTTTCTGCGGGCTTGGCCTCTACCCGGCTCACGCGTCCTTGCGCAGCGGCTCGAGCGCCTGCGCCCACTCGACGACCTCACCGAGCATGGTGGCGAGCGTCTGGGCCTGGTGCGGGCCGGGGGTGAACTCGCCCGGCTCGGCCGGGTTGCTGATCGTGAAGTCCCCGAACAGGGACAGCCCGACCTGCGACCGCACGGTGGCCACCTTCAGCTCGGAGAGGATGAGCCGCAGGTGCTCGATCGCGCGGGCGCCGCCCTGGAGGCCGTAACCCACGAAGCCGGCGGCCTTGTTGTTCCACTCGGCGTAGATGTAGTCGAGCGCGTTCTTGAGCACACCCGGGATCGAGCGGTTGTACTCCGGGGTGACGAACACGAAGCCGTCGTACGACTTGATGGCGTCGGCCCACTTGCGGGTGTGGTCCTTGCTGTAGTGGCCGAAGGCCGGCGGCTGCGGCTCGTCCAGGATCGGGAGGTCGAAGTCCGCCAGGTCGAGGACGTCGAAGACCGCGTCCGGCAGCTGCTCGGCGCCGGACTTGGCCACCCACTCCGCCACCATCTGGCCCCTGCGACCCGGGCGCGTGCTGCCCAGAATAACTGCGATCTTGGTCATGTGTTCTGCCTTCTCCAGTCTGATCCGGAAAAACTGATCGGGCCGCGCTGACCGACACTTCGGCGACCTTAGGAACTATCTTCTTCGCCGCCCCAGCCGCATTTCAATGCCCTGAATTCAAGGATCGCGACCAGTTCGTCAAGGGATCCTCAGAAATGAAAAGGGACCGTCAGGCGACCTACAGAGAAACGTCAAGTCAGGCCGGAACCCCAGGTGAAGGGGGGTCAACGGCCGCTGCGGCCACTTCTCCGAATCTACGCAACAGCCTCTTCGCCGGGACCACGGAAGTCAATGGCCCGCATGTCAAATAACCGTCAGGCAATGTCAACAAAATCCGGAAACCCCATACTGCATTGCTTTCCGGCCAGTCGTCGAACTAGCTTCCACACCCTGTGGAGAATCACGAGTGGGGGATGCGAGTGATGAACGCACCGATTTCGCCTGTACCGCCTATACCCGGGGACGGCTGTACGGCCGTCGCCGTCGACATCTGCCCGGGCGCCGAGTGCACGGGGCGCCGCGCCGCGGGCGAGTCCGGCCGGCTGCTGTCCGGCGGCCGCCGGCTGTGCCAGGTCTGTCTGCAACGGCTCTCCCGGGACCTGTCCCGGCTGCCCGCGCTGCACGAGGCCTGCGGCCGCCGGCTCGACGGCAGCAACCCCGACCCGACCCGGCCCAAGACCTCCGGCGGCCCGCTGCCCAGCGCCGCCTTCAACCACCAGGCGGCCGAGGTGCGCACCGAGATCCTCGGCGTGCTCGGCTCCTGGGCGGGCGCCGTGGTCGCGGAGCGGGGCGCCCGCCCGGCACCCCGCCGGGCCGTGCTGCCGCTCGCCGTCTTCCTCGGCCGGAACCTCGACTGGCTCGCCGGGCACGCGGCCGCGGGCGAGTTCTCCTGCGAGATCGCCCGGCTGGTCCGCCGCGCCCGCCAGGTGGTGGACCCCGAGGTGCGCCAGCAGCTGCTGATCGGCGCCTGCGTGGAGCAGGACTGCCCCGGCAAGCTGACCGCCGTCGTACGGCCGCAGGCGCCCCGGATCCCGGCCGTGATCCGGTGCAGCCACAGCCCCGCCCACCGCTGGCACGGCCATGAGTGGCTCCAGCTCAGCCGCCGCCTGCGGGGGGCGGCGACCGCCGGCACCCCCCGCGCCCACGCCCCCGAGGTCGCCGCCGAGGCCCCCTCCGCGGGCGCCGTGCGCTGGATGACCGCGGCCGATGTCTCCGGCCTGTGGGGCATCCCGACGGGCAGCGTCTACCGGCACGCGAGCCAGTCCAAGTGGCGCCGCCGCAGCGGCCAGGGCCGCACCTACTACCACAGCCAGGACGTGGAACAGACGCTGAGCGGCCGCGTCTAGGACGTGGCACGACGAACGGCCCCCCGGTAGCCACCGGGGGGCCTCCTCCTTTATGGGGTCCTTTTGCTCAGTCCTTGATCTCGCAGATCGCGGCGCCGGAGGTGATGGAGGCGCCGATCTCGGCGGACAGGCCCTTGATGGTGCCGGCCTTGTGCGCGTTGA
>NZ_JBSFHC010000034.1:0-32684 GCF_053596835.1 Streptomyces sp. NPDC001606
GACACCGCCATGGCCGACCAACTCGACACCGCCGTCGAACAACACGGCAAGGGCGACCTCGCCGCACTCCTGGCAGGCGGCGACACCTGGACGGTGCGGAACTAATCCTTTCCACTTTGAATTCCCCTGTAATGCTCCTGAAATTACCCGCCATTCCCTGTAGTTGATTGACGCATTTCTGTCGCCGCATTCATTGACGATGCGGGGTCCGGAGAAAGAGGATTTCCGGCGACCGGCTGACAGGACGCGGAATGCGGAGGGGAATTATGAGCGGTGGTCCGCGGAATCTTCCCCGCGCGTACTGGTGGATCTGGACCGGTCTGCTGATCAACTGGCTCGGCGCGTTCACCGGGCCGATCCTCGTCCTCTCCCTCACCCAGGCCCGCGGCTACTCCGTGTCCTCCGCGGGCTTCGTGGTCTCGCTGCTCGGCGCCGGGGCGATCGCGGGGTCCGCGGTCGGCGGCGTGCTCGCCGACCGGGTCGGGCGCCGCCCGACGATGTTCGCCGGGCACTGCGCCACCGCGCTGAGCATGGTCGCGCTCGGCACCGGTACCGCGCCGGCGGTCGTGAGCGCGGCCGCGTTCGGGGCGGGGTTCGGCGCCGCCGCGGTCCGGCCGGCCGCCTCCGCGTCGATCGCCGACGTGGTCGCCGCCGCCGACCGGCCGCGCGCCTTCGCCTACAACTACTGGGCCGTCAACACCGGCACCGCGGTCTCCGCCGTGCTCGCCGGCCTGCTGGTCGAGCACGGCTACACCGCGCTGTTCCTCGCCGACGCGGCGACCACCCTGCTGTGCGGCGCGCTCGTCCTGGTCAAGGTCCCCGAGACCCGCCCGGCCCGAACCCCTTCGGCGTCCACGGCGTCCACGGCGTCCCCGGCGTGCCCGGCGGGGGAGGGGCACGGCGCGGATGCGCACCCGTCGCTGCCGCTGCGCAAGGACCTCCGCTTCCTGTGCTTCGTCCTGTGCACCCTGATCTTCGCCGCCGTGTACGAGCAGCGGTCGGCGGCGCTGCCCGTCGTCGTCACCGCACACGGGCACACCCCTGGGGTCTTCGCCCTGCTGATGGCGCTGAACGCCCTGCTCATCGCGGTCTTCCAACTGCCCGTCAGCAAGCTGGCCGGCAAGGGCCCGCGCGGCCTGGTGCTGCTCGCCGGCGCCGTCCTGGCGGGCGTCGGCTTCGGCCTGACCGGCCTGGCCCGGGGCACCCTGGCGTACGCGGCCACGGTGGTCGTCTGGACGGCCGGCGAGATGCTCTTCGCGCCGATGGCGGGCGCCGTCGCCGCCGGGCTGGCCCCCGTCCACCAACGGGGCCGCTACCAGGGCGTGTACGCCGGCGCCTGGTCGGCCGCCGCCTTCGTCGGACCGGCCGGCGGCACCTGGCTGCTCGCGCACGCCGGCCCGGGTGCGCTGTGGACCGGGTGCGTGCTGGCGGGCGGCGCGGTCGGCGCCGGATGCGCCCTGCTCCTGCGCGCCGCGGACGGAACGCGGCCGCGACCCGAGAACTTCCCCGCGCGGTCCGCCGCACGGGGAGGCACCACCGAAAAAGGCACGTCAAGCACGACCGAATCCCTTACGGACAACACCGTCGAGAGGAACCCGACATGAGCCACATCGCGCCCAACACCTGCGTGTCCGCCTTCGCGCCGAACACCTGCGCCCCGGCCTTCGCGCCGAACACGTGCGCCCCGGCGTTCGCGCCCAACACCTGCGTGTCCGCCTTCGCCCCGAACACCTGCGCGCCGGCGTTCGCGCCCAACACCTGTGTCTCCGCCTTCGCCCCGAACACCTGTGCCCCGGCGTTCGCGCCCAACACCTGTGCTCCGGCGTTCGCGCCGACCAACTGCGTCCCGGCCTACGCCGCGTAAGCGGAATGCAGACCAGCGCTCCCTCGAAGCCCGGCCCGGACGGTGTCGACCGTCCGGTGCCGGGCTCCGGCCCCCGGCCGGCCCCGCTGTCCGCCTTCGTCACCGGGACGCAGACCTTCACCGGGTACGGCGGCACCCCACCCCGCCTCCACCTGGCCGTCTCCGAGCTGCGGGACGTCACCGACCGGCTGCCCTGGCACGCCGAACGGCACTCCTTCGGCACCTCCTGGACCGACCCGGAACAGGCCCGCCGCTCCGCGGAGGGCGAGGCCGTCGAACGCCACTGCGGCGCCTGCCCGCCCGCACACCCGGTGTACGGCACCCATGAGCAGCTGACCCGGCGCGGACTGCGGGCGCTCGACCCGCGCACCCTGGCGCTGCACTCCGACCGCCAGTACGCCACGCCCGGCTTCCCCTTCCAGCCCTTCCGGACCGACTCGCCCGCGCACTGGGTGGAGGGCCGCAGCGCCGTCGACGGCGAGCCCGTCCTCGTGCCCGCCTTCCTCGTGTACACCGCGTGGCCGCACATGCCGCACCCGCACCCCGAGCCGTACTACTCCTTCCCCGTGATCGGCGGCATCGCCGCGGGTCCCACCGCGGACTTCGCCCTGCTGTCCGGGCTGGAGGAGATCATCGAGCGGGACGCCGTCGCCGTGTGGTGGGCCAATGCCGTACCGCTGCCCGCGCTGCCCCCGACGGACCGGCTGCGCGCCCTCGGCGAGGGCGCCGAGGACACCTTCGAGATGCGGCTCGTCCGCGTCGACAACGAGTTCGGCCTGCCGGTCATCGCCGCCGGGGTGCGCAGCACCGCCGAGGGCTGGCTCACCTACGGCTGCGCCGCCCGCGCCGACGAGGAGGAGGCCGCGGCCAAGGCGCTCGCCGAGGCGCACACCCTCCAGATCACCTCCCGGGTGCTGGCCGACCCCGCGACCCGGATGGACACCCCGGGACGGCCGTCACCGCTCAAGCCCTGGCGGCAGGACCGCCGTTACCTGGACGACTACCGGCCGGACTGGTCGGACGTGGTCGAGCAGATCTGCCAGCAGCAGCTCCACCTCGACCCGCGCGCCGCCGCCCGCTGCGCCCCCTGGGCCTGGGACCTGCCCGAGGGCGGCTGGACCGGCCGGCCGCAGCGCCTCTCGGCGGCCGAGCTGGTGGACCGGGTCGCCGCCGCCGGCCACGACGTCGTCACCGTGGACCTCACCACCCCGGAGGCGGCCGCCGCGGGCATGCACGTCCTGCGGGTCGTCGTACCGGGCACCGTCTCCGTCGCCCCCGCCGCCTATCTGCCGCTCGGCGGCAGACGCCTCCAGGACACGGCCGTCCGCCTGGGCTGGCGAACCACCCCGCTGCCCGAGGAGCACCTCAACACCTTCCCACTGCCCCACTCCTGACGAACCGCTCCCTACTCCCGCGTCACCCGCACCCGGTAGTTGCCCTCCGCGTCGCCGCTGATCACCTGGACGGTGAGGCGATGCCGGGGGTCCCGGAAGGTCTCGCCGGGGGAGTAGGGGGCGTCGGAGAGTTCCGTGTGGACGTTCGGGCTGCGCGTGCAGCCGCCGCTCGCGGGGTGTGCGTCGTACACGGTGATCGGCCCCCGCCCGGTGTCCACGCCCGCGTCGACCTTGTAGACGAGGACCCCCGGCCGGCACACCACCTCGTCGTTGCCGCCCGGCGTCCGTACCTCCAGCGCGTAGACGCTGTGCCCGTCGACCGGCACGATCACCAGTTTCCCGCCGCCCGTCTTCCACACCGGCGTCAGCATGTAGTCCGTGCTGCCGGCCGTCACCGGGCATCCGACCTGCGCGGCGTCCAGCCACCCCAGCTTCCACTTGTGCCAGGCGAGCAGATCGTTGTCGGCCCCCCAGTCCTCGCTCATGATGTCCCAGTGCCCCACCGCGCTCCCGCCCTCCTGGGTGTACAGGTCGGGCAGCCCCAGGGTGTGGCCGTTCTCGTGCGGCAGCACCCGGAAGCCGGTGCGGGCATAGGAACCGGAACCGTCGTCCTGGCGCGAGTAGACGAACGACGCGTTGGCGATGGGCACCCCGTCGGCGACCGGCGCGTCGGCGTTCCCGGCGAAGGTCACGGACAGCACGGTGTCCAGCGCGGACGGCCCGGCGTTCGGGGTGACCAGCACGTTCAGCAGGTCGTACGCGCGGAAGTCCACCGTGGGGTCGGCGGCGGCAACGATGTCCTGGACCAGCTGCCGGTAGCCGGGGTCGAAGGGCGCGCCGCGCTCTATGCCGTACGACCGGAACGTCCTCGGCATCCGCAGCCAGCCGGTGATCGGGGTCTCCGGGCGGTAGTCGAGGCGGCCGTACGACGCCGTGCGGAACCACTCCTGGGTCTGCGGGAAGAACTCGTGGAAGCGGTCCATCGCGCTGCCCGGTCCGGGCGCGTCGGGGAAGTCGACCATCAGGGTCAGGGCGTGCACCGTGCCGGTGGAGCGGGAGTAGCCGTGCGGGGTGGGGAGCCCCTCGGTCATCTGCACCTCCGGGCCGCCGCGGATCAGGCAGGGCGAGAACGCGGAGGCGCGGGCCAGGCCGATGGGCCCGGCGGTGGTGGGCGCCGTGAGGTGTCCGGTCCCGGCCGAGGTGCTGACCGTCAGGGTCAGTGCGGTCACCACGGCGAGCGCGGCCACACGGCGCGGGCGTATACGGCTTCGCGCGCGGCCGCGGGACACCCCGGAGGGACGCGGGCGCGGCCGGCGTATCCGGCACAGGCCCCCGCGCAGCCCCCGCCCGCGCACGGCACGCGGCGAGGACAGCAGGGAAGAGAGAGGTGTACGGCGCGGTGCCGGCGGCTTCGGCTGCATGCATGGACCTCTCGCTCCACGGCAGCCGCCGGTCTCCGGCTGCACCCTTGCGATCACCCTGGGTCGAGGGGACGGGGCACGCGCGCTGGAGGAGGCCGATCGTGGGAAAGCCGGTCCGCACGGGGGTGAATCCCGGCGCACCGCGCGTGTGACGCAGGACACGCGACTTCTTCGCGGGGGCGGGAAATAACCGGGGACTGTCTCCCCGTTTACCCCTCTGTCCGAGCGAAACGGGGACTGGCTCCCCGGATCGCCCCCGTCAGTCAGAGGAGTACGCCGTGTCGACCGCCACCGCCCCCGCAGCGCGCAAGGTGCCCCGGCCCCGCGCCGACGCCCTGCGCAACCGGGAGCGGATCGTCACCGCGGCCCGGGAGATGTTCGTCGAGCACGGCCCGGACGTGCCGTTCGACGAGATCGCCCGCCGGGCCGGCGTCGGCAACGCCACGGTGTACCGCAACTTCCCCGACCGCGACGCCCTCGTCCGCGAGGTCGTCTGCTCCGTGATGGACCGTACGGCCGAGGCGGCCGAGGCGGCCCTCGCGGAGACCGGGGACGCCTTCGCCGCCCTGGAGCACTTCGTGCACACCGCCGCCGACGAGCGGATCAGCGCGCTGTGTCCGATGATCTCCAGCACCTTCGACCAGCACCATCCCGACCTGGTGGCCGCCAGCGAGCGCGTCGAACGGCTCGTGGCGCAGATCATGGAGCGGGCGGTGGCGGCCGGGCGGCTCCGGGCCGATGTGGGGGTCGGTGACCTGCTGATCGTCGTGGCCCAGCTGAGCCGGCCTCCGGCCGGCACGGACTGCGGGCGCGGCGACCGGTTCGTCCACCGTCATCTCCAGCTGTTCCTGGACGGCCTGCGAGCCCCCGCCCGTTCCGCCCTGCCGGGTGCCTCCGTGACCCTGGAGGAACTGCGCCTCCCCTGATCCGCGCCGGCTGACCACCCCCCGGCGGCCCTCCCTCCTCCCTTCACCTTCCTCCAGCCGATTTCTCGGCATTTTTCCCCTGATATCTCCCCGATCTTCTGCACGTCCCAAGTCCCGAAGTGGATACCCCCATGCCTGAAACGCCCCTCAAGGCGTCCGTCGCCACCCCGCGGACCGGCGGCGACGCCAACCGCTGGAAGGCGCTCGTCTTCATCGCGCTCGCCCAGCTGATGGTCGTCCTCGACGCGACGATCGTGAACATCGCCCTCCCCTCCGCCCAGCACGACCTCGGCATCACCGACGGCAACCGGCAGTGGGTCGTCACCGCCTACGCCCTCGCCTTCGGCGGTCTGCTGCTCTTCGGCGGCCGTATCGCCGACAAGTGGGGCCGCAAGCGCGCCTTCCTCGTCGGCCTGGCCGGCTTCGCCGCCGCCTCCGCGCTCGGCGGTGCCGCCACCACCGGCGCCATGATGTTCGGCGCCCGCGCCCTCCAGGGCGTCTTCGGCGCGCTGCTCGCCCCGGCCGCGCTGTCCCTGCTCGCCGTGATGTTCACCGACGCCAAGGAGCGGGCCAAGGCGTTCGGCATCTACGGCGCCATCGCGGGCGGCGGCGGTGCCGTCGGCCTGATCCTCGGCGGATTCCTCACCGAGTACCTGAACTGGCGCTGGACCTTCTTCGTGAACCTCCCGTTCGCCGCCGTCGCCGCGGCCGGCGCCTTCCTCGTGGTGCGCGAGCCGCAGGGCGGCCGCAACCGCTCCCCGCTCGACGTCCCCGGCGTGATCCTGTCCACGCTCGGCCTGGTCGCGCTGGTCTACGGCTTCACCCGGGCCGAGTCCGACGGCTGGGGCGACACCGTCACCGTCGCGATGTTCGTCGCGTCGGCGGTCCTGCTGGTCTCCTTCGCCGTCGTGGAGTCCCGGGTCAAGGCCCCGCTGCTGCCGCTGCGCGTGGTGACCGACCGCAACCGCGGCGGTATCTATCTCTCGCTGGGCCTCGCGATCATCGGCATGTTCGGCCTGTTCCTCTTCCTGACCTACTACCTCCAGGTCGTGAAGGGCTACTCGCCGGTCAAGACGGGCTTCGCCTTCCTGCCGATGGTGGCCGGCATGATCACCGGCTCGACGCAGATCGGCACCCGTCTGATGACCCGGGTCCCGGCCCGGCTGCTGATGGGCCCCGGCTTCCTCTCCGCCGGCCTCGGCATGCTGCTGCTGACCCAGCTGCGGATCGACTCCTCCTACGGCACCCTGCTGCTGCCCGCGATGCTGCTGCTCGGCCTCGGCATGGGTACGGCGTTCATGCCGGCCATGTCCCTGGCCACCCAGGGCGTCCAGCCCCGGGACGCCGGTGTCGCCTCCGCGATGGTCAACACCTCGCAGCAGGTGGGCGGCGCGATCGGCACCGCCCTGCTCAACACCATCGCCGCCTCCGCGACCACGTCGTACGTCAAGGGGCACATCGCCGGTGCCACCGCGAAGCCGCAGGCGGAGCTGGTGCGGCTCCAGGGCATGGTGCACGGCTACACCGCCGCGATCTGGTTCGCCGTCGGCATCCTGGGCCTCGCCGCCCTGATCGCCTTCACCTTCGTCAACGCCGGCCGCCCCGGCACCACCCCGGTGGCCTCCGGCGGCCCCGGCGAGTCCGACGAGTCCCTCGAGGACGAGGTGCCGGTCCCGGTGCTGGCCCACTGAGCCCGGGGGAGGTGACCCAGCCCTAGCGCAGCCAGGGAAGGTCCGCGCCCTCCCCGTCGGGCTGGAGGCCCTCGGCGACGATCTCCATGATCTCGCCGAGGGCCTTCTGCTGATCCGGGCTCAGCCGGTCGAACAGGGCCTGCCGCACCGCGCCCACATGGCCGGGAGCGGTGCGCCGCAACACCTCGGCGCCCTCGTCGGTGAGCACCGCGAACTGGCCGCGCTTGTCGGAGGGGCAGTCCTCGCGCCGTACCCAGCCGTTCTTCTCCAGCCGGGCGACGGCGTGCGACAGCCGGGACCGGGTGATCTTCGCCTTCATGGCCAGCTCGGTCATCCGCAGCCGCCGGCGCGGCGCCTCCGCGAGCCCGACGAGCAGGCCGTAGTAGATGTGCGGCATGCCCGCGTCGCGTTGCAGCTGCCGGTCGAGGTGGTCCTCCAGCAGGGTGGTGGCGTGCAGGTACGCGCGCCAGACGCGCTGTTCCTCGTCGGTGAGCCAGCGGTGCTGTGCGGCGGAGTCCGGTGCCGTGTTCATGGGTCCACTGTACGAAATCCCTCCTTGAAACTTAAACAAGTCGGACATATGCTCGGACCTGAAGCTTGAGACTTAAAGCAACTGGAGCCGCCGCGATGTCTGCCCCCGCCCCGCAGCGCATGCCCGCCCTCTACCTCAGCCATGGAGCCCCGCCGCTCGCCGACGACCCGGTCTGGCCCGGCCAGCTCGCCGCCTGGTCCGCCGACCTGCCCCGGCCCACGGCGATCCTCATGGTCTCCGCCCACTGGGAGGAGGCCCCGCTCGCCCTCGGCGCGGTGGAGCCCGTCCCGCTCGTCTACGACTTCTGGGGCTTCCCCGACCACTATTACCGGGTCACCTACCCCGCCCCCGGCGCCCCCGAGCTGGCCGAGTCCGTCCGCAAGCTGCTGCGCGCCCCCGGCACCCCGGTCCAGGACATCCCCGACCGCGGCCTCGACCACGGCGCCTACGTCCCCCTCGTCGAGATGTTCCCGGACGCGGACATCCCCGTGCTCCAGGTCTCCATGCCGACCCTCGACCCGGTGCGGCTGATGGAGATCGGCCGCAGGCTCGCGCCGCTGCGCGACGAGGGCGTGCTGATCGTCGGCTCCGGCTTCTTCACCCACAACCTCGCAGCCCTGCGCTACTCGGGCGGGGTGCCCCGCTGGTCGTCCGAGTTCGACGACTGGGGCCGGCGCGCCCTGGAGGCCCGCGACTGGGACGCCCTGCTGGACTTCCTGAACAAGGCCCCGGCCGGCCGCTACGCCCACCCGCGCACCGAGCACTTCGCCCCGCTCTTCGTCACCATGGGCGCGGCCGAGGTGAGCGGCGAGCTGGACACGCAGAAGTCGGTGATCGACGGCTTCTGGGGCGGCATGGCGAAGCGCTCGGTGCAGTTCGGCTGACCCGAGGGCCGGCCGCGCCTCGCCGCTACAGCTCCCGCTCGTACCAGGCCACGTCCCAGTAGCGGCCGAACTTGCGGCCGACCTCGCGGTACGTGCCCACGTGCCGGAAGCCGAACCGGGCGTGCAGCCGCTCCGAGGCCTCGTTCGGCCGGGCGATCCCGGCGTAGGCCCGGTGCACGTCCTCGCCGGCGAGCGCCGTGAACAGGGCGTCGTAGAGCAGCGTGCCGACGCCGCGCCGGCCGGCTTCCGGGGCGACGTACACCGACGTCTCCACCGAGGTCACGTACGCGGGCTTCGGCCGGTAGGGGCTCGATGTGGCGTACCCCAGAATCCGCTGTGAGTCCCGCTCGGTGGCAACCATCAGCCGGTACGGGCCGTCTTCCGGGTGGGAGAGCAGCCAGGGGCGGCGCTCTTCCGGAGTGAACGTCTCGATGTCGAATGTGATGGCCGTCTCACGTACATAGTGGTTGTAGATCGCCGTGAGGGCAGTGAGATCCCCCTCGACTCCCGGCCTGACCTGCACCTCTGTGGGCTCCGGCGTCATCCCGCCTCCTTGTGGGGCGGACAGGGTACTGCATGATCAGAAAAATCGAGGGGCGGGTTGGGAATTCTGTCCGGATTCCAGTCGTTGTTTCCCACGGATGCAGGGCACTCGGTGAGTCTCGAAGTCCCGGAGGCTGCCCCCGCCGGTGCCGAGCGTCCGCAGGACCACCCGCCCACCATCGCAAGGGAGCACGCATGGCAACCCGTGCCGTCGCCCGTCGTCAGTCCGCCACCGGCGAGACGGCCGACTCGGCAAGCAGTGTTCGCGCCCATGGCGGCGAGATCGCGGACCGCGACCTGGTCGGCATGTACCTCGACGAGATCGCGCGGACGCCGCTGCTCGACGCCGCGAAAGAGGTCGAGCTGTCCCAGACCATCGAGGCGGGTGTCTTCGCACAGCAGGTCCTCGACGGATTCGAGGAGACGGCGTCCGACGCCACCCGCGAGGAGCTGCTGGCGCTGGTCGAGGCCGGCGAGCGGGCCAAGGATGTCTTCATCCGCTCCAACCTCCGTCTGGTCGTGGCGGTGGCCCGGCGCTACCCGCGCAGCGGTCTGCCCCTGCTCGACCTGATCCAGGAGGGCAACGCCGGCCTGGTGCGCGCGGTCGAGAAGTTCGACTACCGCAAGGGCTTCAAGTTCTCGACGTACGCCACCTGGTGGATCCGGCAGGCCATCACCCGCTCCATCGCCGACCAGTCGCGCACCATCCGGCTCCCCGTGCACCTCGTGGAGGAGCTGGGCCGCATCCGGCGCGTGCAGCGCGAGTTCAACCGGGAGAACGGCCGCGACCCGGAGCCCGCGGAGATCGCCGCCGAGCTGGGCGCCACCCCGGAGCGCGTCATCGACGTCCTGGACTGGGCCCGCGACCCGGTCTCGCTGAACATGTCGGTGGACGACGAGGGCGAGACCCAGTTCGGGGACCTGCTGGAGGACACCTCGGCGGTCTCCCCCGAGCAGTCCGTCATGACCCTGCTGCGCAGCGAGGAACTGGACGACCTGATCGGCCGCCTGGACCAGCGCACGGCCTCCATCATCAAGATGCGGTACGGCATCGAGGACGGCCGCGAGCGCACCCTGACCGAGGTCGGCAAGGAGCACGGCCTGACCCGCGAGCGGATCCGCCAGATCGAGAAGCACGCCCTGCTCGAACTGAAGAAGCTGGCCCGCGACACCGGGTTCGACGCGGCGGCGTGACGGGCGCCGGGGTTCCCGGCCGGAGGGTGTGCCGAGCCTGGCGGGTGTGAGGGGCCGTGGGGCGGCGGACGTGGCGGGCGTGGCGGGCGTGCGCCCGCGGCGGCCGCGTACGCCCGGTGGCTGAAGACGGCGCAAACATGGCGTGGTCCCGTCGCTTCAAGTCCCGGGCCCGCGGGAACAACCCTTCCGGGCCCCCGAGCGGGCCCGGGCAACCGCACTCCCCACCCGCACCTGAGCCACTCGCACCCAGCCACCCACCCCCCGGCCCGGCCCATCCCCACACGCACCTGGGCCAGCCGGCCCACGCGAACCACGTCCCGACGCAATCCCCCCCCCGGCGGCGGGACCTTCCCCGAGCCGGGCCTCGGCGCCCACCCCCCCCCGGGCGCCGAGGCCCGGCTTCCGCATGGCCGGACCCCACCGGAACGGAACTTCCGCATGGCCGGACCGCACCGGAACGGAACTGGAAAGGCGGTCCACCCCGTACCTGAACCCCGGGGTGGACCGCCTGGATGGCAGATTCTGCCACACGGGCATAGCCTGCCCGGATGAGCACCACCCCCAGCCCCGCCGACCAGCCGTTTTCCCCCGCCAAGCCGGTCTCCCTCACCGAACGCCGCAAGGCCGAGACCCGGATGGAGATCGCCCGCGCGGCGGCCGCCCTCTTCGTCCGGCAGGGCCTTAGGGCCACTCGCGCCGAGGACATCGCCCACACGGCGGGCATCGCACCCCGCACCTTCTACCGCTATTTCGCCACCAAGGAGGAAGCGGTGGCCCCGCTCTACGCGGCGGGCGCCCAGCGCTGGACGGAAGCGGTCCGCACCGCCCCGGCGCACCTCGGTGTCCCCGAGGCGCTGGAACACGCCGTCCTGGAGACCCTCACGCCCGGGGTGGGCGTCTCGGCCGCCTCCTGGGAATGGGTCCGCACCCTGATCCGCCTGACCGACACCAGCCCCGCCCTGCGCAAGGTCTGGGCCGAGGTGGGTCAGGCCTCGGAAGGCGCGCTGGCGCAGACCCTCGCGGAGCGCCTGGCCGCGGGAGACAACGTTGCCTCCCCGCCGGAGCCTCCCCTCGCGACCACTCCCTCCCTCCGCTTCGCCGCTGCCGTGGCCGGCGCCGCCGTACGCGTGGCCGTGGAATCCTGGGCCGCCACCCCGGCCCCGCCCACCGGCCCCGACGGCCCCGCAGCCCTGGCCCTGGCCAACCTGCGGACGCTGCGGGACTTCCAGTGGGTCACGGAACCCGGCCCGGGTCGACCCGAAAGGCCGTAGCGGCTCCCCGCCAGCCGCCAGCCGCCAGCCGCCAGCCGCCAGCCGTCAGTCGCCCGCGCCCCCCGCCCGCAGCATCCGCTCGCCCAACTCCCGTACTTGTACGACCAGTTCGGCAGGCGATCGGACCTGGAAGTCCTCCCCCGTCATCGCCAGCCGTACCGCCAGCCACTCCACGGGGTCGCCGGTGCTGCCGCGCAGGACGCAGCCGCCGGCGCCGTCGTCCTCCGGCACCCCGAGCCAGGCCGGTACCCGCGCCGACACGCGTTCCGCCGGAGCGGTGAACCGCACCTCGAAGCCGTAGGTCTCCTGCTGCCGTTGGAGCGACCGCCGCAGGAACTCCGCCGCGCTCCCGGTCGGCAACTCCCGCTCCTCGAAGCGGACTCCGGTCGCGAACGGCTCGCTCACCCGGTCCACCCGGAAGGTGCGCCAGTCCGCGCGGTCGAGGTCGTAGGCGACCAGGTACCAGCGCCGGCCGGTCGACACCAGCCGGTGCGGCTCCGTCAGCCGCCGGGTCTCGCCGCCCTCCCGGTCGCGGTAGGCGAACCGCAGCCGCTCCCGCCCGGCCACCGTCGAGGCCATCACGGTCAGCGTCTCCGGCGCGATGCTCGCACCGTCACCGCTGGTCAGCGGGGTCGTCGCGGCCTGGAGTGTGGAGACCCGGTGGCGCAGCCGGGCGGGCAGCACCTGCTCCAGCTTGGCCAGGGCCCGTACCGAGGCCTCGTCCACGCCCGCCACCGCATGCCCGGCACCGGCCCGCAGCCCCACCGCGATCGCCACCGCCTCCTCGTCGTCCAGTACGAGCGGCGGCATCGCCTTGCCCGCGACCAGCCGGTACCCGCCGTCCGCGCCCTTCGTGGCCTGCACCGGGTAACCCAGTTCCCGGAGCCGTTCGATGTCCCGCCGCACGGTCCGCCGGGACACCCGCAGCCGGTCGGCCAGCTCCCCGCCGGGCCACTCACGGGGAGTCTGGAGCAGCGAGAGGAGCTGAAGCAGCCGCGCAGGAGTGTCGGTCGTCATGCCGACGAGCATGCCGCATAAATAGGTCACGATCTGGCCTAGTGGGGACGTAGCTTTACGGACATGAGCCACGTCCCCTCGCCCTCCCCCTCTCCCGACCGAACCCGATGGCTGGCCCTGGCCATCGTCATGACCGCAGCCTTCATGGACCTGGTGGACGTGACGATCGTCAACATCGCCATCCCCTCCATCGAGCGAACCGCCCACGCCTCGGTCGGTCAGATCCAGTGGATAACCGCCGGCTACGCCCTCGCCTTCGCCGCGGGCCTGATCACCGGCGGCCGCCTCGGCGACATCCACGGCCGGCGCCGGCTCTTCCTCATCGGCGTCGGCGGCTTCACCCTCGCCTCCGCGCTGTGCGGCTTCGCGGTGAACCCGGAGATGCTGGTCGCCGCCCGCCTCCTCCAGGGCGGCATGGCGGCGATGATGGTGCCGCAGGTGCTGTCGATCGTGCACGCGACCTTCCCGGCCCATGAACGCGGCAAGGTGTTCGGCCTGTTCGGCGCGGTCGTCGGCCTGGGCGCGGTCTCCGGGCCGCTGCTCGGCGCGCTGCTGACGCAGTGGAACCTGTTCGGCCTGCACTGGCGCCCCATCTTCCTCATCAACCTGCCCGTCGGCATCCTCGCCTGGGCGCTGGGCCGCCGCTTCATCACCGAGTCGAAGGCGCCCAGGGCGCTGAAGCTGGACCTCGTCGGGGTCGCCCTGGTCTCGCTGGGCCTGTTGATGCTGCTCTACCCGCTCACCCGCGGTCGCGAGCTGGGCTGGCCGCTGTGGGGCTACGGCTTGATGGCCGGCGCGTTCGTCGTCTTCGCGGCGCTGGTGGTGTACGAGCGGCGCAAGGCGGCCCGCGACGGCTCCCCGCTCGTCGAACTCTCCCTGTTCCGCGTGAAGAGCTTCGCCGCCGGTATCGCCGTACAGACCGTCTTCGGTGTCGCGCTCGGCATCTTCTTCCTGGTGTGGACGCTGTACATGCAGATCGGCCTGGGCTGGAGCCCGCTGCACGCCGGGCTGACCGGGGTGCCGTTCTCGCTCGCGGTGTCCGTCGCGGCCGGGCTGTCCGTGCAGCAGCTGGTCCCGCGCTTCGGCCGCAAGGTCCTCCAGGCGGGGGCGCTGCTCATGGTGGTGGGCCTCCTCCTCTACATCGCCGCGTCGCACCGCTACGGCCTCGCCATCGCCTCCTGGCAGATGGCCCTCCCGCTGGTCGTGATGGGCGCCGGGATGGGTCTCATCGTCGCCCCGCTGACCGACGCGGTGCTCTCGGAAGTGCCGCGGGAGCACGCCGGTTCGGCGTCGGGCCTGATCAACACGGTGCAGCAGATGGGCAACGCGCTCGGGCTCGGCCTCGTCTCGGTGGTGTTCTTCGGCGAGATCGGCGACCAGCTCGCCCCGACCCAGGTCCGCCCGGCCTTCGTGCACGCCTTCGAGCACGCGCTGTGGTGGGTCGCCGGGATCATGGCCGCGATCCTGCTGCTGATGTCCGCGCTGCCGAAGCGCCCGTCCCAGCATGTGGAAGGAGCGGAAGCGGACCTTCCGGCCCCGGAGCGGGAGCCGGCACTGCTGCCCTGATCAGGCACGGAAGGAGGGGCCGGGGCGCCATGCGCACCCGGCCCCGACGTCTGTCCACGCCCATCCATGCCCGTTCATGCCTGATCCAGGCCCGAACCTGTTTACTTCCCGGAAATCCGGGCGTAGTCTCCGAGTGAAACCACACGTTCGGACATGATCCGGAAGTGCTCGGACAGGAAGCAGGCGGAGGCGACCGGCATGTACGCACCGGAACGGCAGCAGGAGATCCTCCGGATCGCCCGTGACGGCGGCCGCGTGGACGTGCTGTCGCTGGCCGAGGAGTTCCAGGTCACCGCGGAGACCATCCGCCGGGACCTGAAGGCCCTCGACCGCGCCGGCCTCGTCCGCCGGGTGCACGGCGGCGCCATCCCGGTCGGCCGCCTCGACTTCGAGCCCGACCTCGCCGAGCGCGAGTCCACCGCCGCCGACGAGAAGGACCGCATCGCCAAGGCGGCCGTCGCCGAACTGCCCACCGAGGGCACGGTGATCCTCGACGCCGGTACGACGGTGGCACGCGTCGCCGCCGCGATCCCGCTGGAGGCCTCCCTCACCGTCGTCACGCACAGCCTGCCCATCGCCGCCCGCCTCGCCGACCACCCGGGCATCCAGCTCCACCTGGTCGGCGGCCGGGTCCGGCATCGCACGCGCGCCGCCGTGGACGCCTGGGCGCTCCGCGCGTACGGCGAGATCCGCGCCGACGTCCTCCTCGTGGCGGCCAACGGCTACTCCGCCGAGCACGGCCTCACCACCCCCGACCTCGCGGAGGCGGCGGTCAAACGGGCCGCGGTCGCCGCCGCCCGCCGGGTGGTCCTCCTCGCCGACTCCTCCAAGCACGGCCAGGAGCACTTCGCCCGCTTCGGCGACCTGAGCGATGTGGACCTGCTGATCACCGACAGCGGGCTGAGCCCCGAAGACACCGCCGCCATCGAGCGCGGCGGCACGGAAGTAGTGCGCGCATGATCCTCACCGTCACCCCCAACCCCTCCCTCGACCGCACCTACGAGGTCCCCTCCCTGGAGCGCGGCGAGGTCATCCGCGCCACCGGCGAGCGCATGGACCCCGGCGGCAAGGGCGTGAACGTCTCGCGCGCCGTCGCGGCCGCCGGACGGCGCACGGTCGCCGTGCTGCCCCTGGGCGGCGCGCCGGGGGCGCTCGTGGCCGAACTGCTCGACGCGCAGGGCATCGAGGTCGCCCCGGTCCCGGTCGTCGGCGCCACCCGCTCCAACATCGCGCTCGCGGAGTCCGACGGGGTGCTCACCAAGATCAACGCGCCGGGCCCGGAACTGTCCGAGGCGGAACAGGAACTCCTCCTGGACACCGTCCGCGTCCACTCCCGCGACGCCGACTGGATCGCCTGCTGCGGCAGCCTGCCCCGGGGGCTCGCGCCCTCCTGGTACGCCGATGTGGTCACGCGAGCGCACGCCGGTGGTGCGCGCATCGCCCTGGACACCTCGGGTCGTGCCCTGCTGGAGGCGCTGCGCGCGCGGCCCGATGTGGTGAAGCCCAACGCCGAGGAGCTGGCGGAAGCCGTCGGGCGCCCCCTGGCCACCGTGGGCGACGCGCTCAAGGCGGCCGAGGAGGTGCGCGCGATGGGCGCACACGCCGTACTCGCGAGCCTGGGCGCCGACGGCCAGCTCCTCGTGGAGGACACCGGCGCCTGGTTCGGCAGCGCCCGCGTGGACGCCGTCCGCAGCAATGTGGGCGCCGGCGACTCCTCCCTCGCCGGCTTCCTCGTCGCCGGCGGCACCGGCCCGGAAGCGCTCGCCTCCGCCGTCGCCCACGGCGCCGCCGCCGTCGGGCTCCCCGGCAGCGTCATGCCGACCCCCGCCGACCTCGACCCGTCCGCGGTCACCGTCACGGCCGACATCCCCCTCGACCGCGCCCTGACGGAGCCGGTGTCATGACCCCCCGCAACGGTCACCCGACAGAGCCGGTGATGACTCGGCGCACCCCGCCGGCGGCGACCGCTCCGCTCGCCTGGTCGTGGCGGTACTCCCCGTTACCCGCCACCGCCACCCGTTCCGCCCCACCTCCCCGCAGCACCCCCGTCCCCACCTTCCGCCCACCTCTCCCCACGGGCGATACGCGTGCATAGGAGCCCGCGATGAGCGACATGATCACCGCGGACCTGGTCGATCTCGACCTGTCCGCCGATACCAAGGAAGCGGCGGCGCGCGCCCTCGCCGAGCGCATGGTGGCCCAGGGCCGGGTGACCGACCTGGAGGGCTTCCTCGCCGACGTGGCCGCCCGTGAGGCCCAGATGCCGACCGGGCTCGACGGCGGCATCGGCATCCCGCACTGCCGCAGCGCCCACGCCACCGAGCCGACCCTTGCCTTCGGCCGCAGCGCCGCCGGCATCGACTTCGGCGCGCCCGACGGCCCCGCCGACCTGATCTTCCTGATCGCCGCCCCCGCCGGCGCCGACGACGCCCACCTGACGATCCTGTCCTCCCTGGCCCGCCAGCTGATGAACGCCGAATTCACCTCGGCGCTGCGGGCGGTGTCCGACCCGCAGACGGCGGCGGCACTGATCCGGGGCGACGAGCAGCCGTCGCCGGCGCAGAGCGCGCCGGAGGAGGGCGGGTCCGCGCAGGGCGAACCCGCGCAGGGCGAACCCGCTCAGGGCGCCGTGAGCGGTGCCCCCGAAGACACCGCTGCGGCGTCGGCGGCGGCCTCCGCCGACGCCGCGGCGGGCCAGACGGCCGCCGAGAACCGCCCCTTCCGCATCGTCGCCGTCACCTCCTGCCCGACCGGTATCGCCCACACCTACATGGCGGCCGAGTCCCTGGAGAACGCGAGCCGTGAGGCCGGGATCGAACTCTTCGTGGAGACCCAGGGCTCGGCCGGCTTCACCCGGCTGCACCCGGAGGTGATCGCCGCGGCGGACGGCGTGATCTTCGCGCATGACGTCCCCGTCCGCGACAAGGACCGCTTCGCCGGCAAGGCGACCGTCGACGTCGGGGTGAAGGCGGCCATCAACCGTCCCGCCGAACTCATCGCCGAGGTCCGCGAGAAGGCGGCGCGCGGCGAGGCGAGCGCCCCGGCGGCCGCGTCCGGCGGCACCCCGGTCGAGCGCGGCGGCGACTCCACCGAGGGCTACGGCAGCAAGCTCCGCAAGTGGCTCATGTCCGGCGTGAGCTACATGGTCCCGTTCGTCGCCGCGGGCGGCCTCCTCATCGCCCTCGGCTTCGCGATCGGCGGCTACAAGATCAACAAGGCCCCCTCGGTGATGGACCACTTCCTGTGGACCCAGGCCGACAGCTGGGGCGCCCTGCTGTTCCAGATCGGCGTCGTGGCCTTCGGCTTCCTCGTCCCGGTCCTGGCCGGCTACATCGCCTACGGCATGGCCGACCGCCCCGGACTCGTCCCCGGCTTCGTGGGCGGCGCGATCTCACTGACCATCAACGCCGGCTTCCTCGGCGGCCTCGCGGCCGGTCTCATCGCCGGCGGCGTGGTCCTCGCCATCCAGCGGGTGCCGATCCCGGCGGCGTTGCGCGGCATCATGCCGGTGGTGGTGATACCGCTGATCTCCTCGGCGCTCGTCGGGTTCCTGATGTTCGTCGTGATCGGCAAGCCCATCGCCAGCGCCCAGAAGGGGCTCACCGACTGGCTGAGCGGCCTCACCGGCACCAACGCCGTCCTCCTCGGCGCCCTGCTCGGCCTGATGATGTGCTTCGACCTGGGCGGCCCGGTCAACAAGGTCGCCTACACCTTCGCCACCGCGGGCATCGCCGTCGCCAACCCCAGTGACTCCGCGATGAAGATCATGGCCGCGGTGATGGCGGCCGGCATGGTCCCGCCGCTGGCGATGGCCCTGGCCACCACCGTGCGCGGCAAGCTCTTCACCCAGACCGAGCGCGAGAACGGCAAGGCCGCCTGGGTGCTGGGCGCCTCCTTCATCTCCGAGGGCGCGATCCCGTTCGCCGCGGGCGACCCGCTGCGGGTCATCCCGTCCGCCATGGTGGGCGGTGCGATCACCGGCGCGCTGTCGATGGCCTTCGGCGCCACCCTGCGCGCCCCGCACGGCGGCATCTTCGTGGTCCCGCTGATCGGCAACCCGTTCCTCTACCTGATCGCCATCGCCGCCGGCGTCTGCGCCACCACGGCCCTGGTGATCCTTCTGAAGGGGATGCGCAAGCCGGCCCCGGGATCCCCGGCCGCCGACCCCGCGTCCGGTCCGTCCACCGCGTCGAAGGAGTCCAAGCAGCCGGTGGCCGCCTGACCCCGCGCACTGCGTCTTGTCCCTTTGATGCGCTGTGAGTTGTTCACGGCACCTGCGAGATACATCACGGTCCGGGGCCAAAGTCCCGGACCGTGATGTGTACTGGGGTTCATGCCTGCGCACGCCTCGACTCTTCTGCTGTTCGGCGTGACCGTCCTCGCTGTGACGGCCGTCGTCTGGGCCGTCGTGCTGACGCGGCTGGTGCGCCGCGCCGGCCACCGGGCCGCCGCCCGGCGCGTCACCCCGCCGCTTCCGGCGCTGCCCCGGCAGAGGCCGGTCGGCCCGCCGCTGGAGTCCGTCGAACTGACCCCCGCGGAACAGGCCGCCTTCGCAGGCCTGATACGCCGACTCGCAGGCGGCTGACCCCACCCGCACCCCGCGTACGCGGGAACGCGCCGGGCCGCCGCCGCGCTACCCCTGCCGCGCCGCGCGCCGTTCCATCGCGTCCCTGGCCGCGTCCTCCGACATATAGACCTCGCACATGTGCCGGCCGTCCGGCGTCGCCGTGTGCTCGACCTCCCAGAGGGAGACCACGCTGCCGTCCGGCAGCAGGAACGCGTGCTCGTACAGCGCGTAGCTCAGCCCGGCCCGCCCGGCGCGCCCCGGGCGCCCGAACGCCTGCGTGATCTCGTGGGCCGTCGCCGTGGCCAGCAGCGCCGCCGTCTCCGCGCCCGGGCGGTCGGCGTTCTCCGCCCGGCGCAGGAGCCGGCGCGCGTGGTCCGGCGAGTCGTCCGCGGCGAACATGTGCCGGGGCTCGGGAATCGCCCACAGCAGCATCAGCTCGGGCAGCTCCAGCTCGGGGGAGTCCGGCGGCAGTCCGAGCCGCGCCGCGGCCGTCTGCACCTCCTCCTCGTCCACATACACCTCGTGCTCGGGGGCGCCGCCCGGCACGGTGTTGTGCACCAGCTCCCACAGCGTGACCGCCGAGCCGTCGGCGAGCAGCCAGGTGTGCCGGTACGTCTCCCGGTGCAGCCCCGCGCTGTGGTGCGCCGAGTGCAGGGAACTGTCGTGCGCCAGCGCGCAGTCGAGCTGCCCCAGCACCTCGTCGGGCAACTCGAACGAGTTCAGGGCACGGCCGAGGAGTCGCGCGAGATGCTCCTCAGGAGACTCGGGCGACTCGGCTGGTTCGTACGCTGCCGTCTCGTACGGAACGCTCAAGGCTTCTCCCGGCGTTGCTGCATGTCACCTTGTGGGTGCATACCGTAGCCCCTCGGTCGGACATCGTGTCCGGGATCCGAGAAAACGTGCGCCGGTAAAACGCGCCGGCCGCGCCGAATGTTCCCGTGCGAGCCGACGCGGACTCAAAATCCGCCGCCCAGACGGTACTTCCCATCATTACTCCCGCTACGGCCGTCCGTACAACTCCTCGTACGACGGCCACCCGCCCCCCGCCCCCGCAACCGACTCCGCCGCGCGGACGGCCCGTACGATCGCGCGCGTCACCAGATCCGCCCCCGCGGCGAGGACGTCGTTGAGCGCGAGGGGGTGCGCGTCCAGCGGGCGAGCACCGGTCGCCAGGGCGAACACCGTGTCCCCGTCGTGCAGCAGATGCACCGGCCGCACGGCGCGCGCGATGCCGTCGTGCGCCGTCCCCGCCAGCTTCTGCGCCTGCGCCTTCGTCAGGTCCGCGTCCGTCGCGACCACCGCGAGCGTCGTGTTGAGCGGCGGCGGGGCGTTCTCGGCCGCGGCCTCGTCGAGGCGCCGGCACGCGGCCTCGTGCACGCTTTCCTCCGGATACCTCACCCGCCCCTGCCCCAACTCCCCGTACAGCGCCCCCGTCTCCGGGTCCACCACCGACCCTGCCGCGTTCACGACCACCAGGGCGCCCACGGTGACCCCCGAAGCGAGCACCGCGCTCGCCGTGCCCACCCCGCCCTTGAGCCGCCCCGCCACGGCGCCCGTGCCGGCCCCGACACACCCCTCGGGCACCCGGCCGCCCGGCTCCTCGGCCGCTGCCGCCTCCACGGCCGCACGGCCCGTCGCCGCGGACGGCCGCGCCCGGAAGTCGCCCCCGCGGCCCAGGTCGAAGACGCACGCGGCGGGCACCACCGGCACCACATGCGCCGGGTCCGCCCCCACCCGCACGCCGCGCCCCCGCTCCTCCAGCCAGGCCATCACACCGGAAGCGGCGTCCAGCCCGTACGCGCTGCCCCCGGTCAGGACCACGGCGTCGACCTTCTGCACCACGTTGCGCGGGTCGAGCGCGTCGGTCTCCTTGGTGCCGGGGCCGCCCCCGCGGACGTCCACCGCGGCGACCGCGCCCCCCTCCGGAGCGAGCACGACCGTGGTGCCGGTGAGCCAGCCGTCCCCGCGGTGCGTGGCATGCCCCACGCGTACGCCGGCGACGTCCGTCAATGCGTCAGCTGTCATGCGTGCCAGTCTGGCCCAGCGCCGGCCGCCGCCGAAGGGTTCAGCCGGCCGGGGCAGTGGCCTCCGGCGTGCGCTCCCGGCTCGCCATCCGTGCCGTCAGCGTCACCCCGGTCGCGACCGCGGCCGAGCACACGAGCCCGGCCGCGAGCACCGCCCAGCCCCCGAGGAAGGTGCAGCAGATCACCAGCAGAGCCGTCACCGGCAGCACCATCTGCTGGGCGATGCCGACCTTGAAGTGCCGTGCGTGCAGCGCCCAGACGGAGAGCAGATACAGCGCCGTGGGGAGGGTCACGGCCGCCGAGGCGGACAGCGTGGAGATGTGGGTCTTCCCGACCGCCTGTTCCACGGCCACCTCCAGGCCCGCGCCGATCGTCGCGGCCGAGGCGAAGATCAGATAGTGGCCGTAGCCCCACAGGAACGCCTGTCTGTTGGAGCGCAGATGACCGTGGATGGGCACCACGAAGTAGATCCACCACGCCGAGAACACGATCAGCAGTCCGCCCGCCGCGATCGGCAGCAGCTCGCCCAGCGCCTCGTGCTCGTCCACGGCCGACTTCACCGCGACCGTGGCCGCGGCGATCGTCTCCCCGATCACGATGATGGTGAACAGGCCGTAGCGCTCGGCGATGTGATGCGGATGCCAGGCGGTCTGGTAGTCCCGCTCGGCGTACAGCGGCACGCACAGCTCGGCGATCACCATCACGAGGAACACCCAGGACCGGGCGGGTCCGGGCAGCAGCACCAGCCCGAGCCAGCCGACCAGGCACAGCAGCACACCGCCCGCGTACCGGAGCGCCATGGTTCGCTCCGGGCCGGTGGCCGATCTCGCGGCTCTCAGCCACTGTGCCGCCATCGCCAGCCGCATGATCAGATAGCCGAGCCACACCACCAGGTAGTCATGCTGCTGGAAGGCCCGGGAGACACCGGCGGCCAGCACCAGAACGCCGGCGATCTGCACCAGTGTGACGGCCCGGTACAGCGCGTCGTCGTTGTCGTACGCCGAGGCGAACCAGGTGAAGTTCATCCAGGCCCACCAGATGGCGAAGAACAGCATCGCGTAGCTGAGGATCCCGCTGCCCGCGTGCCCTTCGCCGACGGCGTGCACCAGCTGGGTGCCCGCCTGGGCGATCGCCACCACGAAGCACAGGTCGAAGAAGAGCTCCAGCGGAGAGGAGACCCGGTGCGATTCATGCCGTCCGCGCGCGGTGAGGCGGCGCAGAGGTCCGGACGGCCGGGGCGCGCCCGAGGGGGCAGGCGCCTGAGCGGAACTGGACGTCATGTTTCCCAGGACAGCAGAAAACCGGCCGAATATCTTGTGAACGGATTCACAAGAGCTCGGGGGATCCGCGGCCGGGACGAACCGCATGTCCGGGGCCGCTTCCGGTGCCGGTGCCGGGCATGGGGCCGGGGCGCCGGGGCCGGGGCCGTACCCTGGGGGCATGAGCACTGCCCCCGAGCCCGCGCCGCGCGCCCCGAAGCCCGCGCTGGTCTTCGACGACCCGCTGGACCAGCAGTCCTCGGACGACACCGACCGGGGGTGGGGCGAGCGCACGCCCGGCGACAGCGCCGCCGACCTGAAGCGCTTCCTCGACGAGAAGCCGCCCCACCACATCTGAGCCGACCGGAGTGGCGCCGCTAGGACGCGTCGTGCCCGGATCCGCGCTGTGCCACCAGCGCGTCGCGGATCTCCTTGAGCACCTCCAGCTCGGTCACCTCGAGGACCTCCTTCGTGCCCTCCCGCGCAGCCCGCTGCGCCGCCTGCCGGGCCAGGTACTTCGACATCGGCAGGACCATCAGGAAGTACACCACCGCCGCGGTGATCACGAAGGTGAGCGTCGCACCGGCGACACTGCCCCACAGGATCGGCACACCGCTCTTGACGGTGCCGTCGGCGGTCACCGAGCAGGGGTCCTTCAGACAGAGGCTGTAGTGATCCAGGTTCTGTGTGCCGATCGCCCCCACCAGGGGGTTGATGATCCCCTTCACCACCGAGTTGACGATGTTGGTGAAGGCCGCGCCGATGACCACCGCGACTGCAAGATCGACGACGTTGCCGCGCATCAGGAAGGCCTTGAAGCCCTGCCAGACGCTCGGTTCCTTCTTCGCGCTCACCTCGGGGACTCTCCTCGTATGCACAGGGTGTGGAACGTATGGGTGTGGAACCAAACGCTCCGCAACCTACGGCACCGTGAGCCCGTTCTGTCCAATTCCTTAGCTCGATCGAGCGACTTGACAGCGAGTCGTCGGCAGGGCGAGCGGTCCGGCTCAGCACAGCGTCACCGCCAGGCGGGCCGTGGCGCTCGCACCGACCAGCTGGGCCGCCGCGGCCCGCGGCACCGACAGCACCACCAGCGCACCGCTCTCGGCCGCGCCCTCCGGCGGCGCAGGCACCTTCGTCACCCGCACCCCGCGCGCGAGCACACGGGCGTCACCCCCGGCCGACGGGTCCTGCGCCGCGATGACGTCGACCCGGTCACCGGGCCGGAGCAGCCGGACGGTGGCGGCGTCGGCGATCCGCACCGGCGCCGTCACCAGATCCACCGCGCCGGGCCGCGGCACCGGTTCCCCGGCCGGGTGCCCGCGGGCCCGCTGGGTGAGGTGTGGTTCCGCCGGGGAGCGCGGCCCGGAGACGATCAGCGCGGCCGCCGTCACCGCGAGGACGGCCGCGACGACCCGCCCGCGGTGCCGGACGAGCCGTTGCAGCCGGTACCGCCCGCCGCGCACCCGCACCGGCGCGAACTGCGGCACCTCACAGGTCGCCGGGGCGTCCGTACCGAGCGGCCGCGGAAGCCGTAGCGGAGAGGCCGCGGGATGCGGGGCGGAGCGAGCGGGGGAAGGCGGGAACGGGCCCGCGGACGAGAGGGGTGAAGGGGACGAGGGGAGGGGCATGGCAGTCACCGCCGGCGACGAAGGGATCGGCTTGCCATGCCACGATGAGGCCTCGCGCCGGATCTCGCCGGAGCCGGTGGACCATCAGCCGATTGTGGAAAACCCGCCCACCCGAACGGGACATTCCGCCGCCCCCGGCCCCGGGCAGCTACGGCAGCTCAAACCCCGGATCCATGCCACCGAGCGCGTTCCCGCACAGGCAGTCCCGCGCCCCGGTCTCCGGCAGCGCCGCGACCGCGTCGAACAGCACGCCCCGCAACCGGTCCACGTTGGCGGCGAACACCCGCAGCACTTCCTCGTGGGAGACGCCCTCCCCGCTCTCGGCGCCCGCGTCGAGGTCGGTGACCAGGGTCATCGAGGTGTAGCAGAGTTCCAGTTCCCGGGCGAGAGCCGCCTCGGGATGCCCCGTCATGCCCACGACCGACCAGCCCTGGGCCCGGTGCCACAACGATTCGGCACGGGTGGAGAACCGCGGCCCCTCCACCACGACCAGCGTGCCGCCGTCCACCGGCTCCCAGTCCCGGCCACGAGCCGCCTTCAGCGCGGCGGCCCGACCGGTGGGGCAGTAGGGGTCGGCCATCGAGACGTGCACCACGTTCGGCACGGTCCCGTCGGGCCGCGGCAGCCCGTCGAAGTACGACTGGACGCGGGTCTTCGTCCGGTCCACGAACTGGTCCGGCACGAGCAGGGTGCCCGGGCCGTACTCGGGTTGCAGCCCGCCCACCGCGCACGGGCCGAGCACCTGCCGGACGCCGACGGAGCGCAGCGCCCAGAGGTTGGCGCGGTAGTTGATGCGGTGCGGCGGCAGGTGGTGGCCGCGGCCGTGCCGGGGCAGGAAGGCGACGCGCCGGCCCGCGATCTCGCCGAGGAAGAGGGAGTCGCTGGGCGGCCCGTAAGGGGTGTCCACCTGGACCTCGGTCACGTCGTCGAGGAACGAGTAGAAGCCCGAACCGCCGATTACGCCGATCTCTGCGTTCGCCATGACCAGCACCCTAGCTCGCCCCGAAACCCATGGGGAGGCGGATTGGGGGAGCGCCGAAGACCCTGCCGTCGTACGACGGCAGGGTCCGGATGGAGAGGTCTCAGGCGGCGGAGCTGCTCGTGGAGGACGTCGTGGACGACGACGAGGTCGAGGACGACTTCGTGTCGGACGACGACGAGCTGGACGACTTCGACGCCGGGCTGCTGCTCGACGTGGAGCCGCGGGAGTCGTTGCGGTAGAAGCCGGAGCCCTTGAAGACAATGCCGACCGCGGAGAACACCTTCTTCAGGCGGCCATTGCAGCTGGGGCAGTCGGTCAGGGCGTCATCGGTGAACTTCTGCACCGCCTCAAGGCCCTCGCCGCACTCGGTGCACTGGTACTGGTAGGTCGGCACTGTCTTCCTCCTGGCACTCTCACTCGATGAGTGCTAACGACGATCCATAGTGACGTATTCCGGGGTTTCAGTCCACCGTCACCGGCACGCGGTGACCGACGCCACGTGCGACGGTGCGGTTCCGCGCTTGCGCGACCAGCCGCGAACGGAGCGCCAGCAGCGTCGCCAGTGCGACCAGGGTGCCGGCCATGGGCACCAGGAAGCCCGCGCCGCCCCACAGCCGGTCCTCCAGCTGTCCGGCGACGGTGACGGCCGCCGCCTGGCCGAGCGCGACCGCGCCGGTCAGCCAGGTGAAGGCCTCGGTGCGGGCACCGGCCGGGACCAGGCCCTCGACCAGCGTGTAGCCCGTGATCAGCGACGGCGCGATGCACATGCCGACCAGCAGGCCGAGCGCGGCGAGCAGCAGCACGGAGTGCGCCGTCCACAGCGCTGACGCCGCCACGGCGAGTGCCGTGTAGCCGACGACCAGGCGCTGCTGCGGGGCGGCCTTCCAGGCGATCGCGCCGCAGACGATGCCGGACAGCATGTTGCCGGCCGCGAAGACGCCGTACAGGACACCGTTCAGGCCGGGCTCGCCGATCGACTCGGTGAACGCGGCCAGCGACACCTGCATGCCGCCGAAGACGGAGCCGATGCCCAGGAAGGTCACGACCAGCACGCGCACGCCCGGCACGCGCAGGGCGGAGGCGTGCTTCACGCGCGCGTGGCCGCTCTCCGCGGTCACCGGCGGCTGCGTGCTCTTCTGCGCGGCGAACAGCAGACCGCCGACGAGGGTCAGCGCGGCCTCCGTGACCAGGCCCGCCGAGGGCGTCACCGCGGTGCACAGGGCGGTCGCCAGCAGGGGGCCGAAGACGAAGGTCAGCTCGTCCGTGACCGACTCGAACGCGGCCGCCGTGGTCATCAGGGGCGAGCCCTGGAGCTTCACGCCCCAGCGGGCCCGCACCATCGGGCCGACCTGCGGCACCGAGGCGCCGGTGGGGACGGCCGCGAGGAACAGCGCCCACAGGGGCGCGTGTGCCAGAGCGAGCGCCGTCAGGGACAGGCCCGACACCGTGTGGATCAGGACACCGGGGACCAGGACGGCGCGCTGGCCGTAGCGGTCGGCGAGACGGCCGCTGTAGGGCGCGAACAGCGCCATGGAGACGCCGGTGGCGGCCGCGGCGGCGCCCGCCGCGCCGTACGAGCCGGTGGTGTGCTGCACCAGCAGCACGATGGAGATGGTGAGCATCGCGAACGGCTGTCGCGCAGCGAAACCCGGCAGCAGGAACGTCCAGGCGCCGCGGGTGCGCAGCAGCTGGCCGTATCCGGGGCGGGACGATGCCGACGGGGTCTCCGCCGAATCGGTGGTGGTGACCGTGGATGCCACGGCCCGTGCCTTTCTTCCGCCTGGTAGCGCGCCCGTGCGGGGGCGCCGAGAGCTGTCCTCTTGCGCGGAACTGCGGTAGATACCGGCGCTTCTGCAAAGAGCGTTTCCGGCCGCCATACGGTCGCGCCAGCTCTGCGTCAGGCAGAGTTGGTTCGATCAGGGTGCCTTCACAGTATAAGGACCACACCCTTGTGCACCTGTGAAAATGAGCACCATACGGCACGTTCTCCTGTGATCGGCACCGGGGTGGGCCGTCAGGGCGTCATGCGCCGCGCCCCCGGTCCCTGCGTCCCGGGCCCGTCCCGTCCGTGCCCAGCCAGCCGGCCAGCTTGCCGCCGTGGGCGACGGCGCGCAGCCGGCGCTCGGCCGCGTCGCGGACCGGGTCGGTGGCCACGACGAGCAGGTCGTCGCCCCTTCGCAGCACCGTCGAAGGCAGCGGAACAAACGATTTTTCATCGCGTACGACGAGCGTGACGGCGGCGCCGGGCGGCAGCCTCAGCTCGTTGACCTCCACGCCGTGCATCCGCGAACCCTCCGGGATCGAGACGGACAGCAGGTGCCCGCGCAGCTGCTCCAGGGGCGCCGACTCGATGCCGAGGTCGGAGGCCTCGCCCTGTTCGCCCAGGCGCAGCGTGCGGGCGAGCCAGGGCAGCGTCGGCCCCTGGACGAGGGTGTAGACGACGACCAGGACGAAGACGATGTTGAAGATGCGGCGGCTGCCGGCGACGCCGTTCACCATCGGGATGGTCGCCAGGATGATGGGCACGGCGCCCCGCAGGCCCGCCCACGACATGAGGGTCTCCTCCTGCCAGGGCACCCGGAACGGCGCCAGGCTGAGCACCGTGCTCAGCGGGCGGGCCACCATGGTGAGGACCAGCCCGATGACGAGCGCCGGCCAGATGTCGTCGCCCAGCTCGTGCGGGGTGACCAGCAGGCCGAGCAGGACGAACATGCCGATCTGCGCGATCCAGCCGAGCCCCTCGGCGAAACCGCGGGTGGCCGGCCAGTGCGGGAGCTTGGCGTTGCCGAGCGTCATCGAGGCCAGGTAGACGGCCAGGAAGCCGCTGCCGTGCGCCAGGGCGCCGGCCGCGTACGCCGTGACGGAGATCGCCATGACCGCGATCGGGTAGAGGCCGGAGGCGGGCAGGGCCACGTGCCTGAGCCCCCAGGCGCCGAACCAGCCCACCGCGAGACCCACGGCCGCGCCGATGGCCAGTTCCAGGGCGATCTCGGCCAGCAGCACGTACCAGTGCTCGACCGGGCCGGCGGTGGAGAAGGCGACGACCAGGATGACCACCGGGGCGTCGTTGAAGCCGGACTCCGCCTCCAGCGTGCCCGTCACGCGCGCGGGGAGGGGAACCCTCCGCAGGACGGAGAAGACCGCCGCCGCGTCCGTCGAGGACACCACCGCGCCGATGATGAGCGCCTGCCGCCACTCCAGCCCGACCAGGTAGTGCGCGCCCGCCGCGGTCACGCCCACGCTGATCGCGACGCCCGCCGTCGCCAGTACGGAGGCGGACGGCAGGACCGGCCGGACCTCCTTCCACTTGGTGCCGAGACCGCCCTCGGCCAGGATCACGACCAGTGCCGCGTATCCCATGACCTGGGTCAGCGCGGCGCTGTTGAAGTGGATTCCGCCGATGCCGTCCTGGCCCATGAGGACGCCGATCCCCAGGTACACGAGCAGGCTGGGGAGCCCGCTGCGGGACGAGATCCGGACAGCCGCGACAGCGACGAGCAGGACGAGGGAGCAGACGAGCAGGAGCTGGTTGAGGTGGTCGACAGTCAGCGGCGGTTCCCTTCCTTGGCCCGCGCGCGGGGCGCGGACGTGCGTACACAAGACCCGAGGCTGCGGCGCACCGCACCCAAGTACTTCGTTACCTTACCTAACTCTTGACGCTTTCTTGACGCTCGGCGGGGCAAGATCGAACGTCCGTGCGCGCTGGTTCCCCACTCCGCGTCAAGTGGGAGAGGGCCCTGCGCCTATGGTTGCTCCAGCGCTCATTCAAAGTCACAGCCCGACCTGCCGCTCGCGTTAGGACAGCAAGGACAGCGATGCCCCCCAACACCACCGCCACAACGGGTGACAAGCCCGCCAAGTCCGGCAGGAAGAAGGGGCGCAAAGCCCGACTGATCGTGCTGGTGCTGGTCCTGGCCGTCATCGGCGGCCTCGCCTACGGGGCGTACTGGTCGATCAGCACCGTCCGCGCCTCCTTCCCGCAGACCACCGGTTCGATCACGCTCGACGGCCTGTCCGGGCCGGTCGACGTGAAGCGGGACGGCAACGGCATCCCGCAGATCTACGCCTCCTCCGACGAGGACCTCTTCATGGCGCAGGGCTTCGTCCAGGCGCAGGACCGGTTCTACGAGATGGACGTGCGCCGGCACATGACCTCCGGTCGCCTGTCGGAGATGTTCGGCAAGGGCCAGGTCAAGAACGACGAGTTCCTGCGCACCCTCGGCTGGGACCGGATCGCCCGGCAGGAGTACGACACCAAGCTGTCGGCCTCCGCGAAGAAGTACCTCCAGGCCTATGCCAAGGGCGTCAACGCCTACCTTCAGGGCAAGGACGGCAAGGACATCTCCCTGGAGTACGCGGCCCTGGGCCTCACCAACGACTACCAGCCGGAGAAGTGGACCCCGGTCGACTCCATCTCCTGGCTCAAGGCCATGGCCTGGGACCTGCGCGGCAACATGCAGGACGAGATCGACCGCGCCCTGATGACCAGCCGCCTCGGCCCGCAGCAGATCCAGGACCTGTACCCGGAGTACCCCTACGGCCGCGACAAGCCGATCGTGCAGGAGGGCCAGTACAGCGAGCTGACCAAGACCTTCCAGCAGGGCGGCACCGCGAGCGTCTCCCAGGGCACGGGCACGACCGGCTCGACCGGTACGACGGGCACCTCGGGGACCACCGGCACCACCGGTACCGGAAGCGCCACAGGCGCCTCTCGGGGCGCGACGGGCACGACCGGCTCCTCCTCCTCGGCCACGGCCGGAACGGGCCTCACGAGCCAGCTGGCGGGCCTCTACAAGGTCCTGGACAACGTCCCCACCGCCGTCGGCGTGAACGGCCAGGGCATCGGCTCCAACTCCTGGGTCGTCTCCGGGAAGTACACCATCACCGGCAAGCCGCTGCTCGCCAACGACCCGCACCTGTCGGCGTCCCTGCCGTCCGTCTGGTACCAGATGGGCCTGCACTGCCGCACCGTCTCGAGCACGTGCCAGTACGACGTCAGCGGGTTCACCTTTGCCGGGATGCCCGGTGTGATCATCGGTCACAACGCGAACATCGCGTGGGGCATGACCAACTCCGGGGTCGACGTCACCGACCTGTACCTGGAGAAGGTCACCGCCAACGGCTACCTGTACGACGGCAAGGTCCGGCCCTTCAAGACCCGCGAGGAGACCATCAAGGTCGCCGGCGGCGCGTCCAAGACGATCGTCGTCCGGCAGACCCAGGACGGGATGCCGCTGCTGTCCGACCGCGACGACGATCTCGTCCAGGTCGGCAAGAAGGCCACGGTCAACACCGCCGCGCCCGACCGCGGTGACGGCTACGGCATCGCCCTGCGGTGGACCGCGCTCGACCCGGGCACCTCCATGGACGCCGTGTTCGCCCTCGACAGGGCGGGCGGCTGGAACGACTTCCGCGCGGCGGCCGCCCTGTTCGACGTCCCCTCGCAGAACCTGATCTACGCCGACACCGACAACCACATCGGCTACACGCTGCCCGGCCGGATCCCCACGCGCTCCGCCGTGGACGACGGCTCCATCCCCGCACCGGGCTGGGACCCGAAGTACCGCTGGACCGGCTTCATCAAGAAGTCCGAGCTGCCGTACGAGTACAACCCCAAGCGCGGCTACATCGTCACCGCCAACCAGGCCGTGGTCGACCAGGCCAAGTACCCGTACACGCTCACCACCGACTGGGGCTACGGCGCCCGCAGCCAGCGCATCACCGACCTGATCGAGTCCAAGATCAAGGACGGCGGCAAGATCTCCACGGACGACATGCGGCAGATGCAGCTGGACAACAGCAGCGAGATCGCCAAGCTCCTGGTGCCGACGCTGCTGAAGATCAACATCGATGACAAGAGCGTGCGCGAGGCGCAGAAGCTGCTGGAGGGCTGGGACTACACCCAGGACTCGGACTCCGCGGCGGCCGCGTACTTCAACGCCGTCTGGCGCAACGTCCTCAAGCTCGCCTTCGGCAACAAGCTCCCCAAGGAGCTGCGCGTCGACGGACAGTGCCTGTGGGTCGACAAGATCGACAGCACCGGGCCGCTGGACGACGACGCCAAGGTCCGCGAGTGCGGCGAGCGCGACGCCGACCAGGCGCAGCCGGACGGCGGCGACCGCTGGTTCGAGGTCGTGCGCACCCTGATGGACAAGCCGGACAGCGACTGGTGGAAGACGCCCAAGTCGGGCACCCGCCCGGCCGCGGACAACCGCGACCAGCTGTTCGCGCGCGCGATGATCGACGCCCGCTGGGAGCTGACCGCCAAGCTCGGCAAGGACATCGACACCTGGAGCTGGGGCAGGCTGCACCGCCTGTTCCTGAAGAACCAGACGCTCGGCACCGAGGGCCCGGAGGTCTTGCAGTACATCCTCAACCGCGGCCCCTGGGAGCTCAGCGGCGGCGAGGCCACGGTGAACGCCACCGGCTGGAACGCCGCCGGCGGCTACAACGTCGTCTGGGTTCCGTCCATGCGGATGGTCGTGAACCTGGCCGACTTCGACAAGTCCCGGTGGATCAACCTCACCGGCGCCTCCGGGCACGCCTTCAGCGCGCACTACACCGACCAGACCGGCCTGTGGGCCAAGGGCGAGCTGCTGCCCTGGTCGTTCTCGGGCAAGGCGGTCGACGACGGCACCAGCGACACGCTCGTCCTCAAGCCGTGACCCGCTGACCGGCAGGCACCGAAACGGCCCCCCACGCGCACGCGTGGGGGGCCGTTTCGTCCCGCTGCCTCAGCCGCTCGGGAAGCGGCGCACACCGGAGGGCGTCACCACCGCGTGCACCGGCCGGTCGTGCCCCTCCGCCGGGACGTGTGCGACGACCTCGGCGTCGTACAGCAACACCACGAGACCGGGGCGCGCGCCCGCGTTCTCCAGGCGCGCCAGCACGCGGTCGTACGACCCGCCGCCCCGCCCCAGCCGCATGCCCTGCGCGTCCACCGCCAGTCCGGGGAGCAGGACGACATCGGCGCTCGTCACGGCGTCCGGACCGAGCCGTGCGCCGGAGGGCTCGAAGAGGGCCATCTTTCCGCCATGTTGGACTCGCGCGAGGGAGTCCGGTCCGGTGTACTCGCCCCAGTCCAGATCGTTGTCGGGCAGCAGCGCGGGGAGCAGCACGCGCACGCCCCGCGCCCGCAGCGCGTCCAGCAGCGCGAGCGTGGCGGGCTCGCTGCCCACGGAGACGTACGCCGCCACCGTGCGCGCCCGCGCCAGCTCGGGCAGGTCCAGGGCGCGCTCCGCCAGCGCGCGGCCCGTCTCGCGGACGTCGTCCTGCGTCAACCCGCGTCTCACCGCGAGGATCTCGCGCCGCAACCTTCGCTTGCCAGGCTCGTCCGTGCTTCCGTCGTGTTCCACCGGTCGTCTCGCACCCTTCCTCAATGCAGCCATAAAGGGTCAACCAACCGGAGCCACAGTTTCCCCACAAAGGCACCGGATATGGTTGCGGGCATGACTCAGTCGCACCCCAGGATCAGCAAGGCTGTCATTCCCGCGGCGGGCCTCGGCACCCGGTTCCTGCCGGCCACCAAGGCGACTCCCAAGGAGATGCTGCCGGTCGTCGACAAGCCGGCGATCCAGTACGTGGTCGAGGAGGCCGTGTCGGCGGGGCTCGACGACGTCCTGATGGTCACCGGGCGCAACAAGCGTCCGCTGGAGGACCACTTCGACCGCAACTACGAGCTGGAGTCGGCGCTCGAGAAGAAGGGCGACGCGGAACGGCTCGCCAAGGTGCGGGAGTCCAGCGATCTGGCGACCATGCACTATGTGCGCCAGGGCGATCCGCGGGGTCTGGGCCACGCCGTGCTGTGCGCGGCCCCGCACGTGGGTGACGAGCCCTTCGCGGTGCTCCTCGGCGACGACCTGATCGATCCGCGCGACCCGCTCCTCCAGCGCATGATCGACATCCAGCAGCAGCACGG
>NZ_JBSFHC010000035.1:0-32431 GCF_053596835.1 Streptomyces sp. NPDC001606
CTTTGCCGTCGCAGGCAAGGTGGATTTTGGTGGTCAGTCCTCCGCGGGATCGGCCGAGGGCGTGATCGTCCGGTTCGTCCGGCCGGTGAAGCCCCGTTACCGTCTTCGTGGCCTCGCAATGAGGCTCCCGGCCTTCGGCCCTGGTATGACTTGAGCCCCCAGTCGAGATGATCGAAAAGGTGGTGTCGCCGGTGCCGGAGGCATTGGCAGACCGCTGATTAGAGGCACGAGCGCCCCTTGGGCAGTCTCTTCGTAACGTGGATGCCGGCACGCTGATGCCGCAGTGAGGCCGGGGAACAGCCGAGCACGGGAGCGAAGGGCATGTCGGACGAGACTGGCATCGACATCTATCTGGGCCTGGACGTCGGGAAGGGTGACCACCACGCCACCGCCGTGAACCGGGTGGGGAAGAAGATGTTCGACAAGCCGCTGCCCAACAGCGAACCGAAGCTGCGGGAGCTGTTCGACAAGCTCCAGGCCCAGCACGGAACGGTAATGGTGGTCGTCGACCAGCCGGCTTCCATCGGGGCCCTGCCGCTGGCGGTCGCCCGGGACGCGGGCTGCCAGGTCGCCTACCTGCCAGGACTGACGATGCGACGGATCGCCGATCTCTACCCCGGTGAGGCGAAAACCGACGCCCGCGACGCGTTCATCATCGCGGATGCCGCCAGGGCGATGCCCCACACCCTGCGGACGATCGATCCAGCGGACGAGACGGTGGCCGAGCTCGCGATGATCGCCGGGTTCGACGACGACCTCGCGGGCGAGTCCACTCGGATCGCCAACCGGCTCCGCGGTCTTCTCACCCAGATCCACCCATCCCTCGAACGGGTCCTGGGTCCGCGGATCCAGCACCCGGCCGTGCTCAAACTGCTGGATCAATTCGGATCTCCGGCCCAGATCCGCAAAGCCGGACGCCGCCGCCTGGTGGCCTTGATACGGCCCAAAGCGCCGCGGATGACCGAGCGGCTGGTCGAGGACATTTTCGCCGCACTCGACCAACAGACCGTCGTCGTCCCGGGAACGGACGCCGCCGCGCTGATCGTCCCCAGCCTCGCCAGCTCGCTCCAATCCGTTCTTGACCAGCGAAAACTCCTCGCCGCCCGGATCGAGGAACTCTTGGAGGCCCACCCTCTTTCCCAGGTCCTGATCTCGATGCCCGGCATCGGGATCAGGACCGCGGCCCGCATCCTCATCGACGTCGGCGACGGCAGCGGCTTCGCCACCGCCGGCCACCTCGCCGCCTACGCCGGCCTCGCACCCGTGACCAGGAACTCCGGGTCCTCCATCCGCGGCGAACCCCCCTCCCGCCGAGGCAACAAACAGCTCAAGAGGGCCTTCTACCTCGCCGCGTTCGCCTCGCTGTCCCAGCCCGAGTCACGCGCCTACTACGACCGCAAACGCCGCGAGGGGAAACACCACATCGCCGCCCTCATCGCACTCGCCCGACGCCGCCATCGACGTCCTGTTCGCCATGCTCCGCGACGGCACCTTCTACCAAGCACCCACACCGGCTACGGCTTGACGAAAGCCATAGAGGCACCTTTTTTAGGCCCTGTCGGCCGGAACTCAGGGGCCGAGTACGACCGCCGGGACCTCGCGCTCCAGCACGGCGAGCGCCTTGGCGTGGCTCCCCACGGCGTCGTAGTCGAAGGTGAAGGTCACCACTCGGACCTGGCCGGCCAGCGGCTGGAGCAGCTCCCACTGCCGTATCCGCCGGGCGGGGCGGTCCGGCAGGGGTGCCTCGGTGTCCGTGCGGCGCAGGGTGCAGCCGTTGTCCAGGGCCGCACCGGGGGTGCCGGGCGGGGCCGGGTCTGTGTCGGCGATCCTGGCCCGCACGGACAACCGTCCGATGCCCGGGGCGTCCGCGGTCGTAGCGCCGTCGGCGGCCAGCACCGCCCAGTGCGCCGGCACCCGGAAGCGCGCCAGGCCCCGCAGGTGTGAGACCTCCTGCAGATCCTCCTCGGGCTCCGCAGCGTCCAGGGCCGCTGCACACAGGGACCGCACCCGGTGCAGTGCGGCCTCGTGCCCGGGCAGCACACGGGCGACCGCCTCGTACACGGCGACGGCCTCCTCGCCCAGGCGGCGCACCTCCGCCAGGGCCTGCTCGCCGTGAGCCTCGGCCAGCAGGCCGCACAGGCGGGCCTTGGCATCGGCCGCCTCCAGGGCCGTCTCGTGGACGGACACGCCGCCGTCCGCCGGGCCGTGCAGGAAACCCCCGGCGGACCACAACGCGACTGACGCGGCGGCCTCCTGGGGGCCGACGCCGGGGATCAAGGAGTCGTAGGCCTCGACGGCGCCGCGGGCGGCCAGGATGCTGTCGGCGACGGCGCCGTTCATGGCCTGGATCATCGCCTGGTTGTAGAGGATCGAGGCGAGCACCCGCACATGCTGTGGGTCGTCGGGCTCGGCCTGCCGCAATCGCCGGACCGCGGCCTCCGCTGCGCGGCTGCTCTCCAGCGCCTGCCCGGGCCGCCGGCCCCGCATGTGCTGGATCGCGGCCATGCTCTCCTGCTCCGCCGTTCTGCGCAGTCGTCTGGAGCTCAGTGACACAGACCACCCCCCGGGGCCATGCGGACGCGGAGGGCGTCACGCTGGACCACCGATTGTGCAGCCCGCGCGGACAGCAGAACCAGAGGTTCGCCGTAGCTCCGCCGGGAACTGCAGGAATGCCGTCTGGCCCGGGAGGAGGTGGGTGCCTGGGTGGTTTCCCCATACAGGTCCAGGACCTTCACCCCCGAGACCCGGATGCCTCTCTACCTCTGCAAGCCGCGCATCCCGTGGCAGCGCGGCACCAACGAGAACACCAACCGGCTGCTACGGCAGCACCTCCCCAAGGGAGCTGACCTCCGCGCGTTCAGCCAGGCCGACCTGGACGCCATCGCCCAGCAGCTCAACCATCGTCCACGCAAGATCCACGGCTACCGCACTCCCGCGGAGGTCTACGCTGGCCTCTTGAACAGCTGTGATGCGCTGACCGCTTGAGCTCGCCACCGTTTGACGACAGATGGGAAGCCGGGGAAGCCGACCTGACGGCTCGGATCACGGCCTGTCAAAACTTCTGACACTAGTACCGGTTTCCTGGTCCGCTCCTCCTCGGACCCCGGTATTCACTCTTCCCCAGCGTCGTGGTCGAGGCGCTCGCCCTGGCGGCCGGGCTCGTCGGCGCCGCAAGGTCGGAAGCGGGCGAGGTACGCCAGGCTTGACCCGCGGCGTACGGTCAGGTGGAGGCCGGCGGCGTCGGCGAGTCGGTGCAGTCGGCCGAACGAGATCCGCCGGGTTCGGCATATCCGTAGGCACCGCCCACGCCTACATCACCGCCGTCGTGCGGCTCCTCGCCGACCGGGCGCCGGGCCTGCCCAGGACCCTGCGCGAGCACGACCCGGACTACGTGCTCCTGGACGGCACGCTCAGCGAGTGCGACCGCCTGGGCGACGGACGCGCCGATTACTCCCACAAGCATCGGCGCCACGGCGTTAGCGTGCAGGTGGTCACCGATCCCGAAGGCCAGCTTCTGTGGATCTCGACGGCCTTGCCGGGCCGTGCTCACGATCTGACCGCCGCACGCACCCACAGCATCATCCGAATCTGCGAACGCCAGGGCGTCCCGATCGTCGCCGACCGCGCCTACATCGGCGACGGCGCCTGGGCCACCACCGCCATTCGCCGCCCGCCCAACGACGAACTGTCATCGACCGAACGGACGCTGAACCGGGCACTCGCCCAGGCTCGCGCTCCTGTCGAACGAGGCATCGCCCGCTTGAAGTCCTGGCGGATCTTCCGCCGGAGCCGCTGCAGCCCAAACCGTATGACGGACATCGCCGCCGCGGTCCTCACCCTGGAGAGGCAACGCTGAAGAGGCTCACTGACTGTGCATTTCAAGGCAACTCGTTCAACATCGCAGTCAGTTTCGAGCAGGCGGGGTTTTGCTGGAAATCTGGGTATCGTTGCGTGATAAACTCCAGAATTCCATAACAGAATCCGGATACGGCCGCGGAAAGTTCATGAAGGTTACACGCCGCGCGCACCGGGTCCCACGACCTCTCCATCACCACCTTTTCACCATCGGGTACGAAATGAATCAGCAAGTCATTCTCCGTAAAGCTAACCCTTCCGGGATTCCCTTTTTGGATTTCCTTTGCCGCAGAAAGGAGACAGAAGGCGAAGTCTATTGCCGGGGTCCCGGGCAGCACTTCTTCGCCGAATGCATGCGTACAGATGCCAACGGTCACCGGAAAGTAGTCATATCGCAAATCCATCTCGCTTGCCCGTGCCAGCTTGGCCAGCTCCTTACTGGTGGGCTCCTTCATCGTTTCTGGGACAAAGGTGAATTTAATCATCATTCTCCAAATTATCACATGAATCGCCACATCGCCCGTCGCCCACACACCCTATAGGAGTAATGCGGGCGACGAGTGCGGCAACGTGGGTGAGCCTTATGGGATCGGGTGGGCGGTCCTCAGGCTACCATCTGGATTGAGGACTACCCTGATGCCGTACGCCCTATTGGAACCTAGCCCGCGACTCTGCAAGTTACTCAGAATTCCGACGCCGTCAGGACCAGCATTGATTCGCCCCTCATAAACGTATCCGCCACGCTCGCCATTGGGCTTCGCAGGGTTATTATTCACGACATCTTGAATCCACTGCTGCACCTTTCTACCCTTTCCGATGAAAGCACCCTTGGTCTCTGGGTTGTACTCGCTACCACCGATGCGATGCCGATCCAGGACGTGCTGCCAGCCGTCGTAGTCGTCTGTCTTCCAGATGACGTCCGGGTTCTGCGCGCCTGGATCAATCGTTTCGCCGCCTCCGCTGCTTGCGTCGGCATCCGCTTCGCGGAAGGCGCGGCCGAGTTTGTCCGAGCCCGAATTAATCTGTGATTGACCGAAGACAACGACTCCGGCGCCGCCAGCGATCGAAGGAGCACCCACTTCGCACAAAACCACGACGCCGCATTCAACTACCCCCGATGCGCCCAGGACAGTGCCGCCGCCTTCACTGAGGCCCCCGAAGACGGTTTGAATAAGACCCGGCAAGAAGTCGGAATTCCCTCCAAGACTGGACAGGTAGTTGCCGACGTAGCTGTTGCTGTCACCAGGCCCCATGACCGGGGCGCTGCAGTCTTGCGGAAGCCCGGTGCGGGCGCAGCGATTTCCGTTGTTGCTGGTGCCGCTGCCAGAGCTGACGTTTCCGGAGCTGCTCGTGGGCGCCGTTCCTGAGCCGTGATAGCTCAGGTGTTGCTCTTCGTATTGGGTGTTGGCGGATTTTCTCGGCGCGTGGGGGATGGTTCCGGGTGTGTTGTTCTCGTAATCGGGGCCCGGTCGGGTCGGGCAATCCACCTCCGCGCACAATCCGGTCGGGTCGGCGCTAGTCGTGGGTGTGTTGTTGGCGTAGGCGTAGCCGTTGAGGGACTGGTGCTGGTCGAGGGTCAGGAGGGGGTCGACGCTGAGGAACTGGCCGATGGTGGGGTCGTATTCGCGTGCCCCGATGTCGGTCAGGCCGGTGGTGTCGTCGGCCGGCTTGCCGAGGAACGCCTTGTCGTCGGGCCAGGATGCCGGCTTGGTGCCGCGTGGGGTGCCGAAGGGCGTGTTGTAGCGCTTGGTGACTGCGTAGGTGTTCGCGTCGAGGGCGATGCTGGACGTGCCGTGGTGGTCGGCAGCGAGGAAGCTGAGCTTCGTGCCCGTGACTCCGGATGTCGCCGTACGGACGGCGATGGTCTGACCGTTGGCTGTGTAGGAGCGTGTGCCGGAGACGGTCTTGGTGGCGCCCTTGGTGGTGAGGTGGAGTTCTGTGCCGGCGCCCAGGTAGAGGATGGCTTCGCCGTCTCCCTTGGCGCGGCGGATGAGCAGGTCGCCGCCTGCGTCGTAGAGGTAGCTGGTCTCCTTGGTGCCCTCGGTGAGCTTGGTCAGGTCGCCCTCGGTGTTCCAGGCGAGGGTCTGCTGGGCGGTCGGTCCGGGGCGGGAGGTGGTGTTGCCGGTGCTGTCGTAGGAGTAGGTGGCCGCGCGGGTGCCGGTGGTCTTGTCGAGTGTGTGCGGCTTGTTGTCGGTGGTGTCGTCGTAGGTGTACGACGTGGCCTTGTCGCCCGTCGGGGTGTGCTGTGTCTCCGTCTTGCGCTGGCCGGCGTTGGTGTATGTGTAGGACGTCCAGTACGGGGCCGCTCCGTCGAGGTTGGCTACCGTCCGGCCGGAGGTCGAGCAGTCCGCGGTCTTCGAGGTCCAGGCGTCGCTCAGGCGGCGATTGCCGTCGTAGGCGAAGCACTGGTAGTCGGCCTTGGCGGTGCCTCCTTGCGTGGTGGCGTCGAAGATGGAGGTGACGTTGCCGGCGTCGTCCTGGGTGAACTTCAGCTCCTGCGGCATGTAGCCGTGCACGTCGTCGGTGACGTAGGAGCGGGTGAGGCGGCGGGTGCCTTCCTCGTAGTCCCAGGTGAGGTAGGCCTTCTTCGCCGAGGCCGCGCCGTCCATGCCCAGGGTGAGCTGGCGCAGGTCACCCTGCGGCGAGAAGGCGGCACCTTGCAGGTAGCCCGTGGTGCCCTTGGCGGTGAGCTGCCCTCCGAGCGCGTTGTAGGTGTAAGAGACTCCCTCTGCGGCCAGGCCGCCTACCGCCGGGGCGGAGTACTGGCTGATCGAGCCGTCCAGGTTGTAGCCGGTAGAGAACGACAGCGTCTTCGGCACATATCCGCCGGAGACAAGGGGCTCCGTGTCGGGGAGGATCAGCTGGTTGCCGGTCGCGTGGTACATCGCGTCGAAGGCGGTGACCTTCTCGGTGTACGCCTTTCCGGTCACGCCGCCGTCGTACCGCGTGGCGGTGTCCTGCTGGCCCTTGGCGACCTGGTCGTATCCCCAGGTGGCGAGTTTGTTCGCGTCGGTCTTGTCCACCTGCCACAGGTCGGTCTTGCGGCCGAGGTCGTCGTAGGCGTAGATGAGCTTCTTCGACGCGTCGTCGTTGGGGGTGGTACTGACGACCTGGTCGAGGCTGTTGTACTCGGTGGCGGTCTTCCCCTTGTCGGGGTCGGTCGCTGTGACCTGGCGGCCGAAGAGGTCGTAGGTGTAGGACCACTTCGTCTGGTCGGGACCGGTGATGGTCTTCTGCTGACCGGCAGGGGTGTAGGTGAAGTCGGTCGTCGTGAAGTCGGTGCCGGTGGGCTTGGGGCCGGCGTACTCCCGGCGCTGGGTCGTCCGGCCGAGCGCGTCGGTGACCACGGCGGTCGCCTGGCCGCCGGCCGGGGCGCTGGTGGCGACGGTGTCACCTGTGTAGGTGGTGTCGGTCGTCCATCGGGTGACGCCGTGGACCTTGGTCACGGCCTTCGTCGCCCGGGCCGCTCCGTCATACGTGGTGTCCGTTTGGACGGGGGCCTGTCCCCCGTCGATGTCCGCGGCCTGGGAGCTGGGCGGTGAGGTGCTGTCCCAGATGTCGGACTGCTGGCTGACCGCGAGGCCTCGGGCGTCGTAGAGCGTCAGGGAGATCAGGCGGCCGCCCTGCGGGGTGGGCGACTGGGTCTGGCGCGTGCGCAGCAGGGAGTCGTAGAACTCGTAGGTGGTGTTGTAGCCGGATCCGTCGTTCTTGAGGGTCCCGGTGGAGACCCAGGACAAGCCTGAACCGGTGACGTGATAGTCGTAGACGTAGTTCGGGGTCTTGCCCAGCACCTTGGAGCGGTTGGGCAGCCAGAGCTTGGTGATGCGGCCGAGGCTGTCGTACTCGCTCTCGGTGACCTTGCTGTTCGGGTCGGTGGCCTTCAGGGTCGCGCCGGTGGCGAAGTCCAGCGCCGCGCTGACTTTGAAGTGCTTGGCGTCTTCGGTCACCGTCGAGGTGAGCGGTCCCGCATCGGCCGGCGCGTAGGTGGTGGTGGAGGTGGCCAGGTCGTTGGTGTCGGTGACGGTCTTGGGTCGCCCGAGGGTGTCGTAGGTCGTCCCGGACAGCTTCTGCCAGGTGGGGGCGCCGTCGCTGCCGTAGCCCTTGGCGCGGCCCTTCCAGGTGGCGTCGCCCTTGGTGGGTTTCTGCGACGCCGACCAGGTGGTGGCGGCGCTGTCGTCGTAGACCGTGGCGGCGTCGGAGACGACGTCACCCGGGCGTTTGGAGTCGGCCGGCAGGTCGAGGGCGGAGTCGGCGGTCGTGCACGGCTGGGCGACGGTGCGGGTGCGGGAGACGAGGGAGTTGATGCCCTTGTCGTCGTTGCGGGCGTACCAGGTGCGGGTGCACGTCTCGTCGCCGCTGGCCGCGTCGTCGCCCTCGTCTTCGACGGTCTCGGCCATGCCGTAGTCGTCGTAGGTCGTCTTGACGGTGTGCACGCGGTCGTACGGGGTGAGCTTGCTGGTGATGTTGGTGCGGGTGTGGGTGGCGCTGGTGCGTACGTAGTACGCCTCGGTGTCGGCGTACGACTTGTGCTGAGTCGCGGTCTTCTTCGACCACGGGTCGTTGATGGTTCCGCCGACTTCCGTGCCGCCGTCGTAGGTGGCCGATTCGCGGGTGAAGCCTGCGTACTGCTCGGAGTCGGTGATCTCGCCGGCCTTGATGCCTGAGACCGTGACGGTCTTGCGCTTGTCGGGGTCGGGGGTCTTGCCGTCTGCGCCGAGTACCCGGTCACCGTTCATGCCGCGCAGGTAGACCGTGGTCTCCTTGCTCTGCGTGCCGGTGGAGACGCCGGTGAGGTGGGTGACCTGCTGGTAGCCGCGCCAGACGGACCAGGTGCGTTCCTTGGCTGGAGTCAGCGGGTCCTCGTCGTAGTGCCAGGCGCCGCCGCCTGTGTACTGGTAGCTGTGCTGTACGGCTTCCGAGCCGCCCTGCGGATCGGAGGTGGACACCGAGCTGACCGGGTACTTCTGGAACCAGTCAAGCTTGGGGTCCGTCTCGCCGTTGGGTGACCAGTAGACCGGGTAGCAGCGCCTGGTGTTCTCGTCCAGCTTCGGCTTGCTGCCGCCGGCGGTGCAGTCCGCCTCTTCGTAGGAGACGATCGTCTGAGCACCGGTCTCCGAGGTGACGGTCTTCAGGCGGGGCTTGTTCAGCGGCAGGATGTCGTCCGCTGCGCCGTCCACCCGGTTGGGCAGCATGACGTGGCTGAACTTGACGGGGTCGAGGGACAGGTCGGTGCCGCGCTTGCCGGTGTGCTTGATCTCGTCGAGCCAGAGGGACTGGTCGGTGGAATCGCCTGTGTCACCGGGGTCGAGGTAGAGCTGCTTGAGGGACCAGACGTCGACCGGTTCGAAGGCGGGGGTGGAAGCTGCCGCGTTCCAGGCGTACGTGGTGATTGCCGTGAGCCGCTTGCGGGTGAAGAACGAGGGGCCTACGTTCCCGGTGCATTTGTCGCCGTCTTTGCAGATGGAGTCGAACGGCACGTCCGGCCAGTTGTCCCGGGTGTCCTTGGTCAGCGAGTCGCAGCCGCTGCCCGAGGCCAGGCAGCGCTCGTCGTAGGAGAGGACGACCTTGTCCGAGGCGGCCGGGGAGGCGGAGAAGAGGGTGCCGGCGCGCTGGCCGTAGCGGATCTCCTTCAGGTAGCCGCCGCGGACGTAGTCGGTGCCGGTGTTGTCGTCTCCGAGCATGTCGTAGTTGTTGTGCTCGGCGGTGTACCAGTATGACTCGGCGTTGCCGTGGGTGTCCTCGACGTAGTCGAGGTTCCAGCGCCAGGCCTGTGTCTTGTGCCGGCCGGAGAAGGAGTCGCCGCTGCTGTAGCCGGGTTCGCCTTCGTCGTCGCCGAAGACGGGCACTGTCCACACCGACTGGGTGCGGTCGTCGGAGCCGGCCCCGTCGAGCTTGTTCAGGCCGAAGACGTACTTGGTGCCGTCGCCGGTGACGACCGTCCAGTACTCACCGTCGTCGTCGCCGTTGTCGGCGCCGGTGGAGTGGGTGACGGTTGAGGCGTCGTCGTCCTTCAGCCGCCACTTGCCCGTGGTGTCGTCCTTGACGAGCTCGGTGGATCTGCCGTTGAGGACGAGGGAGGCGTTGTCGTACTTCCAGCACAGGTCGTACTTGCCGTCCTGGCCGTCGTCGTCGCAGGAGCCGTACTTGCGCTCGATGTAGGAGGAGGTGAGGTCGAAGCCGGTGCCGAGCTGGCTGCCCTGGTTGTTGGAGTTGGCGGTCTGTCCGTCGACGGCTCCGGAGTCGTACGAGATGGACAGGTCCGGCTGGGGGCCGGCTGCGGCCGGGGGTACGCGCAGGGGGTAGGACCAGGTGAAGGAGCCGGACGAACCGCCCGCCTCCCATGTCGAGGACGGGGACAGCGGTGTCGCCTTGTAGTCACCGGCGCCGGACTGGGCGCCCGCTGTGACGGCGAGCAGCATGGGCCGGACGCCGGAGGAGAAGGTGACCGGTGCTGTGAGGCTGTCCTTCGCACGGTGGTTCACCGTGTCCATGGGCAGTCGCCGGTGGCACTTCGCGGCGGCCGGGTCCTTTAGGGCGCAGTCCGCAAGGCGTGTTATCTGCAGGCGGCCTGCCCAGTCACCGCCGTAGGCGGAGGCGAAGGCCGAGTAGTCGACGCCCAGTCGCGCCGTGCCGCCGGTCTGTGGGCCGGTGAGTTTGAGGACTACTCCCTTGACGCCCAGTTCAGCGGTCGTCTTCTGGTCGAGGACCTCGACGGTGAGGGACTTCGCCCGTTTGCCGCTGCGCGGCGCGGTGACGGTGACCGGCAGGGAGCCGGGAGACGCCTTGGCCGTTCCCTTGCCGGGTACGGCCAGTGACGCCTTGCCGGGCTTCGGCCAGGTGGTCTTGCGCTGCTGGTCGTGGCGGGCCCGGGCGGCGGCCGCCCGGTCGGCCTCGTCGGCTTTCTTGACCGCCGCTGCTGCTTGTTTGTTCACCTTGGCGGTGAAGGGGCTGACCTTGGTGGCGTGCGGGGCCTTCAGATGGGGGCGCCCCAGGGGGTCGGTGTCCGCCGCGGAGGCGAGGGGAGTCAGCATGCCTGGCAGGAGTGCCAGGCCGGTGGTCGCAGCGATACGACGGGACCAGCGTGTTCTGTCCCTGCCCCTGCGCCCTGGTGCCGGCCTGGGTATGCCAAAGGAATTCATGGCGGTTCTTCCTACGCGGCGTCCGGCTGTGTCACGCCGGACGCGTGTCGTTGAAGGGGGATGCGGTGGGTCTTCAGGCGTCTGGTGCCGAGCGGCCCGGTCAGAGGGCGGGCCGCCTCACCGCGTGTCAGGTGGCGTCCGGCGTGTCCAGTACCTGGGAGAGGATCTGGTCGAATCCCAGCGCCCCGGTCCACACCCGCAGTGATTCCAGCGAGCCGGGCAGGTAGTAGCCGGTAGATCCACCGGCCGCTCCTCTGCCCGCCGACAGCACGCCGGTGCCCTGCTGGACGGCGGAGAAGCCGGAGTTGTCCTCGCCGGGCTGTTCGGTCCCGCCCACATACAGGTGCAGTCGGCCCAGCCGGTCCTCGGTTTTCGACGCATCAGCCGGGTCGGTCCATTGCCACGGCTCCTGCGCGTCGAACACGCCCGTGACGTCGACTCCGGTGTTGACCTCGGCGGGATCAGCGGCTGCCACCTCCGCGCTCTGGGTGACCTTGCCGTCCGCTCCGATGGCTGTGCGGGTGAACTTCCACTGGTAGGTGTCGGCAGCGGGCTTCACCACCCACAGCGCCCAGGAGGACTCTCCGCCGCTCGCCTGTCCTGCCACCTGAGCCTGGTAGCCGACCGGTTTGGCCGCCAGTTTGTCGGCATCCAGTCTCACGTGAGCTGAAACGGTGAACGAGCCGGTCTCATCGACCACCGGACCGGCGGCCGAGGCATAGCCCGATGTTCCATCCAGGACGAGGACGTTGTTGTCCGCGTCCAGCACGGCGCCGCTGGAGGACAGCGCCAGCGCCGCAGCGGGGTAGGGGGTGAGCTCCTTGACCTGGGTGCCGGTGGAGGACGTGGCATCCCAGTCGGCAACGAGTTCGTCGGCCGTCACGCCGTCCTGCGCCAGCTGCGCATCCTGGGCGATCTGCTCCGGCGTGAGCGCGTACTGCCACACGGAGACCTCGTCGATACGACCGCGGAAGTTCTGTTCTCCGACCCCGCCTGCGAGCACGCGGCCGAACTGCAGGCCCGCCGAGGACGTCCACGGCTGGTAGGCGGAGGACAGATCGTTGAGCACCACCGGCTTGCCCTGCGGGCGCCCGTTGACGAACAGCTGAATGGTGTCGTTCGCCTTGTCGGTATCACCCTTGGTGTCGAAGACGGCTGCCAGGTGCGTCCACACATTCAGCGGGGGCGGCCCGGAATCGCTGATCGACCGCAGGAATGCCGGGTCCTTGACGTCGGCGGCGCTGCGGTTGAACACCCACTTGTTGTAGGTCGAGGAGTAGTACAGCGTGAAGGACGAGGCGAGGCTGCCCGGGGCGGACAGCACCACGTGGTTCTGTGAGGCGTCGGTGAGGTAGACCCAGGCCGAGACGCTGAAGGAGTCCTTGGTGTTCACCGCCGGTGCCGCGGTAGCGGCGTAGCCGTCACGCGTGGTGTCGCTGCTGCTGTCGTTGAGGTAGAGCGAGTAGTCGGACTCTCCTCGGCGTCCGAGCGTGGACCAGCCGGCGTGGGAGGTGTAGAGCGTGGCGTCGTGCCGGGTGCCCTCCGTCGCGGTGTCTTTGGCGACGGTCGTTCCCGACCCCGGGGCTGCGTCGTCGAAGTGCCAGCGGCCGACCGCTCCGGCGGCAGGGGCCACCTTGAAGACGAACTCGGCGGGCGTCCCCCACCGGTTGTGCACGTCTTTGGCCCGCACCGACAGGACCTGTGTGCCGGCGAGCGGTGGTTTCACGCCCGTGACTTGGACCTTGAGATCACCGGAGACCTGCTTGGCCGGGGTGGACAGCAGTTTCCACTCGTAGGCGGTGTTGTCGGTGTGCCCGTTGACGATGTCGGCCGTGTTGGGCTGGAAGGTGAAGGAACCGGGCACTCCCGGGCCGCCCTTGCCGTCGCACAGGTCGGCGGTGCACTCGGTATAGGGCGAGCCGGCAGTGATGCGCGGCGCCTTGGGTGCGCTTGAGTCGACCTTGAAGTAGCACCAGGAGCTGTAGGGCGACCAGAGGTCACCGCTTTTCCCGTTGTACGACCAGTGCGACTGAGTGCGCGCCTTGTAGCGGTACAGGCCACCGTCGGCACGGCTGCTGGTGCGCATCTTCTCCAGCGTCTCGTCCGGGTCCCAGCCCGTGTCGGGCCGATGGCCGGTCCACACCTGGTGCCAGGCCGCGTCATCGCCGCGCTCCACCACGAACTCGGCCTGCAGTGAGCCTTCCTCATCACCCTTGTGGGCCTCGACCAGCGTCTGGACTCGGGCCTGGACCATCGGATCCGTTCGGGTGACGACCAGCGGATCGGAGGAGGACTTGTTGCAGTAGGCGGTGGTGCCGTCTCCGGGAATGACACCGACGCTGGTGGGTACGCCCGGCTTGTAGGCGAAGGTGACCTGCAGTTCGGCGCTGTCGTCGAACCGCTTCCAGGCGCGCGGGTCGCTTTCATCCTTCGCACGCAGCATGAGCGTCAGCCGGCTGATCTTGCCGTCCGCGAAGGAACGGACGGTGCTCGTGAGGTTCTCGTCCGACTCATCGGGGTTGTCATTGAACTCAATCCATGAGTCCGGCTGATCGGGGCTACACAGTGTGCCGCGTCCCGCGGAGACGTAGCGGTCGCCCATCAGGTCCAGCTGCTTGGGGCCCGGCCATGTGGTGCCCTCGGAGATGTTGTCGGTGCGGACCAGGTCCACCCAGTGGGCATCGCAGTTGAACGACCACGTCTCATGGGCCCGGAAGGTGGCATCCAGTACCTGCTTGCCGGCCAGTTTCGTGGGAGCGAACTCGAAGTACATGCGATCGACGTAGCCGCCGCCGCAGTAGTAGCCGTCGGCCGTACCGCACTTGCCGACGCCCTTGTCGCCGTCGAACATCCAGAACTTGTCGCCGTCCGAGGAGATCTTCGTGCGTTCCGAGACGCCCAGGCCCACGGAGGGGTCGATGTAGACGGGGTAGACGGTGTCCTTGCCGCGGAGCAGACCCAGGTCCGGGTGGACGGCCACAGCGCCGTCGTCGACCTTCACCGGCAGAACTGCGGTGGAGTCGCCTTCACCCGGCTGCGACGGGTCGTCCTGCGCCTGACCGTCCGCGGGCCCTCCAACGTCGGTGCGCATCAGCTGCGTCTGCGGGCCTGATTTGCTGTCACCGGACGAGTCCCACATCTGGCCGGCCGGCCCACGGAAAACGGCGTTGCCGTTTTCATCGATAGCGCGCAGACCGCCGCCGACTCCAGGCACCACGGACAAGCCGTCCCCGGACGCAGTCAGCTTGACCTGTTCCAGCGCCGGGTTCTGCGCCGCCTCGGGCGTCTTGACGACGAGAACTTCCCGGTAGCTCTCAGCCGTGGCTGTCAACTGCAGGTCGACCCCGTCGAAGACGTTCGCATAGGTCGCTGTCGCACCGTTCAGGGTCGGTGCCGGCAGGACTCCAGGCCAGCCGAGAGTGACAGAACGTCCGTTCTTGCCCAGCTGGATCATGTCCGATCCGGAGCCGCCGCCCGAGAAAGACAGATCCACCACAGCGCCCTTGGGGGCTACCCGGCCGTCCTCGCGGCGCTCCAGTACGGGATCCACCGTCCCCCACCCGCCGTCCTTCTCCTTCACCCGCTGCGGGCTGGCGGACTGCGTCAGCGTGAACGAGCCGTCGGGGTTCGCCCTGGTCGTGGAGTACTCAGTGCGGTCCGCCGTCACCTCCACAGGCTCCCCCGACGCCTGAGCACGCGCTGACGCGGTGGTCTCCCCCAGCGGCCCGGTCTCTGCTGCCGCGCTGGACATCGGAAGGGCTGCTGCGGCAGGCAGTCCGGGCAGTACCGACAGGACAAGCGATGCCACGGCGCCGCCCAGAAGGCAGGCGCGTGTTCTTCGTGCTCTGCGCGCAGGCGACACGCCGGCCCACTGAGGCTTCACGAAAATCCCCCCGTGTATGGATCTTGTAAAGGTCTCGGAAAGTAAACGTCTGGTGACGGCACGCGGTCAATCAAGTGTGACGCTGCTCACACAAACGCCCCTGACCTGCACAGTTGGTTTCAGCCACACGATCCGCACCCCGAAACCAGGGCATTTACCGGAACACTGCACAGCCGGCCGCGTCACCCGGAAGCCGGCCCACGCGCCATCATCGACCGCTGCGAACCGGCCTGACACACAGGCCCGACAAGCCTCCGGCTCCACCCGTGGCGCAGCACAGACCGGTACGAGTCCAATACGGAGCGGCGGCTGCCGTCCTCGACGCCCCGCTTAAACCGGCGAGCTGCCCGGCGGGCTGGCCGCACGTGCGACGACGGGCCTCTACACCAGGTCGACGGGAACGGCTTCCTCGACTGTCCGGTCCCCGCCGAACAGGACAGCGACCAGGCGTGCGTCCCGCTTCAGCAGGCTGTCCGGAGCGGTGCTTGGGCGGCCCTCGGCCAGCCAGGCACTGATCTTGGCGGTTTCGCCGTCGACGCGTCGTCCCGGCCGGGCGGCGGTCACCACCTGGAGGGCCTGCACCAGTTCGGCGCGGCGGGCGGCGTCGGTGCGTTTCTGGTTCCGGGTATTCCAAGCGAGGGCGAACCGGTCGGCCTACTGCCAGTCCTTGCTGGCCATGAACTCCACTCGGTGGGCGGCGATTCTGGGTGGTGGGTACTCGTAGATCGACATGTCGGTGGTGATGAGCTGCAGGCAGTCGGACGCCGGAGCGGGCTCTCTACCGGCAGCCTTCTCGAAGCAGGAGGCGGTGTTGTCGGTCGGGTTTCCCAGAGTGGCGACGCCAGTAACTTCGGCGAGCATGTCGGCGGCCAGCTTCGCGGTGAGGTGAGCGGGCGTTGCCCGTGCTACGCCGGGCGGCGTCTTCGACTTGGTCGGGTCGGCGGCTGAGCCGGAACCGGAGCACGCGGTGAACGAGAGGGTGACAGCGGCGAGCAGTCCGGTCGCGATGGTGCGGGCCTTCATAGTCCTCCATGAGAGTTGTGGTCGGGGAGCCATCATGCGGTACCCCTCGAGCACCTCGCGCGAGAAATCCACGGCACCGACGGCTCCAGGCCACCACCGGCCGCCGTGACCCGCAGCCGGCCTCAAGCGGAAACCGTTCGTGCTAGGTGAACCAGGTGCCTTGGGGTGACGTCGGCCAGGTGCGCAACGACACACCGCAGGCGCGGGCTGGCGTGTCATGCCGGCATGAAGCGGCAGCAGTCCGGCTGGAGTTCGTGCCAGGCGGCGCTGTCCTCGCCCCTGCGGACATTACGACCCTAACGCGCGAAGGGCGCCCGCCGAGGGAACTCGCACCTGGCCGGTGCCCGGCAAGGTCGACGCCCTCGATGGCGTCAGCCGCTCCAGTACGGAGCAGCCCAGCGCCGCGTGGGACTACCTCGCCTCGGTAGTCCCCTGAGCCGGTCCCCGCCCCGTCTCCCGGCCCTCTCCGCGGCGTTGGGTACGTCCTGCTTGCTTTGCGGGCTCATCCCGGCCTGATATAGTCATCATGACGATAACCGCCGAACGCGGCTACAAGGTCGTGTTCGGGGCAGATGTCACGGCCACCGATGACGAGTCCCGGCAGGAACCAGAACTCGCTGTCCTACGCAAAGGCTTCGCACTCGTCTTGACCGCCGAGGAGATCACGGACCAACTGGCCACAGCCGACGCCCGCCCACGAGAGGTAGCCGACAGGGCGAACGTTGGCTGATGCGGCACTAGGGTCCGTCTTCAAAGATCCTCAGATGGTGGATCATGGTTGAGTGGTACGCCGTCACGAACTCACCGATCAAGAGTGGGAGTTACTCGCTCCGCTGATACCGCGGGCTGCCACAGGGCGGCCGCGGGTGGAAGACCGGCAGGTCATCAACGGGATGGTCTACAAGATCCGGACCGGTATCTCCTGGCGTGACCTGCCGGAACGCTACGGGCCGTGGAAGACGGTGTACACCCGCTTCCGCCGCTACGCCCTGGACGGCGTGTTCACCCGTGCCCTGCAGCAGATCCAGGCTCGGGCCGACGCGGCCGGTGACATCGACTGGCTGGTGCAGATCGACTCCACCATCGTGCGCGCCCACCAGCACGCCGCCGCCACCGGCCGAAAAGGGGGCTTCACCGGCCGGACGAACCGGACGATCACGCCCTCGGCCGATCCCGCGGAGGACTGACCACCAAAATCCACCTTGCCTGCGACGGCAAAGGCCGCCCTCTCGCCGTGCTGGTCACCCCGGGCCAGCGGCACGACAGCGTCTGCGCGCGCCCTCTTTTGGAACGGATCCGGGTCCCACGCACCGGCCTGGGCCGACCGCGCTGCCGGCCCGACCATGTCATCGCGGACAAGGCCTACAGCTCCCGCGGCTTCCGCGCCTACCTGCGAAAACGCGGCATCGCGCACACCATCCCGCAGAAGACCGACCAACGGCGGCACCGGCACAATCGCGGTCACCGCGGTGGGCGGCCGCCCGGCTTCGACCGGAAGATCTACCGTCGACGCAACGTCATTGAACGCTGCTTCAACCGGCTCAAAGGCTTCCGTGGCATCGCGACCAGATACGAGAAGACCGCCGCTTCCTACGAAACGGCGGTCACCCTCGCGTCGTTCCTGCTGTGGGCAAGATCCGTTTGAAGACGGACCCTAGACGACCGCGCTGAAGCGCCTCGCTCTGAGCTGAGGCGTCCACCAGCTCCTGCTGCTCGTCCGGGGCGGTCCAGCCGCCCTCGGCCAGCAGCAGACCACCACCGAGCCAGCCTCCGAGCCCATCCCCCGGCCATGGCCCCGTCCGCCCCTGCCGACGCTGTGACCAGGCGTGGGACATTACTCCTCGTCGATGGTCTGCAGCTCGACGGGCCGGTCGGCCACGTCGGTCGTCTGTGGCGTGGCCAGCAGCTTGTTCAGCCCAAGGGTCAACTGCACCACGAACACGCTGAGTAGCACGGCCAGGGATATCCGGGCCAGGCCGTAGATGGCGTCGACGTTCGCCGCGGTCTCGTAGTCGCTGGGCGTTTGGAGATTGGAGTTGACCACGAACGAGACGTAGGCCGCAGCGAAAACCGACAGGAACCACGCGCCGTAAGTCCAGACGGCTCCGCGGCCGCCTGGTAGGGCTCTGGACCATCCCAGCCCGATGTCGGTGCGTGACATGGCGTTCGCGTGGCCGGCTCGCGCCCACCGCTGGTAGGCGTACAGAACTGCCATGAAGACCAGGAAGCGCAACATGCTCGTGGTGTTGATCGTTTGGAGTGCACTGTGCAAAGCCTGCCGGTCATAGCCGTTGTTAGCGGCGGCCAAGGCCCATTGGTGTGCCCGCGTGCGCTCGGCGGAGAACCGCACGGCCTCGCTGACGACGGTCGCCGCGGCTGCAGCCAGTACCGTGAGGAGTGGGCCCGTCATCGAAACACGCCCGGGACTCACCTTGGACTGGACCAGCAACACCGCCTTGTCATTGCGCCCGCGACGCTCAGGCGGCTTCGACAAGTCACTCTCTTGCTGACAGACCGGACACAGTCCTTTGATCCCGTCCCAAGCAACTTCGCGCTGCCGACACTTCCGGCACGTCAGTAGCATTCCGCGCCCCCCTCTTTGCTTGATCTCGGTGAATTGAGCGCCGCATCCTATGGGGTCCGCCAGAGAGGCGTCGATACCTCTAACGCAGTGAAGATCGAGAGCGGATGCAGACCCCCTGAGGGGATCTGCACCCACACCGGTTGGGGCGGTCGACCCCCGGCTCGTGGTGGCGTGCCCGACGCCACCCACGGTCTATGGGCACGGCAGGGGTCCTCAGCGGGCGAGCATGACGGGCAGTTGGAGGACCTGACCGTCGCGGACTGGGTGGTGTGGCAGGGTGTCACCACGGACGTGTGCTCGCGGCGCCGCCCGAGACCTCCGCGCATCAAAACCTCACGACCACGGGCATACCGACGACAGGGACGGCCTTCAACCTCACCGTTCCGCTCGAGCGCGTGTGTCACAACGCGATCGCCCGATAGGCCAATGCCTGATCGACCACCTCATTGGCGGAGAGCTCTCGCTCTGGCGGCCAGAAGATCAGGTCGCTGACGTGGCCCGATGGACAGGACAGGGCTCTGTCAAGCATCTCCAGCCACCCGTCCGCCTCGTCCTCAGACGCATAGTCCGCATCCATGATCCGCTGCACGAGCGCGACCGCTTCAGCCCGGCTCATCTCGACGGCACCCATCACAACCTCCTTGGCGCCAGCCTAACGAGCAGCGTGATCGGCTGGACAAGTCCTAAGACTTGTCCAGCAATGATCAGGCGGGACGGCGTCACAGACGGTTGTCGACCGGTTGCGGAGTCAGTCCAGGCCGGTTGCCCATGCCGTCAGCGCGGCGAAATCATCGATGGCAAGGCCGCATCGCGGGTCGACTCGATGCAGTAGGGCGGGACCGTCGTGGTGCTCCTTCACCCACGTACGATCCGCCTCGGTGATCTCGTCCTCGATCCAGGCGAACGCACGGCCTTTCGCCCACGCGACGACCTCGGGCGTCTTCCAGAACACACCGTCGCCGGGCTCGTGCCGAGGCGAGGGCCAGGGAATGAAGGGCAGCTCGGGCAATCCGAGGACGGGCGCGACGAAGGTGTTGACTTCTTCCTCCCACGTTGTCGCCCACACCAGGTCGAACGGAAGCGCATCCAGCGCCGGGCCGTGATCCGGGTTAAGAGCTCCTAACAGAATCTGGTTGGAGCGTGTCTCCGGCTGAGTGACTCGGTTGCTTGTGTGTGAGGAAGCGTGATCCCCAACCCTGGCTGCTCGATGATGAGTTGTGGTCGCGGATCGAGCCGTTGCTGCCTGTCCGGCAGCGTCGGCATCGGCACCCCGGCCGGAAGGCGCTGGATGACCGTAAGGTGCTGTGCGGCATCCTCTTCGTCCTCTACACGGGCATCCGATGGGAGTGGTTGCCAGTCGAGCTGGGCTTCGGCTCAGGCATGACCTGCTGGCGCAGGCTGCGGGACTGGAACAACGCCGGGGTCTGGCAACGCCTGCACGAGGTGCTGTTGTCCGAGCTGCGGGCCGCCGACCGGCTGGACATGTCGAGGGCGGTGATCGACAGCTCTCACATCCGGGCGCTCAAGGGCGGCCCAAAACCGGTCGGAGCCCGGTCGACCGGGGCCGTCCGGGCTCCAAGCACCACGTGATCTGCGATGCCACCGGCGTCCCGCTCGCGGTCACGCTGACCGGCGGCAACCGCAATGACATCACCCAGCTCCTGCCGCTTCTGACCGCGATCCCGCCGATCCGCGGCAAGCGGGGGCGGCCGCGGCAGCGACCGCGGGAACTCTACGCAGACCGCGGCTATGACCATGACTGCTACCGCCGCCAGGTCTGGGCAAGGGGCATCAAGCCCGTGATCGCCCGTCGCGGCACCGACCACGGATCCGGCCTGGGGACCAAACGGTGGGTGGTCGAGCAGACGATCGCGCTGCTGCACTGGTTCGGCCGCCTGCGGATCCGCTGGGAGATCCGCGACGACATCCACGAAGCGTTCCTCAAGCTCGCCTGCTCGCTGATCTGCTGGCGCCGCCTGCGAGCCGCATTCCGTTAGGAGCTCAAGCCACACCCGCAGCGGATTCACGGGCTTGTTCGGCAGCCCCCACTCAGTCAACCGGCGCCGCTCGGCAGCCTCCCACCGAGGAGTCATCAGGCGGTGTGTCTGATAGCCCTCCGGCCGACGGTGCGGCTTCGCGGCATACGGGTTCAGCGGTCCGTCCACATCCACCAGGAGCACTGGACGCACCAGCTCATCCCCCCTTGGGTGTCCGCACCTACCTCCGCCCCAGCGTCCTCGTGGTGGACGAGGTCGGCTACCAGCCTCTGGAACGAGCAGAGGCCAACCTCGTCTTCCAGGTGATCTCCAAACGCTACGAGAAGGGCTCGATCATCCTCACGTCTAACAAGACCTTCAGCAAAGCGCACATGTTCCGGCGAACCCGTGCCAGCCAGCGCCGAAACTTCACGGGTTCCGGCAGCGACGTGGATGCTGCATCATCGAGTGGTGTTGATCGAACTGGTGAAGGTCGCAAAGTCTCCCGGAAGCCTATGGCTGGCCGATGTCCGGACCTCGTTCGGTCGCACTGCGGTCCGTTGGTGCGGGGACCGGGCCGCGGAGCCCGGCGAGTACCGCGTCGAGTGGACGATAGACGAGGACATCGCCTGGGGACAGAACGCCAAGCCGGCTCTTGGGGTCGGTCCTGGGCTCCGAACTGGCGGGCACTGCGTGGTTTTGCGGGGACAGCTGAGCCCGACTGAGGACGGCGCCGCCCTGCTGGATCTCGACGGCACGAACATCCTGCTGGACCTTGCTGATCCGCTGCCCGAGGATGTCGCCGATACGTGGATCGAGCTCTTCGTCGACCGCAAAAAGGTCAGTCTCTACCCTTATGTGCTCTGATCAGGTTCTTTCCGTCTCCCACTGCGACAAGCGGGTCTCGTCGATGCGATGGCTTTGAGGGCCCGCTCCAGCTGCCCGATGTCGTTGTCGATGGTCAAGGGTCAAGGCATCACCTTGAAAACATGGGTGCCACCGCGAGAATCAACGAGGCCCCCAGGAGGGGGATACGGCCAGGTGCCAGCGGCATCCCTTGTGAGGGAACAAGTGCCAGCCCCAGATGAATGGGGCCAGGTCTTCGACGACGAGGTGCTGGCCACCGCCATCCTTGACCGGCTTCTCCACCACTGCGATGTGATCTCGATCAACGGCCCCAGCTACCGGCTCAAGAACCGGCTCGCCGCCATCGAACGGGACACCCAAGTGGCCTGACCAGAGAGAACAGCGGCGTCCATCACCGGATAACCGAAATCTCCGGCAACGGCTGCTGCAATTCACCCAGCTCGGCAATAAGTACCCGGCGGGCCAGCCGCCGGGCCTGGCTCCACCCCTCATCTACGGACAACGCGTCCCTCGTCCATCGACCCGCGCTCTCCGCACCGCTCATCTCACTGAGAACGGCGTCGATCTCCCGCAGGTCAGGCAGAGCACCGCGACCGAGTTGCCCTTCACCCACAAGGGCTTCAGCCATGCCAAAAGCGTGATCGAAGTCCAGGCCGATCTCATCCGTCACCACGTCGTGCTTGACCAGCCAGGCAACCTGGGACGGAGCATCAGCGGCCAGCACGGCCAGCGACTCAAGCAACAAGCGCCGACGGAACAAAGGACCAGGATTCTCCACACCACGATCGTCGCACGCGTCCACCTGCACTGAGCCCACAAACGAACATCTGGCTGAGCACATTCCGTACTTCGTTGAGCACGTTCACAAGTACGCCGACAAGCCAGGCGGGCAGGAGGCCTGCAGCAAGTGTGAGTGCCATAAGCGCGCAGGTTTCGATGACCCGCCGAGTGCGGGTATCACGGCGGCGGAGGTGGGCGAGCTCGTGCTCAAGAACCGGCAAAAGGTGGTGGGTGTGCTGGGGGTGGAATGGGTGGGCGCCGAGCCACAGGTGCCCGTGCCGGCCGTGGCCGGTCGCGCGGGCGTCCTTGAAGCTGTGCCGGTCGCCGGGCAGCGCGAGAGAGATCTGCTCCAGTCCGTGCTGCCCGGCGAAGGCGCGCACGTACTGCTCGGTCTGCCGCATACGTGCGGCCATCGCGAGGTAGAGCGCGGTGGGCTGGTCGGGCGCCTTGGTCGGGCGGACGAAGGAGTCCCAGGTCAGCGCTTGTGCGAAGAAGCCGGACGAGGTGGCGCGGTCACTGGTGTGGGGGCCCTGCCAGGTCCAGAGCGCGCCGCTGATGAGCGCGGTGCAGGCTGCGATGGGCTGGGGACCGTTGACCGCTGCGGTGACGAGCTGGCACGCGTGCATGGCCGCTATCACGAGTGACGCGCCCCGCTGCTTCAGTTCCTTCCCCATCCGCATAGCGCCAGGTTAGTGAAGTCGCGGTACCGACACCGGACAGCAGGCTCACTCCAAGGCGGACCTCGCCGAAGACCCCGGCGCCCGCCACCAGAGGATGGGCCCCGATGGGCACGCCCTGGCCGACCGCGTCGCATCCGACCTGCTCCGCCTGTGGCCCCATCTGGCATGCGCCGCCGTCTCTCGAACCCTGCGCAGCCCCGTGCGGCAGCTTCCGCGCGAGAACGGTCAGGGCTCCCGAACTGCCCCTTGCGTCATCGAGCCCGCACCGCCAGCGGGCTGGGCCGAAGTGCGCGACCAAGCCGACCAGGAGGCGGTCCGGCTGGACGGGGAGGCGCTGCTGCGGCGCGCGGATCATCCCGTGCCAGAGGCTCCGCGCGGCCGCTGGGGATAGCCGACGCCCCGCCTTCGGGCGGGCGAGGGGGACTGCCAGAACTCGGCGATCCCGCCCATCAGTTCCCGGTCAGCGCTGGGTGACCAGCCCGACCTGCCTGACCGCACAACACCGGGCGGCCAGGCGGGAGGGGAACGGTCGCGTGCCCATGGGCTGCTCCCCGGGCGGAGGGCAACGGCCGCCGGCCTACAGGGCGCTGGGAAGCTGCTTCGGCTCGAAGACGTTCTGCGGGGTGCTCTGCTGGGAGGTGGGCGCCAGGAACAGGACCTGTGCCAAGTCGCGCTGTATCCGGTCGGCTACCCCGCGGACCTGGACGGGGACGTCGCCGCGCTCGGCGACGAGGCGGTCGTAGACGGGGGTCTGCGAGAACACGGTGAGGAATTCCTTTCAGCAGGTGGTTCGCCAGGCTGGCGCAGCATACGGGCTGGCGATCTTTCCCCCTTGCCCGGGCACACCATTCAGGCCAGGACGGCGGGAACGGCGTCGTCGAACGTCAGTCGCCGTCGAAGAGTGTGGCGAGCAGCGCGCGGTCGGTCTGGCCGCGTCACCCCCCCCTTCTCCCGCCCATGAGGCGTGAGGTGTCCTGCCTCCCACGGGAGTTGTGCTGTGAATATCAAACTCCGCATGACGGCCGCCTCGCTGGTGGCGGCTGTCGCTCTGGGGGTTGTCGGCCCCACCGCCCCCGCCGCGATCGAGTCCGCTCCGAAGCCGGTGGCCGCCTCGCAGACGATCCGACTCGCCAACACGCAGCAGGCGCGGGTCCTGTCGCAGTCGGTGGCCAGCGAGGGCATCAGCGCCAGGGTCGCCGGCAACGGCACCGCGGTGACGTCCGACACTCAGGCCGTCGCCAAGGGCGTGGACTGGGGCTGGATCATCAAGGCCCTGAAGAGGGTCCCGGGGGCCTGGACCTGGTCGAAGAACCTCATCAGGAGGCCATCTCCCTGGGCAAGGAGAAGGGCCTGGCCTACATCAAGAAGGCCATCAACGAGCTTTCTTCCTGGAGTCCGAAGAAGTGGGTGTGGAAGAGCATCGTGGCCGTCACCGGTTGGGGCGACCAGCTGTGGCACGCGATCACGCGGATCTACCACCACATGTAAGCCGCCCCGAGTGGTCTACCCTGGCCCCCGTTGCCGCCCGCAGCGGGGGCGGTTGGCATGCGTTTCGAGGAGTCAACTACCGTGATGTCTCAGGGACATGGGAGTGCCAAGAAGGACCGGGACGAGCCGTGGCGCAGCGGCTGGTGGGTTGTGGCAATGGGCTGCGGGCTCACCGGGACGGTGCTGTCGATCGTGGGCGGTGCGGGTCCGGTAAAAGGCGCGTGGGCGGCTCTGGGGGTGGCGTTGGCGGCGGCACTGGGCGGCGGTGTGTGGTACTGGCGCAAGGGTGACCGTAAGCAGTTGAAAGAAGGCCGGTGGCTGCTGCTGGTCCTGGTAGTGGCGGTGGTCAACCTGGCCCTCAAGCACCCGGATGCGTTCCCGCTTTGATGCCTAAAAGGCTGATGCCCAAAGATCCGATATCGCCGAGGCGGGATGTGACGGAAGACTTCAGGTGATCGACCGAGCCGCTTCCGGTCAGGCAGCCGCCGTTCCGGCATGTGGGGGTGTATTCCGCGGCGCGGTGGTGGTGACGAACACCTACTGAGGAGTCTTTCGTGAACACGAAGCTGTGCATAGCTGCTGCCGCCGCGACCGCCGCTATCGCTCTGGGTGTGGGCGGCTCCCCTCGCGTCGGCGTCCGAGGCCGCACATACCCCGGCTGTCGCCTCGGTGCAGACCCAGGCCGTCAAGGACTCGGATACGGTCAATGCCTTCACCGTCGTCACCGCCGGCCACATGGACGCTGCTCCGACCGGTGTGGAGGCGAAGGGCCAGATCAACGATGACCTGCGCGAACTCGCCGAGGACATCGTCGACTACCTGAAGAAGGAACCGAAGGCGGACTTCAACAAGGCCAAGGCGGCGGCGAAGAAGGGCTACGCCGCGTTCGTGAAGTGGGTGAAGTCCCTGAAGCCGAACAACCCCGTCCGGATCACCCTGGAGATCGGCGGGAAGAAGCTGATCGACATCGTGATCAGCTTCCTGCGCTGAACCAGCGCAGGCGGCAGGCCGGGATAGGGGACTCATGATGGAACCCGCGATGTGGCGCCACCGTGCTCCCCCGTGCAGGGTGGAGAGCCGCCCTTGTGTCTCTCCCGCCCGCCAAGTTGCCCCGCTTTCACGAGCGCCACGATTTCCGGGCGCGGGTGAGGAAGCCGGCGCAGGTCGCGGCGGTCTCGTTGGACAGGTTTCGACGCGGCCTGACCAAGCTTCCCGGAGTTTTCACAGGTCAACCCAGACATGCCCCTCGGAGTAGTCGTGCCAGCCCCGGAAGTACCAGTTGGCAAGATCCCCGATTCGCTGGATGCAGTCGTCAAAATAGGCAGCGGGCGCCGGCCTGGGGAAGTTCGGGTGTGACGTCCACGACGGAACCCAGGTCGCAACCTCGTAGAACCCTTCGGCGATCCATCGATCGAGCTTTTCGTCGGACTGGGATCGCTCACATGCGGCTCGCATCGCCTGTTCCAGGCGTGTGAAGGCAGCCCGGTCCCACTCCAAATCCCCCCGCAGCCGCAGCAGGAAGGTCCCCTCCTCTGCGTCGAACTCCCGCCTCAGAACCTTGGTGATCTCGCCCATAGCCGAGATCATGACAGCACCCGGCAAGACCCCCACACCGCCCACGGCCAACCATCACGCCGACCACCAAGCGGTGCACGTTTCTCCTTACTTGGCGGAGCACTCAGAGAAGTACGCCGCCACCCCGGTCCTAAGGCCATCGCCCTGGCTTACACCCAGGTCACTCTGGCGTGCGCCCCGCCGCCCCTCCCGGTCTCCCAGCGGGAGGGCGCGACGGCTGCGCAGGCCCATGAGGCGAGGGGCTTCGGTACCTGCACCCGGCGCGCCTGCCGGGGGATCAGCGAGGCAGATTGGCTTCGGTTGCACGGCCGAAGCCGTCCCCACACGTGGGACACGGGAACAGCGGGTGTTCGACGAGCCCGATCAGCGCATGACGTACTTCTCTGCTCAACTGGAAGAGGCGGCGGCTGGCCTGTCCGCCTCCATAGGCGGACAGGCGAATGAGCTGGACCGCCTGTTCGTCGCGGATATCGACGAAGCTGTCCGGGAACCCAGCGAGCAGTTCGAAGTCCCGCTTGCCGGTCGCCGCGTCAGCTACCGTCCTCAGAGGCAGAGCGTCGAATCGCGCGGCCGGCACAGAAGCGTCAATGGCGACGGCATGGGCTCACCTCGTCTACCTGCGGAAACAGACTGTGAGCCTCATAGACCTTACAGCGTGACACCGGGGGCGGTGGCTGCGGGGGCGCCCTCGATCCCGGCACACTCAGCCCCCCAGCGTGCGTGGACAAGGAGCAGTGCGATGCCCGTGAAGATCACCCCTGACGACGCGTACGACGAGGAGAGCGACACCCTGCGGGTCGGGCGGCACGACCTGGAACGGCGTCTGCTGGAGTTCCGTGCGCTGGTCGCGAAGCATGAGCCGGGTAGTTGGAGCCACATGAAGGACTACGACCTGTCCTTCGAGCGCCTGGCCGACGCCGTCGACGCGGCGACTGCGGCCCGGCGGGGTGCCCGCTGGGATGGCCCCGATCTGCGGATGCGCTGCACCACGACCGAGGTCGCCTACACCTGGCCCACGGGCGCCCCGTACGACGGCGGGACGCCGGTCGTGTGGAACGTGCCGGGCTACGGTTCCCACGCCACCTCCAGCGATCCCCGGCGCCCCCGGCCGAAGTCGCTGTGCAGCTTCAGCTGGTCGATGCAGGAGGCCTGTGTCGTGGATGGCCCGCCGGACTTCCGCGAGTGTCTGCGCGAGGGCCAGCTCGGTGCCGAACGCCCCTGCGGTAACTGGTGAGCCGGTAACTGCGTGCTCCACGGCATGTCCGGTGTTGGCTCAGTCCTGGACAAGCCGGCCCTTGCCCGAACCGAAGCCGGTCGACAGTACGTCTTTGTCCGTGCCTGCTCGACACACACCTGGGGAGCCGCCGCACCATGAGCACACCGTCACCGCCTATCTGGCCCCACTGCGGGCACGGAGCAGACCCGGCCACCGACCCGGTCGGCTGCCGCGGCATTCGCGTCCCCGGCCACACGGCGTGCTTGGCCCATCTCACCGACACCGGCCGCACCGCCTACCTGGCCGCCCTGGCCCCCGGCGCCGCCATCGACCACCGCGCCACCACCTTCAGCCAAACCCTGCTGGAAACCCTCCTCAGGCCATGGGTGACGTACAGGTCGTCGACGTTCCGGTAGGCCCGATGTGGTCGCACGCCTGCGGTCTGGAGGACCTCGCGCTGCCGAACGCGCTTCCCGAGCACGCCACCGAGTGCCTGGATCTGGGTCCGGGGTGGGCGCGTCATGGTCGTCGAGAAACAAGCGGCCAGTAGCGGGCGCTGCTCCGCCTGTCAGCTACGGCTCCTACGCCCATAGCCTCCCCTCCCCCTGACGAGCGGCAACCCTCGACACAGCGAGCTTTCAGGAGGTCGTTCCGTGCTTCTTCAGCAGCTCGCTGATCACCGCCGCCGCCTCCTGGTGCTCGACCCCGAACGTCACGGGATCACGCTCGGCGAGACGCCGGTAGACAGCCAGGGACTCGCGCGCCAGCCTGGCGGCCCACGTCGTCGCCGTGTCGCCGAAGAACAGAAGACTCGCAACGGCGTTCAGCAACCGTGCGAGTTGCGGCTCGTGCATGGCCGGATCGGCTGCCGCTAAATGTCTGCCCAGCGTGACCGCTTCGTCCGCGGTCGCCAGGGCTTCAGGCCAGCGCTCCGCGGCGGCCAACGCGACGGTCTGCTTGGTCAACGTCGTCACCAGGTCCGGCGCGAATCCGTCGTCGACCTTGGCGAGTTGGCGCAGATCCTTGACCGCCTCCGCGGTGGCACTTCCCAGGTGGCGAAGGTTCTCGGGCGCGGACAGCACGATGGCCAGGTTGCGGTGGGCCGTGGCGAGACGGCGGTTGTACCAGGGGTTCGAGGCGGCCAGCCGGCGGAAGATCAGAACCGCGTTCTGGGCTGTGCCCGCGGCCTCGGCGTGCCGCCCGACGGCCCTTAAGGCAGTCGCGAGGTTACTGAACGCGGCCCCTAGTTGGGGCTCGTAGCGTGCCCGGTCCGTGACCGACAGCTCGAGAAGGAGGCGGGTGGACCGCTCGCAGGCTGTGAGTGCCTCGTCGGGCAGGCCTAGCGCCGTCAAGCACTCGGAGAGCGTCATGTAGGCGTCGGCAAGTGCTGACCTGTGCAGGGTCGCATCACCGTCCGGGATCGTCGGGCCGTGAGGGGGCGATCCGTCGCCGGTGAGCGGAATATAGATCTCGACCGCCTCGATCGCTGCCTTCGCTCCCTCGCCGGCCTGGCCGATCTTGGCGAGGACGGCGGCGAGCTCGCTGAGGCTGTGTGCCAGGCGGGCCTGATGCGAGGCGACCCCGGAGGCTGCGAGCCGGCGCCGGAGGTCTACCGCCCGGCGGACCGGCGCCAGCGCGTCGGCGGGCCGGCCGCCGCGTCTGAGGTCCTTGCTCAACAGGGTCAGCCCCCTGGCCAGTTCGGACGCATGGTGGTCGGGTTCCTTGGCGTGGAGCCGTTCCAGGACGGCCACGGCCTCCCGGTCGGTTTCGAGGGCGTCGCCCCAGTGGCGCAGATGTCCGAGTCGGCTGCTCAGGTTAAGGAGGGCTGTCGCAAGTTCCGGTTCGTGCGCGAGGGGGTCCAGGGCTGCGAGGGCGCGTCGCAGTGTCACCGCTTCGCGGGCTGCGTCGAGCGCCTCGGTGTCCCGACCGGCGGCGGTGAGGTCGCGCACGAGGTTGGCGAGTGCGCCGGCGAGCGCCGGCCGGTGTGCTGTCGGGTTGGCCTTGGCCGTCCGGCGGTGGACGGCGACGGACTCCGTGCTCGCCTCGAGCGCGCGCTGGTACCTGCCGGCGGAAGCCCACAGTTGCGCAGCCGTGTCCAGGGTCGCCGCGAGGCCGGGTTCCCAGGTGGCCGGCCGGGTGGCGGCAAGCTGCCTCCAGAGGTCGAGTGCGGTTTCGACGGTTCTCGAGGCCGCGTCGGCCTGGCCGGTGTCGGCCAGAGCCCGGGCCTGGTTGCGCAGCGCATCGGCCAGGGCCGCGCCCTGCTGCTCGCCCTGCGGCGTGCCGAAACGGTGGAGCTCCACGGCCTCGGTGGTCGCGTCGAGTGTCGCCCGCAGGTCCCCCGAGAGGAGCAGCGCGTTGCTGTGGTTCGCAAGCGCGGCGCCGAGGGTGTCGGCATCCGCGTTCGACCGGCGATAGATCTCGACGCTCTCCCGTCCGGCCTCGATCGCTTCCGATCGCCGGCCGCAGTGGAGCAGCGCGACGCCCAACAGGTTCAGCGCGTAGGCCAGGTCGCGTCCGCTCCTGGCGCCCCCGTTCCGGGCCAGCGCACGCCACCAGGGGATGCTCCGGTCCAGTGCGCCTACGGCGTCGGCATAGCGTCCGGCGTTGATCAGCCGGTACGGGAGGTCCGGATGGATGAGCTCGCTCACTCGGGACGGCTCGTCCGGCGCAGCGTCGGCGCGACGGCGGGTACGGAGGTCGATCGCGGTGGCCATCGCAGCATCCAGGTTGGTGTCCGAGTGGTCAGGGAACAGCTCCACGACCGCTTCGAGGACGTCGTGGTCGAGGGTCGGCACGTCCGCGACGGCGCTCAGCCCCGCGCCGCCGGCGTCGACGGCCAGGCCCGGATCGTCGCGCAGGACCGTGTTGACCAGGACCGCCACATGGGGCCATCGCAGCGCGGCGGCAGCCAGGAAGGTCACCGACCGCGGGGTGTAGGAGGGGGCTCTGCCCTCCGGATCGCGGGCCAGCAGGTCGGTGAGGGCATCCGGTGTCCACGGATCGGGGTCGTATCCGTCGACGTCGTGCCCGGGCAGGCTTAGCGCGAGGAAGTCCTCGGCGAGCCGGTCCGGACTGAGCGGCTCGAGGACGGTGCTGGCGTCGAACGGCGGATAGCAGAGCCGATGGTCGTCGACCAGCTCCTGGACGGACTCGAGACCCGCGCCCTTCAGCGCGGCCAGCCCGGTCCGTTGGGCCTGCGCGCCGGTGAGCGTGGCGACGAACACCACGCGGGCGAGTTCCCGCGGGCGGGTCCGGAAGGGAGGGCCGGCGTCGAACAGGCGCCGCCAGGTCATATGTTCGCGGTCCAGGAGGTAGGCCGCGAGCGCCTCGGGCCGATCCGGCAGGGACGCACCGCGCCCCGCGTACACCGCGGCTAGTGCGGCCATGTGCACGGTCAGCACGGTGGCGTAGGCGGTGCTGTCCGGGTCGCTCAGCGAGGCCGGCGCCGGCGCGCAGTCGCGTCGTGGTCCGGAGCCGTCCGGTCGGGCGGCTTCCGTCGATGTGTCCGGCGCCGTCGCGTCGAGCATCTCCGCGAACCGGTCGCGGGCCACCTCGAACTGCCGCTGCCGGTCAGCGGCCGTCTCGCCGAGGCTGCCCAGCCGTCGTTCGTCCGCTTCGGCGCGCATCAGGGCGAGCTCGCCGCGAACGGCCGGCCACCATTGCACACTTCGTCCGATCAGCAGGACCCGTGTACCGGGAAGGTCCCGAAGATCGGCGAAGAGCTGGACCATCTGCAAGTGCGGCCACCGGTCGGCGTAGTCGACGACGAGAAGGGCACCGGCGCCGACCGACGCCGGGCCGGGAAGAGCTGCGCCGGGGCCTGGGTCGGAGACAGCCGGCTCCTGGGGGCCCGGGCGCGGGCGCACGCCGAGCACCTTCCAGCCGGCCTCGGCGCTGCGGACCGCGAAGTGGTGCGCCAGGCGGGTCTTGCCCTGACCTCCCACCCCGTGCAGCAGCCGCACCGACAGGAACCGTGCCGGTCCGTCCCGCCACTCGGCCAGCTCGCGCAGTTCCCTCGCCCGACCGGTGAACGGCACGACCGCGGCGCGGGCGTCCAGAAGTCGGCTCGGCGCCCCGCCCAGCCACAGCGGGTCGACAGGCGCCGGCGCCGCCTCGATCGGATCCAGGCAATAGCGGGGCGGTGGCAGGTGGAACTCGTTGTACTGGGTGGTGAAGTTGCCGACCTGTACACCCATCGCCCCGTGGGCGACAAGGGGCCGGTCGCCCGGAGACGGTGGAGTGCTCGGAGTTGACACGGATACCGACCTGCACTTTCCTTGGTCCGGCGCGGACTGGGCAGCCTGTCAGTGGAAGGTGTTGGTCTGGTGGTTCCGATCGCCGATCTGCACGCCCTTGGCCCCACGGGCGTCGACCGACCGTCCGTCGCTCTCCTGCTCCTCCGTCACCAACTGCTCAAGCAGCGCCCTTGCGGCGGCGATGATCTCCTCGTCGCGATCGACGCCCGCGGCGGCAAGCTCCTCGCCCAGACCGGCCTCCCACACCCCCGGCTCCGCCTCGCTCGCCGTCAGGACGCCCAGGGCCGCCTCGCCACGTCGGGCGAGACGGAGGCGCACCGACTCGCGCAGTCCCGCGTACGCGTCACGGATCGCGCTGCTGGCCGTGTCCGTGACCCCCGCGGACGCGCCAGCGGCCAGGGCGGCCAGCACCACTTCCAGCCCGGTCATACGACCTCCAAGGAGACAAACCTCGTTGCTCCCCACCGATGATACGAACCGGGTCCGACAGACGGATCCGATACCGCCGAACCGGGGCGGCCGGCGGTAGACCAGGTCTGTCCACGGCCACGACACGGAGGTCACCGTCCCAGCTCTCGCAGCGGATACTGCCCGATAGGAAGTCCAACTCAAGCGCCACACGCCCTGTTGCCAGCGTCCACTCTTGCCGGACTCCGAGCACGAGCTTCACAAGGTGAGCTGCGAAGGGTGTCTCGTCGAGCACGGGCAGAACGTCGATCCGACCCCAGTCGCCCTGGTCGAAGCCATCACCCGAGGGGGAAGACTCGAACTACGCGCCGTCTGGACCCGGGAACGACACAACGTCTTCCACTGGCCCCGCAAAGCTGACCATCAGCCCTACTACGGCGCTCTCAAGCCACTGCTTGAAGACCACGCCGAGCACCTGGCCAAGGCGATCGACCACCGGTCAGTGACGGCGTGCACAATGCGTTCATGAGCCACGGCTACAGGCCCGATGACGTGCTGTTGCTGGAGGGCCCGTTCACTGAGACCGCCGTCACCGGGGTCATCCCTTGGCGGCTGTCCGAGGCTGTCTTCGGACAGGCGGGCCCCGACGGCGGGAAGCCGGGCAGAAGGGCGATGGCCGCGGGCCGTTTCTGCTTCTACGG
>NZ_JBSFHC010000036.1:0-27874 GCF_053596835.1 Streptomyces sp. NPDC001606
CATTCCGAACCCGGAAGCTAAGCCTCACAGCGCCGATGGTACTGCAGGGGGGACCCTGTGGGAGAGTAGGACACCGCCGAACAATCATTGGGAAAACCCCCGCACCTTTGGTGCGGGGGTTTTCTGCATTTCAGCGCCGGCGACCCGATCAGAACAGGGCCGCCGGACATTACCGCTGTCCGGCGGCCGTCTGAAAAGGGCTCAGCCGGCGGTCAGTTCCGTCAGCTCCGTCAGCTCGGCCAGCGGCAGCGTGTGCTGCGTCTGGAGGACCTTCGCGCGCAGATAGCGGACGTTGTGGTCCGTGGTGAAGACGCCGGTCGGCACCCGGTCGCGGACCATGGTGCCCAGCGAGCGCAACTGCTCGGCCTTGTCAGGGTTGTTGGACAGCAGGTCCAGCTCGTCGATGCCGAGGGCGGCCAGCATCTGCGCGGCGGCCGTGTAGTCGCGGGCGTCCTCCGGCAGGCCGAGGGCGGCGTTCGCGGCGTAGGTGTCGAGGCCCTGGTCCTGAAGGGCGTACGCGTCGAGCTTGTTGTAGAGGCCGATGCCGCGGCCCTCCTGGCGGAGGTAGAGCAGCACTCCGCCGCGGTCGGCGATGCGCTCGACGGCCTCGCGCAGCTGGGGCCCGCAGTCGCAGCGGGCGGAGCCGAAGACGTCCCCGGTCAGGCACTCGGAGTGCAGCCGCACCAGCGGTACGGGGCCGGGCTCGCCGAGGACGACGGCGACATGCTCCTGGCCGTCGGTGAGGCCGTGGAAGGTGACCAGCTCGGCGTCGACGGCGTAACCGTCGTGGAAGCGCAGCGGTACCCGGACGCGGGCGCGCGGCGTGGCGGCAGGGAAGTCGGACATGCGGGTCCTCCGGGCACGGACATGTGCTTCAGATTTGAAGCAGCGTTACGCGGTGGACCCTATCCCATGCTTCAAACTTAAAGCAATCGGAATATCAGGAACAGGAGGAGCGGCGCCGCCAGGGGACGTCCTCCGCCCCGGGCTCGGCGTCGTCGCCCTGGAGGCCGCGGGTGATCCCGGTACAGATCGCCTCCAGCTGCCCCACCTGCTCCGGGGTGAGCCGGTCGAACAGTGTGGACCGCACGGTCTCGACGTGCCCGGGTGCCGTACGCTCCAGGACGGTCATCCCCTCGTCGGTCAGGACCGCGAGCTGGCTGCGCTTGTCCCAGCGGCAGTCCTCCCGGCGTACCAGCCCGTCCCGTTCCAGCCGGGTCACGGCGTAGGTCAGCCTGCTGCGGGTGATCTTCAGCCGTTCGGCGAGGTCGGTCATCCGCAGCCGGCGGTCGGGTACCTCGGACAGATAGGCCAGCACGGAGTAGAACAGGTGGGGCATGCCCGCGTCCTGCTGGAGCCGTCGGTCGATCGCGTCCTCGAGGAGGGTCTTCGCGGCGAGATACGCGCGCCACGCGCGCTGCTCCTCGGGGGTGAGCCAGCGGGTCGTCATGGTGCCAGTGTAAGTTTGTTTCAAACTTGAACCAAGAAGGTCTTGGTGGGGGAAAGTTCTCGCAGGGAGAGCGCGCCGATGTCGTACCCGTACGTGCTGTTGTCCGCCGCCGTCTCCCTGGACGGCTATCTGGACGACACCGGTCCCGACCGGCTGCTGCTGTCCAGCCCGGCCGACTTCGACCGGGTCGACGCGGTACGGGCCTCCGTGGACGCCATTCTGATCGGCGCCGGCACCATCCGCGCCGACAATCCGCGCCTGCTGGTGAACTCCGCCGAGCGGCGCGCGGCCCGGGTCGCGGCGGGTCGGCCGGAGTACCCGCTGAAGGTGACCGTCACCGCCTCCGGCGATCTCGACCCGGGGGCGAACTTCTGGCACACCGGTGGCGACAAGGTCGTCTACACCACCGACCGGGGCGCCGAGCGGGCCGCCGGCCTCCTCGGCGGCACGGCCGAGGTCGTCGCGCTCGGCCCCGGCCTCGACTGGCGGCTGCTGCTGGAGCACCTGTACGAGGTGCGCGGTGTGCGGCGGCTGATGGTCGAGGGCGGCGGTCAGGTGCACACCCAGCTGCTCCAGCAGGGTCTCGCCGACGAACTCCAGCTGGTCCTCGCCCCGCTCTTCGTCGGTGACCCGGCGGCCCCGCGGCTGTTCGGCCCCGGCGGCTATCAGCCGGGCCGGCTGCGGCTCACCGAGACGCGCCGGATCGAGGACGTCGTCCTCATGCGGTACGAGCCCACCGCCCCCGGCACCGGTGCGGCCGCCACCGCCGCCGACCGGCACTGGCTGCGCACCGCCTGTGAGCTGGCCGCCCAGTGTCCGCCCTCGGAGACCGCGTTCAGCGTGGGCGCGGTGGTGGTCGCCGCGGACGGCACCGAGCTGGCCCGTGGCCACTCCCGGGAGGGCGGCGACGCGGTGGTCCACGCGGAGGAGGCGGCGCTGGCGAAGCTGGATCCGGCCGATCCGCGGCTGCCCGGTGCCACGGTCTACAGCAGCCTGGAGCCCTGTGCGCGGCGGGCGTCGCGGCCGGCGCCCTGTGCGGAGCTGATCCTCGGGGCGGGGGTGCGCCGGGTGGTCACCGCCTGGCGGGAGCCGGACACCTTCGTGGCGGCGGCCGACGGGGCCGGGCTGCTCGGTGCGGGGGGAGTGGAGGTCGTGGTCGTCCCCGAGCTGGAGGCGGTCGCCAAGGCGCCGAACTTTCATCTGTTGGCCGGCTGACTCCCGGCCGCTCGCCCCGCTGAAACAGGTCGGCGCCCCTGCGGGGGCGCCCTGTGGGCCGTACACGCTCCGGGAAACACTCAGGGCCGGAAACCATTGCTGATTTCCGGCCCTGAGTTTCAGTAGCGGGGACAGGATTTGAACCTGCGACCTCTGGGTTATGAGCCCAGCGAGCTACCGAGCTGCTCCACCCCGCGTCGTTGTGACTTCAGTGTACGTCATCCGTGGGGTCCCGCGCGAATCGGTTTACGGCGGGTCCGTCGGGTGGGCTCATCCGGTCGGCCCACCGGGGTCGCCCGGCCCTGCCGGGCCCGCAAATCTGGAGGTACGTCGGACATGCGGGAGAGACACGGTGCGCCCTGGTGAGGTGGAGGAGAGCCCGTACGCCAGGGCGGGCGGCCGGCTCCCCGGCGACCCGGTGCCCGAGCCGGGCCACGGCGACCGGCCCGTCCCCGTGCGCCCTTCCCCGCTCGCGCCGCGCCGTCCGAGCGCCCGCGCCCTGGCCCGGGGCCTGCCCGCCCTGCTGATCTTCTGCGGAGTCCTCTACGGTCTGCTGACGCCGAGGGACTTCACCGCCGTCCCCTTCTTCACCGCCGCCGCGCTGATCGCGGCCCCGCTCAGTTCGCTGCGCAGCACCGCGCTGACCGGCCTCGCGGCGCTCGCCGCCACCTACGCCGTGCATGCGCAGGGCGGTGCCCGTCCGGCCGTGGCCACGGTCACCGATCTGGTCACCGTGGCCAGCGTCGCCGTGCTGGCCGGCGCCATCAACCGGGTCGTCCGCCTGGGGGACCGGCGGCTGGCCTCCGCCCGGGAGATCGCCGAGGCCGCCCAGCGGGCCGTACTGCCGGAGCCCGCGGCGCGGATCGGCGGTTTCCGGATCGCCGCCCGTTACGAGGCGGCCCGGCAGGACGCGTCCATCGGCGGCGACCTGTACGCGGTGCAGGACAGCCCGTACGGCGTCCGGCTGATCGTCGGGGATGTGCGGGGCAAGGGGCTGGGTGCCGTCGCTGCGGTCGCCGTGGTGATCGGCGCGTTCCGGGAGGCGGCCGAGCAGGAGGCCACGCTGGAGGAGGTGGCGCAGCGGCTGGAGCGGGCGCTGGCCCGTGAGGGCGCCCGGCGGGACGGTATCGACGCCTTCGAGGGGTTCACCACCGCCGTACTGGCCGAACTTCCGCACGGCGAGGGGCTCGTCCGGGTCGTCAACCGCGGCCATCCGCCGCCGCTGCTGCTGTACGCCGACGGCGCGGTGCGCACACTGGCCGGGCCCGAGCCCGCGCTGCCGCTCGGCATGGGCGATCTCGGGCAGTGGCCGGACCGGGTGCTGGAGGCGGCCTTTCCGGGCGGGGCCACCCTGCTGCTCTACACCGACGGGCTGTCCGAGGCCCGGGACGCCCACGGCCGGTTCTACGACCCCGAGCGGCGGCTCGCCGGCCGTACCTTCGCCGGTCCGGGCGCGCTGCTCGGGCGGCTCGCGGACGAGGTGCGCAGGCACTCCGGGGGCGGGATGGCGGATGACATGGCGCTGCTCGCCGTACGGCACCCCTGAGGGTCTCCCCGCAGGGGGCCTCACGGTGAGTGACCGGGCGACTCCGTGCGCATAACATCTGAGTCACCATCAAAAACGCTGTGACTCCTGAACGGTGGCCGAGCTGCCGTCAACTCGCCCGGTTTGCAGGTCTTGTGACCCTTAAGTGCCGGCATAAAAGGTTAACGATCAAGCTGGACGGGCTTGGAAAGTAACCGCAAGGTCTATTAACGTTCGATAACGCAGCGCGGTCGTCCCAGCCGTCACAAGAGGCGGCTCCGTGCGCACGCGCCGAATCCCGTAAGGGAACCGGGGAACCACCACCTTGGGGTGAATCACGCGGACACCGTCGTGGACTTGCTGAGCGGACTCGGCCCACGATCGGTTTACGCGCGTAGGAGACCTTCCTGCTCCGAACCCGTCAGCTAACCCGGTAGGCGGAGGAAGGAAAGGAGCGCGCCCGCGTGGCGTCCAACCGGCCTGCCCCAGAAGCCCCGTTCATACCCGCTCAGCGCGAGACGGACACCTTCGGATACGGCTCCCCCGCCGCCGAGGACGGCCCCTGGGAGGAGTGGAACCCCACTGCGGAGTCCGTCGCTCCGGTCCGCGGCCGGCACCGCGTCGCCAAGCAGCGCGGCGGCTTCGCGCGCAGCTCCACCGTCCTCGGTGTCGGTGTGATGGCCGCCGTCGGCGCGGGCGGCATGGCCAGCGCCAACCCCGGCAAGGTGCCGGTCTCCGTCTCCATGCCGGACCTGGACTCCGTCGAGCACCTCTTCGGCGGCGACTCCGCCGACGCCCCCAAGGACGCCACCGGCACGCTCGGCAACGTCGGTGTGGCCTCGGCCGAGGCCGGGCAGAGCGGTGGCGCGGGCGAGGCCCTGCGCAACCGGATCATGGCCCAGGCCGAGCAGCAGAAGGGGCAGGCCGACAGCAAGGCCACCATCGCCGCGCTCGCCGCCTCCGAGAAGCAGACCGCCGCCGCGGCCGCCAAGGCCGAGCAGGCCGCCGCCGCCAAGGCCGCCGCCGCCAAGCAGAAGGCGGAGGCCGACGCCAAGAAGGAGGCCGAGGCCAAGCGCCTGGCCGAGCTGGCCAAGCAGTACTCGCTGCCGGTCGTGTCCTACACGATCACCGGCACCTTCGGGCAGCCCGGCTCCATGTGGTCCTCCGGCTACCACACCGGCCTGGACTTCGCCGCCCCCACCGGCACCCTCATCAAGTCGGTGCACGCCGGCAAGGTCACCGAGGCGGGCTGGGCCGGTGCCTACGGCTACCGCACGGTCATCACCCTCGACGACGGCACCCAGCTCTGGTACTGCCACCAGTCCTCGATCAACGTCTCGGTCGGCCAGCAGGTGAACACCGGCGACGTCATCGGCCGCGTCGGCGCGACCGGCAACGTCACCGGCCCGCACCTGCACCTGGAGGTCCACCCGGACGGCCAGCCCACCGCCATCGACCCCATGGCCTGGCTGCGCGACAAGGGCCTCAACCCCTGACAGGCCCGGCTTTCCGGGTGAACACGGCGCCGGCGGAGGAATGAGCTTCCTCCCGCCGGCGTTGGTATTGATCATGACTTCACTGCGCACACTCGGCTCTTCCGACCTCGAGGTCTTCCCGCTCGCCCTCGGCGGCAACGTCTTCGGCTGGACCGCCGACGAGGACACCTCCTTCGCCGTCCTCGACGCCTACACGGCCGCCGGCGGCAACTTCATCGACACCGCGGACGTCTACTCGGCCTGGGCCGAGGGCAACAAGGGCGGCGAGTCGGAGACGATCATCGGCGCGTGGCTGAAGGCCCGCGGCAACCGCGACAACGTCGTCATCGCCACCAAGGTCAGTCAGCACCCCGAGTTCCAGGGCCTGTCCGCGGCCACCATCAAGGCCGCCGCCGACGCCTCCCTGCGCCGTCTCGGCACCGACTACATCGACCTGTACTACACCCACTACGACCAGCCCGAGGTGCCGGTCGAGGAGATCATCGGCGCCCTGGACGAGCTGGTGAAGGCGGGCAAGGTCCGGCACATCGCCGCCTCCAACATCGGCGCCGAGCGCCTTCAGGCCTCCCTGGACTTCTCCGCCCGCGAGGGCCTGGCCCGCTATGTCGCCGTCCAGCCCCACTACAACCTGGTCTCCCGCGACACCTACGAGGGTGACCTCCAGGACCTCGCCGCCCGCGAGGGCCTGTCCGCGGTCCCGTACTACGCCCTCGCCTCCGGCTTCCTGACCGGCAAGTACCGCCCCGGTGCGACGGTCGACAGCGCCCGCGCCGGAGCCGCCGCGAAGCACCTGGAGTCCGAGCGCGGCCGGCGGGTCCTCGCCGCCCTCGACGAGGTCGCCGCCGCCCATGAGGCCCCGGTCGCCACGGTCGCCCTGGCCTGGCTCGCCGCCCAGCCGACGGTGGCGGCCCCCATCGCCTCGGCCCGTACGGTGTCCCAGCTGCCGGCCCTGACGGAGGTGGCGGACCTGACCCTGACGAAGGAGCAGCTCACGACGCTGACCGAGGCGTCGGCCTGATCCCGGGCGCTCCGGTGTGACCCGGCGGTGCCGATCCCGGCCCCTAGGGCCTCTCTTTCGGATCTTGCCGGCGTCGCGGGCTGAAGGCGCCGGCGCCGCAGCCGACCTGATCCGAAAGAAAGGCCCTAGATCCGGTAGGGGTTGTATGCGGGATACCCGGCGTACCCGGCGTACCCGGGGTGTGCGGGGTTCGGTGCCGCCGGGTGTGCGTACGGCGGCCAGTACGCCGGGGCCGGGGCGATGGCCCGGGCCGCGTACTCGAGCGCGGGACGCGCCGTCTCCCTGCGGCGCCACAGCTCCTCCAGCACCTCCCGCTCCCGTACGACGAAGTCGGCCCCGGCCCGGCCCCGGCGCCCCCGGCGCCGCAGTGACGCCAGCGAGGTGGCGTACGTCTCGTACTCCGCCACCGCCCGGGCGGCCGGGCGCCCGGCGTGGTGCCGGGCGTAGTCCCGGGCCATCCGCCGCGCCCGCATCGAACCGAGCGCGAACGGCTCGCCCGGGCCCAGCCACCCCGCCGACACATACGCCGGCAGCTCCTCCCGCACGACCCGCAGCTCCCGCTGCCGCGTCCAGATCGACAGCCAGGCCAGCAGGGCGAACACGGGCACCATGAAGCCGCCGTACACGCCGAAGAAGCCGTACGGCCCGAAGGTGGAGGAGCCGTTCCACAGGGCGTGCATGCTCATCGCGAGCAGCAGCCCGCCGAGCGGCACCAGGGTGCGCCGGGCCCGCTGCCGCTCCCCGGACAGCGCGGCGACGCCGAAGCCGAGCCCGGTGAGGGTGGTGAACAGGGGGTGCGCGAACGGGGACATCACGATGCGCACGAAGAAGGTCGCGGCGGTGACGGAGGCGATGCCGCGGTCGCCGGTGAGCTGGTCGGTCCCGAAGGCCGTACCGAGGTAGAGGATGTTCTCGGTGAACGCGAACCCGGTCGCGGTGGTCCCGGCTATCACCACGCCGTCCACGATCCCGGTGAAGTCGCGTCTGCGGAAGAGGAAGACCAGCAGCACGGCCGCGGCTTTCGCGGACTCCTCGACGATCGGCGCTATCACCGTCGCGCCGAGGGTGTCGGCGCCGGCCGGGTCGGCGGTGGCGGTGGCTATCCAGTGGGTCGCGAAGCTGTTGGCGACGATGGCTATCAGCGCCGCCGCGCAGGCCCCCCAGGCGAAGGCGAAGACCTGGTTCCGCCAGGGGCCGGGCTCGACCCGGTCCAGCCAGCGGAAGGCGGATATGAGCCAGGGCACGGGCAGCACGGCCAGCCCGAGCCCGACCAGGAACCCTTCCGTGCCGGTCTGCCGGCGCACCAGCGCGAGAATCACCAGCCCGGACAGCGCGAGCAGCGTGATCAGTGCTCCGTACCGCACCCACCGGTGCTGCCACCAGCGCGGATGGCGCAAGGTGCCGCCGCCGGGGCTGAGGGGGTAGGTCGGGTACGGGGGACTGGTGGCCACGGGCATCGACCCTAACGACGGCGGGACGAGGGGCCGGCGCGTTTCCGCCCCTGCTTGCTGGACTTATCCGTCCTGGCCGTGCGGTACGCGCCGGAACAGCAGATCGTTCACCACATGACCCTTGTCCAGCCCCTGCCCCTCGAAACGGGTCAGCGGCCGGAATGCGGGCCGGGGCGCGAAACCGCCGTCCGCCTGCGTGTTCTCGAAGGCCGGGTGGGCGCTGAGCACCTCGAGCATCTGCTCGGCGTACGGCTCCCAGTCGGTCGCGCAGTGCACGATCGCGCCGGGCTTCAGCCGCTCGGCGGCGAGCGTCAGGAACTCGGGCTGGATCAGCCGGCGCTTGTGGTGCCGCTTCTTGGGCCACGGGTCCGGGAAGTACACGCGCAGCCCGTCGAGGGAGTCGGGCCGGAGCATCTCGCGGAGCAGGATGATCGCGTCCCCGTTGCCCACCCGGACGTTGGACAGCCCGTTCTGGTCGGCGAGGTTCAGCAGGTTGCCCTGGCCCGGGGTGTGCACGTCGATGGCGAGGATGTTGGTGTCCGGGTCGGCGGCGGCCATCTGCGCGGTGGCCTCGCCCATCCCGAACCCGATCTCCAGCACGACCGGCCTGTCGTTGCCGAACAGCTCGGCGAGGTCGATGATCCGCTGTCCGTCGATGTCCAGCCCCCACTGGGGCCACAGCCGCTGGAGGGCGTCGGCCTGCCCGGCCGTCACCCGGCTGCGCCGCGGCTGGAAGCTGCGGATCCGCCGCTCGAAGTGCGAGCCGGCGGGGTCGGCCTTGGGCCCGTCGGGAAACCGCGGCTCGCCCTTGGCCCGGGTGTGCCGGATGGAGTCGCCGGGGGCGTGGGCGGCCGACGAGGGGGCTTCGGGGACGTTCAGGGAGTCAGACACAGTGCTTCCGATTTTACGGCGCGCGGGGAGCGCCTCCCGGCGGCCGGTCGCGTGGCCGGAGCGGTCGGGTGCGTGGACGGAGCGGCCGGGTCCGGGCGGGGAATGGTCGGGTCCGTGCAGCGCGCGGCCGGGTCGGTGCGGGGCGCGGCCGGTTCCGTGCGCGTACGGCACTACAGCGAGCCGAGCATCGACAGCGCCCGGCGTCCGACCTCTCTGCCGATCGGCAGGGAAGCGGTGGCGGCCGGGGACGGGGCGTTCAGCACATGCACGGCGCGGCTCCCCTCGCGGATGAGGAAGTCGTCCACCAGCGTGCCGTCCCGCAGCACCGCCTGGGCGCGCACTCCCGCGGGCGCCCGCACCAGGTCGTCCCGCCCGACCGCCGGCAGCAGTCTGCGCACCGCCTCCAGGAAGGCTCTCCTGGACACCGACCGGTGCAGCTCACCCGCTCCGTACCGCCAGTGCTGCCGGGCGATCACCCAGGAGCCCGGCCAGGCCACGGTCCCGGCCAGCTCGCGGGGGCGGACGACCCCCCAGCCGTACCCCTCCCGGGCCAGTGCGGGGACCGCGTTGGGGCCGATGTGCACGCCGCCGTCGATGCCCCGGGTCAGATGCACCCCGAGGAACGGGAACGCCGGGTCCGGCACCGGATAGACCAGGCCGCGCACCAGCTCGGGCCGGGCCAGCTCGTAGTACTCCCCGCGGAACGGCACGATGCGCACCCCGGGGTCGTCCCCGGTCAGCCGGGCGAGCCGGTCGCAGTGCAGCCCGGCGCAGTTCACCAGCACGCGCGCGCGGACGACGTCACCGGCGGCGGTGCGCACGGCCACGCCCCGCTCCGGCCGGCGGTCCACCTGGACGACCTCGGCGCCGTACCGGATCTCGGCGCCCGAGGCGGCCGCGAGATGGCGGGCGACCTCGACGTAGTCGCAGATGCCGGTGGTGCCGACGTGTATGGCGGCCAGGCCGCGCACCTCCGGTTCGTACTCGGAGATCTGGGCGGGGCCCAGTTCGCGGACCGGGATGCCGTTCTCCCGGCCGCGCTGCACGAGGGCGTGCAGCCGGGGCAGCTCCTCGCGCTCGGTGGCGACGATCAGCTTGCCGGTGACGGCGTGCGCGATGCCGTACTCGGCGCAGAACTTCACCATCTCGGCGGCGCCGCGCACCGCGTACCGCGCCTTGAGGGAGCCGGGGCGGTAGTAGATCCCGCTGTGGATGACCCCGCTGTTGCGCCCCGTCTGGTGCCGGGCCGGTCCCGGCTCCTTCTCCAGTACGGTCACCCGCGTGCCCGGCGCGGCACGCGTGATCGCATACGCCGTCGACAGACCGACGATCCCGCCCCCGACCACGAGCACATCACCGTCGTACGCCCCGACCCGCACCGAGCACCACCTCCACCCTCGATAGTGCACTGCGCCACTGACAACGCCTTCAAACGCCTTCGAGCAGCGGGACCGCGCGGCGGCGGGGGGCGGGTGCGGAGGCCGCCTACGCCGGTGTCATCAGCAGCGGCCGGGCCCGCTCCCGCAGCTCCACCACCCGGGGCTCGTCCCCGTACGGCTCCAGCCGGTGCAGGAGATCCTTCACGTACTCGGTGGTCCGTGCCGAGGAGATCCGCCCGGCCACCTCCACGGCCCGCACTCCCTGCTCGCAGGCCGCGTCGAGGTTGCCGGACTCCAGCTCGGCGACGGCCGACACCACCAGGCGCAGCCCGTGCGAGCGCACGAACTCCTCCGTGGGCTTGGACAGCGCCTGCTCGGTGAAGCGCCGCACCTGCCGCGGCGCCTTCAGGTCGCGGTAGCACTCGGCGGCATCGGCGGCGAACCGGTCGTAGCCGTAGAAGCCGAGCCAGGAGGGGTCGTTGTCGCCTTCCCGGGAGCGCTCCAGCCATCCCTCGGCGGCCTTGAGTGCCGCGCCCGCGGCCTGTGCGTCTCCCGCGCGCGCGTGTGCCCGTGCCTCGACCAGCCGGAAGAAGCTCATCGTGCGGGCCGTCGCCAGTCCCCGGTTGCGTTCCAGCGCGGCCTGGGCCAGGTCGACGCCCTCGTCGCCGAAGCCCCGGTAGGTCGCCTGGAGCGACATGGAGGCGAGGACGTACCCGCCGAGCGGGACGTCGGCCGCCGCGCGCGCGAGGCGCAGCGCCTGGATGTAGTAGCGCTGGGCCGCCTCCTGCTGGCCGGTGTCGAAGGCCATCCACCCGGCCAGCCGGGTGAGTTCCGCGGTGGCGCCGAACAGGGCGCGGCCGACCTCGTCGGAGTAGGCGCCGAGGAGCAGGGGTGCCGCCTCCACGCGCAGGCACTCCGGCACCATGGACGAACGCCAGTCGCCGCCTCCGTACTTGGAGTCCCAGCGCCTGGCGTCCTCGGCGGCCTCCCGCAGTTTGCGCACATCACTGTGGCCGACTTTGATCGGTGCGCCGGAGCCTTCGGCGGTGTCCGCCTCCCGTGCGACCGAGCTGTCGGCGGGGGTTATCAGCCATCGTGAGGCAGGCGTTGCGTATGCGCTCACTGCGAACGATCCGGCGAGCGACTGCCAGATGCCGCCGGACCCGGCCCGGCGGCCGGCGAGGTCGAGACGGTACAGCTCGGTCGCCGACCGCACCGCCTGTCCTACGTCTCTGGGGAAGGCGAGGCCCACTTCGGGCGCGGGATCCGCGTCCGCCAGGCCGATCTCGTGGAGCGGCACCGGCCGGCCGAGCTTCTGGCCGATGGCGGCGGCGATGAGGTGCGGTGCCGCGCCCTGGGGCACCATCCCCTTCGACACCCAGCGCGCCACGGAGGTCTTGTCGTAGCGAAGAGTCAACCCGCGTTGCGCGCCGAGGTCGTTGACGCGTCGCGCGAGGCCTGCGTTGCTGATTCCCGCGAGGGCGAGAACGGCGCCGAGCTTTTCGTTCGGCCCGCGTTGCTCCCTGGACATGCGCCACCCCTCGACACAGACGGCTGCCGCGCTGGCATAACCACGCGGCATTCGTAAACCCAGCGTAGTTCGCCGCATCCCAAGCGTTAAGGGGCATTGTTCCGGATGGCGGGATTGTGGTCCGTACGGCAGTGCGGTCCTGTACGCACCGTGCACGGTCTGTCGCCGCGTGCCCCCGGCCGTGTGGCCGTGCGCCCGTCCGTGCGCTCTTCTCCGGCCATCGGGGGAGCGGTTCCATGGGTCCTGCGTGGGTCGGCCCGCTGTACTGGATCCAGTGGGCTGGGGGACACCGCCACCTTCATCCCCGCGGGTGGCGGACCGGTCCGGGAGGCGATGCCCGCCTCCCGGACTGTGCGCGTATCGGCGCCGCCGCGCGCTCCGCAGGCCTGTACGGAGCGTGCTCAAATCCGCGCCGACTCTTACGATTTGGCTGAAAATCGACCCTGGTGCTCCACGGTCGTACACGCCTCTCACCACGCAACTTGAGGGCGCACGGGGCGTTCTGGGGGAGCGTATAGGGGGCGCGTTCGTGTCGCCCCGCCGGGTGCCGCCGCTCCGCGGCCGCACCGCGCGCGCGTCAACCTCCTTTGACCTTCCGCACGTGAGGCGGTGTCACCGCCCCTCCGGGGCGCGCCCTTCGTGGCAGCATGGGGTCCTGTTCGTACGGTGCAGGGGTTGTCCACAGGCTGTGGAGGCGTCGATGCGGTGGTTGGTGGGTTGGAGCAGCACCGCCCCGGGCGTCGCCGGGACCGGCTCCGCGGGCGCCCTCGGCTACGACGGCGAGACCCTGCACCCGGTCGGCTCCCAACTCCTGTGGGGCGACCCGGATCCGCTGTGGGCCGTCGGCGACTGGCGCCCGGACGAGGTGCGGGTGGTGCAGGCCGACGCGGACAACCGGATCGCCGTCCTCGGCATCTGCGGCGCCTCGGACGAGGAGCTGCGGCGGGCGCTGTTCACCGCGCGCGGGGGCGCACTGCGCCATCTGACCTGCTGGCCGGGCAGTTACACGGCCGTCGTCCGGGTGGGCCGTCGCATCACCGTCTGCGGTGACCTCGCGGGTGCGCGCCCGGTGTTCCACACCCCCTGGGCCGGCGGCACGGCCTACGCCACCGCCGCGCTGCCGCTCGCCGACCTCGTGGAGGCCAACCTCGACTTCGGTCATCTGGCCGCGCTGCTCGCCGCCCCCGATGTGCCCGCCGCGCTGCGCGACACCACCCCGTACGAGGGCGTACGCCGCGTTCCGCCGGGGCATGCGCTGGTGCTGCGCGCCGGGGTGCGCGAGATCACCGGGTACGAGCCGGTCGCCTCGCTCGCCGTGGCCGCGCCCCCGGCCGATCCCGACCGCGCGGTGGACGCCGTACGGGACGCCCTCGTGGAGGCCGTCCGCACCCGGCTGGCCGCGCCCCGGCACGTGCCCGACCTCGACCCCGGCCCGGTGCCCGGCATGGGGCCCGCCGAGCGGCGCGCCCGGCGGGGCATGCCGGTGCCCGGCATCGGCGCCGACCTGTCCGGCGGACCGGCCTCCGGCACCCTCGCCCTGCTCGCCGCGGGCCTTCCCGGCAGACCCGGCATGCTCGTCGGGCAGGGCACCGGCGCGGGCGAACGCCTCCTCGCCGTCACCTTCAACGACCTCGCCGTCAGCGGCCGCGAGGCCGAACTGGAACGCGCCGGCGCCCTCGCCGCGGGCCCCCGCCTGCACCACGTGGTGGTCACCGGCGGCGAGGAGAGCCTGCCGTACGCCGACCTGGACGGCCCGCTCACCGACGAACCGGGCCCCTCGCTGGTGCAGGCCGCCCGGCACCGGGCCCGGTTCGCCGCGGGCAGCGCCGACCACTTCATCGGCCATGGCGCCCGCCAGGTCCTGGACGCCCACCCCGCCCGGCTCGCCGACCTCCTGATGGACCGCAGACGGCGCGATCTGGTCCGGCCGGTCGCCGCACTCGCCCGCGCCGACGGCTCGGTGATGGTCCCCGCGCGCGTGTACGGCGCGGCCCGCCGGCTGGCCCGTACGCCCTACCGCGCGGGCCTGGAGTTCCTGGCCGAGCGGCTGATGCGGCGCCGCTTCGACGAGCCCAAGGGGGCGGTCGGCGCGTCCCTCGCCGCGCTGACCTGGGCCAGACCCGGGCCGGCGGCCCGCTGGCTGACGGGTGAGGCACTGGCTGAAGTATCGGTTCTGCTCCAGGCGGCGGCGGAGGGCTCCGCCGCGGGCCCCGACCGCCGCCCCGGTGACCACCGCGCGCGTGCGGCGCTCGCCCGGTACGCCGCCGACCTGCGCATCCTGGAACAGGCCGCCGAGATCCGCTCCCAGCGCCTGCACGCGCCCTTCCTCGACAACCAGGTCGTCCGGGCCTGCCGCGCCCTGCCCGAGTCCCTGCGCGTCCAGCCCGGCGCCCGGGCCGCCGTCCTCCGCACGGTCCTGGAGGGCGCCGGCGTCACCGACCTCCCGCCCGGCTGGGGCGCGCCCTCGCACGCCTCGGCGGCGGCGGCCGCGCGCGCGGGCCTGCGCGTGTCCGCCGACCCGCTGCTGGACCTGTTCGCCACCCCGCTGCTCGCCGACGCGGGCCTGGTCGAGGCCCGCGTCGTCCGCAAGGCCGTCCGCGCGGCGGCCGCCGGCGAACCCCTCCCCCTGGACGGCCTCGCCGACCTCGTCTCCCTCGAACTCTGGCTCCGCCGCCTCCTCGCCCGCCGCGGCACCTGCTGGACGGGCACCCCGTCCCGCGCGCGGGCGGTGCCGTCGGGAATCCAGCGGCGCAGGGGGGTTCTGGCGCCGGGAGGTTAGTGCAGCCTCCTGTGGATCGCCGGGGCCCCTGTGCTCCGGTCGGCCCCCGCCGACCCACACACCCCGTGCCCCCGGGCCGCGCGGGCCACAATGATCGGGTGCGGTACAGAATCCTGGGCGTGACCCAGGCAGTGGACGAGCAGGGCGCCCTCATACCCGTCGGTGGCCCGCGCCTGCGCGCGCTGCTCACCGCGCTCGCCCTGCGTCCCGCCCGCACCGCGACCGCCGAAACCCTCATCGACGAGGTCTGGCCGGCCGATCCGCCGCAGGACGCCCCCGCCGCCCTCCAGGCCCTCGTCGGGCGCCTGCGCCGCGCCCTCGGCCGACACGCCGTCACCTCCGCCCCGGGCGGCTACCGCCTGGAGGCCACCGAGGACGACATCGACCTGTACGTCTTCGAACGCCTCGCCCACACCGGCACCAGAGCCCTCTCCGACGGCGACCCGGCAACCGCCCACCGCGCGCTCACCGAGGCCCTCGCGCTCTGGCACGGCCCGGCCCTCGCAGACCTCCCCGACCGCACCGCCGCCGCCCGCCCCGAAGCCCTCCGCGCGGAGGCGGTCCGCGCCCGCGCCGCCGCCGCGCTCGACCTCGGCCGCGCCCAGGACGTCGTACCGGAACTGACCGAACTGACCGCCGCGCACCCCTACGACGAGCCGCTGCACGCCCTCCTCATCCGCGCCCTGCGGGACACCGCCCGGCCCGCCGACGCGCTCGCCGTCTACGAGTCCGTCCGCCGCACCCTCGCCGACTCCCTCGGCACCGACCCGGGCCCGGAACTCAGGGCGCTGCACGCGGCGTTGCTGAAACAGGAGGAGCCGGTCCCCCAGGCACCGCGGCCGGCGGCGAAGGTGCCGGCCCCCGCCCGGCCGCCCGAGCGCACCGGCAACCTGCGTCCCCGGCTTACCTCTTTCGTGGGGCGGGAACCGGAGCTGGAGGCCATTCGTTCGGATGTGCACAGGGCCCGCCTGGTCACCCTCACCGGACCGGGCGGCTCCGGAAAGACCCGCCTCGCCGAGGAGGCCGCCGCCACCCTGACCCCGGCATGGCTGGTCGAGCTGGCCCCGCTCGACCACCCGGAGGCGGTGCCCGGCGCGGTGGTCAGCGCGCTCGGTCTGCGCGAGACCGTGCTGCTGAGCACCGACCTGGCAGCCCCGCAGGACGACCCCGTCGCCCTGCTGATCGAGCACTGCGCCGCACGCAGCCAGCTCCTGATCCTTGACAACTGCGAGCATGTCATCGGCGCGGCCGCCGCCCTCGCCGAGACCCTCCTCACCCACTGCCCCGGGCTCACGATCCTCGCGACCAGCCGTGAACCCCTGGGCGTCCCCGGTGAGTCGGTGCGCCCGGTCGAGCCCCTTGTCCCGGAGCAGGCGCACCGGCTGTTCGCCGAGCGCGCGCGGGCCGTCCGTCCGGACGCCGACGCGGTGCTCGCCGACACCGAGGCCGTCGCGGAGATCTGCCGCCGCCTGGACGGGCTGCCGCTCGCCATCGAGCTGGCCGCGGCCCGGCTCCGGCTGCTGACCCCGCGGCAGATCGCCGACCGGCTCGACGACCGCTTCCGCCTGCTCACCTCCGGCAGCCGCACGGTCCTGCCCCGCCAGCAGACCCTGCGCGCGGTCGTCGACTGGTCCTGGGACCTGCTGGACGAACGCGAACGCACCATGCTGCGCGAGATCTCCGTGTTCGCCGGCGGCTTCGACCTGGCGGCCGCCGAGGCCGTGTGCACCGGCCCGGCGGCCGACCTGATCGGCGCCCTCGTGGACAAGTCCCTCGTCGTGGCCGCCCCCTACGGCCCCGACCGCCCCGGCACCGGCCGGCCGGACGGCATGCGCTACCGCCTGCTGGAGACCATCCACGAGTACGCCGACGAGCGCGCCGCCGAGATCCCCGGACTGCGCGCCGCCGCGGAGCTTCGGCACCGCGCGTGGGTGCGCGCCCTGGTCGAGGAGGCCGAGCCGCGGCTGCGCTCCGCGGACCAGCTGCCCTGGATCTCCCGCCTGGAGGCCGAGCTGGACAACATCCGGGCGGCCGTCGACCGGGCCGTGCGCGGCGGTGACGAGGCGCAGGCGGCCGCCATCGTCGTGGCCATGGGCTGGTTCTGGTGGCTGCGCAACTACCGCCGGGAGGCGCTGTCCTGGGTGCGTCTGGTGCTGCGCCTGGGCGTGGCCCTGGACACCCTGGAGGCCCGGGGCACCCCGGCGGGCCGGGCCTCCGAGCTGGAACTGAGCGCACTGGTGGAGTCGGCCGACCCGGTGGGCGCCCTGCTCGCCACCCCCCAGGGCGCGGAGGAGCGGCATCCCCGGCACGAAGCGCGCATGGACCTGCGGATGCTCGACCTGTTCCTCAGCTTCGAGTCCGACGAGGAGAGCCTCGCCGCCGACGAGCGCGCCCGGGCGTACGTCGCCCGGGTCCGCGCCGCCTACGAGCACGGCGGCCCGCAGGCCGCCCGGCTCCCCGGCATCATCTGGCCGCTGACCGCCTACCACCTGGCCGGCACCGTGGAAACCGGCCCCGACATGGCCGCGGCCGTCGCCAACTGCCGTGCCCACGGTGGCGAGTGGGAGATCGGCGTCGCCCTGATGTACCGCACCCATGTGGTCGTGGACTCCCCGGGCAACCTCGCGGGCGTGGACGAGGACCTGGCCGAGCTGCGCCGGCTCAGCCGACGGGTCGGGGACCGCTGGATGCGCGCCCAGGTGTGCAGCGCGGCCGGCGAGGCGGCCATGGCGCGCGGCCGCTTCGAGGAGGCACGCGGGGAGTACGAGGAGGGCCTCCGGCTCGCCTACGAGGTCGGCGCGTACGCCGAGTCCCCGTTCCTGCTGGCGCGGCTCGCCGAGATCGCCCACCGCTCCGGCGACCGCGAGGCGGCACTCGCCGCGCTGGACGAGGCGAACACGGCCGCCGAGCAGTACGGAGTGGCAGAGGCCCGCTCCTTCGTCCTGCTGCTGCGCGCCTCCATCGCCCTGGACGACGGGGACACCGCCCGCGCCCGCGAGCTGTACGAGGCGACCCGCGCGCTGGTCGGCGGCGGCATCACCGCACCGCCGCAGTTCACGGCCTTCCTGCGGACGGTCGAGGCGCTGCTGGTGGCCGAGGAGCGCGGCCCGGAACACGCCCTGCCGATCCTGGCCGACGCGCTGGACCAGGCGGTGGAGCAGCGGTGCGCCGAGTCGATCACCGGAGGGCTCGTGGACACCGGGGCCTGGCTGCTGGCCCGGCTCGGCGACCTGCCGGGCGCGGTCCAGCTGTACGAGGCCTCGGACCGCTGGCGTGCCGGCCGGCCCCGGCCCGAGCCGGAGCGCGGCAGGGCCCGGCGGGTGTTCGCCGACGCCCGCGCGGTGCTGCCGGCCGGCCGGTACGAGGCCGAGCGGGCCCGGGGTGCCGGCTTCGACGTGGCGGACGTGCTGCGCGAGCTGCGCGCGGGGACGCCGTCCGCCGACGCCACCGGGACGCCCGCTACCGGCAGGTGAACCGGGACTGCGCCCAGTCCGCCACCGCCACCGCGTCGATGAGGTTGCTGTGCGGTTCGGTCACCAGGCGTACGGTCCGGCGCCCGGTGAGGTCCACATGGACGGGTACGGCCCGGTCGTGGCCCTTGACCATGCCGGACTGCCACAGCCGTACCCCGTCGGCCCAGACCGAGAAGGAGACCTTGCCGAGGCCGAGGGTCATGTCGTCGATGCCGGCCAGCGCGTCATAGGCGGTGCACTGCCGGTTGAGGGCGATGGTCACGGAGGAATCGCCGTGCACGGTGGCCCCGCGCGCGTACCGGGTGCCGTCGATCGACAGGCCGTAGCGCTGCCACACCCAGCTGCTCTCGCCCAGCACGATCTCGGGCCGGGTTCCGTCGCCGGTGGCGTCGTAGTTCAGGTCGCTCACCTCGTAGACGACGGGTGCCGGCGGTGGCGTGGGGGTGGGCGTCGGGGTCGGGGTGGGCGTGGGCGTGGGCGTGGGCGTGGGTGTGGGCGTCGGGCGGGGCTTCGGCGCCGGGGCCCGGGGCGGCGTGGGAGAGGGAGTGGGCGTGGGCGTGCGGGACGGCGTGGGTGTGGGCTCGGCGGGCAGGGCCACCGGTTCCGGCGTGGGCTTCGCCGGGGTGGGTGTGGGGGTGGGTGTCGCGGGCCGGACGATCGGTGCGGGCGGCGAGGGCTTGGCAATCTCCTTGGGTGGGTGGCTGTCGTTCACCAGGGCGAGCGCCACCGCGGCGGCGGCCACCGCGACCACCCCGGCCGCGATCCCCGCCTTCACCGGCGCGCCGAGCCCCTCGGAGACCGCGGCACCGCCCGCGCCGCCCGCCCCGCCGGACGATCCGCCGGCCGCGGCGGCGGCACCGGCCGCACCCGCCCCGGCGCTGCCGGCCACGATCCCGAGGGCCTTGGCGTATCCGGCGGCCCCGAACCAGCCGATGACCGCGACCGGGACGACACCGGGGATACCGCTCGCGACCTCTTCGATCTGCGCGGCCGCGAGCCGGCACCGGGCGCACTCCTCCAGGTGCTTGCGCAGCCCCCGCTCGGCGCGGATACGGAGTTTGCGGCGGGCGTAGGTGCCGAGCTGGTCGGCGTAGCGGGCGCACTCCTCGTCGCCGGTGAGGGCGGCGCTGACATGGGCCTGGAGATAGGCCTGCTTCAGGCCCTCGCGGGCGCGGCTGGCGAGCACGCGTGTTCCGTTGGCGTCCAGCCCGAACAGCACGGCCACCTCGCTCGGCGACTCGTCCTCGACCTCGGTGTGCCACAGCACGGCCTGCCAGCGTTCGGGCAGCGAGCGGAAGGCCTGCATGGCCATGGACTGCTCGGCCTCGTGCAGGGCGCGGACATCGGCGCCCAGGTCCAGGGTGTCGCCGTCGGCCGTCTCGGCGGAGCGCGCGGACTGCTGGGCGAACACGGCGAAGTCGTCGACGAGCTGCTCGCGCCGCGCCGACTTGGTCCAGTGCGCGGCGACCCGCCGTACCGACGTCAGCAGGTAGGCGCGTACGGCGTGCTCGGGGCCGGCGCCGCCGCGCACGGCCTGCAACATCCGCGCGAAGACCTCGGCCGTCAGGTCGTCGGCGGTGTGCCCGTCCCGGCAGCAGGTGCGCGCGTAGCGCCGTACGGCGTCGGCGTGCCGGCGGTACAGCTCCGCGTAGGCGGAGTCGTCGCCGCCGCGCATCCGCTCGATCAGCTCGCCGTCGGCGGGCGGCATCTCCCGCGGCGGCGGCAGCACGCTTCCCTCGCGCTGGGCGGGCACACTCTCGCCGGCGCGGCCGCCCTGACCCGGCACCTTGGGCGCACTCGGCCCGACCGGCTGCGCGTCGCCGCCGTCACCGCGTGACCCGTCCCAACCGTCAGCGCTCATCGCGGAAAGCCCCCGACACCGGCCCAGCCCAACCCCTACCCGGCTCAGGGTGCCACATGGGGCTTTCGGCCAAGGGGCCCTCGGCACCGCATCCACTCATCCGAGCGCACTTGTCACCGCACCCCCCGAACATCACTCGAACGAGGGCATCATCCGAGGGCCCGCCCGCACCCCGGCCGAGGAACCCGGCCGGTGGTACGGGCGGAAGCCGACGTCAGCCGCCGACGGCGAGACCGGGGCGGGCGGTGGCACCGCCGGCCGCCGCCGTCACGCCGGGCGCGAGCGCAGGCCCTCCAGCAGGATGTCCAGCAGCCGCCCGGACGCCGCCGCCTGCTGCGCCGCGTCCGGCAGCGAGGGCGCCGCCGTGGCGATCACCAGCAGCACATCGGACACGGACACATCGGTCCGCAGCTCACCGGCCGCCCGGGCCCGCTCCACCAGCTGGCCCACGACCTCCAGCAGCGCCCCGGCCCCGGCCTCGTCGGCCCCCGGACCCAGCCGCACCGCACCGCTGTCCGGCTGCGACCGCTGCTGAGGCACCCGGGCCTCCTCGCCCGAGCCCACCGCGGAGCCCACCAGCACCTGCGGCGGCAGCAACCGCCCCGCGCCCGATGCCACGGACGTCCGCAGGAAGCGCGACAGCGCCGACCACGGCTCGTCCTCCTGCCCGAGCGCCGCCCGGGCCTGCTCGGTCAGCCGGGCCGTCTCCTCCTCGGCTATCCGCCGTACCAGCACGTCCTTGCTGGGAAAGCGCCGGTACACCGTGCCGACACCCACCCGGGCGCGCCGCGCCACGTCCTCCATCGGCGCGCCGTACCCCAGCTCGCCGAACACCTCACGCGCCGCACGCAGCACGTGCTCCAGATTGCGCTGTGCGTCCACCCGCAGCGGCGCCGTCCGCGCCCCGTCCGCGCGTCCGTTGCCCCCTGCGGCACTCACCGTCCCGGCACCGCCGCCGATGGCGACAGCGGTGGCTGCGGACGTCCAATGCGTGTCCTGAACATGCATGTGTTTCCCCCGGTCATGACGTCTCCCCCCGGAGACTCCCCGCCTGAACCCGGAGTGCGCGGAACCGGCGTCCATCCCGACCGGGATCCACCCGTCACGGACCGGTTCGACCACATTCCCTACACCCCGTCGACACACGAACATAGTTGAGAGACCGTCAATTCAGAAGGGGCAGGTTCCGCACAGTGCGCCCCCCGATCGGAGTACGGGTCTGATACGTCCCCATTCCGACCCTTCGCGCCCTCCCGCCCGCCCCCGCTGACCTGCCCCGTTTCTTCCCGCCCCCGCCGCGCGCCCGGCCCTGCGCACACCCGCCCGCCAGTCACACAAATTGCCGGGCCTGTGGACAAACAACTGCGCCGGGTGCGTCATGGGATGGTGAAGGAACGTGCGCGCATTCTGGTTGTCGGCGGCGGCTACGTCGGGATGTACACGGCACTGCGGCTCCAGCGGAAGCTGAAGACCGAGCTCAGGCGGGGTGACGTCGAGATCACCGTCGTCACCCCGGACCCGTACATGACGTACCAGCCGTTCCTGCCCGAGGCGGCCGCGGGTTCGATCTCCCCTCGGCATGTCGTCGTACCGCTGCGCCGCGTTCTGGACCACTGCCATGTCGTCATCGGCGAGGTGACCGCCATCGACCACGCGGTGCGCACCGCCACCGTCAGCACGCTCGCCACCGCCGAGGAGGGCCGCCCCGCCGAACGCGTCGGCTACGACGAACTCGTCCTCGCCCCCGGCTCGGTCTCCCGCACCCTGCCGATCCCGGGCCTCGCCGAGCACGGCATCGGCTTCAAGACCGTCGAAGAGGCCATCGGACTGCGCAACCACGTCATCGAGCAGATGGACATCGCCTCCTCCACCCGCGACCCCGCGATCCGCGACGCCGCCCTCACCTTCGTCTTCGTCGGCGGCGGCTTCGCCGGCGTCGAGGCGCTCGCCGAACTCGAGGACATGGCCCGCTACACCGCGCGCTACTACCACAACCTCCGCCCCGAGGACATGAAGTGGATCCTCGTGGAGGCCAGCGACCGGATCCTGCCCGAGGTCGGCGCGGAGCTGGGCCGCTACACCGTCACCCAGCTGCGCCGCCGCAACATCCAGGTGCTGCTCGGCACCCGCCTGGAGTCCTGCACCGGGCGCGTCGCCGTCCTCAGCGACGGCCAGCGCTTCCCGACCCGTACGGTCGTCTGGACCGCCGGCGTCAAACCGCACCCGCTGCTCGCGGCCACCGACCTCCCGCTCACCGAGCGCGGCCGGCTCAAGTGCACCGCCCAGCTGACCGTGGACGGCGCCGCACACGCCTGGGGCGCCGGCGACGCCGCGGCCGTACCCGACGTCACCGCCGCCGAGCCCGGCGCCGTGACCGCCCCCAACGCCCAGCACGCCCTGCGCCAGGCCCGCACCCTCGGCGACAACCTCGCGCACGCCCTGCGCGGCGAGCCCCTGGAGACGTACGCGCACGCGTACGCCGGTTCCGTCGCCTCCCTCGGCTTCCACCAGGGCGTCGCCCAGGTCTACGGGCGCCGGCTGAAGGGCTACCCTGCCTGGTTCATGCACCGCCTCTACCACCTCAGCCGGGTGCCCACGGTCAACCGCAAGGCCCGCGTCCTCGCCGAATGGACCCTCGCCGGGCTCTTCAAACGGGAGATCGTCTCGCTCGGTTCACTCGAACATCCGCGAGCGGAGTTCGAACTCGCTGCCGGTGGAAAGCCTCCTCACAGCCCCTCGGACGACCCGAAGGGGTCGTCCTGACGGACTTCAGGAACTCCACGGCCCGCTCCGGCGTCTGACGGATGTCGCCGCGGCCCACCCCCTGCCAGACTGCCCCACGTCCGCGGACGGGCACCCGCCCGCCCACAGCACCCACGAGGCTTCTTCCCAAGTGAACTTCACGCGCTGGAGCGCCCGCCTCCCCGGAACGCAGCGCCGCGCAGCGGCGCGGACCGAGACGCAGGTCTCCCCGGACCGGCGGGGAGAAGGCTCGGTGCCCGCGGCCCGCGCCGAACAGCCCACCGACGACCCTGCCCCCGTTCCGGCCGTCGACGAACTGCCCGCCCGCGACGTCCTCGACCGCGTCCCGGCCCTCGTCGCCCTGGTCCACGGCCCCGACCACCGCATCGCCTACGTCAACGACGCCTACACGGCGGCCTTCGGCGCCAGACCCACCGGCGCACCCGCGCGCGAGGCGCTCCCGGAGCTGGCCGAACTGGGCCTGCTCCCGCTCCTCGACCAGGTGCTGCGCAGCGCCAAGCCACGCACCCTGAAGTCCCGCAAGGCCGTCGACGGCCGCTCGTACACCTTCACCTGCACCCCCGTCGCCGAGGACGGCGACCGCGACGGCGGCGTGCTCGTCTTCGCCACCGACGTCACCGACCACGCCGAGGCCGCCGAGCGGCTGCGCGCCAGCGAGCGCCGCCAGCGCGAGACCGCCGTCACCCTCCAGCGCTCCCTCCTCCCGCAGGAGCTGGAACAACCCGACGACCTGCGCATCGCCGCCACCTACCAGCCCGGCGGCACCGAGGCCGCGGTCGGCGGCGACTGGTACGACGTGATCACCCTCGGCGGCGGCCGCACCGCCCTGGTCATCGGCGACGTCATGGGCCGGGGCGTCCGCGCGGCGGCCGTCATGGGCCAGCTCCGCACCGCCGTCCGGGCCTACGCCCGCCTGGACCTGCCCCCGCACGAGGTCCTCCAGCTGCTCGACGGCCTGGCCGCCGAGATCGACCCCAACCAGATCGCCACCTGCGTCTACGCCGTCCACGACCCCAACGAGGGCCGGCTGGTGTACGCGTCGGCGGGCCATCTGCCGATCCTGGTCCGCGACGAGCAGGGCACCGTCTCCCGCGCCGACGAACCCACCGGACCGCCGCTCGGCACCGGCGGCTGGATCCACGCCTCCGGCTCCATCGGACTCGGCCCCGGCGCCACCGCCGTCCTCTACACGGACGGCCTGGTCGAGCGCCGCGACAAGGACCTGGACGAGGGCATCGCCGCCCTCGAGGACGCCCTCTCCGGCGCCACCGGCAGCCCCCAGGTCGTCTGCGACCGCCTGGTCCGCTCCGCCGGCGTCACCGCCGACCACGACGACGACGTGGCCGTTCTCGTCCTCCAGCACCCGGCCCGTACGGGCCCCGACGGCGACCTCTTCCGCAACGCCGCCCTGGAACTCCTCGGCGGCGTCGAAGCGGCCCCCCGCGCGCGTGCCTTCGCCTCCGGCGTCCTCACCAGCTGGCGCTTCCCCGCGGAGCTGCACGACCTCGGCGTCCTCGCCACCAGCGAACTGGTCGCCAACAGCCTCCAGCACGGCACCCCGCCCATGCGGCTCCGGCTGCGCCGCACCGACCGCCGCCTCATCGTCGAGGTCACCGACGGCGACGACCACCTGCCCAGACGCCGCCGCGCCGAACCCGGCGACGAGTCCGGCCGGGGCATCGCGATCGTGGCGACGATCGCCTCCAGCTGGGGCTGCCGCCGCACCCCGGGCGGCGGCAAGGCGGTGTGGTGCGAGTTCGTCCTGCCGGGCGCAAAGCCCTGACGCCTCATGGCACCCCCTGCGCGGCACCTGGCCGTACCGCCCGCCCGGTGCTAAGAGCAGACCTATGGCAGACGCACCGGGCTTTCAACTCAAGGGCAGCGCACCCGAGCGGTACGAGACGTACGTCGCCCCGCTCATGGCCCCCTTCGTGACCGCACTCCTGGACGCCGCGGACCTCAACCCCGGGGACACCGTCCTCGACCTCGCCTGCGGCACCGGCTTCGCCGCCCGCGCGGCCGCCGCCCTGACCGGGCCCGCCGGGCGGGTGTACGGCATCGACATCAACGAGGGCATGGTCAGCGTGGCCCGGGAGCGCCACCCCCGCCTCTACCCGGACATCGAGTTCGCCGTGGCCGCCGCCGACCGGCTCCCCTACCCCGACGCCACCTTCGACACCGTGGTCTGCCAGCAGGCCGCCCAGTTCTTCCCCGACCTCACGGCCGCGCTCACCGAGACGGCCCGCGTCACCCGCCCCCAGGGCCGCTTCGCCGCCACCGTGTGGGCCGCACTCGACGACCAGCCCTACTTCCGCGCTCTGGGCCGGGCCATCGAGGAGTACGGCGGACCGGAGGCGGCCAAGACCTTCGCGCACGCCTTCGCCTGCACCGCCGAACAGCTCACCACCGCGCTCGGCACCGCCGGCTACCGGAGCACCGAGCAGCGCCAGATCACCCTCGACATCACGCTGCCCCCGCTCGACGACTACGTGGCCGGCCATCTGTCCGCCACCTCCTGGAGCACCCGGATCACCGAGCCGGGCGGCGAGGAGGCGCTCACCCGGGCCGCCCGGCTGATCCGCGACGAGCTGGCCCCCTACACGGCCGACGACGGCACGGCGACCCTGCCCTTCACGGTGGTCCTGGTCACGGCGGTCCGCTGAGCCGGTACGCGAAACGGCCGCCACCCAGAGGTGACGGCCGTCGCCCGCGCCCGGCTCACGCCTGTGCGGCCACCGGTTCCGGCGCAGCGCCTCCGCGCGTGACCACCCGGGTCCCGCGCGCCAGCCACGGCCGGTCCTGTACGGCGGTGAGCCCGCGGCCCAGCCGCAGCGCCAGGACGGTGATGCCCAGCGAGAACAGCAGGAAGGTCACGATGTACGGCGCGTGCAGCGAGGCCCCCATGGGTCCGCCCACCGCCGGACCCACGGCCAGCGCGAGCTGCTTGACCAGCGCGAACGCCGAGTTGTACTGCCCGGCCATGCCCTCCGGCGCCAGATCGGCGACCAGCGGCGCGACCGTCGGCGACAGCATGGCCTCACCCAGACCGAACAGCGCGTACGTCGACACGAAGGCGGCCGTCGCCATCTCCTGGCTGCCGTGCCCCAGCCCCGCGTATCCGGCGGCCAGCCAGGCGACGGCCCAGATCAGCCCGACCGCGGCGATCACCCGGGAGCGCCGGCGCCGCTCCACGAACTTCAGCACCGCGAACTGGGCGACCACGATCATCAGCGTGTTCGCGGCCAGCGCCGTCCCCAGCGCGGAGGTGGATATCCCGGCGGCCTCCACGCCGTACGCGCTCAGCCCGGACTCGAACTGCCCGTAGCAGGCGAAGAACAGCACGAAGCCCAGCACGGACAGCTGCACCATCGCCCGGTTCCCGAGCAGCTGCTTCCAGCTGCCCTTCGCCGAGCGCGCGGGCGCGTCCTCGATCTGCGGCGAGTGCGGCATCCGCACCGTGGCCATCACCGCGACCAGCAGCAGGAACATCGCCGCCTCGATCGCGAACAGCAGGGTGAACGACGACACGCGCGTGGTGTCCACCAGGTGACCGCCGATGAGGCCGCCGACCCCGAGGCCCAGGTTCTGGAGGAAGAACTGCATCGCGAACGCACGCGAGCGCGTGTCGGCGCTGGAGCAGTCCACGATCATGGTGGCCAGCGCCGGCTGCATCACGGCCTGCCCGGCACCGAGCGCGGCGGCCGACAGCAGGACGGCCGCGGCGTTGCCCGCCAGCCCGAGGCTGAGCGCGCCGAGCGCGGCGGTGACCAGGGCGGCGAGCAGGACCGGCAGCGGGCCGCGGCGCACGATCGCCCGGCCGGCGAACGGCAGCACGATCAGCGCGGCCACGGCGAAGACGGCGAGCACGAGTCCCGCCGTCATGGCCCCCAGGCCTCGCACCTGCGCCACGTAGACGTACAGGTACGGGACCGTGAAGCCGAGCCCGAAAGCGCTGAGTGCGTTGCCCACTTGGATCCGGCGCATCGCTGCGCCCATCGCCCTGGTCACGTTCACCTCTCTCACTAGTTAGGAGTGAAGACTTCAAAGCTAAAGTTCGAAGCTAAAGAGTACACACTGAAGGACTTCAAGGCAAAGGCGTAGCGTGCGATACTGCGGCCATGGCCGACACCGCCCCCGACGTCACAGAGCCGACGCTCGAAGAGCAGATCGCCGCCTACCAGCGCGAGTTCCAGGACCTCGACCCCCAGGTCGAGAAGATCGTGTCGGCGCTCTCCCGGCTCAACCGCCGTATGAACGTCGCCTACGGCCGCCAGACCTCCGCCCTCGGCATCAGCAACGCCGAGTGGGAGGTCCTCAAGGCACTCGTCCTCTCCGGCGCCCCGTACCGCATGGGCCCCAGCGACCTCGCCAAGCGGCTCGGCCTCACCCCGGCCGCGATGACCCACCGGATCGACCGCATGGTCACCGAGGGGCTGGTCACCCGGGAGCGCGACGAGTCCAACCGGGTCCGCGTCATCGTGGAGCTGACCCCCGAGGGCCGCGAGAAGTGGCTGGAGGCGATGCGCATGGCCACCGTCTTCGAGGAAGAGCTGCTCCAGGACCTGACCCCGGTGGAGCGCCAGGTGCTCGGCGAGGTCCTCACCCGGCTGCTGCGCAGGGTGGAGCACGCCCAGCCGGACGCGGGCGGCCGGCTCAGCGACCTCGACTGAGCCGGACGAGCGCTTGTAAAAGATCTTGACAAGGGCCACTTGACACGCCCTTGCCGGATCCGTAAAGTTCTTCGGGTTGTCGCGGAGCCGTAACGGTTCTTCGACAGCACCTCCGCCGCCTTGAGCGGCACCCTCAACCAACAGCACGATCTCCCAGCGGGGTTGTATTCGGCGTGCCCGAATTCAATTCGAAAAGGGGCTCGGCGGCCCGATTGGGAATCGCCGGGAAGATCCGCTAAGGTTTGAGACGTCGGAACGGCCCAACGGCCGGGAAGACAAACCCCGCTGACTGGGGATCAGACGCCGAAAGGATCTGATAGAGTCGGAAACGCAAGACCGAAGGGAAGCGCCCGGAGGAAAGCCCGAGAGGGT
>NZ_JBSFHC010000037.1:0-27154 GCF_053596835.1 Streptomyces sp. NPDC001606
CGGGCCCATGGCTGCTGGCGCTGATAGCGGTCGGCCTCATGTCCTTCGGGGCCTTCTCCTGGGCCAGCGCGCGCTGGCGCGACGTCTGACGGCGGACCGGCGCCCCGCCGGAGAGCGTACGTCCCGCCGAAGGCCACCACGAACACGGCATCCGCTGCCGTAGCGCCTTCCGCCGACTGACACCAGGCAACCTTGACCATCCTGATTCCAGCGGCCGCAGGCCGAGAACGAGCACGCCCGCCGGATGAAGCCAGCCCCCGGTCTGGACCGCCGAACTCGGCCTCGGCGTCGGACGGCTGCCACACGTGTCCACCGCGGCGCCTGCCACATGGCCGGCAAACGACGTCACCCCATCGGCCTGGACGAAGCACGTCGCCTGCTCGCCGACGGCATCACCGCCTGCACCCACTGCCCGCCCGACGCCGACCTCGGCATCCTCGGCTCAGTCCGTGTCCTATGTGGTGAGGCGGATCAGTCGCTTGTAGCAGCACAGGGCGGCGGTGAGGCCGAGAAAGGCCAGGTAGTTCCGGGGATCACGTTCGTAGCGGGGGCTGCGCCTCCGGTAGCCGGACAGCCACGACATGGTGCGCTCGATGACCCAGCGCCGTCGCCCTACTGACGTTTTCGAGTTGTCGTTGCCCAGGCCGCCCTTGACCGTGGCCTTGATCGCCGAGACGACGATCGCCAGGTCCGGGTCGTGGTCCTTGTGGCCGTCCATCGAGGCGAGGAAGTCGGCCGAGGCGAGGCCGACGTCGACGCCGAGGTCGGCCATCGTGGCGAGGTTGGCGTCGCGGAGCCGGTTGTACCAGCCGTCCATATAGCGGCTGTTGTCGTACCGGGCCCACCCCTCGATCGGGCGCACCTCGTAGCCGAGCTTCTGGGCGTAGGAGGCGGTGGGCGTCGCGTACCAGGCCGGCCCTTGCGGGCGCTCGCCCTTCGTCGTGAACGGGCTGGGCAGCAGCGAGCCGTCCAGCTCCACCCACTCCTTGCCGACCTTCGCCTTCGACAGGTGGATGTGGGACAGGTCGACCAGCCATGAGCCGGGAAGCTTCGGGTCGAACGCGGGGGCCTGGACGTGCGTCGCCTCGCCGAGGCCGACGTTGAGCCCGTTCGCGCCCGCGGCGAAGACCATATTGACGTCGATGCCGACCAGGTGCCGCAAGGTGCACTCGGCATCCGTCATCGGCCGTGCCCAGTCGTACGCCTCTTCGAACAGCTTCTCGCCGGGTCCGCGGACATGGAAGCGCGGCAGGTCCGCCAGGAGCGGGGGGCCGTCCGGGACCTCGCACGGCGGCCAGTTCATCGGGTCGATGGCGTCCTTGCCCAGCGAGCCGGGGTTGTGGTCGCAGTGCCGCTTGCCGTCGGCGTCCGGCCCGGAGGCGCGCGTCGGCGGGGGGCAGCGCGGTCATCAGCTCCAGACCGGTCACGGCCGTCGATCCGCGCGGCGTCATCACCCGGGAGGCGTACACGCCCAGGACGCGGGCCAGCTTCGCCGGCGGGAGCTGCCCGGCCGCGCCCCAGTGCCGGGTGTCGAGCGCGTTCCACGACAGGATGCACAGCTGCACGCAGGCCCGCTCCGTGCCGGTGGCGGGGCGGTAGATCCTGGCCCACGGCCCGAACCCGCGCTTGGTCAGCTTCCAGTGGCGCGGGTCAGCTGCTTGACGGCCTTGTGGTTCTCCGGGATCCGGTAGGCGAGCCGCTCCTCGTAGGTGAGGTGGACCGGCAGGCCGTAGCGCTCCAGGGCGGCCGTCGTGAGCACGAGCAGCGGGTCGGCGTCCTTGCCCGCACCGGACAGCTTCGGCTGCCCAAGCTTCGCCTCACCCAGCGTCCACTCCACCAAGGCCGGGAGGGACTTGGCGGGCACGTCCAGCACCAGGCCGCCGCTGCAGGACGCCAGCGCCTGACCGTCCTCGACGTCGACCACGGCCAGCGGCCCGTTCTCGAACCGCCGGTCGGTGCCGCCCACCGGGGTACTGGCCGGAGCCGCCTTCTTCGCAACCCGTCGGCGCGACGTCGGCCTGGTTGCGCGGGCCGAACGGGTAGCGGGGGTCGGAGCAGGGGCAAAGGTCTCGGTGTTCTCGGTCGCACCACGTCACCATGCAGACCGACCTCGACGCCCTGTCGGCCCGCTGCCGGAAGTACTGAGCCGGGCTTTCGACGGTCCCCGTGCAGGGATTGTCAGTGCTGTGTGCAAGGCTGCTGCGCGATACAGACGATCAAGATTCCAGGGGCGCAGAATGAGCACGAAGGCCAGCGGAACGTTCGACCTCACATCATTCGAACCGGAGGTGCTCGACGAAGGCCCGGGCGCCGCGCTTGGCCGCGTGCGGATCACCAAGACCTTCCACGGTGGCCTGGCCGGCACCAGCACCGTGAACATGCTGTCGGTGGCCGACACCGAGGGCAGTCCCGCGGCCTATGTCGCCGTGGAGCGATTCACTGGCGAACTCAACGGCCGCAAGGGCTCCTTCGTCCTCCAGCACAGCGCGCCCGGTAGCCACGGGGAACAGATCGCGATCCGCGTGGTCCAGGGAACGGGCTCCGGCGACCTCGCGGGGATCACGGGTGCCTTCGAGATCATCCAGTCCGAGGACGGCAGCCACTCCTACGTTTTGGAGTACACGCTGAGCTGACACAGGCCCGCCTCGCCGTCTGGACCACCAGGGCGTCGTTGACTCACTGGTCAACGACACCCCTCACTGGGCGATCAGCGACCGAGCCCGGCCAGCAGTAGCGGCGGCGCTGACACGGCGGCCCCGACCCTGGCAGCAGCCTCGCACTGCAACCAAGACAACCCGGACCGGTCCCGCCACAAACCCTCTTGTCGGGTCAACCCCCGAAGGAATTCGAGCGTTGGCCAGCCCCAGCCGCCCAGCGGATGCGAATGCGTCGGCGCCCACCAGCATCTGGTCCGGGGGTGCCGACGCGGTCAGCTCGCCATCATGGCCTGGAGGTCGCTGAGCGACAGCTCGTCACTCCGCTGTCCGGCCCGGAGGCCGGCGAGCCGTGCGATCTTACGGAAGCACATCGACGTAGTCGCCGGCCGACGTGGAGGCGGCAGTGGTGGTGTTGGTCGCGAAGGAGAATCGGTAGTAGCCGTCGGCCGTGGCCTTGGTGGTGGTCTTGAGCGCGCCGCCGGCGCCGCTGGCCACCGTCTTCAGGGTGGTGTAGGTGCTGCTGTTCTTCTTGCGGTACTGCAGCAGCACCTTCTGCCCGGTGTAGCCGGTGTACGTGCCGTGGTTCCAGTCGGCACGTCTCAGCTTGCCGTCGACCGTGATGGTCCTGCCCTTCTTCACCGGCTCGGGGGTGGCGTCGAGGGTGAGTTGGGACACCTTCTTGATCCTGGTGGTGGCCACATCGTCGTCGTAGCTGGCGTTCGCGTAGAGGTCGTAGCCGCCGAGGAACAGCTTCCACGTCCCGGCGCTGCCGTTGTTCTTCAGGTCGGACGCTGCGTTGATGTGGAAGACGGCCTTGCAGCTGTAGACGCCGGTCCGGGTCGTCGACTCGGTGCAGGCGGGGTCGTCGTCGGTGCCCAGGGAACCGGTGATCGTGTCGGCGCTGGAGCTGTCGGTGCCTTGCCAGAGGAAGGCTTGTGTGAGCGCGACACCGCTTGAACTGGTTGCGGTGTATGTGACGGTGACGGTCTTCTTGGTGGTCACGCCCAGGTCGATGTCTTTGCCGCCGTTGATGACGGCTTTGGAGAAGGTCATGCTGCCCAGCTTGGCGTCGGGGTGAACGGTCGACGCGGTGAAGGCGCCGAGGCTCGCGCGCGCACCCGGAGGCTCCGCTGCCTGGGCGGCTGCCGGGAGCGCGAGCGCGGACACCATGATGACGCTGGAGGCGATGGTGGCTGTGGCACGTATACGCATAGCAATCCTCTGTTATCGAAGATGGCTCGCCGACGCTGGTGGAGAGTCGTGCGGTCATCTCTTGGTCTGGTCCGATCGGTGCACGGTACGTGGCACGGGGCGGGCCCCGTATCCGCGTAACCACGCAGTTCAGTACGTAGGTCCACGCTCCCCCGTTTCACCGCCTGTCACAGGGGGCCACTAATCTGCCGCTTCATGACCGATGACCTGCGGTACCCCATACCGCCCCTCGCCCGCCGAGCCAATGGTGGCGCACGTGTGTTGATCGGGCGTGAGGCCGAAGTACAGGTGCTGCTGGGAGCCTTGACCGCCCTCGGTGCAGGCTCAGGGCGAGCCGTGGCGCTGACCGGGGATCCGGGCATCGGCAAGAGTGCTCTCGTGTGGACGGTCGCAGCCGAGGCGCGAGCCGCTGGGATTGCGGTGTGCGCAACCCGCGGGCAGCTCGTCGCAGCCTCCTCTCACAGCGATGCCGCGGGGCCGCTGGACCTGCGCGATGTCGTCGCGCGCGCGACGCGGGGCGGTCCGCTGCTGGCCGTGGTCGAGGACCTGCATCTCCTCCCAGTGGATCAAATGCCCTACGTGGAACAGCTGCTAGAGGCGACCACCGCTGGTCAGGTGCTGTGCCTCGTGTCCTGCCGGCAGCGCCAGCTGGTTGTGGAGGCCGCGGAAATGCTCTCGCGTGCGGCGTCCGCCGGCCTGCTGGAGGTGTGGGATCTCGGCCCGTTGTCCCGCGATGAGGCCGCACAACTGCTCGGGGAGCATCCGGACGCCGACGAGATCTGCCGACAGGCCATGGGCAATCCGCAGTATCTGAAGGTGCTGGGGACTCACGGCCGGCCGAACGCCGAGGCCGTCACGGCTGTCCTCGGGGAGTTGGCCGGCCTGGATCCCGAATCCCTGGCCGTGCTCCAGGCCGCGGCGGTCCTCGGTGAGCCGTTCCATCCGGAGCTGCTGGCCACCGTGACCGGGCAGGAGACGGCCGCCAGCGCGCGCGTACTCGACACCCTCACCCGTCTGGACCTGGTTCGGCCCGCCGAGCCCGCACCTCAGCTCGCGGTACGCCACCGAGCGGTGAGCCAGGTCGTCTACGAACGGATGGACCCCAGCCGGCGCACCGACCTGCACCGCCGGGCCGACGCCGCACTCGCCCAGCAGGCCGTATCCGTCGCACGGCGTGCCCGGCATGTCGCCGCCGCCGCCGATCCGGACTGTCCGCAGCACGTGACGGTTCTGATCGCCGCCGCACGCAGCCTTCTGTACAGCTCGCCCAGCGTCGCGGCGGGCTATCTGAAAGCCGCCCTGTCGCTGCTTGGTGAGGGCCAGGATCACCGGCACGAGGCCCAGGTCCTCCTCGCACGCGCCCAGTTGCTGACCGGGGACGCCTCCGAAGGCCGGGAGCTGCTCGACGCCCTGAGGTCGGCCATGTCCGGTCTGCCCGACGAGGCGACCGCGCTCGCCGACTCCAGCCGGCTCGAACGCCGCCTCGGCCGGTACAGCGAGGCAGGCGCCCTGGCACGGACCGGTCTGGCGGTGCTGTCCGACAAGGACGTGGTGATCGCTGCGGCCCTGCACACCGAACTCGCCGACCACGCCTACGACCTTCAGGAATACAAGGCCTCCCGCGAGCATGCCGACACCGCCGCGGCGATCGCCCACCGGCACCTCGATCACGTCGGCGAGGCCCGGGCCCTGGCCCAGGCCGCACTCGGTTACCTGTTCACCGGCGACCTGCTCACGGCACAGGCGCGGGCGGCGGCCGCGGCCGAACTCATCGACTCTTCCTCCGACACCGCTGTGCTGACCAACCTGGAGGCCGCGGTTCAACTGGCCCTGAGCGAAGGCATGCTGGGACGGCTGCTGGACGCCGATCGGCACCTGACCCGGGCGTCGGCTCTGTCCCGGCGAACCGGCCAGACCTACATCGAGCCCCAGATCCTCACCGTGCTCGCCAACGCCCGGCTGCGCCTGGGAAACCTGGACGGTGCGCTGGCCACGCTCGAAAGGATCACTCTGCGGCGCGAGGGAGTCGTCATTGCGTCGGAGGAGGCTGTCGGCGCCATGGTGCGGGCCGAGATCCTTTTCTGGCGGGACAGGCCAGGTGACCTGGAGCAGGCGCAGGCATCGGCCACCCGCGCCCTGGCCGTCTGCGGTGACACGCCGACCGCGTGGGCGGTCACCGTGCGCTGCTTCCACGCCGAGCTCGTGCTGCGCACCGGCGATCCCGCGCGGGCCCGGTGGCTTCTGCTGGATGCCGCCGGCGGCGCCGAGTTGCCCCATCTCACCGCCTGGCGCAAGCCCCGCTGGTGCGACACCCTGGCTCAGGCCTCACTCGCCGCGTGCGACCGCGAGGCGGTCGCACGCTGGGCAGAGCTCGCCGAGCGATCCGTCGAACAGCTCCCCTCCCCCGGCCGGAAGGGCTTCGCCCTGCGCGCCCGTATGCGCGCCCACGCCGCACACGGCCAGATCGAAGCCGCCCTGCACAAGGCGGTGGAAGCCTTCTCCGACTTCTCCCTCAGCGGCGAGCGCATCGAGGCCTGCGCGACCCTGCTCGCGGCTGCGGACCTGTCCCTGAACGCGGGACGCACACACGGTGTCGCCGACTGGCTGGAGGGTGCCGCGGTCCTCGCCGACCAGTGCCGCTCCGCACGCCTGCTCGGTGACGTGAGCCGTCAGCGGTCCCGGCTGGCCGAGCTCACCGGCCGGACCGGCGCACTGCCCTCGTTGACCGCCCGCGAACGAGAGATCGCCGACCTCGCCAGCACCGGCATGACCAACGCCGGGATCGCCACCACACTCTTCCTCAGCGTGCGAACCGTGGAGACCCACCTCAGACAGGTCTACCGCAAGCTCGGCGTCTCGAACCGCGCCGCACTCACCCGCAGAATGCTGGACAACACCGTCCCCCGCACGGCAGGCACCCACCACGACGTCGTCCCTCCCCCCACGACGGCCGACCGTAACCCCCCAGCAGCCCAGGCCACTTGAACACACGATGCAACGTCCGGACACACCGGCCTGACGAAGCCGGCGCAATCGCCTCGGCGAGGAGAGCTGACATCGCACGGCAGGTCCGCTCCACGATGTCAACGCCGGTCTCTGCCTCCAGAAGACGGCCGCCTTTCGGCCGGAGCGGAACGACCGCGGGCGCGACCTCAAGGCGGCAGGCACGGAGCGGGCGGTGCCGGTGAGCTGGAGGGACATCTCCAGGCTGTCTCGAGGCTGGAATCTCCCTTCCACGCCAGTGCCGCGGTACGGTCCGGGCTCCAACGGGACGGTGCATCCGCTGAGCGTCCTCGCGCACCTGCTGCAGCCAGTCGGCACCGTCACGGTGGGCGCAGGAGTCCATCACGGCGCGGACCTGGCCGGCCGCTGCGTGAAGGCAGCAACTGGGCTTCGGCAAACTCACCGCAGTCCAGCAGTGGATGTGCGAGCACGTCCTTGGAATCGAGCCCGCAGCCGAGAACGAGAAGCCCACGCCACGGGACCTCAAGCTGGGGTCGTGGATCGGCAACCAGCGCAGCAGGGCCGCCGCGCTGTCTGCGGAGCGCGTCGAGCGGCTGTCGGCGATCGGAATGCGATGGGCGTAGCCGGCCATCGGTACTCCCTCGTCACCGCCGGCGCCGGCATCTCGGCTACCACTGTCAAAAGCATGCTCAACGAGCATCACGGGGCATCGGTAGCCCCCGCCGAGGTGCTGGCACTGCTTGGGCGGTCGGGTTTCGGCGGGCCAGGTAGTCCTGCAGCTCCCGATGCCGGAACTGATAAGCCATCCCGGATACGCGGACGAGCCCGGCCCCGTAGGCTCATGGCGTGACGGCGCTCCGCTCAAAGGTGTCACCTACCCGTGGCATCGGGAACGAAGGGTTGATCCGGGCTCGTGGGCGATGAGCGCCGCCGCGGGAGCATCATGGCCGTGGTCACTGCGGTGGCGAGGATGAGCGCGGAGGCGAGGCAGAAGGCGTTGCGGGCGCCGGTGAGGGCGGCGGCGGACGGGGTGGGGGCGCCGCGCGCGGCGGCATGGAAGAAGAGGCTGCCGAGCAGGGCGACGCCGAGAGTGCCGCCGAGTTGCTGCACCGCGTTGAGCAGGCCGGCGGCGGAACCCGTCTCGTGTGGGCGGACGTGGTGCAGGGCGGTGGTGAAGAACGGCACGGCGTACAGGCCCTGACCGATCCCGGCCACGGCCAGTGCGGGCAACAGCAGCCAGGGGTAGGAGGCGGGCGGGCTGGTGGCGTACACGGCGGCGGCCGATACGACTCCGATGAGCAGGGCCAGCAGGCCGACGCTCATGACCCGGGCCCCGTAACGAGGTACGAGCCAGGCGCCGGCGACCCAGGACGACAGCGCCATCATCGCCGACCACGGCAGCAGTGTGAAGCCGGCCGAGAGGACGTCGCGGTGCAAACCCAGCTGCATCTGCAGCACGGCCACCAGCATGAGGCCGCCCACCACCGCGAAGAACAGCACGCTGGACACCAGCGCGGCGGTGAAGCCGCGGTCGGCGAACAGGCCCGGCTCGATGAGCGGGCTGCGGCCGCCGCGGGTTCGCCGCCGTTGATGTGCGGCGAAGCCCGCCAACACCGCGCCGCCAGCGGCGAGCATGGCCCAGCACCAGCCTGGCCAGCCATACGCGCCGCCCTCGATGAGCGGGTAGACCAGCAGGCTGCTGCCCAGGACCGCCAGCGCCGTGCCGGCGTGGTCCAGCCGCGGCCGGAGCGCGGCACGGTCCTCGTGCAGCAGCGGCGTGGCCGCAAGCACGGCGGCGCCGAGGGGGACGTTGACGAGGAAGACCGCCCGCCAGGAGGAACCCAGCACGTCCGCTTGGGTCAGCGCGCCACCGACCATCGGGCCGGTCACCGCGGCGAGCCCCATGACCGGCCCGATGGTGCCCATGGCCCGGGCCAGTGCCGAGCCGGTGAACATGGCGCGGATCATGCCGATGGTCTGCGGGATGATCAGTGCGGCCGTGGCGCCCTGCACCGCCCGCAGGGCGATCAGCGCCGCCGTGGACGGCGCGAACGCGCATCCCAACGAGGCCAGGACGAAGCCGCCCATGCCCAGGCGGAATACCCGCCGCCGACCGAGGATGTCACCCAGCCGTCCACCGGTGATCAGGAAGACGGCGAACGGCAAGGTGTACGCGGCACTGAACCACTGGATGCTGGTGGCCGGACCGCCCAAACCAGCTCGGATCACGGGGGCGGCGACGGTCATGATGGTGGCGTCGAGGAGGTTCATGGCCTCGGCGATCAGCAACACGCCGAGTGCGGCCCAGCGCCGCTGCGGCGGCGGAGTGATGGTGGAGTACGACATGCGCTCGACAGTGCGCGCCGCCGCCGGGGCAGCTCCACTTTGAGCGGATGGATTGGTGAAACATTCCATCAGAATGTCTGTGGTGCATGATTTTCACATGCTGGACGACATCGACCGTGGTCTCATCCACGCCCTGCGCATCGCCGGACGGGCGCCGTTCAGCGCGATCGCCGACGTCCTCGACGTCTCGGCGCAGACGATCTCCCGCCGCTACCGGCGGCTGTGCGCAGACGCCGGGCTGCGGGTGGTCGGCCTGGCCGAGCCGCAGCGCAGCGACCGCGCCCAATGGCTGCTGCGACTGACCACGGGCCCGCGCGCCGCTCAAGACCTTGCCGACGCGCTGGCCCGCCGCGCCGACACGTCTTGGGTCAAGCTCGCCTCGGGCGGCACCGAGATCGTCGCGATCGTGCATACCTCCACCGCCGCCGGGGCCGACGGGCACGCACTGCTGTTGCACGACATCCCGCGCACCGCCGGTATCACCGCGGTCTCCGCGCATTGCGTGCTGCACACCTACCTCGGTGGGCCCACCGCGTGGTCCGGCCATCAACAGGCCCTCGACGCCACGCAGCAGCGCCGCCTACGCACCGCCGTAGCCGAGGCGGCGCCTGTCACTGCCGCCCCTGGAGTGCGGGCGGGCCTCAACGATGCCGACGCCGGCCTGCTCGCTGCCCTCCAGCGCGACGGTCGGGCGAGCCTGAGCAGCCTTGCCGCGGCCACCGGCTGGTCGCCCGCCACCGTCGCGCGCCGGCTGGAGCAACTGCGGGCCGACGGACAGCTCTTCTTCGACGTCGAACTCGACTCCACCCTGCTGGGCGTCACCACGCAGGCGCTCCTGTGGATGGCCGTCGCCCCCGCCCACCTCGATCATGTCGCCCGTACCCTGGCCCGACACCCCGAGCTGGCCTACGTGGCCGCCGTCACCGGCCCTCACAATCTCACTGCCCAGGCCCTATGCCCCGGCCCGGCGGCGCTGCACCGCTACCTCACCGAACGCCTGGGCACCCTGAGCGCGATCACCACCCTGGAGACCGCGCCCGTGCTGCGCACGATCAAGATGGCCGGACCGCTCCCGACCCCCGGCAAGCCGCCCCTGCGACGCCGCCCATAACCCGGGCCAGGCGACGCTCGGCACGTGGCCTCGACCGCCCCTCGGTTCTCACAAACGATCCCTTTGAAAGGTGATGCAGCACGATCGCGTGGCCGACGTCGCCACCGTCCGTGGCCGCGGCCGCGGCCAGTTCGCCAGCAGCCGCGAGCAAGCCGGCCGCGGCAGCCAGCTCGGCCAGGTCACCCTCATCGAGCGTGACGGTGCGCGGCCCGCTGCTGAAGGCTGGCGGCCCGCCCGGGCGAGCGCGGTCTCCAGCACCACCGGCCAGCAGCCTCGCGGTGACGTCGATCGCATGGCCACCATTCCCCCACCGTCTCGGCGCCCATGGTGGTGGTGCCGGCGGCGGACGGATGCGCGGCCGGGAGGGGAGGCGAGCAGCCGATCGAGCAGGTGCGGGTCCGCGGCGGCGGTCCACGGCCACGCCCGCATGCACCCGGTGAGGGGGACATCGGCCGCAGCGTCGGCTGCGGCGAGGTCGAGGACGGTCGGCCAGGAACGGGCCAAGGAAGACCCATGCTTCCCCGACGCTGACAGTCGTCGAGGTGGGTGTCGAGACCACGCGCGCGGGCGGCCCGGGCGACCGCCTCGACATCGCGGTGCAGCCGCCCCGCGAGCGCTTGGCCTACCGCGCGAGCCAGCGGAACGGCTCATCGCATGTGCACCAGCTCCCGCAGCAGGCCAACGACATCGTGGCCGGGCAGGCGGGCGGCCATCTCCTGCTCGAGAGCCTCCGGAACCGGCTACACAGCAGACAACAGGTCAACGAGCACCTAGAGTTGGTACGGCACGGCCAGCGGAGCTGGCTGCGACGGGAATGGGTCCGACGTCCCTTTCGGGCGTGCGCGTCACCAAGGTGACACCGCGTCAATCGCGACAACTTCAGACACGGCCTGTACGTCGGCAGGGCCTCAGTTGATCACTCGTCTTCAGGGTGGTCGACCTGAGACACCTGCCACTTCGCATGCAGTCTTGCGCTCAGCTCGGCCGCCCTCCACCCGGAGGAGAGGCCCACGTATGGATGCGCAGATCGTCCTGGGGATTCTGGCAGCGGCTGGCGCCGTGTCCGTCTTCTTATTCGCCTTGAAGGGCCTACTCGACCAGGTCCCTGATGTGATTCGGTCATGGCGTCGCATCGTGGTTGAAGTCCGGCGCCCCTCATCGCATCACGGGCCCGAGCAAGAGGACCACCGCCAGTCCTCCCCTGGTGCCCATGGCTCGTGATCACAGATCAGGCAGGCGCCATCACCCGCAGCCGGGCCAGGGCGACCACGCGGTCGGGGAAGTCGCCAAGCCCGTCGCGGATGCGGGCGAACTGCTCGGCAAGCCGGGGCGGCATCCGCCCTGCGGCCTTGAAGTCCTCCTACTGACCAAGGAAGTGCTCCGTGCGGGCCAGCCGCTGTTCGCCCAGCCGGGGACGCAGCTGACCGGACAACACCCACCCCCACTCCGCTTCCCCCTCCCCCGTCACACAGAAACCGCACCGCCTCCAATCAGGCCTTCCTCCCCCACACCGCCCACACCACCCCCCGGACAGCCCGACACCGGTGAAAGAGACGGCAGGAGCACGACCTCCGTCTGCACGCCAGAACACCGAAAGATCACCAGTACCCGCGAGAAAATCACCAAGGGGCCGCACCTGGTGCGGCCCGGAGCGAGTGTCCGGGTCGTACACGGTGCCCGGCGCTGCGGCGGCGAGCAGCTGGTCGATGCGCTCCCACTCCGCGCGGCCGCGCTCGTCGCCGGCCAGGTCCTCGTGCCGGGAAGCCTGCCGCGCGTCGAACCGGGTGTCCTCGAGGGCGCGGGCGACGGCGGTGGCGTCCCTGCCCTTCGCCCGCCGCCGTACGACGCGCCGGCCGATGCGGGCGGGGCCGACCGGCGCGCGGGGCGCGGCGACGCGCGGGGCGAGCAGACGGCGAGCGGTGCGCCGGGGCGGCCAGAGAGTGGGCAACGTCGGCCTCGCTTCGGAGTACGAATGCAGGAGCAGGCCGCCGCCAGAGCGCTTCCGTGGCGGCCCGCCGAACTGAGCCGAAGCCCGATAGCTGTCACCACCGACATCCGCTGACCTGCGGATTCAGGCAGACGAAGCACAATGGTCGTCACCGATAGGGTGCGCTACGTGTCACCGGCGAACGTCGGCATGATCAATGTGGCGAACGCTCTGCCGCGGGTCGCGGGCGGCCGCCCTTGCCGCGCCGATCGTGACGCACCTGGTGGTGGCCGTGATCGCGGTGGCGGGCTCGTGCTGGTGGGGTGGATCAGAGGGGTGGACTGGCCGGGCGCAGTGACCGTCACAGGGCTCCGGCGTCCCGGGCCGTCCAGACGCTCGGGTAGATCGGCCGGAAGCCGAGCTCCCGACGGATCCGCTGGTTGGACATGATCCCGAACCACGGGTCAGGGTCCGTGAGCTCGTGGAGCCCGGCGGGCACTTCTGCGCCGTTGAGCTGGTACAGCTCGACCGTCGTGACAGGGGCGTCGTCGGCGATGTTGTAGATCCGGCCGGCGATGCCCGGTGCGTACAGCAGACGCATCAGGCCCTGGGCGACGTCCGCGTGGTGGACCATCTGCAGGCGCTGGTGCGGCGCCCAGCGGCCAGCCCAATGCAAGGAATTGGCGAGGTGCGGGTCGCCCTCGCCGTAGACGAAGGAGAGCCGTCCGATGCGTACGTCCAGGCCCTCGAGCGTGAGCAGTTCCCGCTCGGCCTTGGCCTTCGACTCGGCGTAGGCGCCCCACATCGCGCCGCCCGGCCGGCTCTCGTCCTCCTCGGTCAGCGGGCGGCCCCGTCCGACGCCGTACACGTTGTTCGTGCTGACCTGCACGAACCGTTCCACGCCCGAGGCCTGCGCGGCGCGGCCCAGGGCCACCGCGGCGTCCCGATTGACGGCCCATGCCTCCTGATCGGGCACCCCGCGGAAGGAGGCGGCGACGTTCACGACGGCGTCCGCGCCGGCGAGCGCCTTGCCGAGTGACTCCTCCTCGCGCATGTCTCCTACCGCGACCTGGGCGCCCAACTTTGCGAAGGGCTCGCCGCGGGCAGCGTCCCGCACCAGGACGCGCACCTGCTCGCCCGGCTGCCGCTGGGCCAGCAGCCTCGGCACGAAACGGCGTCCGACCTGTCCCGTCGTACCGGTCACCAAAGTCAGCATCATGTGCTCCTCACGCAGTGCGTCGCCTGTCGTTGATGACCAGCCTCACCGGATACGGAAACGAGAGGGAGAGACCTCTTCATCAGGGGACCGGCAGTCCCTGGATAAGCCGGCCGGCCTCCCGCACCCTGGAAAGGTGAACCGAGCCGAACTCGCCGACTTCCTGCGCCGCGCTCGCGCCCGCCTGGCCCCCTCCGACGTGGGCCTCACGGCCAGCGCCCGCCGCCGTACGCCGGGGCTGCGCCGCGAAGAGGTGGCCCAGCTGGCCGGCATGTCCGTGGACTACTACACGCGGCTGGAACAGTCCCGAGGCCCGCACCCCTCCCGCCAGATGCTCACCGCGCTGGCCCGCGCCCTGCGCCTGACGGAGGACGAACGCGACCACCTCTTCCACCTCACCGGTGAACAGCCGCCGCGCCGGGAGGAGACCAGCACGCACGTGCGCCCGGGCCTGCTCCTGGTGCTGGACCGGCTGCACGACACCCCGGCGATGGTGGCGACCGACTGCGGCGAGGTCCTGGCCCAGAACGCACTGTCAAGGGCGCTGAGTGGGGACGTCCTCGCCCGACCGCCCCAAGAACGCAACATGATCCGCCGCTTCTTCCTGGACCCGACGGCCCAGGAGCTGTTCCCGCCCGAGGACCGCCCGCAGCGCGCCCGCGAGCAGGTGGCCGGCCTGCGAGCAGTGGCCTCAGCCCGCTCCACGGACCCCGAACCCACCGCCCTCGTCGCCGAACTACGAGCCAACAGCGAGGAGTTCGCCCGCCTCTGGGACGAACACGAGGTCGCCGCACGCCGCGCCTCCACCAAACGCTTCCGGCACCCCGCGATCGGCATCCTCGAACTCGACTGCGAGATCCTCGTCAACTCCGACCACAACCAGCAACTCATCATCCACACAGCCCGCCCGGGCACGGAGTCCTACGAGCGCTTGCAGTTGCTGCGGGTGGTGGGCTTGCAGGACTTGACGCCGACTGGCTCCTGACCACGAGCGTGCCTTCGAGCACGCCCCCCCACCCCGCCACACATCACCCACAAGCCCGAACTCCCATACCATCGGGGCCAAGCGCGGGTTCGGGCCCTGGGCGCGGATCTACCGCCCCGCCCAGGGCGGCCGACGGCGTTGCGTACAGCTGTGCATCCCCTCGAGGCGCGCTCTTGATGACCGCGCCCGGGGTCATGCCGCGCAACTGGAGTCGGCGTAGCTCGCCCGGCTGCTGGGCGTGCACCACGCCCCCCACAGGCTGCTCGACACCGAACTCCCGCTGGACCCGGGCCCCCAAACGAAGCGCTCGTCACCGCCGCCCTCGGATGGCAGGACCCGAACCTCACGCCGCGACTACGAGCAGATCGCCCCCCAGCTCACCGGGCGCCCCCGCACCCTCGCCGCCAACCTCCAGCGCCACGCCGCCGCCCTGCCGAAGAACGACGCCCCGCGTCGCCCTCGGCGAACTCATCCTCCGCGAAACCGCAGGCGGCCTCGCTCGCGGCTGGACTCCCTCGGTCGCCAGTCTCCGGTGCCGGCTGCGTGACTTCGTGACGGACCCGGCACATTCCAGGCCACGGCATCGCTTTGAGCGACACATGCTGCGTGTCTGGGACGAGTGAGGTGCCGAAAGGGGGGAATCGTCCACGCGTACGGCGCACATATGCCCCTGACTCCTTGGAAGTAACACATATTTTGTGTGCTTGTAGGGCTGAAGTAAGGGCATTCGATGTGCCAGGAGGTTGATAACGATGGTTCCCCTGCTTCTGGTTCTTCTGCTGGCTCTGATCCTCTTCGGCGCGGGCTTCGCCCTGAAGGCGCTGTGGTGGATCGCAGTGATCGTGCTCGTCGTGTGGCTGCTCGGCTTCGTCGTCCGGACCGCGGACGGCGCAGGCCGCAAGGGCCGCTGGTACCGCTGGTAGACGAAAGACACCCGGCGCACAGAGCGCGCCAGCGCAAGAAATGAGTGGGCCCGGCCGTTCACGGCCGGGCCCACTGGCGCGTGCGACGGCCGGGAGAGATCGGGCTTATCGGACGCACCGCAGGGTACGTGAATCATGCACCGGCCCCGCAGACTCAGCAGTGGAACCCTGCTCCTCCTGTCTGCGCGGCCGGTGCTCACGCCACCTGCTTGCGCGGGACTCTCAGGGCGTCCCGCCCGAACGCCGCACGCCGCCAGGATCCGGGGTGCGACAAAGGGTGCGCCTACTGTTGCGCGCCCCGGAGAACGTCTCCGTGTCCATGCATGTCACCACGCGGTTTCTTCATGGTCGGCCCGCTGCCATCCCCGTCGCGGCCGCCTTCGCCCAAGGTTGCTTGGCTGGTGTGAAGGAGAAGGGACGGGCGGGATGGGCGGTACGGTCGCGGGTCAGGGCGCGCGCACTCAGCCGGCTACGCGTCGGCGACGCCGCCGCACCGTGCCTCCGTCAGCCCGGCGACGACGCCAGACGGGACACGTCGGCGGACAGGGGGCGGGGCGAGCACGGCAGCGTGCGGAGTGGCGCCACCGGCCGGAGACATCGCGGGCGACGTCGACGCCGACTTCCACCACCAGATCCGGTTCCACGAGCGTGAAGTCCACCGTCTTCGACTGCCCCACCCCGCGGAAACCGACCGGCCCCTCCCACGCGCAGCTCCAGAAGGCAGCGCAGCCGCACACGGCCGCACTCTGCGCGCCCCGGCCCGCACCGCGGCGACGGGCAACCGGCCGGCGGCGGCTGGTATCCGCGCCACAGGACAAGGCGTCGGCGAAGCTGTGGTACGCCGCCACCCGACTGCCAGCACGCCTTCGGGTGCTTGGGTCGGGCAGACCGGACCGGGTGACTGACCGGGGAGGTAGGCGGTCCGCTCCTGGGGCGTGAAGTCGCGGTCGACGGCGTGGCAGATCCTTTCGATGGACGCGGCCGGGTCGGGGAGCGCCACCTTCCACAGATGCACCGTGGGTGACCGCTGCCCGAGGCCAGGAGACGGCCGTCCGGGCTGAAGCTCACGGACGTCACCTCGTCGGTGTGCTGCCCGATCAGGGTCATGCGGCTGCTGCCGGTGGAGACGGCCCACAGCCCTGTCGTCCAGCCGAAGTCGCCGGTGGCGAGAGTGCTGCCGTCGGGACTGAACGCCAGCGAGGCCACGTCGGCGGAGGACGGGACACCACCGCGGGCCACGTTCCGTGGCACGGGACCGCCGGGCTCGTCTCCGACCGCACCATCAACGCCTGAAGACCGGCTACGACCAGGCCAAACACGCCCCCCGCTATCACGCACCAACTCGTTATTCCCAGACATCAGGATTCGCGCTGGGGGGCGCCGAGGTAGGTGAGAACTGCGAGGACCCGCCGGTGACCACTGTCCTCGGGAGGGAGGTCGAGCTTCACGAAAATGTTCCCGACGTGCTTGTGGACGGCCCGCTCGGTGACCACGAGGCGATCGGCAATCTCAGAGTTCCCGTATCCTTGGGCCATCATCGCGAGTACTTGGCGTTCACGCTCAGTGAGCCGCGCCAGAGGATTGCCGCCTGTCGCGAGCAGCTGCCGGACCACCTCGGGGTCCAGTGCCGTGCCGCCGGCCGCCACCCGGTGCAGCGCCTCGAGGAAGTCGTCGACACGGGCGACTCGGTCCTTGAGCAGATAGCCGACGCCGGTGCCATCGGCGAGCAGCTCTCGGGCGTAGGTGTCCTCGACGTACTGGGAGAGCACGAGGATCGGGAGACCGGGGACGCGTTTTCTGGCGCGCAGCGCGGCCCTGATGCCTTCGTCGGTGAAGGACGGGGGAAGGCGGACGTCCACCACGGCCACGTCCGGCCGGTGGTCAACAGCGGCCGTCACGAAGGACTCGGCGTCCTCGGTCGTGGCGAGCACCTCGTTTCCCAGGGCCTCCAGCATCGCGGAAAGTCCCTGCGCGAGAAGCGCGTTGTCCTCGGCGATCAGGATGCGCACGGGCACTCCACGGTGATCACTGTGGGCCCGCCGGGCGGGCTCTGCACCCCCAGCGCGCCGTCGACTGCCTCGACACGTTGCCGCATGCCGCTCAATCCGGTGCCGCGGCCTTCGGCTGCCCCGCCTCGGCCGTCGTCGGTGATCTCCACGCGGACCGTGCCGCCGATCCTGACCAGGGTGACCGACACGGAAGTGGCGTGGCTGTGCTTGGCCGCGTTGGTGAGCGCCTCGGTGATGGCGAAGTACACGGCGACCTCGGCCTGCGCCGGTACGTCGCCGAGTTCGCCGAGTTCTACGGTGGCGGGTATGGGGCAGCGGGCGACGACTGCCGAGACCGCGCCTGCGAGGCCCCGGTCGGCGAGGATCGGCGGGTAGACGGAGCGCAGCACGTCACGCAGCTCGGCCATCGCCTCCTCGGCGCCCTCCCGCGCCCGGGCCAACAGCGGGCCCACCGCCGCGGGGTCGGAGCTGAGCGTCCGCTCGGCGAGCCCGAGCTGCATGGCGAGGGACACCAACCGCGCCTGGGTGCCGTCGTGCAGGTCTCGCTCGATGCGGCGTAGTTCGCTGCCGTGTGCGTTGATCACCCCGGTGCGCGTCCGGTCCAGCGTCGACACTCGCTCGGCGAGGATCGTGGCGGCCGAGGGGGCGAGCAGCCACCGGCTCGCAGACGCCTCCAGCCTGGCCAGCAAGGGCGGGCCGAACAGGGCAAGCAGCACGCTCAACAGGAACTGAGGCACTCCGGCGTACATCGCGGATCCCCAGCCGTCGATCGGAACGTTCAGCATCAGCCTGACCGGCTCGTCCGCGGGGAACAGCCACCACAGCAATACGAGTACGAGCACGGCCGCCGGGAACAGGAACAGCGCCACGCCCATGAGCCCGAGCACCGTGCCGACGACCATCATGCCGGGCGCCCAGCGCAGGTCGCGGCCGGTCGCCGGGTCCGACAGCACCGCCATCAGGCGCCTTCGCGCGTACGGCCCGGCCGGGGCTGTGGTTGTCGCCGCCCAGCGCCCCAGCCGTTCGCGCTCACCGTCGGCCAGCCAGCGCAGCAGCCGGAGCTCGAGCGGCAGGACGAGCAGACCCACACCGACCAGGCAGAGCACGGCCGAGTACATCAGCACGGGCACCAGCACGACCAGGGTCAATCCGCGGACGAACGTGCCCGCGCAGTACCTGGCGGCACAGGCCGAACGCGCGGCGCTCACTCGTGCCGTCGATAACTCATTCACGACGGGCCAGTCTTCCCCTCCCCGCCTCCCGGCGCAGTGGTGTGCGCTACACCATTGGTCGGCGAGCGTGCGCGATCGCCCCGGTCACCCGCGGTTCGTAGTGTCACGGCCATGAAAAGAACGCATGCCTGGGGCAGCTCGCGCACCGGTCTCGTCGCCTTCCTGGCGATCAGCTTTGTCGGAGCGTGGATCACCATGATCCCTCTCTGGCTCGACGGCCTGCGTCGGACGAGCGCCGCGCAGGGGACGCCACGGCTCGCGGCGGTGTGCATGATCCTCATGATGCTGGTGCCGGCGCTGACCGCCTTCGGTCTCACCGCGCGCCACCGAGGGACGCGAGAGGCCGTGCGGCTCCTCGGACTTGCCAGGGCCACACCGTGGCGGCACGAAGTCCATTCCGTCGCGATCGCCGTCACGATCCCGCTCGGCCTCACCGCTGCCGGCCTGACCGTGGCCACACTCGCCGGCTGGTACACCCCCGCGCACCTCCCTGGGCCCGCCACCATCACGCCGCTTGTGCTGAGCGCGCTCATCTCCATTCCGCTGTATTTCGGCGAGGAACTCGGCTGGCAGGGCTACCTGCTGCCCCGGTTGTTACGCCATGGCAGGACGCGCGGCCTACTGATCGGCGGCGCGATCTGGGGGGCGTGGCACGTCCCGATGACCGCGCTCGGCGGAAGCTACCCCGGCCATCCGATGCTGCTGGGCATACCCGTCGCCGTGGTCACCGCCATGCTGCTCGGAACGGTGATCGCCACCATCCGGCTGTCCACCGGGTCGGTGTGGGCGGCCGTCGCGGCGCACCTGTCACTCAACGAGTTCGCGCTGCCGCTGACCCGCGGTATCTCGGCCCACCTGGTCGACCCACTGTTCGCAGGGCCGCTGAGCATCTCCACCTGGCCAGCGAGCGCCCTCGCCGTGCTGGGCATCTGGCTGACCTCCCGACGACGCGACGGGCACCACGAGCCCGGCCACGGCGCAGCGGTCGAGCAACGCGCGGCCGGCACACCGAGGTGAGCCCCCGCGGGTCCGTGTCCCGGAACGTCCGGGACCTCGGGCTCACTCGCTTGCCTGCAGACGGCGCAGGGCTACCTCGGAGTCCTGGTCGTCGGGCAGGTAGGCCAGGAAGTGGTGGCCGGGCTCGTCCACAGCGGCCAGTTTCACGTACTGCAGGCGCAATTCGCCTACGGCGGGATGCCGGAAACGACGGACCGAGGGCTCGAATCCGGCTGTCTCCCGGCGCTCGTACCAGCGGGCCGCGTCACCGTCCGACAGTAGCTCGCCGATCAGTTCGGCGAACCGGGGATCGTTCGGCCGGTGAGCGGCCCGTGACCGGAACTGGCCGAGCAGGGCGCGGGCCTCGTGTTCCCAGTCGGCGAGCAGGGTGCGCGCCGGCGGCCAGCGGAACACCAGCCAGAGGAGGTTGCGCTGCTTGGGGTGCAGCCGCGCCGGATCGGTCAGCAGGGCGGCATACCCGGCGTTCCACGCCAGCAGGTCCCAGTGCGGGTCGAGGACCACAGCCGGGTGCGGTGTCATGGCCTGCACCAGACCGAGCAGGTTGCGTGACACCCAGGTGGGAGCATCGGCGGGCGGCCTGCTCTCCTCCAAGAACGACAGCACGTGCGCGGTTTCCGCGGCGTCCAGTCGCAGCACCCGTGACACCGCGCGCAGCACCTGCTCCGAGGTACGCACCCGGCCCTGTTCCAGCCACGTGTACCAGGAGACGCTGATCGCGGCGAGTTCCGCGACCTCGGCCCGCCGCAGCCCCGGGGTCCGGCGCCCCGGGGCCTCCGGCAGGCCCACGTCCTTAGGTTTCAGCCGCTCACGGCGGGACCGCAAAAAGGCCCCCAGTTCACGGCGGGGGGACTCGCCCGACGGCGTGAGGAGGGCGCTCACCATCCACCATGCCGGCGACCGGCCCCGGCCGGCGGTGCACCGTGGTCCGCAAACGGCGAGGTGCAGGTCTCCCGGGGCGACGGCCTGCCGCGCGTCATCGTGCCTCTCCTTAGGACAACGGGCGTCCGCCCGAACGCGGCGCTCCCTCGTGATGCTGCCGTCACCAGCGGCGATGCCGAAGCGGCAGGCTGTGAGTGATGGTAATAGCCAGCGGTCTGTGCGCCGCATGGCCCGGTGCTGAACTGGTGACAGACCGCCTCCGCCCAGGAGCGGTTCTCTGTCACCCGTTCTCGTCGAACCCTTCAGGAAGGGAGCGGCCACCCCGTGACCACCACCGCGTCGACACCGGTGGCGACCTTGCCGGCGTCCTCTCTGCGCCTGCTGCGCACCGCTGGATTCGTCAGCAATTTCGACCGCTTCTGCATCGCACCCATGCTGGTTCTCATCGGTCCGCAGCTCGGAGCTCCGCTTCCCACGGTGGTGCTGGCTGCGAGCGGCTACTACCTCGCCTACGGGCTGATGCAGCCGGTGTGGGGAGTGGCCAGCGACCGCTGGGGCCGTGTGGAGGTGATGCGGGTGTCGCTGGCGGGCGCGGCACTGGCCGCCTTTGCCTCGGCCCTCGCTCCCGACGCCCCTGTGCTGATCGGGGCCCGCGCCCTGGCCGGGGCCTTCTTCGCCGCCTCCATCGCCACCTCGTTGACGTACGTCGGCGACACGGTGCCGTCCGCGACACGCCAGCGCCCCCTCAGTGAGCTGACGACCGCGTTCGCGCTCGGCACCGCCGTGGCCACGGTCGTCGCCGGAGCGCTGGCGCATTACCTCACCTGGCGGCTGGTGTTCGCGCTGCCCGGTGTCCTCGCCGCCTACCTGTCGGTGGTCCTGCGTCGTCTGCCGCAGCCCGAGCGGGTCCGCTCCGGATCACTGCTGGCGCCCTTCCGCGTGGTCCTGTCCTCCCGGTGGCAGTGGTGCGTCATGACCGTGGCGATGCTGGAGGGAGCGGTGCTTCTCGGCTTTCTGACCTACCTGGCCCCGGCCCTGGAGGCGCACGGAGTTCCCACCACCTTGGCCGGCGCGGTCGCGGCCCTGTACGGGGTCGGTTCCATGGCGGCGGCGCAGGTGGTCATACAGCTCGTCGGACAGTGGTCGCCGGTGCGCCTGATCGTGGCCGGCGGGGTGCAGATGGATCTGGCGTACCTCCTCGCCGGCTACAGCCAGTCCACCGGGGCGCTCGTCGTGGTCGCGCTGCTCCTCGGGGGCGGCTGGTCCTTCATGCACTCCACGATCCAGTCATGGGCGACGGCCCTGTCGCCGACGGCCCGCGCAACGGGCGTGGCCATGTTCGGCGTAGCCCTCTACGTGGGCAGCGCCGTGGCCACCGGACTGGCGGCCTCCACAGCTCAAGCGCACGACTACCGCTCCCTGTTCTGGCTGGCGGCGCTCCTGACCGTGCCCCTGACAGTGGCCGCGGCGGCGGGCCGGGCCCGCTACCGCTGAGGGTGCCTCGCCTACGTGCCCGCACAGCCCACGGGTCCCCCAGCCCGGAGCAGCCGCAGGGCACCGGCGTTCATCCGGGAGCCCGCCAGGAATACACCGAAACCCGGTCGGCTCGCCACGCCTCCGCCGAACATGACCTCGGCGTGTGCTTGAGGGACGACGGGCCGTTCAGCCGACACACAAGGAACCGGCACCGGCGCCTGTCAGGGGCAAGCATGCGTGCTGCTCGCACTGTACGGCTGCCGAGGGATGGGGGCTCAACGAACGGCCAGCAGGCTGTACAAAAGGGGGATCCGCGGCTCGGGCAACCGCCACCAGCCAGCGTCCGTACGGACCATCCGCGGCCAGCGCGGCCAGGGAAGCTCGTCGCTCTCCCGCAGTCGCCGGACGTCCATTCCCGCATCCGTCAACGCGTTCACGACCTCACCGATTCCGTGCATCCACTCGTAACTGTCCGTGGCGCCCTCGACGGCCGGGCCGTCGGTGTAGGTGTAGGTGGCATCCCGATGCACCGGACCGGAGCCGCCCAAGTAGTCGTGGCGCAGCAGCAACTCCGGCCCCTCACCCGGACCGGGTGTCGGGCCGAGCGCGTTGAGCAGCGGGTGGAACTCGACGACGTACAACCGCCCGCCCGGCCGCAGAAGCCTGGCCACGACATCCGCCCACCGATCGAGGTCCGGCAGGTAGCACAGGGCGCCCTTGCCGGTGTAGACGACGTCGAATTGCCGGCCCTCGAGCGCCGTCACGGCGTCGTACACGTTGGCCTGGACATAGGTCACGTCGAGGCCCGACTTCGCGGCGAGGTCCCGCGCGGCCGTCACGGACGCCGCCGAGAAGTCCAGGCCGACAGCCCGGGCGCCACGCCGGGTGAGGGCGAGCGTCTCCGTGCCGAGGTGGCACTGGAGGTGCAGCACATCCCGGCCGGACAACTCGCCGAGGTCCTCCCACTCGAACGCGGCGAACCAGCGCTCCGGATGCAGGTCCTCGTCCAGGCCGTAGAACCGGCTGGTGACGTGGACCGGAGTGCGGGCGTCCCAGTTCGCCTGGTTGGCGCGCATCAGCCGCGCGTGCTCGGCAGAGGTCATGAGGACATCCAACCGCGCCCGGGCCGTGCGCGGGGGAGGAAAACCGGAAATGCTCGGACCGGTGCCGCTCCGGACAAGAGGCCATGCCACGTGGCTGAGCCCCGTGTCTGCGCTCGACGCCGCCGTCGTGCGGATGACGCAGCCGCCTCGCCCGGACATGGAGACTGTGTGTCTGTGAGTGATTACCCTGGCTCTTCTGGCGACTGGAGGACGTCACGACCGCGCACAAGGTGGTCTCCGGGGCGTCGCCGCGGCCGAGCGGGCGACGCCTACTGCTCGGTGTCGTCCGGGACATCGTGGTCCCGATCGCGTTGTACTACGGCCTGCGTGCCGCCGGCGTCAGCGTCTTCGTCGCGCTGCTGGCCGGTGCCTTCGTGCCGGCGCTCACCACGGTGGTGCAGTGGCTGCGCACCCGCAGCCTGGAGGGTATGGCGGGCTTCGTCGCCGGGACCATGTTGCGCGGCATCGCAGCCGCGCTGGTCAGCGGCAGCCCCCGGTTCATGCTGGCCAAGGACGGGTGGCTGACCGGTGTGGCCGGGCTCTGGTTCCTGATCTCGATCGGGGCCCGGCGCCCGCTGCTCTTCCACGGCGGCCGCCCTCTGTTGGAGGGGCGGTTCCGATCCGACGGCACGTCCTGGGATGTGCTGTGGGAACGCGAGCCGGCCTTCCGGCGGATCTGGCGGGTCTCGACTGCGATCTGGGGCTCGACGCGAACGCGGAGTGGCTCACCGTGTTCCAGCTACCCACCTACGCCCCAGACCTCAACCCGACCGAGGGCGTCTGGTCGCTGGTCAAGCTCGACATCGGCACCCTCGCCGCTGCCGACCTCGGCCAGATCACCCGAGCCGTGAAGCGCAAGCTCAAGAAGCTGCAGTACCGACCGGAGGTCATTGACGGCTGTCTCGCCGGCACCGACCTGACCCTGGCCCTGTGAGCGTGTCGACTGTTTTCGGGCGGCGGAACCGAAATTGTTCGAAACGCAAAGCTGCTGGTCAGCTACGGTGACCGCATGACTGGGAGCCTGCCCGAAGACGTAGCCGACGTGCTTGACCTCGTCCTGAACCAGGACGAGGCCGTTCACGTCGCCCTCCGACGGCAGGTTCCCCATCTGAAGGTGCAATCCCGCTGCAAGTGCGGTTGCGGAACCGCCTATTTCGAACTCGACACCGACGAGGTGGAACCCGCGGCGACGGGCCCGGGCACCGTCGTGGCTGCCGACGTACAGCTCTTCACCGAAGCTGGCGACTGCCCTGGCGAGGTCCTGGTCTTCGCGCAAGGCGGCTACCTCTCGTGGCTGGAGGTCTGCTCTTGGAGCGACGACGTAGAGGTGAATCTCGCCGCGGCGCGCCGCTGGCTCCAGCCACCCTCGTGGACCCGAGCCACAGCATCTGGGGGTCTCGGGCCGTAATGCTGCTCCGATCCGAGCGACATCACGGGTTCAAGTTCAGTACATCACCGAGGTGCCGGAAGTTTAGCGTTTCGGGTCAATAAGGTGACGGGCTCAGACGAAAGGAGCGCGCAAGGCAGGCAACGGCCTGGCGCGCGCGCAGACTTCGAACCCGCGACGGCTCAGTTACCGGTGAAGGTGATCAGGGTCAGCGTGGCCCCACCAATGTTCCCGGTGCACCCGTTCCGGTCGAAGTAGTACTTGCGGTTTGCGGCATCCGTCACATACCCCGTGTAGTTGCCGTGGGAGCACGCAACCCCGGCATTCTCGATGTGCATCCAGCCCACCCAGCCACTGGAGTTGTTACCGTCCCAGACGTAGCAGTAGTCGCCGCCCTTGGAGTTGACCACGACGACGTTCGACAGGTTGCACGTGGAGTTCACGACCAAGGCGCTGGCCGGGGTTGCGGCGATGAAGCCGGTGGTGACGAGGCCAGCCGCCATCAGTCCGGTTACCAGCTTGCGGACGAGGTGCATACGGACTCCTCAATTCCGCTACCCGCCCCCTGCGGGTAGACCTCGAGCAGCTAACCACCCCCCGCGCATGACAACAAGACCGTCACAGGGACACTCGGAAGCTTCCTTTGTTTTGACCGAAACGCTAAATTTCCGGCACCTCGGTGATGTGCTGAACTTGATTGGGTGATGTCGGTCAGCTGTCCATGATCAGGCCGGTGCCGGTGAGGCAGCCATCGACGAGGTGCGGGCGGTACTGGATCTGCTTGGGCTTGTGCTTGACGGATCGGGTGAGCTGGTCGGGATTGGCGGCGACCAGGTTCCCGATGTCGCGCTTGACCAGCGACCAGATGCCGTCGGTCGGGTTGAGGTCCGGCGCGTAGGTGGGCAGTGGAAGACGGTCGGCCAGTGGGCGTTGGCCTCGAAGAACGCCTTGAGTGGTGGCACGAGGTGGGTGCGGGCGTTGTCCCGGACGAGTACCGACCGGGCCGCCGAGCCGGATGCGGGCGCGGACGATCAGGTCGCGGAAGTCTCGCCATCCGAAGCCCTTCGGCTCGCCCTTGCGGCCCCGGTACTCGCGGATCGCGTAGATCAGCCGGGATCGTTCACCGGGCTTGTAGCAGGCCATGCTCACCATCGACACCGTCCGGAGCCCCGGCCGCGGCCACGGACGACGGGTGTCTGTCCGACGCGGCTCCAGGTCCTGGCGCGCGGCGGAGTCATCGACTGCCCGGCCTCGTCCTCGAAGACGATCCAGGCGCCGCGACCCGCCGCGGTGCTCTTACCCGCGGCCAGACCTCCTTCCTCCACAGCTCCACCGCCGCGTCGTCGCGCTCGATCGCCCGCCGGGCCGGCTTCTGCCACGACCGGCCGTGCCGCTTCAGCAGCCGCCAGCTGCCCTCCACCGTGTAGGTCATGTGGATCAGCCGGCCGATCAGCCTCTTCACCCGGGCCAGCGTCCACCGCTGGTCCGTCCAGCCGTGAACCAGCGGGCCACGCTCCAACTCCCGCTCCAGCCCGGCAATCTGGGCCGAACTGAGCCTCGGCCGCCCCGGCGAACCCTTCGACAGGACCCCGGCCTCGCCCCGCTCGCGCCACTACCGACGCCCTCGCTCCACCGACCGCTCGCTGACCCGCAGCGCGGCAGCGATCTCCCTGTTCTTCTGTCCGCCCTCGAAGCGTTCCACGGCCTGCAGCCGGACCCGTTCCCGCGCGGTCCTCCCAGCGTCGTCAACCCGCCGCCCTGCGCGTATCCCACGGTTCAGGGCTGCCGGAGCATACCCGCCACTGTCAGGCAAACAATCCGGAGGGCAATCCGTCCCCTGGCGGGGCGCCCGTTGGGCCGCCAGCGGAATGAGCCAGCCGCGGGCGGCCGTCATCTTCGGCACACGGACGGTTGGAGGCGGCAGGAGAAGCAGGCCCTACACCGAAGAAGGGGGAAGCCCGGCACAGACCAGGGCCTGTCCGGCGGATCATGCAGGGCGGGCCACTGGCGCTGAATCGCTGTAGCGATGCCGGAGAAGGAGCTGGGTGGAGCAGGTTGGGTCCGTCGATAAATACCTCGACATCGGTCGCGGTGATCGGGGACGCTTCGCGCGATGACCAGAATCGACGACACCCCGACCGCGTGGGACGAGCGCACCCAGCTCACCACGTTCCTCGACTACGCACGTGACACCGCCCGCGCCAAGTGCGCCGGCGTCTCCGCGGACAACGCTCGCAAGGCGCTCCTGCCGGGCTCACCGCTGATGACCATGAGCGGACTGATCAACCACCTCCGCTGGGTCGAGTACTACTGGTTCCAAGTGGTCTTCCTCGGCGAGGAAGACCGGGGCCCCTGGACCGAGGAGGACCCCGACCGCGAGATGCGTATCGCCGTCGACTTCCCGCTCACGCAGTTGCTCGACGAATACGCTGAACAGAGTGCCCGCTACCGCGAACTGGTCGCCGGGAACGGCCTGGACAAGCAGGCCCAGCGAGCCGTCCGCGACGGCCTCCACGTCGACCTGCGCTGGATCCTCCTCCACCTCACCGAGGAGACGGCCCGCCACAACGGCCACCTGGACATCCTGCGCGAGATGCTCGACGGCACGACCGGCGACTAGGGTCCGTCTTCAAACGGATCTTGCCCACAGCAGGAACGACGCGAGGGTGACCGCCGCTTCGTAGGAAGCGGCGGTCTTCTCGTATCTGGT
>NZ_JBSFHC010000038.1:0-24991 GCF_053596835.1 Streptomyces sp. NPDC001606
ATCCACACCGAACCGGAAGGCCCTCACCCGTTCAAGACCCCTCAGCCGAGACCTGGCCCACCCGTCCACAACCTCCCAGGACAGAACACCTAGGCCGTCCGTGCGGCCACTCACCCCACCCAGACCGCCGAACTGCTCGACCGGCTGGTCGCCACACGCAGACTGGCCTACTGGCATCACGACCAGGACATCAACGAGGTGACCTGGAAGCTGACCGACCAGCAACCGCAGTCGGGCCCGAAGGAGCGAGATGATGATGGTGCTATCTAAAATCTGGCTCTGGCCGCAGCTCCGAGAAAGTCCAGGTCAGCGACAGGAAGACACCAATCCATCCGTTGATGTCCGTACCGTCGCGATCAATGCGCTCAGGGACGTAGGGACAGTGGTCGGCTGTCTTGTGATGATCGACGGCTCGGTCGGTTCACGCCTGGAACTCGGTGAGATCGATGGCGTGAACGTGCAGGGGGTAGCCGTACACCGGGTGTGCCGTCTCCCGCTCGGGCACCATGCCGAGCTTGCGGATGACGTTCTCGGAAGCGTCGTCCCCCACCCGGTTGATGCTGATGACGCGGTCCAGGCCGCGGTCTTGGAGCGCGAACTCAAGCGTGGCGTGCGCGGCTTCGGACGCATATCCCTGGCCCCAAAACTGTGAGCCGATCCGCCAGCTGATCGCCACGGCGGGCATCACCTCCGGCAGGAACTCGGGCACGGTCAGTCCCGTGAAGCCGATCAGTTCGCCCGAGGCCAGCAGCTCGACTGCGAAGAGCCCGAAGCCCTCCTCGTCCCACTCCTCCTCCCACCGCTCGATGTCCTCAGCCGTGTGGTCCAGGTCACGCACCGAGCCGTCGTCGATCCAGCGCATAACCCGTGGGTCCGCATTGATGTCCGCCATCGGCGCAAGGTCGTCGTCGTGCCAGCTACGAAGGAGGAGACGGGGTGTGCGGATCTCGTTCATGCGCCCATCCTGCCGAAGGCAAGCGCCTCATCGGTAATCCGGCGCTCGCCCTTGCTGCCGCTCCCGAGCCGCAAGGCGTCAAGCCGCCTGCGCCGCGGAGCTGCGAGCCAGCAGGTGGGAGGAACAGCAGGCCAGGGGAGCCCTTCAGGTGAACTGGCGACTGAGCGTCCCGCCTTCACGTAGTCGAGGCACTCATCCTGAACCACACCGGCGTTGACCCGCCTTCCGTGTTGGGCCCCAGTGGCCTCTTCGGCGCAGCACCGCGATGCGGCTTCACCCGGCGCGCTCTGAGCCGATGTGGGCGAGCAGCGATGCGGTGCCGTCCTCTGCGGCGATCCCGCGGGCAAGTTCGGCCGCGCGGCGACGGTGGGACGGCTCAGACAGGCAGGCCGTGATCGCGTCGCCGAGGGCTTCGGCGGTGAGCTCCTGGAACGGCACAGGCCGCGGGGCAACTCCCAGCGCGTAGAGCCGAGACGCCCAGAACGGCTGGTCGGCCATGACGGGAACGGGCACTGCGGGCACGCCGGCCCGCAGTCCGGCTGCGGTGGTACCTGCCCCGGCATGGTGGACGACGGCGGCGGTGCGAGGGAACAGCCAGTCGTGCGGGACGTCGCCGACGGCCTGGACATCGGCGCCGCAGCCGTTCAAATCGGCCCACCCCGCCTGTACCACCGCACGCACACCTGCCCGCTTGACCGCCGCAGCCACCAGCTCACTGAGCCGTTCCCCCTGCCCCGCCGCCATACTGCCGAATCCGATGAACACTGGGGGCGGACCGGCCTGGAGGAAGTCGACCAGTGCGGCCGGGGGCTGCCAGCCGTCCGGCCGCGCGGGCCACCAGTAGCCCGCCACTTCAACCCACGACGGCCAGTCTTCAGGGCGCGGCACTACCAGCGGGCTGAAGCCGTGGAAGACCGGCCGAACGTCCACCGGTGCCGAAGGCGCGCCGTCGGGAAGCCCGAGGCGGGCACGCAGCCGGGTCACGGCGCCCGCGAAGACCCCTTCCGCGCGCTTCAGCACATCCCGGCCCGCGGCGAGGTTGCCCTCCGGCCTCAGGTCATCGATGCTCCGCGCATTGGGCAGCGGGAACTCTGCGGTGGCGAAGGACGGTGCGAGGTAGGTACCGATGACGGGGATTCCGAATGCGTCGCCGGCCGTCCGGCTGAGCGGTGCCGGGCCGAAAGCAGTGAGCAGCAGATCGGCTCCGCCCGCCACGGCCTGCGCCACCCCATCGGCGAGCCCGTCCGCGTACGCCCTCGTCAGCGCCTGCGCCTCATCCCGCGAGGCCGCCCGGGCCAGGTCCCGGATCAGCCCCTGCGGATCTCCCGGCACACGCCGGTAGCCGAGACCGCACCCGCCGACCAGCGCGGCGAAGGACGGGTGAGCGGCCACGGCGACCTGATGGCCCACATCCAACAGACGCCGCCCCAGCCCGGTGAAAGGCGCGACGTCTCCGCGTGAACCGGCGGTGATGATCAGAATTCGCATGGAGCGATTTTCCTCGGCGAGTGCCGTCCGGCCACCGTCGCCGGCCACAGGGATCCCGCAGCCCACCTGGCTGCCACAATCAAGAGCCGATGTGCGAGATCACCGGCCTGTACGCCGTGCCGTACGACACCGAGACCGCGGTCGGCGCCACCAAGGACTTCCCGCTCGGGCGCGGTGGGTGCACCAACAGCGCAAGACACTGCGCGCCGGCGAACTCGACCCCCACCGCAAGGAACTGCTCGACGCGCCCGAGGCCGGCATGGTACGGGAGTCCGGCGAAGAGGCATGGGAGGCCAAGCTCGCCGCGCTCAGGTCGTACCGGCGGGCAATCGGACGCCTCGCCCCCCCGACAGGACGCCGTAGGGGGCGAGGACGATGAGATGGTGCCCGTCGGGCAGCACAGGGCCAACCTCCGGCGGAAGGGCGCGAAGAACGGCCTGGGCAAGGACCCAAAGCGGGCGAACAGCGTGCAGCGCAGCTGGCCGCGATCGACCCGGACTGGGACTGCCCATGGCCGCTGGACTGGCAGCGGCACTACCGAGTCCCCGGACCGCAGGTGCCCCAGGGCTCCCGCTCGCCTCGCTCGGCCGGTGCCGGCCGCCGCGGAGGTCAGGCCACGGACAAGACGATCTTCCCGGTGGTGCGTCCCTGCTCACCGATCTCGTGTGCCTTCGCGGCCTCGGCCAGCGGCAGGACGGTCTCGACCACCGGCTTCAGCGCACCCCGCTCCGCCAGGGCGGCGATCTCGCGCAGGCCGAGGTGATCGGGCTCGACCAGCATCCACACCGCCCGTACCTGGTCGGGGACGGCAGCCGGAACATCGTCCGGGCCGGGCAGGGTGACCAGCCGCCCGCCTGCCCGCAGCACCTTCAGGGACCGCTCGGCGATCGGACCACCGAGCCCGTCCAGCACCACATCGACGTCTCCGACGGCATCCTCGAAGCGGACCGTGCGGTAGTCGATCACCTCGTCGGCCCCCAGTTCCCGCAGCAGGTCGTGCTTGCCGGCGCTGGCGGTGCCGATGACGTAGGCACCTCGGGCCCTGGCGACTTGCACGGCGAGGTGGCCCACCCCGCCGGCCGCCGCGTGCACCAGCACCCGTTCGCCGGCGCGCACATCGGCGGTGTCCACCAGGGCCTGCCAGGCGGTCAGCGCGGCCAGCGGCAGGGCCGCCGCCTGGACGTGCGTGAGGCTCGCCGGCTTGGGCGCGAGGTGGCGGGCTGGGGCGACGACGTACTCGGCGTACGCGCCGGCCTGCCGCGGGAACAGCGGCATGCCGTAGACCTCGTCCCCGGGACGGAACATCCCCACACCCGGTCCGACGGCCTCGACGACGCCGGACACATCCCAGCCGACCGCCGGCTCGTCGCCCCACTCGATCAGGGCACCACTGGCCCGGGTTTTGAAGTCCACCGGGTTCACTCCGGCCGCGTGGACCCGGACCAGGACCTCGTTCAGTCCGGGCACGGGACGGGCCACCTCACGCTCAACAAGCGTTTCGGGTCCGCCCCACTGTTCCACGACCACCGCGCGCATGCTGTCCGCCTCACTCTTTCCGTCTCCATCGGGTGTGCCGTCCGGGCTCTTCCCGGTGCGACGCGGTCCACGATCCGGTATCCGCGCTCCCGATGGTGTTGGCCGTCTGGCCACTATGTGACAGGATCCGGCCATGAGTACGACGCAGTGGCCGGACACTGGCACCCGCCCCCGTAGCAGCGACGATGCGCCGGAACCGCACCGCATCGCGGTCCTCGCCCTGCCCGGCGTCCCGCCCTTCGAGCTCGGTATCCCCTCCCGGGTCTTCGGCAGCGTCCTGGACCGGGCCGGACGCCCGCTGTACCAGGTCACCGTCTGCACCGCAGACGGCGCCCCCGTCCTCAGCGACGCCGGGTTCACGGTGCAGCCCGCGGCCGGCCCGGAGGCCCTGGCCGCCGCCGACACCGTGATCGTGCCGCCCACACACGCCATGCCCGAACTGGGCCACGGCGGCCCGCTGCCGCCCGCGGTGACCGCAGCCATCACCCGGATCCGGCCCGGCACCCGCCTGGTGTCCATCTGCACCGGCTCCTACGTGCTCGCCGCGGCCGGGCTCCTCGACGGCCGGCCCGCCACCACCCACTGGAACCTGGCCCCCGAGTTCCGTCGCGCCTACCCCCGCGTCAAGGTCGACGAGGACGTCCTCTTCGTCGATGACGGCGACGTCCTGACCTCCGCGGGCGTCGCCGCCGGCGTCGACCTGTGCCTGCACATGATCCGCCGTGACCATGGCGCCGCAGCCGCCAACCGCGCCGCCCGCATGTGCGTCGTGCCGCCCTGGCGGGACGGCGGGCAGGCCCAGTACATCGACCGCCCGGTCCCCGAACCCACCGTCGCCACCACCACCGCCACCCGCGCCTGGGCCCTGGAACACCTGGGCGAACCCCTCTCCCTCAACCGCCTTGCCGAACACGCCCGAATGAGCCTGCGCTCCTTCACCCGCCGCTTCCGCGACGAGGTCGGGATGACCCCGGTGCAGTGGCTCACCGCACAACGCCTCGAACTGGCCAAACAGTTGCTGGAGACCACCGACCTGTCGATCGACCTGGTCGCCCACCGCTCCGGCTTCGGATCCGCGAACTCCCTGCGCGCCCACATGAGAGCAGCCTTCGGTGTCTCACCCGCCACCTACCGCCGCACCTTCAGCCCCCACGACCCCATGCAAGCCCAGCTGTGACCGCGAGCAGACGGAACGACACCTACGACCTGATGCTGCACCCGCCGGCAGTCGTGCCGTTCCCGGAGGGGCGCCGTTGACACCGGACGCCAGCGGGAAAGGGGCTGCCCACGCAATCACTCCCACTTCCGCTGGTCGGACACCCGCGATCGCCTATGAGATGAACGGCCACGGACAGAACACCCCGCGTCAGCGGGGAGGACTTGGCCACCTGCCCGACGGACGAGCCGGATCCCGGAACGCCCCGGCGCCGTCGGGAAGGACTCGATCTGGCCCACCGCGGGGCGCCGGGTCAGTACGCCGCGGTCCCTTGCTGCCGGTAGCGGGCGGCGATCCGGCTGCCCCGGGAACCGGCGCGCAGCGCGCCCTCGGCGGCGGCCAGCGTGTCCACCGCAGCCGGGTTGCCGAGGCCGGGCACGCACACCGTCTCACCGTCGCGCAGCGCCACCAGCGAGGCGTCGACGACGTCTTCGGGCGGCATGCCGCCGTCGTCGTGGACCTTCTCCTGCCGGGAACGGACACGCCACTCGGTGGCGGTCAGGCCCGGGCAGAGGACCTGCACGGTCACCGGGGACCCGGTCAGTTCGGCGGCAAGGGTACGGGTGAACGTCACGACGTACCGCTTGGTGCCGCCGTACACGGCCCGGTGGGGGCAGCCGCTCCGGCAGCAGGCGACCGGCGAACGCCAGCAGCGAGGCGACATTGACGACGGCGCCCCGCCCGCGCGCCAGCATCCCCGGCACGGCGGGTGAGCACCGTCAGGGCGGTGACGTTGACGGCGAGCACCTGGGTCAGCAAGCCGGCTTCGGTCTCGGCGAACGGGCCGTAACCGCTGATACCCGCGCGATCATCCGTCGACCCCGCCGGCTCGGAACTCCCGCGCAGTAGGCGCATCCCAGCGCGATCAATCCCGCCGGGATCTGCTGATCCAGCGTCCGTGCTGTTCGGTGTGTAGCCCTTCGGTGCGCAGGCGGCCCGCGCCGAAGCTGGAGGCGGCCGGTCGCTCGGGCAGCTGCCCAAGGCGGCGCCGTTCAGCCGAGGTGTCCGGATTGATGGGGCTTCAGGCAGAGGCGGATCGGACCAATTTCGACTGCAGGCACAACGCTCCTGTGTAACGAGCACGTACCCGACGCGTTATCCGGGCGTCACGCATTCAACGGGACCAGATCCGGCCATCACGCCGCTGTCGCACATTCTTCCGATCGCCATTCTCTGACGCTGGGAAATTATCGCGGACACCGATGGACGAGGGATTCTGCTGGTGCCGGCGAGACTTCAGCGGGTAGAATCACGCGCTGTTCACGGTGGGGGTCGGTGAGGTCGTGGTGGGGGGCGCGGGCACCGTGATTGCGCTGCAAAAAAGCACAACACAGGGCGGTCCCGTTCGAGATTCTGAACGCGCGCTCGCTTTCCTGGCCTGCGACGCCCACAACTCCCCCACAACGCCATCAAATGATCATCACGGAGCGGTCCACGCGACAGGGTTCTCTTTTTCGTTGGCGTTCGCGACTGGTGTGGGGTCACGAAGTGGGCGTGCAGAGAAAAAAGCGGGTGCTTCGTTTTCAAGACAAGAGATGTGTGGAGTGTGATGCCATGAATCGGGTCGGCAGAGACCCGCGCCGGCCGGCACGCAGGCTTGCGGAGCCGCTGGCGCGCATGGGCTTATCCGTTCTCTTACTGGCGGGCGGCGCCGTGGGAGCGACGGCTGGAGCGGCCGCTGCTTCGGCCGCCGACGGCACGCTGACGGTTGAGGTGCTGCGCGACTTCTTCGGCACCGGCGTGATCAACGCGACGATGGACGTGCCGCAGCGGGGCATGAAGGTGGAGATCTCCGACCCCGCAGGGCACCACGTCGCCGGCGTCACGGATGCCACCGGAAAGGTCGTGGTGTCGCAGTCGACCGTGCTGAGCGGCGGCCAGTACCGGGTCGACGTCAGCGTCCCGGCACCGTACAGCGGCTATCTGCAGGCGGCGCCCGCCTCGACGGCGGAAAACCACTTCGACAGCTTCACGTCGTTCGTGGATGTGTCGAACGGAAAGAACGCCTCGGTCGTGACGGGGGTGTGGGATCCGGCTGACTACACGCTGCCGGACTCGCGGTATTTCGTACCGGTCCAGAACGGCGCCAACGGAACCGACACCCGGGCATTGGTGGCGTTCGGGACGGAGACCCGGGGCACGTGTCCCACCGATGTGGCGTGTCCGGCCACGCTGGCCACGCAGGCCCAGGTGGGCACGACGTTCGGGCTGGCGTACGACAAGTACCGCAGCCGACTGTTCCAGAGCGCGTTCGCCCGCCGGTACGCTCCCTACGGGCCGAAGGGCGCCGGCGCGATCTATACAGTGCCGACCAGCGGGTCGGGTGCGCCGCAGCTGTTCGCGCAGGTGCCGACCACGGCGGCGACGCCCCACGACCCCGCCAACATGATGAAGGATCCCGGGTTCACCAACGCACCGGGCAAGGAGAGCATCGGTGGCCTGGCCCTGTCGGAGGACGGCTCCACGCTGTACGCGGTGAACCTGCTGACCCGCAGTCTGGTGAGCTTCGACGCGACAGGGGCCACCGCCTCGGTGCCCGAGGCGACGGTGCCGATCCCGGACCCGGGGTGCGCGAGCCCCGGCGACTGGCGGCCGTTCGGTCTCTCGGTCCACAACAACACGCTGTACGTCGGCGGCGTGTGCAGCGCGGAGAGCACGCAGCAGCGCGCGGACCTGAAAGCCGTCGTCTACGCCTACGACGGCAAGCGGTTCACCACGGTGCTGAGCCACCCGCTCACATACGAACGCGGCAGTGTCTTCGGTTCCGGCGACAAGGCCACCCATTGGAACCCGTGGAACACCAGCCTGGCCACGTGGGACGAACGGAGGACGGCCCCCGACAGCAACAACTTCATCGATCCGCAGCCGGAGCTGGCCTCCCTCGCCTTCGGCCGCGACGGCTCGATGATCCTGGGCTTCCGTGACCGGTTCATGGACGCGCTCAGTTGGGGAGGGCTTGACCCCCGCCCGGGGAACAACACGGCGGAAACCGCCATGTCCGGTGGTGACATCACCATGGTCTGCGCCACTCCCGCCGGTGACTACCAGTGGGAAGGCACCGGCAGCTGCCCCAACCACGCCACCCCCGCCAACAATGGCGGCGAGCCCGCCGATGTCGTCGAATACTTCCCGGGCGACTTCTACGCCAACGCGCACCAGGAGACGGCGCTGGGGTCGGTGGCCTATATCCCGCGGCAGCAGTGGGTCGTCAGCACGGAGTTCGACCCGGTCGCCGACGTCGCGACCTCAGGGACCGGGTACCACGACATCACGACCGGTCAGGGCCCGGGCAACGACCCGACCCACCACGGGTTCCAGTTCGTCAGCCGCTTCCAAGGCGGGTTCGGCAAGGCCGGCGGGCTCGGTGACATCGCGTACGCAGCGGCGAACGCGCCGGTCCAGATCGGCAACCTCGTATGGTTCGACGGCGACCACAACGGAATCCAGGACCCGGCGGAACCGCTCCTGCCGGACGCAACGATCAGCCTCTTGGACGCGGGCGGCAAGCAGGTCGCCACGACCAAAACCGATGCCGCCGGCGAGTACTACTTCGGGGGTGTCGGCGCCGCGTACCAGCTCACACCGGGTGCGAAATACACGGTTCAGTTCGACGTGTGCACCGCGGACACCAGCAAGGTGCCCGCCCAGCCCCCGGCGAGCGAACTGCGGTTCACGCTCCCGCGAGCCGGTGCCAACCGTGCGCATGACTCCAATGTGACCCCGCCAACCACGAGGGAGTTGTGCAACGGCTACGCGCCTGTCACGGCGCCGGACAAGCCGGGCGGGGTCGATCACACGATCGACGCCGGGGTGTACATCCCGAAGGCGACACCGACGCCGACCCCGACTCCGACACCCACTCCGACACCGAGCTCACCGCCGGCGTCGCCACCGGCCTCTACGCCGCCGTCACCCGCGCCGCCTGCCAACAACCCGGGCCCGGCCGGTGGGGACACGGGTTCACTGGCCCACACCGGTATGGACGGGCTGCCAGGGATGATCGCCCTCGTCGGTCTGCTGGTGGGTGCGGGCGTGGTCATCGCCTTCATGAGCAGGAAGCGTCGCGCCCAGAACCACTGAACGAACGGAACAACAGTGATCTGCCTGCCCGCGATCCGAACGGCGCGGGCGGGCAGATCACGTCTCGGCCGGTCCACGAGGGTCGGCCTTCGCGTCGTCTGCCACGGGACTGCCGAGTGCCGCCGCGACCCCACGACGGCCGGGCAGTGTGGTGATTCGAGAGGGTGAATCAGAAGAGTGTCAGCGTCGAGCCGCGTGCGGAGCGTGAGAATCCAGCAAGTTCGACCGGGCCGTGCGGCTGACCGGCGCCGATGGCTGCGGCCTCGCCCGGCGGCAGCCCTCATCGCCACGGCCGCCATCGCACTGGGTGCTGCGTTCCTGCTCATCGGCCACGACTCCGGCTCCAGCGGTCCGCGCGCACTGACGTCGGACGAGGCGAACCGGCTGGCGATCACACGATTCCGCAACTACGAGGCGCACGGCCGCGCGGTGACGATCACTGTGCCCGGCACCGCCGGCGGGCTGGTCGTCTCCGGGTCCGTCGATTACCGGGGCAAGCTGGGTTACGGCGTGGTGCACGGCACCGGGCGCGACACATCCAGCGACGGGCTGATCGAGTGGACGGCCACCTCGGTGTTCGTCCATCCGATGGCGAACACCCCCGCGCACGCGCCCTCCTCACTGCCCGGCTCGGGCTGGTACAGCCGTCCGCTGCAGTCGTCCGGCAGTTCGCTGGACAGTTCGCTGGCCATCGCACTCAGTCTCGGCAGCGACCGGCCGGACAATGCCGAACTGCTGCCGCAGAACGGCGCCGCCTGGTGGGGACGAGACCAGGTGAGCGGGCATCGGGTGGACGTCATGACCGGGCCGTCCTCCCGTGACCGCTCCGGTACGGCGGGCAACGTGCGCTACTGGGTCGGCTCGGACGGCACCATGTACCGGGTCCGCGTCAGCGTGGATTCCGCGTCGCAGCCGGTGGACATCGATTTCGACACCCAGAAGTACATCCCGGTCAAGCCGCTCCCCGGAGTCACCCCGACGCGGTAGCTGTTCAGGACGTCTGCACCCGCGCGTTCGCGGCAAGCAGGGACGTCGGCGGCAGCGGGATGCCTGCCGTGTCCGGCAGGGCCGGAACCGCCGGGACAGCGGTGGCGCCCATCGTGGTGGCGCCCGGGAACTGCGGTTGCGGAGCAGGCGCCGCGACCTCGGTGAACGGGATGCCACCGGGTGCCGTCGGCGCCGTCCACCTGTCGGCCGGCGAGGGCGACTGGGCCGGAAGCGGGCAGGACGCGGTGGTCGCGAGCCGGGCGGGCACCGTGCTGCGCAACGCGTTGCCGCGCAGGCAGTTGCCCCGCCCCCGCGTGGCGGCGGGGAACGTCCAGCCGACGTCGACGCCGTTGCCGGTGAACGTGTTGGCCACGATCTGGTTGCCGACCGGGGGGATGTCGGCGGTTGCGGTGATCACCAGCCCGGCGTTGGTGTTGTCGGCGATGCGGTTGCGGATGAACTGGTTGCCGCTGCCGCCGTCGATGCCGATGCCGGTGCCCCACCCGCCGTCGGCCTGCTCCGGGGTGGCCCTCTGCTGGTTGGCGGCGATCAGATTGCCCGCGATGACGGCGCCCTGCTGCGGGAGCAGCTTCTCCTGGTGGTCGGAGTCGGTGGTCAGGCCGACCCGGTTGCCGACCAGGCGGTTACCGACCACGTACATGTCCCCACTGGCGTTGGTGCCTTCGTAACCGACCGCGTTGAGTTCGGCGACGTTGTCCCGCACCACGATGTGACACGGCTTGCACTGCCCGACGTAGATCCCCGAATCGGCCGCGCCCGACGCGTACGAGTGCTCGATGACACCGTTCTGCGCGGAGAACGCGTAGATGCCGTACAGACCGTTGCGGGTGGCGGTCACATACGAGACCAGGAACGACTTCAGGAAGGTCACGGGCTCATCGCCGGTGTCGTAGCCTCCGCTTCGCCCTGGCACCCCGGCGGCCGCCTTCGCCGAGCCGGTGACCAGCACGCCGTTCTGCGTGTTGTTCTCCACGGTCAGGTTCTCCACGGCCGCCCCGGGCGCCGCGACGACGACACCGTTCGGCTGCTGCAACCGCCCATCGATGACGACCTTGTCCCGGGACTCACCACGAAGAGTGACCCGAGGCGTGGAGACCTTCACCGACTCGTGGTACACGCCCGGCGCGACCAGCACCAGGTCACCGGGCCGAGCCAACGACATCGCATCCGAGATCGTCGAGGCATCGGCAGGAACTCGGATCGTCACATGCGCACCGGTCGGACGCCGTCCTTTGCCCGATCCGCCATCGCCGCCGCTGCAGCCGACCACAAGTGTCAGCGTGGCCACTGCCGCCGCCAACACGCGAAGAGCTAATCGAGGCATGATCCCAGTCTGGCATGACGCTCAATGCCGCTCCAAAATCGGGAGGTTGAGCGGCAGGCACGATTCCGGTGTGGCACTCTGCAAACCATGGACCGAACCGATCACCACCCGTCGCGCCGCGCGTTCCTCGATGTCACCGGCACCATGGTCGTTGCCGGTCTGACCGCCGGGTGCACATCGGACTCCGCCCAGCCGAGCCGGCACGCCCCTACCGCGGCGGCCACGCCCATGCCGGTTGCGGCGACGGGCCGGCATCAGGCAGGCATCACGCTCCCCCAGCCGGCCCAGCCCAACCTGCTGGCCGTGGTGGCCGACCTCGGTGCCACCACGGCTCCCGGCCCGCTACTGGCCGACCTCGGCCAGACCATCCGCACACTCACAGAGGGGACCGATCCGCGGTTGCTGGGCCTGCCGCCGGGCGATCTCACCGTGACCGTCGGCGTGGGCCCCCGGCTGGTGCGCACGGCCGGTGCCTCGCTGCCCGGCGCGGCCGACCTCCCGCGATTCTCCCGGGAGCAGATCAACCCCCGGGCACGCGGCGGTGACCTGCTGATACAGATCTGCGCCAGCGACCCGCTGCTCTTACCGGTCACCGCCGCCGCCCTTCTGCACCAGGCCGGTGACCGCATCCACGAACGCTGGCGGCAGTCCGCACGCCGCGGAACGAACGTGCCCCTCGGGGGCGGCCTCACCGCGCCACGAAACCCGCTCGGATTCATCGACGGCATCGTGGGCCCGCACACAACCGCCGAACAACGGCGCGACCTGTGGCTGGCCGGGCCCCCGGCGGTCGCCGGCGGCACCCTTGCCGTACTGCGGCGCATGGAACTCGACCTGCCGCAGTTCGCCGCCCTATCCGTGGCCGAGCAGGAAGCGGTCTTCGGGCGGCGCCGGGCCAGCGGAGCCCCCCTCTCCGGCGGCACCGTCGCATCGGGCCCGGACCTCGGCGCCAAGACACCCGACGGACGCTACCTAGTCCCCGCTAACGCCCACGTGCGCAGGGCGAACCCCGCCGTCGTCGGCGTCGGCCACATGCTGCGGCGCTCCTACAGTACCGACGAGCCCGCCCCCGGCCTGCTCTTCATCAGCTTCCAGAACGACCTGCGGACCTTCACCGCCACCCTCACCCGCATGGACATTTCCGACGCACTGCTGGAATTCACCACCACGACCGCCAGCGCCACTTTCCTGATCCTCCCCGGCTTCGACCGACAGCACCCGCTCGGTTCCCAGCTGTTCGGCTGATCACTCCGTGCCCGCCGCTTCGGCCACCCGGGCGCACGGTGCAGACGTGCCGAGCCGTCCTGGGCGGTCGTTCCCGATCTCGGCGAAGGCCGGGACGGTGGGCTGAATGCCCTGTGCGGGCGTCGCCGTCAGCGCTGAGGACGTCATAGCCGGGGCTTGTGCGCGAAGACCCACCGGTTCCCCTCCAGCGCGTCGTTCGGCTCGGGGAGGGGGCCGCGTCCGTGCTGGTGGGTGAAGTCGAAGGGGGTGTGTACCGAGGTGGACCAGCCCTTGGCCGTCAGGTCGCCTGCAGAGTCGGGTCGTGGTCCCTTGTCGAAGAGGTGGAGCAGGTCGATGCCGATGTGTTCTCGCGTCGCCGTGTAGATCGCGCTGTCGCGGTACTCGAGCAGGTCCTTTTCCAGCTTCACCTCGAAGGCCAGTGCACTGCCTTCGGTGGTCAGCCGGTCCACCGTGTCGATGAGGTAGGTCTCGGCGGGGCCCGGCAGGTAGAAGAGCAGTCCCTCGGCCAGCCAGACGCTCGGTGCGGCCGGGTCGAAGCCGGCGGTGGTCAGCGCGGTGACCCAGTCGGCGCGCAAGTCGGCCGGTACGGGGACGCGCTTGGCTTTCGGGGTGGCCGACAGGTCCGTGAGCACTTGGTGCTTGAACGCCAGCACGCCCGCTCTGTCGATCTCGAAGACCACGCAGTCCGACGGCCAGTCCAGCCGGAAGGCGCGGGTATCCAACCCGGCGCCCAGCAGGACCACTTGGCGGGCGCTCCTGCGGACCGACCGGAGGAGGAAGTCGTCGAGGACCCTGGTCCGCAGGCCGAAGTAGCGGGCGAACCGCCCCCACAAGGGGTTGCCGTCCCCGTCCTGGACCTGCTGGATGCGCACCGGCCAGTTTGCGCACGCGGGGGCGGCGCGCACGAAGTGTTCCGCGTATACGTCCTGGGCCAGGCTGTCGTGGCGGTGGGTCTCGATCGCCCGTGCCGCGGCGACCAGGAGGGCGGTCAGGCCCACGCCTCCGTCCACGCCTTCCACGTTTGTGTGCTGCGGCGCCGTGCCGACCATGTTTCCTCCGCCTGCGGGAGTGGGGACTGCCGGGTGCCTGCTTGTCGGATGCGGTGAGTCTGCGGTGCTGCGTGCCTCGCTCATCGGCTTCTCCCCTCGGGGAGCAGGACGGGTTTGACCACGCGGCCCGCGTTGCAGTCGCGTTCGGCCTCGTTGATGTCGGCCAGCGGGTAGGTGCGGATCAGCTGGTCGAAGGGGAAGCGTCCGGCCTGCCACAGCCCGGTCAACCGGGGTATCAGCAGTCCGGGTACGGCGTCCCCTTCGCAGATGTGACGGATGCTGCGGCCTCCCTCCAACGTGCCCGGTACGAGCGGCAGCGCGGTGTGCAGCCGTGCCACCAGGCCGAGGCTGCCGGTGGGGCGCAGGGCCCGGAGCGCGTCGTTGATGAGCGGGGGCCAGGCTGTGGTGTCCAGCGCGTACTGCGCGCCGCCGTCGGTCAGCCGCCGGATCTGCTCGGGCAGTCCGGCCGTTTCCGCGGGCAGCGGGATTGCGCCGAACCGTTCGGCCAGGGCCAGCCGCCCGGGATGCCGGTCGACGGCGACGGTCAGCACGCCGGCGGCGGTGGCCGCCATCACCGCGGCCAGACCCACCGCTCCGGCGCCGAAGACCGCGAGGGTGTCGCCGGGGCCGGCGCCGAAGGCGTTCAGCACGGCTCCGGCGCCGGTGAGGAAGCCGCAGCCGAGCGGCCCGAGCAGTTCGACGGGCAGTGCGGCATCGACCCGGACGGCGTTGCGGACCGGGACGAGCGCGTACTGGGCGAACGAGGACTGGCCGAACCACCGGGGGGCCAGCGCTTCCCCGGTCGCGTCGGTGAGCCGCGGTGCGTCCTCCTTGCGTCCTCCGAAGAGGTTGAGGGAGGCGAAGGAGTCGCAATAGGCGGGCGACGCGCCGCGGCAGTTGCGGCAGTGCCCGCAGGAGTCGAAGCTCAGCACGACGTGGTCACCGACGCCGATCGCGGTGTCCGGGCCGCAGCCCGTCCGCACCACGACCCCGGCCCCCTCGTGGCCGAGCACCGCCGGCAGCGGGCTGCGGCCGGCCGATCGCCGGACCGCGAGATCCGTCCGGCACATCCCGCAGCCCGCGATCTCGACCAGGATCTCGCCAGCGGCGGGTTCCGTGCGCAGGGTCACCTCCTCGACCGTGAACGGGTCCTCGTAGGAGCGCAGTACGGCCGCCTGGAACCTCATCGTCATGCCTCCTGCGGGCGGTGGACGACGAACGGCCGGAGGTTGCCATAGAGCCCCCATGGCCCGCCCGCTACGCCGACACCGCTGTTCTTGACGCCTGCGAAGGGCTGGGCAAGGGACAGTTCGCCATGGTGGTTGATCCAGGCCGTGCCGCATTCGAGCCGGTCGGCCACCGCCTCGGCCCGGTCGAGATCGGTGCCCCATACGGAGCCGCCCAGTCCGAAGCCGGTGCCGTTGGCCGCGTCGACGGCTTCGTCGAGGCTCCGGTACGGCAGCACCGGCAGGACCGGTCCGAACTGTTCCTCGGTCACCACCGGGCTGCCGGGCGGGACATCGGTAAGGATCGTGGGGGCGAAGAAGTAGCCCAGCCCATCCAGCCGGTGCCCCCCGGCCGCGGCCCGGGCTCCGTCCGCCAGGGCCTGCTTAGTGACCTGTTCGACCCGGGCCAGCTGGGGGGCGTTGTTGACCGGGCCCAGCCGGGTGTCAGGGGTGAGGCCGGCTCCGACAGGGACGGTCTTCGCGCGCTGGGCGAGGGCTTCGACGACCTCGGCGTGGAGCCGGGCCGGGGCGTAGACGCGTTTGACCGCCATGCAGACCTGCCCGCAGTTGCGGAACGCGGCCCAGAACAGCCGGTCCGCGATCCGGTCCACCTCGACGTCCTCGAGCAGGACGGCGGCGTCGTTGCCGCCCAGTTCCAGGGTGACCCGGGCGAGCGAGGCCGCCGCCGCTTCGGCGACGGCCCGCCCGGTGGGCACCGAGCCGGTGAAGGTGACGTGGCGGATCCCCGGGTGGGAGGCCAGGCGGGCGCCGAGGGGTTCGCGGCCGGAGACGACGGTCAGTACGTCCTCGGGCAGGGCGGTGGCGAGGACGGAGCCGAGCAGTCGGGTGGCGAGGGGGGTGAATGGGGATGGTTTGAGGACGATGGTGTTGCCCGCTGCGAGCGCGGGCGCGAACTTCGCCGCCGCGAGCTGGAGGGGAAAGTTCCACGGCACGATCGCGGCGACGGGCCCGAGAGGTCGCCAGCGGATCTCGCTGTGCACGGGCCGGCCGTCGGTGATCCGCCGGGTTCTGGGGGCCAGGTCGGCGAAGTAGCGCAGGCGGGCCGCCGTACGGGCGATCTCTGCGTACGACTCGGCCAGGGGCTTGCCCTGTTCTCGGGTGAGCAACCGGGCGAGGTCGTCGCCGGCCGTGTCCACGGCATCGGCCGCCGCACGCAGGGCGGCGGCGCGGGCGGCGGGCTCGGTACGCCAGCCGTGCCAGGCCCGGTGGGCCCGGTCGACCACGGCGTCCAACTCGTCCGGCTGCTGGTCAGGGGCCTCATCGAAGGTCTCCCCGGTGGCCGGGTCGACGACGGGGAAACGCGCGGCCCGGCGTCCGGGGCGGCGGTCGGGCTCAGAGGTCGGCATGCCGGTGGTCAGTTCACGGCGGGGACGCCGGCCGCGTGCTCCCGGGCGTTCCGGTCCATCTCCGCCCGGAAGGCGGCCACCAGATGCGGCTGAATCCTTCCGGCATTGCGGTCGCCGCCCTCGCAGACCGCTCCGCGCACGCCCACGATGTCCGTGCCGATGCGGGTCAGCGGGCCGAGGTCGGTCTGTTTGACACTGCCCGCGAGGGCGGCGAGCAGACCGGACGTGTGGGCCAACCGGACGAACTCGGCGCAGACGTCCTGCGGAACGTGGTCGAACAACCGCGTCCCGTCCTTAATGGCGGTGTCCAGCATGGCCGCGTCGGCGCCGGAGCGGGCGGCGATGTCGGGCACGGCGAGCGGGTTGATACAGCCGATGCGGTGGGCGTCGGCGTAGCCGGAGGCGACGACGAGCGCTTCGGGGCGGTGGTCCTTCACTGCCCGGACGACCGCGCGCATGACCTCGATGCCCTGATCGGGCGTCGTGCATCCGTAGAGGCCGACCTTGATGTACGTGGCGCCGGAGACGACCGCGCCGAGCGCGGCCTGGGCCACGGTGCCGGGCTTGTACGGGACGTCTCCCACGGTGGCGGACACCGGTTTGTCCGCCGGGACCGCGTCGCGGATCTCTCTGATGACCCAGGGGAAGTTGGCGCCGAGCGAGCCCTCGTCGGGCTTCTTGACGTCGACGATGTCGAGGTGCTCCGCTGCCTTCGCACAGTCGAGGGCCTCCTCCACGCTGTCCGGGGAGATGAGAAGCAACACCAACGGGCTCCTTCCGCCGCATGTCCGCCTTGCGGACAGGGGTGCGGATCATCTGATTCACGTACGGTGCGCTCATCATTTCCGTCCCCCATGGGTCCCGGTAGAGCGTGCGGAGGTTCCCATCGGGCGCTCGTGCCCACGCGGAGTGCGCGGCGCACACCGGCGTGAACCGGCGTTACTCATCATTTCGACACGAGTTCGGCTAAGCCCCTTGGCAATTGGCCGACCTCACTGACCCCCCAAGGGCACGGGGCCACCTATCGATCGAAGTCACACCGGTGGTGGCCTTGAGGGTCGGGCTGTCTACCGTGGGGCCGTGACCACGCCGTCCGATGACGCAGCCCAGCTGGTGCCGGTGCGGGTCGTGCTGCCCGCGGATCCGGTACGCGGTCATCCGGAGCAGGAGGTCGTCGCGCGGCTGTGGAGGCGGCGGCAGACCGAGACGGGCTGGCTCCACCTTGTGGGCCTGCCGTCGTACCAGGCCCTTGAAGACGGCGGGGTGGAGGCGATGGAGTACCGGGTGTGGGTCTGCGCCCCGGCGCATGTGGGGCCGGTCGACGGTGTCGAATCAGATCCTCCACCAGCGCGAGGTCGTCCTCGGTGTAGGGCCGCTCGCTGCCGGTGCGGGCCAGGGTGATCGCACCCATCCCCCGCCGCCGCGGCCGGCAGGGGACGATGTCGGCACGTGCGGTGGCCCTTGCGGCCGGCATCGGATGGGGTAGGGCGGCATTCCACGGGTAGTCGTCGTGCGTTGGTGAGGGAGCGGCGCGGCACCTGGGGAGGTCGAGCGCCGCTCCCTGCCGGCAGCGTGTCCCGCCAAGGCTGGCCGGCGGCCAGGATGGCATCGCCCTTCGGAGGCATCCGGTAGGACATGGCTACCAATTCGGCATCTGCAACGACACGCCAACCGGGTCAGGTTCACCGTGCAGCGGACGGCAGAGCGGTCGCGGCGGCGGCCCGTGCGGGCTTCGCCGGCCGCGGGGTCATCTACGCGCTGATCGGCGTTCTCTCACTGCGGATCGCGTTCACCGGCGGGGGCAGACAGGCCGACCGGGGCGGCGCGGTCGCCGAAATCGCTCAGAAGCCTTTCGGGACCGTACTGCTGTGGTTGCTCGGCATCGCCCTGGCCGGGATGGCTCTGTGGCGGCGGACCTGCCCACCTCGGTGGTCGCGCTGCTGGCGTCCGAGGCGTGCAATATCGGCCTGGCCCCGGTGGCCAACCCCGGTTACGAGGCGCTGACCCGGGCCCGGCTCGTGCACGTCGACCAGTACTACCTGCGCGCCGACACCATCGCAGGGGCGAACGCCGCGCTGATCGCCGCCCAGGCCGGCATCCCGATCGTGCGTTACTGGGGCCTCCGTGGACGGGCTGCGCTCTCAGGTGCCGGTGCGCACCATCAACGCCGCCCCGTCGCCGAAGTACTTCGGGTTCAAGCGGGGCATTACCTGGCTCAACGCGTTAACGACCAGGTCGCGGGCATCGGCAGATGGTCGTGCCCGGCACCCCGCGCGACTCCCTGCACATCCTGGACGCCCTGCTGAACCTTGACGGCGGGGGAAGCCGGAGATGGTGGCCACCGACAACGCCTCGTACTTCGACATGGTGTTCGGCCTGTTCAAGATCCTCGGCTACAACTTCAGCCCCCGCTTCCGCGACCTGGACGACCAGCGGTTCTGGCGGGCCACGATGCCCGGCGTCGAGACCGGCAGCTACGGCGCGGTGGAGGATCTGGCGCGCAACCGCGTGAACCTGAACAAGGTGATCACGCACTGGCCGGACATGCTGAAGGTCGCCGGTTCCCTGGTCACCAACCAGGTCCGCGCCTACCACCTGCTGCGGGTGGTCGACCCGGTGGACGACACCTACCGCCGGCAGCTGAACTGGCAGCGCACGTTGCGGAGTCCCGCCACAAGCTCGCCCGGGACGTGTGCCACGGCAAGCGCGGCCCCATCCACCAGGCGTACCGGGACGGAATCGAGGACCAGCTCGGCGCGCTCGGCCTGGTCTTCAACGCCATCGCGCTGTGGACGAGGAAATACCTCGACGCCGCCGTCGCCCAACTCCCGGCTGAGGGCGTGAGGTCCGGGACGAGGACATCGCCCGCCTGTCCCCGCTCAAGCACCGCAACCTGAACCTGCTCGGCCGCTACAGCTTCACCGCCTCGACCCCGGCCGCCGGCGCCCTGCGCCCGCTACGCGACCCCGACGGGCCCGAGCTGGACGAGGACGATGACAGCGAGGAATGACCGCCCGAGACCCTGCGGTGGTGGAGCGGACCCACGCACGAGTCCTCACGGGCGGACCGTGAGACCGTCCAGCATGAGGTCGAGCAGGCGCTCCGCTTGCCGTCGGTGTTCAGCACCCGCCGAGGTGAGGGCGATGCCTTCCAGGGCAGCGCCGATGTCGGGGGGCTGGATATCAGTGCGGATCGCCCCGGCGGCCGTGCAAGCGTCCATGAGTGAGGTAATGGCGGCCTGGATCATTTCCCGGCTGTGACCATAAGGATTGCTTCCCGTCGCGGCAATGGCGCGCAGGGCGTCGATCATGCCGTACTTGGCGGTGACGTAGTCCAGGAACAGGCGTGTCCACGCGCGCAGGGCCTCTACTGGCGGCTTCTGCGTAAGCAGAGCGGGGGCGGCCTCACACAGGTGGGCCACCTCGTTGCGGTAGACCGCCTCTATCAGGGCCTCCCGGGTGGGGAAGTTGCGGTACAGGGTCGCACTGCCCACGCCTGCCTCCTTGGCGATGCGTTCCAGGTGCGCGTCCAGCCCCTCCGCCGTGAAGACGCGTGCAGCGGCCGTAAGGATCTTCTCCCTGTTCCGCCGTGCGTCAGCCCGCAGCGGCCGAAGCGTTCCGTCGGTCATCAGTGCTCGCCAGCCCCTCTTCGAAGTCCCTGCACTTGCTAACCGGATACGCCCCCACTCAGGGTGCAATAACTGGGGACACCTCCGGTTTCACTGTAGGTCACTGCATCTAGCTGCGTGCACCCTAAGAAAGGAAGCCGATCATGTCGGGTATTCAGGGCAAAGTCATTGCGATCACAGGTGCCAGCAGCGGCATCGGCGAGGCAACTGCGGACTACCTCGCCGAAAAGGGCGCCCAGCTCGTGCTCGGAGCCCGGCGCGAGGACCGACTGAATGCCGTCGTGGACGGCATTGCGGCCAAGGGCGGCACCGCCACCGGCGTCATCGTCGACGTCACGCGCCGCGAAGACCTCCAGCGCCTGACGGACACGGCCCTCAACCAGTACGGTCGACTCGACGTCCTCGTCTCCAACGCAGGCACGATGGCCGTCTCCCCGTTCGACGACCTGCGCCAGGACGACTGGGACGCCATGGTCTCCACCCACATCACCGGCCTGCTCAACGGCATCGGGGCCGCTCTGCCCATCTTCCGCCGGCAGCGCTTCGGTCAGTTCGTCAACGTCGGCTCCACTGCGGCCTACGTCGTCAAGACCCCCCAGGCGGTCTACGCGGCCACCAAAACGGCGGTGAAGGTGCTGACCGAGGGCCTACGCCAGGAGTCGGGACCCGACCTGCGCGTCACACTCGTCTCACCCGGCTTCACCAATACCGAAGGCATCGGCAAGGGAGCCAGCCCTGAAGCCGCGGCCGCGATGATCCAGCAGCGGGACGAGATCGCCATGCCGCCCTCGGCGATCGCCTCCGCCATCGGCTACGCCATCGAACAACCCGATGGCGTCGATGTCAGCGAGATCGTCGTCCGCCCCACCGTGCAAGCCTGACAGCGGCGAGTCGGGCTACTCGAAACCGCCCCCCTGTCGGCAAGCGATGGCACCCTCAAGTGATCAACGCACCACCCATTGATGATCATGTGATCGTGGAGGCGCAGGTGCGTGACTACGGGTTTCCGACGGCTCAACAGGACGAGGTTTGGAGACGAGGGCGTGGAAGCCAGTCGTTGGTGTTGGCGGGCATAGCGTCTCCGTTCGGGCATCCACCCAGAACGGTACTCGCGTCGAACATCGCACATACTCGATGTGACAGCGTCAACTCGGATGGCTTACACAGCTGTTGTCACCGCACGATGCTGATCAAGTCCATGAGCCCACTGACGCGCCAGTCCGCGGCAGCAACCGTTTCAGGCCCGTCCGCCCAGAGGTTCCCCCACGGGCCGCGCCGCAGGTGCGCCGTCCGCAGGCCGGCCGCCTTCGCCGGGTGCACGTCGTTGCCCGGGTGATCGCCCACGTACACTGTGCGGTCGGCTGGCGCCTCGGCGACCTCGAGGACCTTCTGAAAGAACTCCGGCTGAGGCTTGGCCACGCCCCATTCGCCTGACGTGACGATGAGATCTGGGGGCAAGGCCAGCGCGCGAAGCAGGTCCCCAGCGCGGGCGGTCTGATTTCCTGCAACGACCACTCGGATGCCAGCCTCACGGAGGGCTCCCAGCGCCGGACGGACGTCGTCGTACAGGTCGGTCTCATCCAGGCGCTCGCCGAAGCCGGCCGCCTCCCGCGCACGGTCTTCGGCCGCGACGTCGATCTCGGGGCGTAGAAGCCTGAGAGCCTGCGCATTCTCCTGGCCTCGGGCCACGACGGCACCGACCAGCGCGGACAGGGTGTGGCGAGGGACCTGGAGCCAGTCAGCCCAGGCAGCCCAGTAGCGGCCATCCCGGTGAGCGTCTCGCCGACATCTCACACGATGGTCTCCATCGCCCGGCGAGCTTATGGCCTCACACGGATGCGTTAGGAATCGAACACGTGATTGAATTTGGCCATGAGTCCGATTCCCGACGATCTCGCACGAACGCAAGAGGCATGGCACGACACCTACCGGGAGCTGGCCTCGCGGCCGCGCACCGCGCTCCGGCAGCGGCTCATCCATCTGTCCTCGGAGGTGCTGTTCCACCCGTACTGGCAAGGCCAGCGGTCGGCTGGCTGGGCGGCCCTTCATGGTGCCCGGCATGTCCGAACTTCCTCCTGACCCAACGCGGCTCCGGACGATCCTGGTTCACCTCGACCGGCAGATCGCGGAGACCGACACGGTCGGCATCTACCTGCGACTCCAGCGGGACGCCGTCCGAAAGGCCCTCGCCCGGGCCGAGCACCCGCCTCAGCAGTCCCGGCCGCCCCGCAAGCCAGAGGCTGGTAGCCCACTGCCGGACTCGGCCCTGCCCCCCTACGTCGTAGAGCAGAAGCGGACTCCGCACGGACCAGAGCCGGCCGTCATCCACCTGGCTGACTGCTCGATGATCCAGCGCGCGGTCCACCGGATCCGGGCCGACGAGGCGCGGGCCGCGCTCACCGACCCGGCCATCACTGGGTGTGATTTCTGTCGGCCGGACACCGAGCTGGGCATCGACCTAGCATGAGCATCCGGTGCCGAGCTGCCCGCGCGGTGGGCCGGCCATACATTCGGCCGCATGACCGCGGTGCCCAGACGCATCGACCCCTCCATGGACCGGGCCGCCGCCGCTCTGCTGCTCGGCTGCTCTCCGAATCAAATCGGCTACTGCGCGCGCTGCCAGGGGCTGACCTGCCGCTGCGGGCCCAACGCCCAGCTGGTGCGCCGGGCCTGCCGCGCAGCCGACGCCGCCAAGGTGCCTCCGGCTGATCGGCAACGGTCACCCGGCGGCTGGCGCAGCCCCCTGTCCGAACGCGGCGACGTTCTCGGGCGCCATGTCTTCGCGGAGGCGTACGAGCCGTGTCGGGATGCTTCCAGACCCCATGGTCTTGAGCGGTGTCCACCTCGATCTCCGCCACCAGCTGCGGCTCGACGAGGACGACGTCCAGCGGAGTGCGGGACCCCCATGAGGTCATGAACCGTACGCCTTCCCACGCATGTCCGGGCCCTGTCAGAGGCAGCCGCTCGGCCATGCCGCGCGCCCCGGCACGCCGCAGTGGCATCTGCGGCCGACCTGCCGCAGTGTCCCGGCCTCGTCAAGGCGCCCAGCACAACCGTCTGCGGTCGGCGCACGGTGCCGGTGATCGCGCCGATCACCGCTTCGGTGGTGTCACGGCGGCACATCTTGTAGAGCGCGCGGACTCCCGGCAGATACCGCTGGCCGCTCCCCCGGATCACCAGCCCTTCGACGCCCGGCACCTGTGTCCAGGACGTCAGCCACTCTTGCGCCGTCGCCGGGTCGGTCGTCTGCGGGCACAGCGTCCACGGGGCACTCAGCCCGTGCTCGGTGAACAGCTGCTCCAGCTGCGCACGCCGCTCGCCATACGGGACATGGAGCAGCTCCTGGCCGTCGAGCTGGAGGAGGTCGAAGGCGATGAAGTGCGCCGGCGTGTCCTGGGCGAGGCGAGCCGCGGTCCGGCCGCCGGAGACCGCCCGCCGCCGGAGCGCCTCGAACGACATCTGCCCCTCAGTCCACACGACCAACTCGCCCTTTATGCGGGCTACCGGGCCTGTCTCACCGACGGCTCCTCTGTGAGGCGGTGTGCAAGGTGGAGCAGATCTGCAAGGTGCAGCACCCGTCCGTCGAATCCCGGGAGGGGGACATGGAGCGGCTGGGTCCAGCGGTTGGGGATTGCATCCAGCCCGTAATACGCCCCCGCGAGGCCTCCGGTCACCGCGGCCACGGTGTCCGTGTCACCGCCCAGGTCGATCGCCGCGCGTATCGCGTCTTCGAAGCTCGTGGTGGTGCGCAGGGCCCAGACGGCGGAGCCCAGGCAGGACCAGACGGCACCGTTGTACTCGGTTGCCTGATCGGGGTGCCAGTCGGGGGCCAGGACGGTGGCGTAGCGGCCGTGGTGGTCGGGGTGGACAAGAGCCAGGATGTCCGGGAGCGCGGTGAGGGGGTCGGTGTCCTCGAACGTGACGCGGATGAGTTCGTGGAAGATCGCGGTTCCTTCCCAGGCCGCGCGGTCACCATGGGTGAGAGCAGCGATGCGGCGCGCGGCGTCCATGGTGGCTTCTTGGCCGGCGGCCGCGAAGTGGACCGCGGAGGTCGATGCCCGCATCAAGGAGCCGTTTCCGGCCGCTCGTTGGTTGACCTGGAAATGGATCGCGGCGGCGAGGTCCCAGGGCATGCCGTTGGTCAGGACGTCTTCGGTCTGCAGGCCGATGTCCTTGGGGTCTGATGCTGCCCACCGCTGGAAGCGGGCGAAGAGGTCCGGAAGATCCAGTCCGCCCTGCTCCAGCAGCGACTCCGCGACCAGGACGGCCATCTGCGTGTCGTCAGTGGCCTCGCCCGGGTCCCAGCCACCGCCTCCGCACATCTCGCCACCGACACCAGGCGCGGGGAACCGCGCGGAGAACGCTCCCTGGGGGCCGAACTCGAAGGGGCCGCCCAGGGCGTCACCCACCGCTGAGCCGACGACCGCGCCAGCGGCCCGGTGGATCCGCTTCATTCGGCGCAGGGTATCTGTGCCGTGCCGACGGCTGCACGGCCCTTTTCCTTCTTCGGCTCCCTGAACCATCGGCGGCGAACGCCTCTCGTCTACAGAGGTGCGCCAGCGAGACACCCTGGGGCTGAGACACCCGCACAGGTCACATAACGCCATCGAGGACCAGACCGTCGGGCAGATCGCCGGCCGCGCCCACAAGATCCGGGAAACGGCTCTGCATGAGACTGCCGGAGCCATCCTTCCCCCAGACTTCGATGTGTCTCATGAGACATCAGCTCGCGTCCGTGCCCCCAGAAAAGATCAGCAGACGTAACGCCTCCCCAGTCGCGGCGGTGATCCGCTCCGAGAAGTGCCTGGACGCCTGGCCCGTCTCCGGCAGGCCCGCAGACCAGAGGGCGGGGATGCCGAACGCCGGCGC
>NZ_JBSFHC010000039.1:0-24166 GCF_053596835.1 Streptomyces sp. NPDC001606
CGCCACCCAGATCAAGTGGGGCCTGGACTACATGAACTCCCGCTACGGCAGCCCGGTCAAGGCCTGGTCCTTCTGGCAGGCCAACGGCTGGTACTAAGCCGTTCAGTCTCTAAGGCAGGCGCCCCCCTACAGCGGCCCACCGGCCGCACCCCACGCCCCACGTGCTCACGCCCCCGCCCCCGGCGGGGGCGCACACGTATGACCGCAAAGGCTCCCGCCGCCCGTCGTTCGGGCTACTTTCGCAAGGTACGCCGGGCGGCCTCGCCCGCCGATCCGGTCTCGCAACTGCGCCTCGGTGACCTCCTGACCCGCCGGCCGTTGACGTGCGACCGGAGCCTGCGGAGTCGCAGGCAGGTGGCGTGTGATCGCCCCCCCGTGCCACCAGGCGGTTCGAGCTGTCTGGAGAGGGTGGCCGGCGGCCGACGAGGTCGTCCAGTCCGAGCTCGCCGCCGTAGCCGCAGCCGCCGCCGAATGGGAGGCCGCCGTACGCGAGGCGCAGCGCATCGCCGCCCGCGCCGACGAGCTCCAAGCGCTGCGCGACCTCGGCACGCTGAGGCAAACCGACCCCCGCCACGGGACGAAGCCGTGCGCGACGAGCTGACCCTGCGAGCCGGCGGGTATGCCCAGGCGGACGTCGACGCGTGGCTCGCCCACGCCCTGGCCGCGTACCTCGGGCACCACCGCGACCCGGCCGCCCGCGACGCCGCCATCGCCCCGGCCTTCTTCCGCCGCCGGTCCTCGCGCACACCGCACGGTTCGCCGAAGTCGCCCGCCGGGCCCCAGCGCCGACGTCGACGAGTCGGCGTTCGCCGCCCGGCTCTCCACCAGTGGGCCCGAAGCCGCCGAAGCCTTCGCAGGATTCCTCGCCCGCGCCCGCTCAGAGGCGAGCTGACCTCTCCCAGGCTGACCTGTGACAGCGAACCTTGCCCGAGTGCCACCCAAGATTGATTGACGACGGTTTGTGCCATCGAAGAATGACCGCGCAGGTCAAGGGTGCCGCAGCCGGTCTCATTCGATGATCTCCAGTTCGACTGCGCCCGGCCGTTCCTCGCCCCCTGGACGCCGTTTTGCCGGAGCGGCAACAACAGTGGCGTGACCGGGCCACGATGGGTGACGTTGGGCCCATGACCGACAACATCACAGCGGGATCGCCCGCGTCTGACACTCCCTTGCCCGGCGACGGATACGTCGGGGACCCCGCGGTGCGGGCGGAGTGGGACAACCGATACGCCGACCGGCAACAGCTGTGGAGCGGCCAGCCCAACGGTGCGCTTGTGGCCGAGGTCGCCGGGCTCACGCCCGGGCGGGTGCTCGACGTCGGCTGCGGCGAGGGCGCGGACGCCGTCTGGCTCGCGCGCGGCGGCTGGGACGTGACCGCGCTCGAGGTCTCGGGCGTGGCGCTGGAGCGGGCGGCCGGGCACGCGCGGGACGCAGGCGTCTCCGTTCGCTGGGTACACGCCGCGCTGACGGAAGCGGCGCTCCCGCCAGCCTCCTTCGACCTGGTCTCCGCGCAGTATCCGGCCCTGCTGCGCACTCCCGACGCCGCAGCCGAGCGAGCGCTGCTCGCGGCCGTCGCGCCCGGCGGCGTGCTGCTGCTCGTACACCACGCGGGGATGGACGCCCGGCAGGCGCACGACAGCGGCTTCGACCCGGCTGACTACGTCTGGCCCTCGATGGTTGCCGCCCTGCTCACCGACGACTGGACGGTGGAGGTGAACGAGCAGCGACCACGCCTGGCACCCGACGGCGGCGCCGGCGCGCACCATACCGACGACCTGGTGCTGCGCGCGCGACGGCTGCGCTGAGCCCTTCCGCTCACAGCAGGCCCATCTGGGCAGGCTGGACGACTTGACCACGGCCCGCTCCGTGCTGCCGCCAGCGCGCGGCACCGCTACCCGAGTCCATTGGACGAACCGCTACCCGAGTCCATTGGACGAGGCGGTCCAGGACCGCCAACACCACCTCCTGGCGCCCAGCCGGCAGGAAAGGCCAGGTCAGCCACGCCGGCGCGGACAGCACCACGACGGCCAAAAGGGGCAGCGCAAGCGACGCAACCAGAACAGGGCGTGACAGCCACACAGACATGTGTCGACCTCCAGATGAGCCCCTCAAGGGGAACCGTGCTGGATGGCGACGCAAACTGGGCACCCCATGCGCTCAGGCGCATGCAATCTCCGGCCAGAGCCGACATCCAGTAATCCACCCTGGCTCTACCCACAACTCCGGTCCAGCAACCGCGAGTTCAGAGAATATGTAAACACCCTGGTGCTTCACGACATCCTCGGCGAACCGGAGTGGGCGGACCTGCTCACGCCCGCCGATCGGCGCGGCCTGAACCTCGCTGAACGATGCCTCGTTCTCGCAGCCAGGCCCGATGGGCGGCTGAGCAATACGCTTGGTCCGCCCGCAGCCGGCCCGGTATACCGCGGCGCGGTCTGCGCCGGGAACGGATCGCCGGGATCCCTTTCATCAGCGGCTGCAGGGCGTGGGTGTCATCGACGTTCGCGGCGGAGACGCCGACCGCCAGCGGGATGCCTGGGCGTCGGACAGCCCGTGCAGCTTGCTGTCCTTCTTGCCGGACGACACGGCGGCCGATGCGGGCGGGGTCGACCGGCTCCGGCCTTGGGAAACATCGGTAAAGCGGTAGCACTAAGAACTTGATCTTGGATACGCTGCCGCCGCCCTGTTTACATGAGAGGACATCATGAAGAAGCACATATCGCGGCTCGTCGTCGCCGTCACGGCCGTCGCGGCCAGCACGATTCTCAGCTCGCCCGCAGCGCACGCTTCGGACCCGAAGGTCACCTGGCATGACGATGCCACCGGGAAATACCTGGTCTACGAGCCCAGCACGGAATCGGCGGTCGAGACGCACGACCACACCTGGTACAACGGGCCTTATGACTGGAGCGATTTCCAGCAGTCCGACGGCAGCTATATCGAAACGCCATACGGGGTTTCCAGCGTGTGCCTGACCGCTTACTGGGACAATAGCGTTTACATGGAGAACTGCAAGCCCAACAACGATTACGAGCGTTGGTACGAGGAGTGGCAGGGCAACGGTTGGCGCCTGCGGAACAAGGCGACCGGCTACTACCTGGACAGCAACGCCAGCGGCAGCGTCTACGCCTTGCCCGGCAACGGCGGCAACTACCAGCTGTGGCACTAATTAAGGTGTCCTTTGCGCGCTCTGAAGGAGGTCTTGTCTTCGGCTGTAGCCGTCGCATTTGGCCGTGGCGTAACTGAGATTCTCTCGACGGTCAGGCACTCCGCCTGCCGGGCCGTCAGGTCCCCTCGGCGACGCCCTGCTTGATGAGCTGGTGCGGCGGCTTCTTGCCCGCGTCCGGGATCCGGTCGCGCTGCACGACCTCCATCGTGATCAGGGAGTGCAGGACCGCCACGGTGGAGAACGAGGTCGTGCATGTCGGCCTAGACGAGTAGTTCCGATGTGGCTCAGTGGTCGTAGGCGATCAGTGAGCGGGTGACAGGTGCCCCGATGGCGCGGTTGTGCCAGATCGCGCAGGTCATCGCCAGGATCCGCTGAGCCACGCGAACGCCGACGCCTTCGATGGTCCGGCCGCCGTGCTGTTCCAGGTCGAGCTGGCCCTTGAGGGTGTCGTTGACCGACTCGATCAGCTGACGGACCGTCTTGAGCAGGGTTTCTCCCGGCCGTGGGGTGCCGCGGTTGCGGTAGGAGGGCCGCAGCAGGCTGATGCCGTGGGCTGCCAGGAAGCGGTCGAGCTCGGCGGCGATGTAACCCTTGTCGGCCAGGATGAGCAGACCGGGTCGGTCACTGGTCAGGTGCGGTTCATTGTCGATCAGGGCGGCCAGGACCTGCCGTTCGTCGATCTTGGGGTCGGCCAGAGCCCAGGTGACCGGCAGGCCGGCGGGGGTGCACACCAGGTGCAGCTTCAGACCCCAATAGAAGCGTGAGTGGGAGCGGCAGTAGCCGTAGTTCGCCCATCCCGCCAGGTCGGAGCGCTTGACGGTCTCACGGGAGCGGGCACACTCGACGGGTGTGGAGTCCACGATCCACAGCGGGTCCAGCCATAGGTCGGTGTCCTCGGCCAGGGACCGGATGGCCCGTTTGACCAAGCCCAGCGCGGCCCGCAGGCGCTTGTTGTAGGCGGGCCGCTGGGGCAGGTAGGGGAACAGGCCGCGCAGGTGGGCGTGGGCGAAGCGCAGCCAGCGGGCCTCGCAGTGGAAGCCCAGCATGGCTTGGGCCACGGCCAGGGGGACCAGTTCGGCGTCGGTCAGCCGGGGCGGCCGACCACGCCGGCGCGAGGTCTTCAAGCGGTCGTCGATGTGCACGTACAGTGCGGTCAAGAGGGTGTCTAACTCGGTCGTCACAACCCGATGTTGGACACCCTCCCTGCGTCCGTGAACCCCGCAATAGGAACTACTCGTCTAGCCACCGACGAAGAGGAGGGCGCGTGTTCGTCCGGGGGCAGGGAACGGCATCCGCTGCGTGGTCATCCCCCCGTCTCTCAGCAGCACGCCCCGGACGGCAGCTTTCCCCGGCCGTCGCCCAACGTGCCGGGGCAGAGATTCCCCCTCCCCGGAATGGACGGCCCTGGGGGCCCGGCCGCGTAGCTCTTGCCCGGGTCAGCGGCGTCACTCAGCGGCGCCTGCGTCACCGCCCTGCCGGACCGGCCGCCACGTCGGCGCTGCCGTTGTCGCCCCGCGCGCCGGAGCATGCCATAGCCGAGGTCGACGGTGACGAAGGCGAGGGCGACCGCGGCGCCGAGGGCGAAGCCGGCAGTGCCGCCGGTGGCCCGCCCAGTGCTCACCCCGGTACACGCCGTTGGAGGCGACCAGCCCCCGACAGGGCCAGCGTCGCACCCCACCACGCGGCCGCCGCCTTCCGGGAGCGGGTCCGGCGCGCGGTCAGGTAGGCCATCGCCAGCAGCAGCGCCGTGGCGTGATGACCCGTCACGCCTCTGAGGAGAGCGGCGGGGCGATCCTGAAGCACGCGTCCTGAAGCTCTCCGGGGGTGTTCACCGGTTCCGCGAAGAGGTGGAAGTCCCGGTGCCGGAGGAAACGGTCGGGGAACCGTACGGACCGGAACGAGGCCTGGTTCGGGTCGATCTCCGCTCTTTCAAGGACAAAAGTCGAATCCTCACGAACCTCTTCTGCGACGTCGGGGTCGATGATCCCGGTGAAGAACTTGCCGACTACGCGGAACCCCTCCAGCGCGTCGATCCGGAGACAGAAGCCCAGCGGGAGAGTGGCTCGCACCAGCCGTCCCGTTTCGCCGAAGTCCAACGCGGGGCCGGTCCACTCGAAAGTGGCGTTGCGCCGGTCGTCATCCGTTTCGATCTTGGAGATATCGACGTCGCCGCTCCGTTCGACGATGAAGAAATCGGGGAAGTTGTTGGAAAAGAGCGAAAGCTTGGGCATGACGCCTCTCCTTCCCTCAGCCCCATCATGCGCCCCGCCCCGCGAAGCCGCATATCGGCCCCGGCGCCTCCAGAGGTTGTCCCGTAAGCGGTGGGGCGGGTGGTGCGTTGACTGGGCACGGGGGGGGTGCCCCTATCTGTTTCGTCACCCTGGTGGGGTCGGCTTGTAGGGGTTGATCCTGGTTTTCGGGAACGTCCCGCGAAGCGGGATGTTCCCGGCGGATCGGGTGGCTGATGGGCAGCCCGGTGGCCGGCAGGGCCGGAGTGGCCGTGCCGGTGCGCGGGCGTGATGGGGCCCGGAGGGTAGGGGCGGTGGAGTCGTCGTTATGCGGCGAGGTCGACGTCGCCCGGGGTGCGTGGTTCGTAGAGGGCCCCGGTGCGGATCATCGCGTGGATGACGTTCACGCGCTGGCGGGCCAGGCGGAGGATCGCCTGGGTGTGGGTCTTGCCGCGTGCGCGTTGCCGGTCGTAGTAGATCCGGGAGGACGGGTCGGACTTGCAGCCGATCGCGGCGAACGCGGCCTGGAACAGGGCGCGTTTGAGGAGGCGGTTGCCGCAGTGGGGTGCGTGCTCGCCGCGGATGGAGGTGCCCGAGGACTTCGTGGCGGGCGCGAGTCCGGCGTAGGAGGCGAGGTGTCCGGCGGTGGGGAAGCCGGTGCCGTCACCGATCGCGACGATCACGGCCGCTGTGGTCCTGACGCCCAGGCCGGGGAGAGACGTCAGGAGGCGGAAAAGAGGGAGGGTCTCCAGCAGGGCGGCGATCTCCTGCTCGGCCTGGCGGCGCTGGGTGTGGGCTGCGGCGAGCTGGGCGGCCAGGCCGGGCACGATCAGCGCGCTGGCCTCGGTGCCCGGAACGACAAGGGCCTGCTCGGCGAGCGGTTGGAGGTCTCCCCCGACACTCCGGTGACGGTCCGTCTGGAGGTGGCGGGCGCGCCCCGCTGCACGATCCGCTTCGTCACCGACCAGGGGGTGCTGTTCACCAGCGATCCGCTGCCGGTTTCCGGTTCGGGGGTGGCCGAGTGGCGTACGACCCCGGCGCACGCGGCGTATGTACGGGCGGAACTGCGCCATGAGACGGCGGCGGGGCCGGTTCCCGGGGCGCTTGCGGCGTTCACCAATCCGGTCTTTCTCGGACGTCGGTGAAGCTTTCTTTCGAGGCAACCGCGTCGCTTTTTTTCTCATCCTGTTCACCAGCATCAGATCGCAACTGACCGCAGAACAGGACGTCTTCGTGATCCTCAAGCCCACCCGCCGCGGCGTCGCCGTGGCCGCCGCGCTCGGGGCGCTCGCCCTGGTCCTGCCTGAGTCCGCGCATGCCGCCTCGCAAGGGGCCTCGGCCCTGAAGTGGGGTGCCTGCCCAGAGAGTTCGGACGCCCCGCGCGGCACGTACTGTTCCACCCTCAAGGTGCCGTTGGACTACGCGAAGCCGGACGGCCGTCAGATCACGCTGACGCTGTCGATCGCGGGTGCCGTGAACGCCGAGCGCACCCTGGTGGTGAACCCGGGCGGGCCCGGTGAATCAGGAATCTCCCTGGCCAAGACGGTGTGGAGCTCACTCCCGCAGAACCTCTCCGAGAAGTACAACGTCGTCAGCTTCGACCCCCGAGGGGTCGGCGCGAGCACCCCGGTCTCCTGCGGGGACACCTCCGGCCTGATCAATCACCCCGCCTCGCCGTACACCCCGGCGAACGCACAGCAGGAGCTGAAGCGCCGCGACGTCGCGAGCAAGATCGCCCAGCAGTGCCAAGGCAAGTCCGGTGCTCTGCTGCCGTACATCACCACCGAGAACGCGGCCCGCGACATGGACGCCATCCGCGCCGGGCTCGGCCGTACCAAGCTGGACTACCTCGGTTATTCGTACGGTACGAAGCTGGGCGCCACCTACGCGACGCTGTTCCCCCAGAGCACCGGCCGCATGATCCTGGACAGCGTGGTGGACCCGACAGTCACCACGTACGCCACGCAGTTCCAGCAGAACCCGGCGCTGCAGAAGCGTGCGGAGCAGTTCTTCACCTGGGTCGCCAAGTACGACAGCAGCTACCACATGGGCGCCACCGAGGCCAAGGTCTCGGCCGCGTGGGAGGCGGCCCGCGAGAAGCTGGACGCGCACCCCGCCGGGGGCCGGGTCGGCAGCGCCGAGCTGGATGACCTGCTGGCTTCCGCCATGTACACCAACGTGGAGTGGGGATCGGCTGCCGACATGGTCGCCAAGTACCAGGCGGGTGACACGAGCGCTCTGCTCGCCGCCGCGGACCAGCTGGCGTCCGGCGGCGGCGTGAACGCGGCGCAGCTCGCGTACAACTGCGTGGACGACGCCTGGCCCCAGGACTGGAACACCTGGCACAAGGACACGGTCGCGTCGGCGGCAAAGGCACCGTTGTTCGCCTGGCTGAACACCTGGTACAGCGCACCCTGTGCCTACTGGAAGACGGCGCCCGTCAAGCCGGTGAAGATCGGCTCGTCGAACGTCCCGCCGGTGCTGCTGCTCCAGGCCGCTGACGATGCGGCTACGCCGCTGGTCGGTGCGCAGCAGATGCACAAGGTCATGACCGGCTCGCGGCTCGTCGTGGCGGACGGCGGCAACCACGGCCAGTACCTGTTCGACGGCAACTCCTGCATGGACGCCCAGGGCAACAGCTACCTGCTCACCGGGAAGCTGCCGGCCAAGGACACGACCTGCAAGGGTGTCGCCGCGCCTACGCCCTGAGGCCACAGGCATCCACAGCGTCCGAGGCGGACGTCATGGCCGCCTCGGACGCTTCGCCGGTTCCTCTGCCTTCTGTACGCGTCTTCTGCACGCGGGGGACCCTATGGGCTGCGTCAAGGAAACCAGGGTGCGTTGTGTTGCCGGTGGGGTCAGCATTGCTTGGTGTCTGAGCTGCTGTGGGATGACGTGAAGGACTTCTTCGACCTTGAGTGGGAGGGGTGCCTTCCGGATGTGTGGGTCGCTGGGACTCTGGTTGAGGATTGGCAGGCGGTCCTCGATCTGATCGATGCGAGTGGCTGGCGGAGTGAGTACTCCGAGGGCGGTGTGGTCATGCCGCTGCCGCGTGCTGAAGAGGTGCTGTCGCGGCCTGCTGATGCCGAGTGCGCGGATCTGCGGGTCTGGCCGGTTCCGACCGTCGGCGACACCAGTTGGTGGTGGCGCTACTCTTCGCCGGCGCAGGGTCGAGCACGGTCGGCAATCCGATCGCCACCGTACTTCAGGAGCTGAACGTCTCCATGTGCACGGGCGGGCCCGAGGGCCACCACTGGCCACGTACGCAGCCGGCCACGGCTACGGATGCGTCATGGCCTCGGGCGATGCAGACTGTTCATGGAGTGCGAGGCTCAGGCCCCTCCTGACACACCGCTCACACCTCGCTGGACAGAGGCGGGCGACGAAAGGTCGAGTCAGTGGACGGCATACGAGAGCATCGCCGGGCAACCGCCTGGTTGCACAAGGCTCGCATCGCCGAGACCAGCGGCTCCCCACCTGGAATCACATGCCCCACCAGCCGCGCGGTCGTGGCCGCCCTGGGCGACGCGGACGTCGACGACCGGGAGGCACCGAGGCTGTACCGCTTCGTGGTGGGCGTCGACCAGCGCGCCCGTCCTCTGGCCGCCCAGGAGCTGGCGGAGCTGGGGGATCCGATGGCGGAGTTGTTCTTCCGCAAGGGCACCTTCCCGTTGACGGTGCAGGATCTCCTCGCTGGGCTGCCCGAGCCGGCGACGAAAGCGAACCAGTCCGTGTATCTGATCGGCGAGGCCGGGCAGATCCCGCTCGGCTCCGCCCCCGAGCTGCCGCGTGCCATGCGGTTCGCTGTCGCTCGCGCCGCCACCGGCCCGGACGTGGACCTGCTGGTGAGCACGGGGGCGAACGAGGATCCGGCGGCGACGTTTCTGCAGGTTGCCGCCTGGGATGCGGCCGCGAAGGTCTTCAACTACTACATGCGGATCAGCCCCGTGTGGGTGTGGGCGGGCAACTCGTGGTCCGCTCTCGCCCCCGGCTCCCGCGGCCATGGCTGCTTCGACAGCCACATCAATGGCAGCGTCGTGATGAAGGAGCTGAAGGCGCCCTGGAGCAACTGGCAGTCCCAGGCGGCGGCGATTCGGCTGGCCCCGGACGACCCCTTCCGTGACGACCCGCTCTATCAGCAGGTCATCGGCGCCGAGAACCTGGAACTGACCGTCCGTGCGCTGATCAGCCGCTGGACCGCCGCCCGCCTGGCAGCCGTCACACAGGACGGCATCGTGGAGCATCCCGAGCAGCTGATGCGCCATCTGTTCACCACGACCGCCGTGAATCTGGCGAGCACGGCGACCCAGAGTTCGACGATCACCCGCTCCAGCGGTGACCTGCTGCTGCCCCCGAGCTTCTGGTTGAACAGCGACGCGCTCCTGAGTGATCTCGAACTGCCCGTCACGGCCGCCCTTCCTCCCATGGCCCCGGCCGCCCACTACGTTGAGAGCCTTGCAACCTTCGGCTTCTCCCTGGAGGAGAAGAGCAGCGGCTTCTCCCAGCCGGGCGACACCTTCTTCGCTTTCGTCGTACCGGAGCCGGCCTGCGAGGACAACGACGTGGTACGACAGATGGTGGAACAGGGCCTGATCACGGCCAAGTTCGCCGCTTGCGCGTTCATGGTCGATTTCACCAACCCGGTCTTCAGCCCAGACCGGGAGCAGTTGATGAACCATGTCCCCACCACGCCGACCGCCGTGACCGAGCTACAGGAACACATCGCACAGGCGATCCTGGAAGCCGCCACGAGTCTGCCGCCCAGCAGCCCTGAAGGCCGTTTCGCCGCAGACTGGGTCCTCGCCGACGACACCTGGCCCAAGGCCTTCGCCCAGCGGATCGACGACTACCTCGGTCACATCGGCCAACGAATCCGGGAGTCTGCCGGCTTCGACGACTACGTCCGGCTGGCAGAGTCCCGCCGCCGTGACTTCAAGGCGATGCGGCTCAACGAGTTCGAGCTCACGCTGCCGACGACCAACATCCCCGCGAGCGCCCCGCGGCTCAGGATGAACGACGACGGCACGGTCGCGTCCACCTCCTGACAGCCGCCATCCGCGGCTCATCCGCCCCCGGCCACCTCTCAGCGAAGGAGTGCCCCATGAGCCTACTCGCCTCCTACGGCCCGCCCGGACACCTCGACGATCTCGACGAGACCGGCCTGAAGGCCTGGAACATGTTCATCAGCGACCGGGTCGACAACTCGATCACGGGCCCCGATCCCCATGAGGTGCTCAACGACAGCCCTCGCAGCCAGTTCTACAACCTCACCAAGACCGACACAGCGGCCGACGCCCAGGAGGCCACCGTCACCTGGACGGCCTTCCCCCGTCTGGTCAAGATCCAGTCTCTCGCCGACGCCCAGCGGTGGAAGCGGGCCGACGCCAGCCGGGACGTCCAGGACGAGTACTGCGAGTGGAGCGTCACCCGCAATGCCGCCGGGAAGATCACCAAGGTCATGTTCACCTGCGAGGGCCCCGAGTACTGGCATCTGCTCGCCCAGTCGAACCCCGCCAAGGTTCTTGAGCTCTACCAGAGGCACATCAACCCGAACGTCCAGCACAGCGACCTCTTCGGAGCCACCGGCACCTACAACCCACGTAACCGGTGGAACGACTCCACGACGGACGGCGCCATGCATCTGATCCAGTCCAACAACACCCTCGGCGCCGAGATCGAACTCGCGGCCGCAGCGACCATCGTGCGGGTCATCAACGGCAACGAGCTGACCACCGAGCAGGAACTCATCCACTGCAGCAAGTACGGCGAGCCCGAGCGCAACAGCGACCCGCACATCGGCGGAGCCGTGAACGACCTCGCCCGACAGAAGGCGGACGTCTCCCTCGCCGACCCGGTCGGTCTCTACTTCGACAACCTGGCCACGGACGGCTGGGCCACCCCGGACGGCTCCGATCCCAAGGACTACTGGATCAGGCAGCGCGGCGACGAGACCCACCCTGTGCGGTTCGTCTACGAGGTACCCCAGGACAAGGGCTTCACTGTTGGTGACATCAAGATCAACGGGAAGCCCATCGAGTTCGGCGCGCAGATCGCCGACTTCATCACTATCAGACTGACAGGTGTGGCCTGCCGATTCGGACAGAGCACCACGCAGCCCAAGACCGCCTGCGTGCAGGTGGCCCCCGCGCCCGTCGAGCCGGCAGCGGTCGCACAAAACCTCAGCGCGGCATCGGTCCCCGGCTACCGGGCCGCTTCACTCGCTACTTCCTGGACCCGCCGCCGCTGAGCCGCCGAAGCCCTGCAAACTCAGCTCAACGCGGCCAAGTTCGAGGGCATCGGCGCCTTCGCGCAGAGGTTGCCCGGCGTACGCCTACTCCAGGGCGGAGCGGGCGGGCCTCGGCGAGGGGCGCGAGTGGAGCCGGTACGTGCCGTTGACCCACGTCGAGCAGTGGGTGCCGGTCATTTTCACTGTCGCCTACGTCGTCGCGTTCTGCGCTCTGGTGGTCTGACGTTCAGCCCGACCACTGTGCTGCCCAGCAAGGGCTGCGGCGGCAGCGGGGAGGGGACGGGTGGCGGGGGAGGGGTGGTGACGACCGGTGCCGGCGGAGGGATCGTGTCCGGGGAAGCCTGCCGTGGCGGCAGAGCCGCCCACGCGCCCACTACCGCGTCGATGCGTTCGCGCACCAGCCTGCGCATGGTCCAGACGTGACGAATCCGCGGAACCGTGACGACGAACCAGTGCAGGCGCGGCTGCCACTGCTGGTCGAAGGTGACGAAGGCCCTGAGCGGCGACTGCCACTCACGCTTCGAGGCCGGGGGCCGCGCGGGACAGTCGGGTAGCCGTGGTAGCGGAGCCCAAGTGCTGCCCGGCTCCTCGGATTTCCGGACGGCGTACTTCTCCACGACGGCCGTACGGAAGGCGTCGTACTCCTCGGGTCCGCAGCAGACCATGAGCACCAGCCGTTCCGGAGGCATCGTGCGCAGTGCCTCGGTGAACTCCCACACCGTTCCCGGACCCGGCGCCACGGACATGAGGACGGAGTGAGCACCCTGGATCAGCTCGCTCACGGTCCTCTCCCAGCCGTCGAGCGGCAGGTAGCCGCGCTGCGCGCCGAGCAGAGGCAGTTCTTCGCCGGGTTCCCCCACCGCGACGACCCTGCCGTGCCGGGTGAACTGGCGGACGAGGAAGTCCTCCATGGTGAGTCCGGGAAGCTCATACGGGGAGCGCGTCCACCATCCCGGAGCCTCGGGAGGGGGCAGCGACATCCGGGTGTCGAGAGCGAAGGGCCGTAGATAGAGGATGTAGCGCTCGCCCCGTAACTCCTCGAAGGCGGTGATGACGCGGATGCGGTGCCGCCTGCCCCGGACCACCACCTTGCGACTGGCGCGGAAGACGAGCCATCCGCCCTCCAGGATGCCCAGCATGATCAGCAGGCGCAGGACCCAGGGGATGTGGCTGACCGGCGGTCCGGGCGCGATGACGAAGTGCTTCAGCAGCACGGATCCGCATCCGGTGGCCAGGGCGTACCCCAGGAATCGCAGGGTGCGGCCCGTCACGGTCAACGTGTTCCCGGAGGCACGCCGTTGGTGGGGAAGGATCGGGGTCGTCCTCGGTTGGTCTTCTCGCTCAGCACTCATGTTGCCTCCGGCCTCCGACGCCGTCGCGGACGATCGCAGCACTGCTCCTGCCCATGCTGGCCCGCGCGGGGAAGGAGCGTGCCCGATTCGGCGCAATGCGACGCCGGGGGCAGGCGGCTCGCGGGTGTGCGCAGCGGCTGTCCCGGCGTTTTGGCCGCTGGCCCAGCCTCATCCGGGTGGTGGCGGGTTGAGCACGTCGCATGACTGCGGCCGGGCCGAGTGGGTGTGGTCAGCCGGCCACTGCGTGAGGCGGCGCTCTGCCGCAGGGCGGTCCGGTGAGGTCGTGCGGCACGGGTGTCGACCGTGGTGAGGTGTCCGCCGGTACTTGCCGCCCGGAGGCCCGCGCCGGGCGGCTGAGCGTGTCGGCGCCGGAGCCCGCCTCATCGAGCGCAGTGCGCCGACGTGCGGGTGCGGAAGTGAGTGAACCGCTGGTCACCCGTGAGATTGCGGGCTGGATCAGGCAGTGAGTCCGACTTTGGCGTAGTAGTGCTCCAGGTGTGCCGGGTTCTGGGTGGCCAAGCCGATGTGGCCGTCGGGGCGGATCAGGAACAGTCCCGTGCCGAGTGCTTCTGCCAGGGCACCGCCGTGGACCTCGAGGGTGCGGACGGCTGGTGGTGCCTGGGGTGGTGTGGTGTCGACCGCGAGCAGGGTGAAGTCAGGGCCTTTGAGGAGTTCGAGGAGTGACTGCCCGCCATCGGGGGCGGACGCGTCCACCAGGGTGCATGCGAGGTCGGGAGCCCGGTCGCCTGCTTGGCACACGGTGCTGGAGAGCTGTTCGCGGGATTCGGTACTCAGGGGGCTGCTGCGGTAGTGGACCAGCAGGAGGGTGAGGCGGGTCCGGTGGCGGGCGCGTTCAGGGCTGTCTGCTGGATTGCGGCCAGGGCGGTAGAGGCGGGCACTGAGCTCCAGGACGTTGTGGGCTGCCGGGCGGCGTTCGGCGTCGTAGCTGTCCAGCTGGGCGTCGGGAGCGCGGTGGCGCAGGACCTGGCCGAGCTTCCAACCGAGGTTGTACGCGTCCTGGACGCCGATGTTCAGGCCTTGGCCGCCGCCGGGCGGGTGGACGTGGGCGGCGTCGCCGGCGAGGAAGACCCGGCCGTCGCGGAAGCGTTCGGCCAGCGCCGTGCGAGGCTTGTAGTAGGAGGTCCATTCCACGTCGGAGACGGCTGTTGCCGGCAGGTGGGTGCGGGTGGAGATCAGATCCCGGATGCGTGCCGGGGTGAGTTCGCGCTCCTCCCCATCTGCCTTGGCGTTGAGCTGGAACATGTCGGTGCCGGGCAGCGGGCAGAGCAGGAGTTCTCCACCCGGTGCGTCCGGCCAGATGTGCCAATGGTCGCGGTCCAGGCCGTCGACGCGGACGTCCGCGACCACCGCCGCGTGCAGGGAGCCGCCCTCGTCCTTCATCCTGATGCCGAGCGTCTCGCGGACGGTGCTGTGTCCGCCGTCGGCGCCGACGAGGTACGGCACGCTCACGGTCCTGCGGCTGCCGTCGGCTCGTGTCAGCTCAGCGTGCACCTGCTGGCCGCTCTGGTCCAGGGATGTCAGCCGAGTGCCGTACTCCACTGTCCCGCCCAGCTCCAGGAGCCTGTCCCGCAGAATCTCCTGCGTGCGCCATTGCGGCACCAGCCACGGCACCGGGTACCGCGACTGGGGCGCCTCAGGATCGCGTTCCATCAGCCGCCAGGTGCCGTCGCGCAGGCCGTTGCTTCACGTCTGCATGGGCGGGAAGGGGCTGCCGGACTCCCGCAGCGCGTTCATGACGCCCATGTCGTCCAGCGCCTCTTGGGTACGAGACTGCAGACTCTTGCCGCGTGAGCCGTTGAACGGTCGTTCGGCCGCCTCGACGATATGAGTGCGTACGCCGCGCCGGGCAAGGTCGACCGCGAGGGCAAGGCCGGTCGGGCCGGCCCGATGAGAACGTCTACGGCGTCTGCTGCCTCGACGGGGGCAGAGGGGTCGGAGGGCATCGTTCACCGCTTTCTTCATCGGTTTCGGCTCGGAAGGAGTGCGAAGGCACAGCACCTGACGCAGAATGCGACATATGCCAGATATGTCCGCTGGGCGGGAGGTGTCGCCATCCGGCCGTCCCCACCCACCCGCATGGCCCGACGACGCAGCCGAGTCCCTGGCGATTCCTCCTGTGGTCTCTGCTTCCTTCGACTTCAGTGACGGCCTCGACTTCGATCCCCTGCTGACCCGCCTCATGCAGCAGGGACCCATCACCCGCATCCGTCTGCCGTACGGCGAGCGAGAGGCCTGGCTCGTCACCAGTTACGACGGCGTCCGGCAGGTCACCACCGACGCGCGCCTGAGCCGCGCCGCCATCGTCGGCCGTGACTACCCCCGCCTTACCCCGGAGCCCATCGTCTCCGCCGAGTCGATCAATGTCCTGGACCCACCCCACAGCACCCGGCTGCGGCGCCCGGCCGCCGCGGCCTTCACCCACACGAACGTCGAACGGATGAAGCCGGCCATCGAGCGCGTGGCCGGCCGCCTGCTGGAGGAGATGGCCGAGCACGGGCCGCCGGCCGACCTCGCCCACCACCTCTCTGCGCGTCTGCCAGGCCACACCATCTGCGAACTGCTGGACGTGCCCGATGCCGACCGGGACGAGTTGCTGCATCACACCCAGCAGATGCTGGCCACCTCACCGACGGCACAGCAGGCAGCCGCAGCCGCCAAAGCACACCTGCGCGACTACTTCACCGCCCTGGTCGCGGAGCGACGCACAGCGCCGGGGGACGACCTCGTCAGCCAGCTGACCGCCCCCGGCCCGGACGACGAGGACCCGTTGAGCGACCAGGAGGCGGCCGTCCTGGCGCTGACGCTCATCCTCAGCGGCAACGACACCGCCACCTGCCAGATCAGCAACATCGCCTATACCCTGCTGACCCGCCCGGGGCAATGGGAACACCTGCTGCACCACCGCGAGAACCTGCCTCCCACCCTGGACGAACTCCTGCGCTACCTGCCGTTCCGCAAAGGCGTCGGCATCCCCCGTCTGGCCCTTGAGGACGTGGAAATCTGCGGCAGCCGCATCCGCGCCGGCGACTACGTGCACGTGTCATACCTGACTGCGAACCGCGACCCTGCTGTCTTCCCTCACCCCGACGTACTCGACCCCCACCGCCCTGCCCACCCCCACATGACATTCGGCTGGGGCGGACACCACTGCCCCGCCACAGCCCTTGCACTGGCCGAACTCCACATCGCGGTCGACGCCCTCCTCACCCGCTTCCCCCGCCTGCACCTTGCCGTACCCGCCCACGAACTTCGCTGGGACACCGCAACCATCCGCCGCTTCCCCCTCCAGCTCCCTGTCGCCTGGTGACCCACCGTCGTCTCCGACGGCAGGTGCGAACCACGGCGTCTTGACCGCGACCGCCGGCACGTCGGCCCAGCGCTCCCGCTTGGGGCGCCGACGGGCCTGGACGGGGTCCTCGATCACCCGCGGGCGCGTTGTTCCGCTGGTCGGTGGTGGCGTAGAGGCGGGCGGTCGTGCTCGCGGGCGGCGTGGAAGCACCAGGCCCTGCCGCTGACCTGCGGCTCCTGTTGCTCCGTCAGTTCCCTTGCGAAGCCAGTCGATCATGATGGAATGCAGCGCGTCGCGGTGCTCGGAGTGCTGATGCCCCGCACGCTGTCTCCTCTCGATGTGACGCGGGTCATATCTGTCCCACGTCACGAACAGAAGGGCAGCTTGCGTCTGGTGGTCGTCCGCACAGCGGGAACGACCGACACGAAAGTGACAGCAGAGCGATGAACGCGACAGCAGCGCAGCAGCACGAGGTCCTGGTCCTGGGCGCCGGCTACGCCGGGCTCTCCGCCGCGATCCAGCTCGCGGCCCGCACCAGGAAACGCAGAAACCTGCGAGTGACACTGGTCAACCCCTACGACACCTTCACCGAGCGGCTCCGACTGCACATGACCGCCACCGGCCAGGAGACGGCCGAGATGAACATCCCGGAGCTGCTGGACGGCACCGGCGCCGGCTTCGTCCGTGGCTGGGTCACCGCCGTGGACGCCGAGGCGAAGACTGTCCGGATCGACGACGACCGGGTCCTGCGCTACGACACCCTGGTGTACGGCCTGGGCAGCATCGCCGACACCGTCGCCGTCCCCGGCGTGGACGACCACGCCTACACCCTCAACAGCCCGGAGGACGCCGCCATCCTCGCCGACCGGCTGACCCGGCTCGATGGTGGGACCGTCGTGGTCGGCGGCAGCGGCCTCACCGGCGTCGAGGCCGCCGCGGAGATCGCCGAGCGGCACCCGGAGCTCGAGGTGGTGCTGCTGGGCCGGCAGGAGCCGGGCGCGAGCATGCACCCGAAGGCCAAGGCCTACCTGGACGCGACGCTCGCCCGGCTCGGCGTGCGGGTGCGAAGCGGCGTCGAGGTGGCCAAGGTGCTGCCGGACAGTGCCGAGCTTGCGGACGGCTCCAGCATCCCGACGGACGCGGTGCTGTGGACCAGCGGCACTCGTGTCTCGCCGCTGGCGGCCGCCGCGGGCCTGACCGTCGACGAGCGCGGCCGTGTGGTCACCGACAGCGCGCTGCGCTCGGTCTCTCACCCGGACGTCTATGCCGTGGGCGATGCGGCGGCGATCCGTCAGGGCTACGGCGTGATGCACGGGACCTGTCAGGGGGGTATGCCCACCGGCGTGCACGCGGCCCTGTCGATCCTGCGGGTGCTGGCCGGCAAGGAGCCCAAGCCCTTCCGTTTCGGCTACTACCACACACCTGTCAGTCTGGGCCGGAACGACGCCGTCGTGCAGTTCACCCACCCCGACGACAGCCCGCGCCGGATCGTGCTGACCGGCAAGCGAGCCGCGAAGTACAAGGAGACGGTCACCTCCGCGCCATGGCCGGCCTTCGCCCGCATGAAGAAGATGCCCGCCTCGGGCGCGTTCTGGCCGCACGGCGGCCGCTACACCCGGATTCGGAGCGCCAAGTGACCCAGCCGCAGCAGGCCGTCCCCGACCAGCTTGCCTTCCAGCAGTACCGCACCCTTCTCTTCTCCGTCGCCTACCGCATCCTCGGCACCGCCGCCGATGCCGAGGATGCGGTCCAGGACGCCTGGCTCAAGTGGTCCGCGGCCGACCGTTCCCAGGTCGCCGACCCCAAGGCCTACCTGACCCGGATCGTCTCCAACCTGGCGATGGAGCGGCTTCGTTCGACTCGCCACCAGCGCGAGACCTACGTCGGGCCATGGCTCCCCGAGCCGATCCTCACCGGCCCGGACACAGCTGACGGCGTTGCCACGACGGCCTCGGTCTCCACGGCCCTGCTGGTTGTGCTGGAGACGCTGAGTCCCCTGGAGCGCGCGGTCTTCGTGCTGAGGGAGGTCTTCGCCTTCAGCTATGCGGAGATCGGGGAGGCGGTGGAACGCTCGGAGGGGGCGGTCCGGCAGGCCGCGCACCGCGCCCGCGAGCACGTGCAGGCCCGCCGGCCCCGTTTCACCGCGGACCGCGCCCGCCAACGCGACGTCACCGAGCGCTTCTTCGCGGCGACGGCGGGCGGCGACATCAACACCCTCATGGAGGTGCTCTCCCCGGACGTGACGCTGTGGACCGATGGCGGCGGCAAGGTCCGCCAGGCCCTCAAGCCGGTCGTCGGCCTGGAGACCGTGGCCCGTTGGTTCGCCGCACTCGGCACCGCGACCTACCAGGGCATCGAGCCCGGGCAGATGCGGGCAGAGCTCACCTGGATCAACGGCGGGCCGGGCGTGGTCTTCCGCGGCCCCGACTGCGTGGTCGCCACACTGACCTTCGACTTCGACCCGGAAAGCCGCATCTCGACCATCCACAACGTGGCCAACCCCGACAAGCTCCACGCAGTCGCCGACGGAACTCGGCACGAACTCTCCTGAGCCGCCTGATCGTTGTCGACGCCCTCCGCAATCACTGTGAGCGCCCGGGCCCGCTGCCCCAGCACAGCCCGAGCCCAGGTGGAAGCGGATGCGCCAGGCTGCGGCCGTCCTGATCCACTTCTTCCGACCGGCTTGCCTGCCTTGCCTGTTGCTGCCACGCGCCCGATAGTCCTGACCTCTGCCGAGCGGCACCGGTTGAAGAAGGCGGCCTGGGGCCTTAAGACCGAGTACCGAGCCAGGCTGCGGACGCAGCTCGTGCTCCGGGCGGCTCGGGGCAGGTCCAACGCGCGGATCGCCGCTGAGGTGGGAGTGCACGTGGGCACGTGCGCACGTGGCGGGGGCCGGTTCGCCGACCTGGGCCTGCCGGGCCTGGCCGACCGCAAGCGCCCCGGGCGGTCCGCCGCTTCCGAGTGGCCACAGCTCCATCGCCCGCCACCGGGCGACCGCCACGTTGGTCGCGGACTGGGACCGCGGCGCCGCCGGCGGCTACGGCGACGACGAACGCGCCCGGCCAGCGGGAGACCGCCGCAGGTGACCACCGGCCGTACCAGCGCAGTGCCCCGGCCCACCGCCGGGGCGCCGCTTCTCGTTGAGTCCGGCACCACCCGGGCGAGATCCGCGGACGTCAGTGACTCCGCGCGGCAGATAACCGCCCACTGTCCCTACCTGGTCCCGCCGCCGCGGGCGGCCCTGACGAGCTGGACGCTCCGACGCGCCGACGGCGGTCCTGGAACGGTCCACGGGCATCGTTCTTCCCGAGCCCCGTCGGCCTTCGGGCAAACCGCGGCACACTGACCGGCCGAGAGCTCGCGGAGTACGGCGGCCACCGTCGTACTCCGCGAAGCGGTCGGAGGTATCGTCCGGGCCTCAGGGCATCATCTCGTACGCCCCGGACAGTGCCTCGACGCGGCGCCAGACACCCTCCGAACGCGCCTCGTCGACCGCCGGGCGCCGAACGGCACCGAGTGCCCAGGACTGCTGCTCCTCGGTCGCCGAGTCCTTGCCGTGCAGTTCGACGGCGTGCGCGGAGAAGTCCCGTACGAGGACGGCGAACAGCTCGTCGAGCACGTCCTCGTCGAGGCCTGCCAGGGCCGCCTGCTCCAGGACCAGCTGTCCGTGGACCACGAGTGCGAAGAGCTGGCCGACGGCGAGGAGCAGGTCGAGGTCCCGGCTCTGCTCCTCGCCGGGCGCGGCGGTGCGTACGAACTCGCACAGCGCGTCGGCCTGTTCACGGAACCGGCCGACGTTGGGCAGGTGGGCGTACGCGTCGAAAGCCGGCCGCCAGTCGTGGAAGCGTACCGATCCCAGGCCGCGGGCCGGCCCCTGCCGGAAGAGGAAGTCGTCGTCGGCCGCGTCGAGACGGGTCGGGACGGGCTCGTAGGCGACAGGGTCGAGGAGGTGGTTCCGCATGAACTTGAGGATCAGCGCCAGGTTGACGTGGACGGTGCCCTCCAGCTTCGGCAGGCTGCGGATCTCGACAGCGGCCTGGGCGAAGTAGTTGTCCTTCTCGAAGCCCTTGGCGGCGATGACGTCCCACATCAGGTCGATGACCTTCTCGCCCTCGGTGGTCACCTTCATCTTCGTCATCGGGTTGAAGAGGAGATAGCGGCGGTCGTCGGGACCCGCGCTGCGGAAGTAGTCGACGGCGCGGTCGCTGAACAGCTTCATGCCCACCAGCCGGACGTAGGCGTCGGTCAGCTCGCGCCGCACGTGCGGGAAGGCGGTGACGGGGCGGCCGTAGAGGATCCGGTTCTGCGCGTGGGTGACGGCCTCGTACATCGCGTGCTCGCAGATGCCGATCGAGGCGGTGCACAGGTTGAACTTGCCGACGTTGACGGTGTTCAGGGCGGCGTCGAAGGCGGCACGGCCGGTGTGCAGCACGTCCTCCGGCGCTACGGGGTAGTCCTCGAGGCGGAACTCGCTGACGTACTTCGACGAGTCGACGACGTTCTTGACCAGGTGATACGAGGGGTGACGGCTGTCGGCGGCGAAGAAGACGTAGCCGTCGGGGCCCTCGATGTCGGTGCGCCGGCCGAAGACGGAGACGAGGCCGGCGGCGTTGCCGTTGCCGATGTAGTACTTGGAGCCGTTCGCCCGGAAGCCGCCGTTGCCGTCGGGCTCCAGCAGCATGTCGGTGGAGTAGATGTCGGCGCCGTGGGCCTTTTCGGACAGGCCGAAGGCGAACACTTCGCCCTGGGAGAGCAGTTGGGCGGCGCGGGCCCGGGCAGCGGGATTGTCGCTCTGCCAGACGGGGCCGAGGCCCAGGATGGTGACCTGCCAGGCGTACCAGTAGTCGAGGCCGTAGAAGCCGAGTATCTCGTTGAGGGCGGCGATGCGGGCGGTGTCCCAGCGCTTGTCGGCCTCGCCCTCTGCGGCGGAGGCGGGGGTGAGGAAGGTCGCGAAGAGATTTTCCTTGGCGGCGAAGGCGAGGAAGTCGCCGAGCCAGGCGCGGGTCCGGTAGTCCTCGGTCAGCCGGCGCTTGCCCCGCTCTTCGAACCAGTCGACGGTGGTACGCAGCAGCCTGCGGGTCTCCGGGTCGAAGTGCGCGGGGTCGTATGTGCGCGGGTTGAAGAGCAGCGCGTCGGTCACGGATGCCGCCTTTCGGCTGGGATGGATGAGGGTCGGGCCGGGCACGGTCACGGTCCCGGTGAAGGCCCGCTCGGCAGGTCAGTGTTCGGCGTCGAAGCGGGCCAGTGTGGTGAGGACGTCGTCGAGCCAGGCGATCATCATGCGTTCGTACGCGATACCGCCCCGCAGCACGACGTGCTGGAGTTCCCGTTCGGCGTCGAGCGGACCGTCCGCGCCGGGGTCCCCGAAGTCACGGGCCTCGCCCGCGAGGTAGTGCGCGAGGCGGTCCATGTGCGCCTGCCGGTGCCGCTCGACCTCGTGGATCAGGCCGGCCGGGTCGTCGAAGGCGGCACCCCGGATCTTCACCGCCAGGTCGTGCCGGACACTCTCGGGTTCGGTCGGTTCGTGGAGCCACGCGGAGAGCGCGTCCCGTCCGGGTCCGGCAACGGAGTATTCCTTCTTGTCCGGACGCCCGTACTGCGGGACGTCCTGGACGTCGACCCAGCCGTCGCTCTCCATGCGCTTGAGCACACGGTAGATCTGCTGGTGAGTGGCGGTCCAGAAGTACCCGATGGACCGCTCGAACCGCCGGGCCAGCTCATAGCCTGAGCCCGGCTTCTCCAGCAGGGAAACGAGGATCGCATGCTCGAGCGCCATGCCCTCGATCTTGCTATGCACCTCGTTGCATAGCAACGCTGCCGCGGTGAGACACGGCTCACCCGGGGGCAGAGCGCGCAGATCATCGCCGACGGCAGCGTGCCGGGGGAGGGTGGCAACCCGGCCGGGCATGCTTGGCGGCGGCAGTGTGCGGGCCCGGCACCGGTGTCCGGAGGGCGGGTTCAGCTACGGGCGTCGCGCTTCCAGAGGTAGAAGCGCTGCGCCATGGCGTCCTTCGGGGACCGCCAGGTCTCCGGGTCGTAGCCGAACTGGAAGAGGCTGCGCCGCACCACACCGACGAGGTGCGCCAGCTCGCCCCGGTCGGACTCGGCGAACACCCTGGCGATGACGGGGGTCGGTGGCCCGGGCGGGGCCGGCGGCCTCACATGAGCCCTGCGCTACCACGGCACCGATGCGGCCCACCCTGAAGGGATACTCAGGGGCAGGTCCGTCTCCCGCCTCGGTGTCGACGTCCGAGTCGGCATCGGCCCATGATTACGGTCGCTGCGACCGTCTTTGGTCTCCCGCCGGGGAGGCGTCCCCGCCATCGCCGCGGACGAGATCGCCGACTGCCTTGGGCCTCTTTCCCGTTGAGGCCCTGCGTGGCATTGGACCGCGCCAGACCGCCGGCCTGCGGAACCACGGCATCCGCCGCGCAGACGCACGCTGCGAGTCTCGGCTTCGATGAGGTCCAGGCCGTCGTCGAAGCAGCAGTGCTCGAAGTCGAGTGCGTAGGGGACTTTTGTGTAGGCGAGCGTGAGTCGGCCGACGACACGGACGCCGGACAGTTTGATGCCCGCGCCGCCGCCATTCGCATCGGGCCCGCTGCCGGTCAGCAGCGCGGCGATCACCTCGGCACGATTGTCGCGGGTGCACGGCCACGACGTCGCTTGGCCGGGGCCGTCGTCGGGTCCGGAGCGCAGGTCGACCAGGGCACCGGTGGGGTAAGCGTGCCAGAGCCGCTCCTCGGTGGGCGTCAGGGTGCTGATCTGGAAGCCGCTCATGGCGTTCGAGCATCGCCGCGCAGCACGACGGTCAGCGCCTGTCCGGCGGATCATGTGACCCTCTCGGCTTCGGGCCGTTGGCATGAGCATGGGGCGGGGAGATTTCACGCATGAGGAGTGGGCCCGGCTGAAGCCGCACCTGCCGAAGTCCGGGAATCGGGGCGGCCGTCGGGCCGGTCACCGCAGGGTCGTCAACGGGATCCTGTACCGACCGCGCACTGGGGTGCCATGGCGGGATCTACCTGTGCGTTTCGGTCCACGGAAGACGGTGTACGAACGGCACAGACGTTGGTCGGTGGACGGCACCTGGGAGGGGAGCTTCGCGGCCGTCTCTGGCCAACCCCGATGCGGAAGGCGGATCGACTGGTCGATGGTGAGCGTCGCCTCGACCTCCTGCCGGGCCCATCAGCACGCCGCCGGCGCTCGTGGGGAACCGCCACGAGCGCCGGGATGACGCACGCCCCGGCAGCACCGCCCCGACGAGGGACTCGGACGCTCCCGGGGCGGCCTGACCTGCAAGATCCACCTCGCCGGTGAGGGGGGACGCCACCCCCTGGCCCTGCTGATCACTCCGGGCCAATGGGGCGACGCTCCACAGCTCATTCCGGTCATGGAACGCATCCGCGTTGGCCGCCCCAGTGGCAGACGCCCTCGCACTCGGCCCGACCATCTCGGCGGCGACAAGGCGTATTCCTCCCGTCGCAACCGCCGCTATCTGCGCCGACGCCAGATCAAGCGCTCCATCCCCGAACCGAAGAACCAGCGGGCCAACTGCCAAGCCCACGGCAGCAAGGGCGGCCGACCTGTCGGCTTCGACAAGACGATCTACAAGCGAAGCAACGAAGTCGAGCGGACGATCAACGCCGTCGCCTCGATCCGACTCTGGCTCCGCCCATGATCTTCGCCGGATCTAGGGTCCGTCTTCAAAGATCCTCAGATGGTGGATCATGGTTGAGTGGTACGCCGTCACGAACTCACCGATCAGGAGTGGGAGTTACTCGCTCCGCTGATACCGCGGGCTGCCACAGGGCGGCCGCGGGTGGAAGACCGGCAGGTCATCAACGGGATGGTCTACAAGAT
>NZ_JBSFHC010000040.1:0-20319 GCF_053596835.1 Streptomyces sp. NPDC001606
TGCACACCTACAATCACCACCGCGGACACACCGCGCTCGCAGGCAAACCACCCGCCAGCCGCGTCCCCAACCTCACAGGGCAATACACCTAGGGCGTGCCGGACGTCGTCCCAGAGCCCAGCAAAGCCCCAGCTCAGCGCCGCGATCCAGACGCTGCGGTACGCCACACCCAGGCTCTGGAGCAGTTCAGCGGTCTGAGTGCGGTGGACGCGGAGCGCGTCCGGCGGCAGTTGGAGGCCGCCTGGTGATCAGGACCGCAGCGCTGGCCCTGCCCGGGTTATGCGACGGCGTGCAGCAGTTCGGGCACGCCCTGCGCCGTGCGGTAGGGGGTGAAGGCGGGGGCGAGGTCACGGACGAGCTGCACGCATCGCGGGGCCCCGATCCGTTCGGCCAGGTGGAGCGCTTCGAGGGCGTCGGCGGCGGCTGCTTCGGGTTCGCGACGACTGAGATAGCCCTGCGCCCGGTAGGCGAGGAAGATTCCGCGCGTTTTGTCGCGGCTGGCCGGCAGGAGCGCTTGGCCCTCGGCGATGAGGCGGTGCGCCTGCGTGGTGTCGCCGAGGTCGAGCAGGCAGCGGCCCGAGTCGACCGCGAGGTCGGCGGTCGACATCCACGAGCACCAGGCGGGGGTGTCGTCGGTGTCCCCGGCGTTGAGCAGGCGTTCTGCAGCGTTCAGGGAGCGCAGGGTGGCGCTGCGTTCGCCGAGCGCGGCTTGGGCGCGTGCCAGCCGCAGGTGCAGCAGCGAGCTGGCGGCGGGGTGGGTGGTGCGGCTGAGGGCCTTGGAGAGGATGCCGGCGGCGGTGGTGGGGTCATCCCGCCAGGAGGCCTGGTAGGCGAGGTCGCTGAGGAGGGCCGCGCCCATATCCCGGTCGTTGCCGGCGTGAGCGTTGTGCAGCCCAGCGATCCAGTACCGGCTGGCGGCGCCGTGCTGGCCGTGGTCGAAGCGGATCCAGGCGACCGTCTGGGAGAGGCTCGCGGCGAGCTTGTGCAGGCGCGATCCCAGGGAGCGGGCGTAGCGCTGTTCCTCGATCAGGTCCGTGACGCGGGCGAGGTGGGCGTCGTAGAGCGGCGCGATGTGCTGGCGCTGCTCGGTGGCCAGTGTGTTGAGGCGGGCGCTGGTCTCCTCGAGCAGGGCTACGACGTCTTCGCCCACTGCGGCACCCGGGCGGGAGGCGCCGGCGGCGAGGGCCACGGGCTGGGTTCCGGCCCAGCTTCCGGCCAGGATGACGAGCGCGGATCCGGGGATGGCGCTGAGGAGGGTTCGGCGGTCCATGGTGTGCAGGGCCTCTCGCAGAGCGGGCACGATGTTGGCGGGGCCGAGCGGCACGACACCCTGGTCGACGCGAGGAAGCCAGGCCGGCCAGGCGGCAGGGTCGACGTCGCCGGCCGGGATGCCCAGGACTTCCGCGATGTAGGTCTGGGAGATGGCATCGGGCCGTACGCCGTTGACCTCCCACTTGCGCACCCGGGCCTTGTCGACGCCGGAGCGCAGTCCGCGACGGCGAGCAGCGCCGTGCATCGCCTCGGCGAACTCCACACGGTTGAACCCGCGTGCGATACGGACCGCGGCCAGCGGGTGGGGTGTGCGCTCATCCTCGTCCACGACGAAATCCAATCAGCCAGGCACGGTCTGAGCGTACCGCCGCCGGCAACGGGACTCCCGCGGGACTCCCGCCAACCTCTGTGGAGACACGCACAGTTGGCCGACACTCGATCACCCCAGCGTTCTCGTGCACTGGCGGCGCGCACCGACAGTTCGGTGCCGGGTGCCCGGCCTTTTCGTCGGCTGGCCCAGGGCAGAGCCGCACAGACCCGCATCACCACCGTTCGCATCCCCCGTGATCTCGAAGGATGTCCCGTGAATCCCCTGCCCCTGCTCCCCTCGGCGCAGACGGACGCTGTGCGCCAGCTCGACGCTGTTGGCGGCACCATGCTCGGAGAGCTCCGCGTACCCGCCCGTCCCGAGATCGCACGGGATCTGATCGGTCGGGTCGAGGCCGCGAAAGCCACGTGGCGCGCCCCGACGCACGAGCGGGAAGCCGCTTCGGAGGATGTCGCACAGGCGGCCCGGCACGCCATCGCCGCGGACGCACAGGCCCTGCGGCGGCTCGTCGCCCGACTGAGCGGCTGGCCTGGGCGCACGTTGGTCGGCGACGGCGGAGGCCAGGCCGCGCTGACCATCGCGCTGCACAGCGACCACGACCCCTCTTTCCAGATCACCCTGCTGCAGATGCTCGCCGAGGCCGTACGTCGGGGGGACGCCACCACCGCGCAGTGGGCCCACCTGCACGACCGGTGCCTGGTGCGGAGCGGGCAGCCTCAGCGGTACGGCACCCAGTACCGGTGGTACGACGGACAGCTCGAGATGTGCCCCGTCGCCGATCCCGAAGGCCTCGGCCAGCAGCGGGCCAGCGTCGGTCTGCCGCCCCATCACGACCAGCTCGTTCTTCTGGAGCGCCGTCACATCGACGCAGGGGAACTGGCCTCCGTCACGCAGGTGAGGCCGGCGGCGTGAAGAACCCGGGACAGGCAACAGCGATGGCGGCCACGGCGAGGCGGCACCATTGTGTGCGCGCGCGGGCGTTGGAACTGCGGGTCCTCGTCGACGGGGTCGACATGGCCGGGAAGTCCACGCTGGTGCGGGCCCTGGTGACCGAGCTGGAGGCACGCGGTGTTCCGGCTGTCCGGCACCGGGGCATGCTGGCCGGTCTCCACCCTCTGCAGCCGCTGCTGCGGCAGTTGTCCTCCGCGCGGCAGCCGGACAGCTGGTGGACGACCACCGCGTACGTGGTCGGCGGCTTTCTGCTCGACGGACTGCTCGTCCGCCTTCTTCCTCCGCGCCCGCGGGGCCGCGTGATCGTCCAGGACGGCTACGGCGACCGGACGGTGGCATTCGGGATGGCCGGAGGGCCCTACCTGGCAGCGGCGCTCGCGCTGCGGTGGCCGCGCGCGTTCGCCCGCTTCGACCTCGCCGTCTTCCTCCACGCCTCGCACGAGGCGAGGGCCGCCCAGCTCGGCCAGGGCCGGGACCACATCGACGTCCGCGACGAATGCACTGTCCGCGACACCGCGTTTACCGAGCGATTCCACGCCTTCCACCTCCACGGGATGGGCCGGCGTCACGACCGGCTCGTGGTGCTCGACAGCAGTCTGCGCAGCCCGGCCGACATGGCCCGGGAGATCGCCGACCTCCTACTCGCCGAGCACACCCCCAGCGGGCCCTGCCCCCGTTCTTCGTCCTCGACCACCGCTACCCGAAGGAGCGAGAAGTGACCGCTCTTGACCCGCCGCCCGCGTCCCCGGCCGGAACCGACCGCACCTGGCACCCCTGGACCCCAATCCAGCAGCGGGAGCGGCTGACGCTCGTCTCCGGACGCGGCTGCCACGTGAGCGACGACCAGGGGCGCAGCTACCTGGACATGCGCTCGGGCACCCTGAACGCGACGGTCGGCTACCGCCACCCGGCGGTGGTGGAGGCGATGCACACGCAGGCGTCGAAGCTGATGACCTGGGACCTGGCCGAGGTGTCCACCCTGCCGGCGAGGGACCTGGCCGACCGGATCGCCGGTCTCCTGCCCACGCCGCTGGAGTACACGCTGTTCTGCAACGGCGGGTCGGAGGCGACAGAGGCCGCGGTGAAGATCGCGCGGATGTGGCACCGGATAGAGGGGCGCCCCGAGCGCACGGTGGTGATGTCGTTCGCCGACGGCTACCACGGAGCGACCACGGCGGCGATCGCCGCGACCGCCGCGCCGTTCCGCCGCGAAGGCGCCGGGCCCCTGCCCAAGGGCTACGCCCATCTGGCCACCCCGCGCTGTACGGCGTGCGCGGACGGGACGGAGCACGCCAAGTGCCGCATCCCCGGGGCCGAAGAGTGGGAGGCGCAGATCCTGGCCGCCGGCGTGGACTCGGTCGCCGCCGTCCTCGTCGAGCCGATCCTGAGCGTCGGCGGCGTCATCGTCCCCCCGCCCGGCCGGCTGGCCGAACTGCGGGCCCTGTGCGACCTGTACGGGATCCTGCTGATCGCGGACGAGGTCGCCACCGGCCTCGGCCGGACGGGCAGGGTGTTCGGGTTCGAGCACGACCTCGGCGCCGCCGGAGCGGCCCCGGACATCATCACCACGGCCAAGGGCCTGACCGGCGGATACGCGCCGCTGGCCGCCGTGACGGTCCGCGCGGACATCTACACCGCCTTCGCCCGCGACCCGCTGCTCGGCGGGCTGCGGCACGGCCACACCACCGGCGGTCACGCGACGGCCTGCGCCGCCGCCCTCGCCGTCCTGGACGTCCTCGAGAAGGACAAGCTCGTCGAGGCCGCCGCCGCCCGGGGCACGCAACTCCTGAGCGCGCTGGCCCCCCTGAAGGAGCGGCGGGCCGTACGCGATGTGCGCGGGCGGGGCCTGCTGATCGGCGTCGAGATGGCCTCCATGGAACTGGCCGGCGTCGTCGCCCGGGCCGCGCAGGAGCAGGGCGTCCTGATCCGCGCCTTCGGGCCGGTCCTGACCGTGGCCCCTCCACTGGTCATCAGCGAGGAGGAAGCCGAGCACGGCGCCCGCGTCCTGTCGGAGGCGATCGGTGCCGTCACCGCGGGCGGTGCGCGATGAACCGGCTCCGCGACACCGTTGTCCTCCCGCTGGCCGGGCGCGGAAGCCGGCTGGGGCTGCCCACCCCGAAGGAGCTCCTGCCGATCGGGCCGGGCCGCGTCGCCCTGGACGACACCCTGGATCTGCTGGCCCCGCACACCGACCGGCTCCGGCTCGTCGCGGTCCTCGGACCGGACCGCGAGCCGACCGCCCGCTACCTGGAGCGCCGCTGCCACGAGCTGGGGCTGCCGCTTGCCGTGGTCCGGCAGAACCCGGACCTGCCGGAGTCGACCGGCGCGGTCCTGGGCGCCGCCCCCTGGTACGGGCCGGCGACCCTGGTCCTCCTGGCCGACCAGGTCCTGCACGCCCCGGCCCCCCGTGCCGTCGGCGAGGCCCTGGACCTGATCCACGCCGGACACGAGTCGGTGTTCCTGGCCGCCCGGGAGAACGACTCCGAGCGCCTGGCCGTGGACGGGGCCCTGCACGTGGAGCGGGCCGACGACGGGCTGCTGCACGTCACCGACTACGCCGACAAGCCCGGCCTGGAGAACGCGGACCGCTTCAACGCGGTCTGGTTCGGCTACGCCTTCGCCCTCCACGCGGCGGAGGGGTTCGTCGACGCGCTGCACCGGGCAACGCTCGGCCTGTCCGAGCACCCGCACCAGATGGAGGCCGTCCTTGAGGCGGCGGCCGTCGAGGTCGGCCCGTTCACCGACCTGGGCACGTGGCCCGCGGTGACCGCGCACTGGGCGGGAGCGGGCGCATGAGTCGCCGCATCAGCATCCTCGCCGGGCCCTACCCCGTCGACGACCAGCTCGGCGGGATCGGCCTGCGCCTGTGGGAGATGGCCCAGGTCCTCGCTGACGCCGGCCACCGGGTCACCGTCTGCGCGCCGCGCGCCTCGGACTTCGCCCACCCCGGCGTCACCGTCGTCGCCGGAGGCGAGAAGGAGACCGTCGCGGCCAGCGACGCCGTGATCACCACCGACCTACCCGACACCCGGCTCCTGCTGGACGCCTACGAGCGCGGCACGCTTCTGATCGCGGAGAACGCTCCGCCGATCGAGCACCTGCACTTCGACGCCTTCACCGGGTCCGGCACCGAGGTCGAGGCCCTGTACCGGGACACCGTGGCACGGTGGCGGCTGCAACTGCTGCTTTCCGACCACCTGCTGGTCCGCTCGGAGGCCGAACGCGCCTCCACCCTGGGCGCCTTGGTCGCGGCGGGCCGGATGTCGGCCCTTCACCACCGTGCCGGCGCCGACCTCGCCGACCTGGTCAGCCTGGTGCCCATCGGCTACAACCGGCACTCCCTGCACACGGCCGACACCGCCGCCGCGCGCGAGGACGCGACGTGCGAGCTGCTGTGGAACGGCGGCGTGTGGGACTACTGCCGCCCAGACCCCGTCCTGCTCGCCCTCGCGGCCGAGCCCACGAGCGCCTTCCGGCTGCGGCTGCTGTACGCCCCGCCGCCCGACCGGCTCGAAGGGCTGCTCGCCCGGGCGGCTGACCTCGGCGTGGCGGAGCGGGTGCTGCTGCCCGAGGAGCCGGTGGCGCACCGGGCGCGCGACGGATGGGTGAAGGCCGCCCGCGCCGTGGTGATCACCGGCGAGCGGACGGCGGAGAACATGACGTGCCACCGGCTGCGGCTGCGGGATTCCGCCCTGTACCGGCTGCCCGTAGTCGTCGACGGCTACGGCGCCACCGGCGATCTCGTCGCCGCCCTCGGCATCGGCCCGGTCATCGACCCCAACCACCCCCAGGCCCTGGCCGCCGCCCTGCGCCACGCGGCCTGCGACGGCCCGGAGCGGGACGGCTACCTCGCCGCCCTGGACACCGCCCGCAGCCCCCGCCGCGGCCGGTTCGCCCTGGAACGCCACCTCGCCCCGCTCCTGCACCTGCTGGAGTCCGGCCACCGGGCGCCGGACCGTACCGACCGCCATCACCAGGACGTGATCCACACCCTGCTCACCTGCCACCCGGGACTGCGCGAGCAGGCCCCGGCCGTCATCTGACCCCTCGATCCGGAAGGACTTCTCCATGCCCACCCCGCTGATCACCTCCGCCCCCTCCGGTACCCGGCAGATGTCCGGCTTCACCACCACCCCCGCCGACCCGATCGAGGCCACCGCGTGGAACCTGCCGGACGCGGCCCTACGCCGCCGCATCGCCGACAGCTACCACCGGCGCGGGTACGCCATCGTGCACGTGCCGGGCATCGCCCCCTCGACCGAGCACCTGGGCGAGGTGTCCGCCGCCCTGCACCTGGGCGAGGTGTTCACCCCGCCGCTGTACACCACGAGCAGCCACACCGCCGCGTCCGGCGTCAGCCGGCTGACCGCCGCCTCCGGCGGGGAGCACCCCTTCCAGGACCGGGCCGGGCAGAACGTGCACTGCGACGCCACCCTCCAGGACCTCGGACAGATCCCCACCACACTCATGCTGTGCGTGAGCGCGGCCGCCTCCGGCGGCGTCTCCTTCCTGGTCAACCTCGTCGACGCCTACGCCGAACTGCGCCGGGTCGACCCCGAGGCCGCCGAGCAGCTCGCCCACGACTCCGCCCTGGTGCGCACCTCTACGTTCACCTCCGGCCGCTCCACTTCCGGGCCGGCCTTCGCCCGAGAGGCGGACGGCTCCTGGATCACCCGCTACAGCCGGACGGCCACCGACACCTACCACGCCACCCCCGGAAGTGAGGCGGCCATGGCACGGGCCCTGGCGTTCCTCGACGCCGCCGCCCAGCCCGGCAGCGCCTTCCGCACCGACTTCACCCTCAAGCCCGGACAGGCCCTGATCCTGGCCAACGACCGGCTCGGGCACGGCCGCACCGCCTTCCGCGACAACCCGAATGCCCCGCGCCTGCTGCTGCGCGCCCTGTTCACCCTCCGCCCGCTCGCATGAGCCCTCACCCGTTAGGACCCTGGACCATGACCCCGTCCGTACCCAGCGGCGCCGAGCTTTTGACCCGCGGCCTCGACGTGCTGCGCACCCACCAGGAACGCTCCCGGCGCACCCTGAGCCTCATCCCCGCCGAGAACGTCATGACCCCGGTCGCGCGGCTGCCCTTCGTCGCCGACCTCGCGGCCCGCTACATGTTCGACGAGCGCCCCGACCCGGCGAACGGCGACTGGCGCTTCCCCGCCGGCAAGGAGGCCGCCTGGCTGGAGACCGGCCTCACCGTCCCGCTGCTGCGCCGCCTGACCGGCGCCGCCGCCGTGAACGTGAGGCCGCTGTCCGGGCTGCACGCGATGCAGATGGTCATCGCCGCGCTCGGTGGGCCGCCCGGCAGCACGATCGCCTGCCTCGCCCCGGCCCAGGGCGGGCACTACGCCACCGCGGACGTGGCACGACAGATGGGGTACACCCCGGTCCACCTCCCCGGAGACGGGATGCACGAGCTGGACACCGACGAGTTGGCCGACTTCCTGCGCGAGCACCGCCCGAGCCTGGTCTACGTCGACCAGTGCCACGCTCTCACCGGCCTCGGCATCGCCCCGCTCGCCGCCGCCATCGAGCAGTGCGGTCTTGCCACCGCCCTGCACGTCGACGTCTCCCACACCTTCGGCCTGGTGATGGGCGGCGCGCTACCCAACCCGCTCACCTGCGGTGCGGACAGCATCTCGGCCTCCACCCACAAGTCCTTCCCCGGCCCGCAGAAGGGCATCATCGCCACCCGCGACCTCGCCACCGCCGAGCGGATCACTCAGATTCAGCCCCGCATGGTGTCCAACCACCATTTCGCCGCCGTCGCCGCGCTCGGCCTCTCACTGGCGGCCTTCGCCGACCACGCCGACTCCTACGCCCACGCCGTCGTCACCAACGCCCGCGCGCTGGGCAAGGAGCTCGCCCACGGCGGATGGGCCCTGGCCGGAGCCGAGTTCGGCTACACCCGCACCCACCAGCTGTGGGTCACCCGCACCCCCCAGCACAGTGCCCGGGACGCCGCCGGGCGCCTGTACGAGGCCGGATTGCACGTGAACTGGCTGACCGACCTGCCCGTGGACGGCCCGGCCCTGCGCCTGGGACTCGCGGAGGCGACGTGGCTGGGGCTGGGCGCCGAGGACATGCCGCGCCTGGCGCAGATCATGATCGCCGCCGCCGACGGCAGCGTCCCGCTCGCCGAGCTGGCCGAACGGACCGCCGCACTGCACCCCGAGGATCCCTACCCCTTCACGCCCCGGCTCGACGAGAGCGCGACGGCGAGCGCGGCGGCCGACGTGCAGGCGATCCTTTCGGGGGTGACGCGATGAGCACGCTGATCGCTCCCCTCACCGAGGACGCGCCGTGCGTGGCCGTCTACCGCGAGCTGCGCGACGGCGTCTCCCGTGCCAGCGCCCAGATCGGCTACGGCTACAACCTGTTCCCCACCTCCCCGGTCACCCACCGGTTCCTGCACCGGGCCCTGGCGGAGTGCGCCCGAACGGGCCGGCTCCATGAGTACGGCACGCCCACCGACGAGCGCGACCGCGCCCTGGCCGCCACCCTGGCCGGCGCCTACCTCGGCGTCGAGCTGGAAGGCGAGCAGGTCGTCTTCACCAGCGGGGCCACCGAGGGCATCGGACTGGTCACCCGGTGGCTGGCCGCGTGCGACGCCGGACTGGTGCTGCCCGCCCCCTGCTACTACGCCTTCGAACAGACGCCGCGCCGCTGGGGCGGCACCGTCCTGGGCCGCTACCGGCACGACGGCGCGGTCCACGCCACCGGCGAGAGCGCCTCGAACACCGCGCTGGTGGAGATCTTCCCCAACGGCGTCACCGGCACCCTCTACACCCCGCCGCCGCTCGCCCCCGACTTTCGCGTCGTCGACGTCGTCTTCCTCGCCGGCGGCACCGGCCCGAGCCCGCACCAGGTCACCGACCGGGTCCGAGCCACCCTGTCCGGCCAGGTGGCGGACACGGCTGTGCTGATGACCCCGTCGAAAGACCTGTGCGTCCCCGGGATCCGCCCCGGCCTGCTGATCAGCGGGCACACCTCGCTCCTGAATGCGGTCCGCGACGACCAGTTCGACCGCACCGCCTCGAGCAGCCCCCTGACCGGACAGGTCGTCCTGCTCTACCTGACCGTCCTGCTGCTCGCCGAGGCCGCCCACGCCCCCGTCCCGGCCGCCTTCACCCGCCGCTACCGGTGGATCGCCCGCCAGTACGCGCACCACCAGGTCACCTGCGTTCCCGCCGAGGTGGATTGCCGGGCCATCGTCGATCACCTCGACGCGATGAGCCTGCACTTCGCCCGCGGGTTCGAGCTGCTGACCGAGCACGCCGGAGACCTGCTGGAGACCGGCGACCACCTGCGCCCGGTCTCCGGGTACTCGCTGCTGCCGCGCCTGGTCGCCGACCTCGACCGTCCCGAGGAGACCGTCGCCTGGGTCAACGCTGTCGGCCGCCAGTTCGATCTCAAGCTCAACGCCCATCTCCTCTTCGGCGGCACCAAGGAGTCGTGGCAGCACCTGTATCCCGGGCCGCCGCGGATCCGCGTGAACGTCTCCGTCCCGCACGAGAACCTGCTGCACACCCTAGGCCTGCTCCGCGAGGCGCACCGCGGCGTCGTCCTGCCGGAACCCCGGAAGGAGGCGGCGTAGATGACGGACCTCACCGCCCTCCTCATCAAGACCGCCGGCCGGCATCCGGACAAGGTCGCCGTCGCCGACGACGAACACGAGCTCACCTACTCCGAGCTGTTCGCCGCCGCCGCGCACACCGCGGCCCGGCTGCGCGAGCAGAGGCCCGGCGACAGCCCGGTCCTGCTCGCGCTCGCCCCGGGCACCGCGTGGGTGACCGCTCTCCTCGGCGCCTGGCACGCCGGCGTCCCGGCCGTCCCCATCGACGTGACGCACCCGCCCGAGCGGCTGCGGCAGATCGCCGCCGCCTGCCGGGCCACCACCATCCTCACCCCCACCGGCACGGCGCCCGGATGGGCCGAGAGCCTCACCGCCGTCGCCCCAGCCACCACCCCGGTGCCGCCGGGGACCGGCTGGCCGGGACTCTCCGCGGACGAGGAGGCGATCACCTGCATCTGGCACACCAGCGGAAGCACCGGCGCCCCCAAGCCCGTCCTGGTGTCCCACCGCGCCGTCGCCGCCCGCGCGGCAGCCCTCCCCCAGTGGGCAGGCCTCGCTCCCCGCGACCGGGTGGCTCAGCTGACCGCCCTCACCTTCGACGCGGTGCTCTGGGAAGTCCTGGGCGCGCTGACCGTCGGGGCCCGGCTGCAGATCGCCGCCCCGCGCGACCGCGTCCCCGGCCCGGCCCTGCCCCGCTTCCTCGCCAAGCACAAGATCACCGCGTTCACCGGCACCCCCACCTACCTGGCCGCCGCCCCGTACACCGAACTGCCCGACCTGCGGCGCATCGTGCTCGGCGGTGAAGCGCTCCACCACGGGCCGCTGGAGCAGTGGATCAGCCGGTACGACGTCGCCAACGCCTACGGCCCGACCGAGGCGTGCGTCGACGCGATCGTCCACCAGCACGTCAACCCGGGCGAAGACCTGGTCCCGATCGGCCTCCCCCTGCCCGGCGTACGGGCCTGGGTCCTCGACGACTACCAGCAGCCGGTAGCGGCCGGAGAGGCCGGGGAGCTCTACCTCGGCGGCGCGGGCCTCGCCTCCGGCTACCTCGGCCAACCCGGCCCGACCACGAAGGCGTTCCTCCTGCTCAAGCTGACCGGCCCCGACGGTGCCCGACGGCCCGAGCGGGTGTACCGGACCGGGGACGTGGTGCGCCAGCGGCCGCAGGACGGACGCTTCGTCTTCCTAGGCCGCACCGACGACCAGCTCAACGTCGGCGGCGTCCGCCTGGAGCCGGCCGAAGTCGAACAGGCCGCCACCCAGATCCCCGGCGTGCGCGCGGCCGCGCTGCTGACCGACCGGGGGACGAGCGGCAGACCCCGCCTGGTCCTGCACGTGGAGAGTGACGACACGGACCTGCCGGAACGGCTGCGCAGGCAGCTGGCGGACCGCCTACCACCGGCGGCCGTCCCCGCACTCATCACCGCACGCCCGGCCCTGCCCCGGACCTCCTCGGGGAAGATCGACCGCCGCGCCCTCGCCGCCACCTCCGACCCCGAGCCCGCGAGCCCGCAAGAGGGCACCCAGGCGGTGGAACCGGGGCTGCCCGAGGTCGTCGCGGGCTGGTGGCAGGAACAGACCGGAGCTCCGGCCGACGGCACGCGGGACTTCTTCGCCTGCGGCGGAGACTCCCTGGGCGCCCTGCTCCTGCTGCAACAGATCAACGAGAAGTACGGCACCGAGATCCCGCTCGACGCGTTCTACGCCGATCCCACCACCCGGTTCCTGAACACCGCCCTGACGCCCGGGAGTACAACATGACCTCTTCGGTACGCGGACTGCTCGTCGACGTCGACGGCGTCCTGCGGCTGTGGCCGCGCCGCAGCGCGATCAAGGCCGCCCTGGAATGCGGCCTGCCCGAGCAGGCCGTCCGCAAGGTCGCCTACGACGGCGGCTTCGACCTGGCGCACCACGGCGTGTGGAGCCACGAGCAGTGGGTCGAGCAGGTCACGGAGCGCCTGAGCGAGGAGTTCGGCGCGGCCGGGAAGCGCGCCGCCGAGCTGTGGGCGGCCGACCGCGGGGACGCCGATCCGGCGATGGCCGACCTGCTGCGGCGGGCCCGCGCGGCCGGGCTGGTCACCTGCGCCCTCACCAACAACACCACCGCCGTCGAAGCGGACCTGGAGCTGCACGGGCTTGCCGACGTGTTCGACCACGTCGCCAACTCCGCCGAGATCCGGGTGACCAAGCCCGCCCCCGGCGCCTACGAGGCGGCGCTGGCGCTGATGGACCTGCCGGCTGGGCAGGTCGCCTTCACCGACGACAGCCGCATCAACATCATCGCCGCCCTCCACGTGGGCCTGCACGCCCACCACTACACCAGCGCCGAGGAGTTCGAGCGGTTCCTCACCGGCCTCGGCATCACCCTTCCCCCGGCGGCCGACGTTCCCCCGGTCCGGGCCGCGGCCGGGCCCGCCGGGACGGCGCCGCCCTCCGGCCACGCGGAAGCCGACGCGGCCGCGGTGGCGACTCGCTACCTCACCACCGGCCTGCCCCCGGCGGTGCTCGCCGCCCGCCTGGCCGCGAACGATCCGACCATGACCGTAGTGCCGCTCGGCCCCGACGCCCTGGCCACCGTCGGCGCCGGTGGAGCCCTGACCACGTGGCGGCTGCTGCCACACGGTGCGGACCCGAGGGCCGCCGCCGGACACGTGGACGCCTGGGCGGAGGCCGCCGGTGACGTGGACGCCGAACACCTGCCGCCCTGGACCCCCGCCACCCGCACGGCCGCCGCGCCGCGCGCCGACGACCTCCTCCACCACACCGGCTGGGCCCTTCACCAGCTCGCCGCCGCCGACGCCGGCGGCGACCCGCTGGCGGCCGCGACTCATCTCGATGCCGTCCGCCAGCACCTCACCGCGCTGGCCACTCTGCTCACGCGGCACCAGCCGGCGCCCTGGCCCGGCACCACGGCCTCCCGCTACCTCCCTCCGGCCATCCGCGAGGCGCTGACGGCCTCGCTGCGCGCGGACCCCACCACCCATACCGGTCTCGCCGCCGGTCTGCGGCCGCTGCTCGGCCTCCTGCGCCACCTGCGCCAGATGGCCAAGCTCGTCCTGGACACCACCAGTTCCTGGCCGTGGCCGCACACCGCCGCCGTGCTCGCCCCGCTGCTCGACGGGCCCCCCGACCTGTCCGCTCGGGCCCCCGAAGACCCCCTCTACACCCCGGCCCTGGCCGCGGTGTACGAGCGGCATCGTCCCCTGGCGCAGCCCATGGCCGACGCCCTGAACTCCTGGGCCGCGAAGGAACTGTCTGGGCGCGATGTGGTGGAGCTGGGCGCGGGGACCGGGCGGATCACCGGGCAGCTCGCTGGGCAGGGGCCCGCCTCCTACCGGGCCGTCGAACCGTCCGCCGCCATGGCCGCCCACCTGCGGGACGCGAACCTGCCGGGTGTCGAGGTCGTCGAGGCCGACGCGCTGCTGCTCCCCCTTCCCGCCCTCGGCGCCGACGTCGTCGTCGAGCACGAGGCGCTGCAGTTCGCCGCCGACCCGCTGCTCGCCGCCGACGAGGCGCTGCGCGTCCTGTGTCCGGGCGGCCGCCTCGTCCGGCTGCTGCTGCACCCGGCCGGCCCCCACCCGCTCGCCGGCATCGACGCCGCCTACCGGCGAGCGGCGTTCGCGGACGGTCCGCGCCCGCTGTTCTTCGGCAAGGGCACCGACCAGCGCATCACCGACCACCTCGCCGCCCGCGGGCGGCCCACCCAGGACCGGACGCTGGCGGAGTTCACCCAGCACCGCAGCGCCGAGCAGGCCCTCGGTGCGCTCGCGGACCGGGCCTGGCCCTACCAGCACCAGCTCACCGAGCCCGCCCACCGGAACGGGATGGCGGCCGCCCGGCAGGAAGCCGCCCGCCTGCCCGCGAGCGTGTCCGTGCCCTACGTGCTGCGTGCCCTGATCACGCCCGCCGACCAGAAGGAGTGCTGATGCCCCGCCTTCCCGACGGATACCGCTGGGCGCCCACCCTCGCCGACGCCGCCCGACTGCTGGACGAGGGAAGCGTGCCCGTCCTTCGGCCCGAGGACACCGGGCGCGCCGACCGGTGGGCGGACATCCTGCGCACCTACCCAGCGCCCGAACCCGGCCGCGGCGGGCCGCCTCACGCCCGGGTGGTGAGCCTTGTGGGCCACGAGGCCCTCGGTGAGCTCGTCGCCCGTACGCTCGGCCGCCCCCACCACGTCCTCGACCCCGCCCGGCTCCACGACCCCGGCGCCCTGGGGCCCGGCGGTGGCAGCGTCCTCGTCGTCGCCCGCTCCCGCGCACTCACCCTGAGCGTCCTGATGCCGCTCCTGGAGGCTGCGGCCCGCAACAATACCCTCGCCGGGGTTCTCACCGGCCGCGACGACGCCGCCGTCACCTTTGCCGCCGCCAAACTCCTCGCCGTCCACACCGACCGGTCCGTCCCCGCGCGCACCGCGCTCCTGGACGGCACCACCGGACTGACCCACATACTCACCCCCGGGCGCCCCGACCAGCGCAGCACCCTGGCCGACGTCCTGGACGGCGACTTCGCCAGCCTCCTGGTCGACGCCCACGGCTCCGCCGCGCACGCCTCCCTGGGCACCGTGACCCTGTGCGGGCTGAGCGGACTGGCCGAACACGGCCCCGACGGGACAGTCCTGGCCGGCGGGTGCACGCCCGCCGTCTGCAAGACCGACCCGGCCAGCCGCACCCGCCCCCTCGCCCCGCACACCCTGCGCGCCCGCGTCCTGGGCCTGTTCGTGTGCAACGCGATCACCCTGGGCGAGGCCGAGCAGTACCCCTCCGACGTGAGCCTGGCCCTGGACGCCGTCGAGGGCCACCCCGTCGCGGTCCTCGGACTGCTGCGCGGCGACCTGGACACCAGCGGGCACGAGCCCCGCCTGACCGCCGCGAGTCTGCACTCCGGCGCCCGGCTCGGCCAGATCGCCGCGCTGCTGGACACCGACGGCCACCGCCGGGGCATCCGCGGCCCCTCCGCGATCCTGCTCGGCGACCCCGAACAACGACTCCACGAGCCCGACACCGCGATCACCGTGCCCACCCCGGCGGCCCCGGCGGCCGTACGGCTGCTCGCCGACGCCGAGGCGCTGAGCGGCTGGCGGGTACGACTGGCCGACGCCGAAGCCCTCGAACAAGGGCTGTACGCCTCCCTCGACCGGCGCCCGGACGCGGACCTGTCCGCCTGTGTGGAGGAGATGACCTCCTGCCGGCAGACCGCCCTGGAGATGCTCCTGGCCGCCGCCCGCACGCCGGACAAGGGATGGGAGGAGCGCGTCGAGGAGCAGAGCCTTCGGTGGGGGCGCGCCGTCGTTCAGATCCTCAGCCGTACCCGCGGCGGCGGATTCTCCCGGCAGCTCACCGCCGCCCGCGCCCACCACCGCACCACGCACTGGGCGCCCGCGCCCGCGTGCGGATACTGCGGCGCACCCCGGGAGTTCGAGCACCTGACCAGCCCGCTCGGCCTGACCGGCCGGCGCACCCTGCGCTGCCCCAAGTGCGGGCCCGCCCTCAGCCTCCCGCCGACCCTGGACCCCCTCGACCTCACCGCCCCGTCCGCCCTCCGCCCGGGTCAACCCGCCGAGATCCACGTCACCTTCCCCGAGCAGGCCCGTGGGCTGTGCGCCGTCCATCTGCGGCCCCGCTCCACCCGGCGCGGCTCGTACGATCACGCTGATCTGGCTGTCGCCCCGGGCCGGCACACGATCACCCTCACCGTCCCCCCCACGGACACGCCCCTGGAACTGGACCGGCTCTGGGCCGTGCACGCGGACCGCTTCCACGTCGCCTACCACCAGCAGCGCCTCCCCCTCCTGCCCCAACCCCGTACCACCGGCCACCAGCATTAACTGGCCCGGCCGACAGCCGGCCGGGGACCAGCACCGAGCACACGAAAGAGACACACGCATGATCATCTGGATCAACGGCCCCTTCGGCGGCGGCAAGACCACCACCGCCCAACTGCTCCACCAGCAGCTCCCCACCAGCCTGATCACCGACCCCGAGGAGATCGGCTTCGTCCTGCGCAAGAGCATCGGCGACCATCCCAGCCGACAGAAGGACTTCCAGGACTACCCGGCCTGGCGCACCCTGGTCGCCGGCCTCTGCGCCGAGCTGGACCGTGAGACCCAGGGCGGGCCGGTCATCGCGCCGATGACGGTGCTGCGCCGCGAGTACGCCGAGGAGATCTTCGACGCCCTGGCCAAGGCCGGCGTCGAGGTGCACCACCTCCTCCTGCACGCCGACTCCGACACCATCCGGGCCCGCATCGAGGGCAGCATGGAGTTCCCCGACAGCGAGGAGCGCAGCGAGAAGGTCCGGGTCTTCCGGCGCCGCAAGCTCGAGGTCTACGAGCAGGCGTACGCGACCTGGCTGGGTGAACGGGCCGACGTAATCGACACCACCGGGCTCACCCCGGACCAGGTCGTCGCCCAGGCCCTCGCCCTCCTGCACCTGCCGTGAACAGCGCCGCGATAGCGAGGATGGCCGGGCCGGCCGAGGTCGTCGCCGACCACAGCTGGCCCGGCACGTCCACCACGGTGCTCCGCCTGCGGGCCGCCGATGGACGACAGATGATCCTCAAGGCCAACACCAGCACCGACAGCTTTCAGCGGGAGCACACGGCCCTCTCCCGCTGGGCCCCGGCGCTCGGCGCGAGGGCGCCTCAACTGCTCGACGTCGACGAGAACGCGCAGCTCCTGCTGATGACTGCGGTCACCGGCCATCCTCTGCAGTCCCTCACCCTCACCGGGCGGCATGAGCGCCGCGCCTACAGGCGGGCCGGCGCTCTGCTCGCCCGCTTCCACGACACCGCACCCCACACCGTCCTGCCTGCCTTCGGCACCGAACGCGCCGCATACATCCGCGCCCAACTAGCCGACACCACCAGCCCGTTGACGGGCACCGACCTCACGGTCCTCGACGAGGCACTGCACCTTCTGGAAGCCCTTCCCGCCCAGCGGGCACAGCCCTCACATCTGGACTTCACCAGCCGCAACGTCCTGTGGAACACCGAAGCAGAGGCGGGCGTCATCGACTTCGAGACCAGCCGCTACGAGGCCGCGGGCCGGGACTTCCTGCGGATCACCCAGCGCACGCTGTACCCCCGCCCCGACCTGCGCGCCGCGTTCTACCAGGGATACGGCCGTGAACCGGGCCGGGCCGAGAGCGAGCTGATGCGCATCTGCACCGTCACCGACGCCGCCGCCATCATCGTCACGGCCACCGCCCGCGGACAGCACGCCTTCGCCACCGAGGCCCGCGGCATCCTGACCGCCGCGGTCCGCGCCTGGCCCGACCCAGTGCCGGGGACCACCATCCCTCACGAACGGAGACCCCTATGACACCCCCACCACGATCACCAGGCCCGGTGAAGACGGCCATCACCGCCACCGCAGACTTCCACTCCACTCTCCACCGCGCCCCCGAGTTGATCCCCACACTCCACCTCGCCCGCCCCACCAGCCGGATTGTGGACAGCGGTGGACCATCGGTCCCGAGTACCTCTACACCCACCGCTGGGAGCAGGGCGACCTGGTCGTCTGGGACAACCGCGCCGTCCTGCACACCGCCTCCCTCTGCGACAGCTCACGCCACCCTCGGCTGCTGGTGCGCGCCGCCGTCCACCAGCGGGCACCTCGCCCCCATACCTCCGAAGGGGGAATCAGCACCGCGCCGCCCTCCCCGGCATGAACCGTCACTAGGGTGGACGAATGACTTCCCAAGTGCCCATGACAGAGCGGGCATTGAATCCTGAACGGATCGCCCGGATCGGGCGCGAGATGCAGGCCGCCTGCCCCGGCTTTGACGCCGCCTCGTTCACGGCCCAGGTCACCACCGACCTCCCCAACCTGGAGCTGAAGGCCCGCATTGCCCGCACCGCCGAGGGCCTGCACCAGCACCTGCCCGTCACCGGGCCGGCCGCCCTCGACACCCTGCTGCGCTCCCTGCCGCCCACCCCGGAAGCCGCCGGCGCGACAACCGACTTCGGCTTGTACACCTACGCCCCGCACTCTGCTTACGTGGCTGCCCACCATCTCCACCCGCACCACCTCGACCAGGCCCTCGCCGCGCTCGCCGCGTTCACCCCGTACTTCTCCGCCGAGGACGCCGTCCGCACGTTCCTCAACACCTACCCGGAGCAGACGCTGGCGGCCGCCACCAGCTGGGCCAGCGCCGCCGACCACCGAGTGCGGCGCCTGGCCAGCGAGGCCCTCTGCCCCCACCTCCCCTGGTCCGTCGGCACCGCGCTTCCGCTAATCGACATGCTGCACGCCGACAGCAGCTGCTTCGTGACCACGTTAGTCGCCAACCACCTCCGCGACATCTCCCGCACCCGCCCCGAGCTCGTCCTCACCACCTTGACCAGGTGGCGCTCCGAAGGACGTGCCGCCCACGCCGAGCTCGCCTTCATCAGCCACGAGGCACTCAAGGCGCGGCTCAAGGACGGCTGGGCGCCCGCCTACACCCTGACCGGCTATAACCCTCAAGCCGCCGTCAGCGTCACCCCCATCCGTTTGTCCTGCACCGACTACCAGCTCGGCGACACTCTCAACTTCGAGGCCGACCTCACCGCGCCACGGACACCCCGGTCCACGTCATGTACGTCCTGACCCGCACCGACCCTGGCACCACAGCCGGGGAGAAGGTCGCCCACCTCACCCGGGCCACGCTGAGGGCGGGCAATCCACTACGCCTGGTCAAGACCCACCCACTGCGGCCCACGGGCACCGCCGCCCTCACCCCGGGCAGCTACCACCTCGCCCTCCAGATCAACGGCCGCCCCCCGGCACTGCTCCGCATCACCAACCGCCCAATCTGACCAGGACGGGCCAGACGCGCGAACGCGCACCAAACAGCTTCGTGCCCACACGGCATCGTCGGAAGGAAAGGTCACCATGATCGACGGCTGGAGCACGGTCTCGTCGACCGTCCAGTACACAGGAATCCGGGTGGTAGTGCGCCGCGACTCGGTCCAGCGCACCGACCAGAGCCTGGGAACCTACGAGTACACCGAATCGGTCGACGGCGTACGCGTCGCAGCCCTCGACAACCGGGGCCGTATCGCCCTGGTAGAGGAGAACGTCTACGTGTGCGGCCAGCGACTGCTGATGTGTCCCGGCGGAGGATGCGAGCCCGGCGAGGACCCGCTGACGGCTGCGCGCCGCGAACTGGCCGAAGAGGCCGGCATCCGCGCCACCGAGATCGAGCCGCTGACGATCATGTGGCGGATGCCCGCCGGCGCGCGTACTCGTGAGCACCTCTACCTGGCCCGGGGTTTGAACATCGGTGAGCACCAGCGTGACGCGAGTGAGGCCGACATGGAGCTGCGCTGGGTCGCACTGGAAGAGGCGGTAGCGATGTGCCGCAACGGCCGGATCACTGAAGCGGGGACGCTCGCGGCGGTCTTGCTGACCGCGCAGAGCATCGCCGCCTAGCCCAAGCTCCTGGCCAGCCGACCACAGGCCGTTCGCCGTGGTCGCAAGCCCCCTCGGCCTCATCCTCAGCCCCGGTGCCCATCGCCCCGGCGAGTACCTCCCACATGACGGCGTCCACCGAAGACGGACGACGTCCACCTGGCGATGGTCGTCGTACCGACCGATGACGACCGCGCCGCACTGCTGGCCTCCTACCGCAACCGCAGCGCCTAGCTCGGGCTCAGCGCCACCATCATCGGCCGCTACGAACGCGACTTCCCCCCGCGCCCTGACCGCCTGGCCCAACACCACCGTCATGGCAGTCCCAGCCGCGGCGAGACCCTGGCCAACCTCGTCTTCGACACCGCCCTGTGGGCCAAGCACACGGGAACCGTCGTCCTGGCCTCGAACATCGATGGCTTCCCCGAACAGATCGCCGACGGCCACAAGGGCCTGCTCTACGACCCCGCCCCCCGGCGCCCTGACCGCCGGCCTGCGCCGGGCGCTCACCCTGACCAGCGACGCACGCGCCCGCTGGTGCGCCGTGGGGCGCGCTCCGGCGGTTCGCCCGGCACATCACCAGAACGAGCGAGCCGAGATCAGACCACCAGCCGAGCGCCGCCTCGCCGAACGCCCGCACCAGCGCCGTCGCGCCCTCCACGAGCCACACCACACATGCAGTCTGTCTCAGTGAGCGTTTTCAGCGTTGTCTCTCCAGGGTGAGGACAGCTTTGGTGATGACGGTCATGCGGTTGGGGCTGATCCGGGACCTGCGGAAGATCTGCC
>NZ_JBSFHC010000041.1:0-17717 GCF_053596835.1 Streptomyces sp. NPDC001606
GGAGGCACCCGCTCCGCGGGTGCCTCCGCGCTTCGCGCGGAGCAAGAGAATGCCCCCGCGTTGCGGGGGCATATGGCGCAGTGTCACCATCCGCGCGTTGCGCGGATGGTGCGGCCGCGTTGCGGCCGGCCTCTCTGCGCTGCGCTCCGAGAGGAGAACGAAGTGAGAGGTCCCCGCGTTGCGGGGACTTGAGCCGATCCGCGTTGCGGATCGGGGCTCGGCAAGCCGAGCCTGGTTCTCTCCGCTTCGCTCCAAGAACCGACTGGCTTCCGGAGTGGGGCGTGCAGATTGACCTCGCACATAGTGTGTGAGCATCCGGAGCCCCAGTCCGGCAGGGGTACCACTCCGCAAGGAGTGTAGGCCCGTCAGAAGGGGGGACCAGCCTGATGTTCCGTGGTTTCAGTCGTCTCTGCCCCCAGTTTCTCCAGACGTGCACGAATCGCACTTGGCTGGCGTTGGAACCGGCGGGCAAGACTTTCCGGATCGTGGCCCTCGCTGTGAAGCTTGAGCAGCAGCTGCTCGTCTTCTGGCGTCCACCTCTGGTAGGCGTTTGCGTGGTGAGTCCTGATCTTCTCCACCGAGTAGGCCTTGGAAAGCGCGGTCGAGTCTCCTTGAGGAAGCTCAATGGCAGCCAGCGAAGACAGAGGTAGGCTCTTCACTTCGACGCCCTGCAGCCATAAGCAAACAGACTGGGCGTCGAAAGTGATTACATCGGCTTCGACATCCATCGTCCGGCGCATGATGTCCGGGTCCTGTGGATCGACTACGAAGTCCGTGAACCGTAAACGGACTTTCCCTCGGGGTACATCAGCCATGAGCACGATTATGCTTCACTCGCCACTCCCCCGCCTCCACTTCCAGCCAACTGGGCCTGCAGCGTCAGGAGTAGGAAAACTGCACCATCGGAAGAGGACTGGGGGGCGCGAGAAGAGGACCCGGGGGGGCTCATGTCTGCACGTGACTGTCTGTCAGGCAGGTGCAGCACCGGGCACGGAAGCCGCCTCTCTAGGATGCTTCAAAATGAGATCGAGATCTAAACTTGCTTCAGCAGCCCCCACCGGATGACACTCGTGACATCCACCAGAACGTCACGATCGCGTCGCCAACGACAGCAGGGCCCTCAAAAGGAGCGGAACGTGTCGAAGACTCTCCGTCCACACCAGCGCGAGGCTGTCGACGCGGTGCTACGCGCGCTCGATCTGCCGGCCCACGCCATCGTGCCCGAGCGAGGACTGCGGACGCAGGTGGTCATGGCGACCGGCTCGGGCAAGACCCTGGTGGCCGTACGCAGCGCGGAGGAACTGGGGGCGGGGCGGGTGCTGGTGCTGGTGCCGTCGTTGGAGCTGCTCACACAGACCCAGGCCGAGTGGCGGGAGGGGGGCCGCAAGGGGCTGATGATCGGGGTGTCGTCGCTGCGCGGGGATCAGGCAGTCTTCCCGAACACCACGGCGGTAAAGGAGCTGATCGACTGGGTTCGGCCGTTCGACAAGGTGACGGTATTCGCCACGTACGCCTCGCTCGGCCTCGGCACTCTGGAACGGGCGCACGCGGCCGGCCTTCCGGGCTGGGACCTGGTCGTCGTGGACGAGGCGCACCGGACCTCGGGGCGGATCGGCAAGCCCTGGGCGGTCATCCACGACAACACCCGCATCCCCGCTCTGCGCCGCCTGTACATGACCGCCACGCCGCGGCTGTGGCAGCTGGACGACGACACCGAGCCGGGGGCACCCGGTGAGCTGGTCGCGTCGATGGAGGACGATCCGGACGGGCCGTTCGGCAGCAGGTGCTACACCCTGACCCTGTCCGAAGCGATCAGCTGGGGCATCTGCGCGCCGTACCAGGTGGTGTGTGTCGACATCACCGACACCCAGCTCCAGGCCGCTCAGCTGCTGGGCGAGGACGCCCGGTCGGATGAGGTGCGCGGGGCGCGGCTCGCGGCTCTTCAGACGGCGCTGGTCAAGGCGTCGGCCGAGGAGGACTTCGGCAGGACGCTGGTCTTCCACCACCTGGTCAAGGAGGCCGAGGCCTTCGCAGCCGGCCTTCCAGGCGTCAGCGCCCAGCTGCATGCGGACGACCCGGAGCAGTACCCGGGCGCGGTCTGGGCCGGCTGGCTCTGTGGCGATCACCCGCCAGCTCACCGGCGCCGCGTGCTGGATGAGTTCGCTGGGGGCGGCACCGGCGCGGCAAGGCGCTTTTTGGGGTCGGCGAAGGTCCTGGGTGAGGGCGTCGACATCCAGAACTGCGACAGCGTGTACTTCGCCGACGTCCGCGGCTCCATGCCCGACCTCGTCCAGGCCGTCGGCCGCGCCCTGCGCATCCAGCCAGATGAGGGCAAGGTGGCCTCGCTGGTGGTGCCGGTCCTGCTCGGGCCCGGGGAAAGTGCGGACAACATGCTCACCAGCAGAGCCTATGGCGGGCTCGCCAAGCTCCTGGAAGCCCTCAGGGCGCACGACACCCGCATCTTGGAGGCATTGGCCGTCCCCCAGGTGCCCAGCCGCTCCAGAGGCGTCCAGAGCCGCACAGGAGCCCAGGCGCAAGACAGTGCAGAGGGGAAAGGCGACCTCATCTCGGTGCCGGCGCGGGCGCTGTTGAAGTTCAGCACGCCGCGCGATGCGGCCGCCCTCGCCGCGTTCATCAACCTCCGCGTCCTCAACCCCGAGAAGGAGCACTGGCGGCGCGGCGTGGAGGCGGCCGTCATCTACAACCGGCTCCACGGCGGCCTGAAGATCCCGTTCACCTACCGCGTGCCCGATAGCCGGGGGCCGGAGGCCGATGGCCAGGGCGAAGAGCAGAGCGAGGGTATGCGCGAGGGGTGGCCGGCCTCGCTCGCAGGCTTCCCGCTCGGGCAGTGGATCGCCGACGCCCGCCATCGACACGCCCGCGGCCGTCTGGAAGCCGGACGTGTCCAGCAGCTTCAGCAGCTGGGCATGGTCTGGTCACACCGCGACGTAGCGTGGGAGGAAGGACTGACCGCGGCGCGCGGCTGGGCGGAGGAGAACGGGCACCTCCTGGCACCGCTCGACGCCGTCCACCGGGGACACAAGGTCGGCATCTGGCTGAAGAACGCCCGAGCCGACGCCCGAGCCGGGACACTGCCTGCCGAGCGGCGCGAGCAGCTGGACGACATCGACCCGTCCTGGTGCCCCGCCTGGCCCGTGGCTTGGCAGCGCGCCTTCCACCTCACCCGCCAGCACCTCGAGGCCGGCGGCGAGCTCCCGATGGAGCCGGGCACCGTCGTACACCAAGGCGAAGACCTCGGCCGGTGGGTACGCCAGGTCCGGCTCTGCTGGGACAACCTCACAGGCGTCCAGCAATGGCTGTGCGAGCAGGTCCTCGGGATCGAGCCCGCCGGCGAGGACGAGAAGCCCACGCCACGCCGCAAGCACTCTGACAAGTGGGCGCTGAACTACACCGCCGCCCGCCAGTACTACGAACGCGAAGGTCACCTCCAGGTACCCAGGGGCCACGTCGAACGGATCGTCATCGGGGACGGCGGGGAGGGCCAGGAGGAACGGGACCTCAAGCTGGGGTCGTGGATCGGCAACCAGCGCAGCAGAGCCGCCGCGCTGTCTGCGGAGCGCGTCGAACGGCTGTCGGCGATCGGCATGCGCTGGGCGTAGCAGCGATGGCTCAGTTGGAGTGATGTCCGGGCGTGCCGGTGTCGCCCGGGCTTCAGAAGGGAGGCTCATCGCTGTAGCCGCCGTTGGATCCCCCTGAGCCCCATCCCCCGGTTGTGGCGGGCGGCGGTGACAGCTGCGGAGCCGGCGCCCATCCCCCGGTCGGGTCGGACGGGGGTGACGCCTGGGGAACCGGCGCTAGGGGTGTCCGGCGGATCTTGCCCGACCCGACCCGGGGCGTGCGCGGCGGCGTACACCCTCGGGTGGTCAGGCTTCGTCGGCCCAGAGGGTGGTGCGGCCGTCGGGTTGGACGTGGATGGTCTGGGACATCTCGCGGTAGCCCCAGGAGGTCTCGTCGGGGGTGACCACCCAGGCTTTGGCCTGGAACGCGGTGGCCGGCAGTTTGGCCGCCGTGCATTCCGTCAGGGGACTGGTCACCGTCTCGCCGGGTGCCACGGTGAGTTCCACGCCGCTGCCCCAGGGGCCCGGGCAGGTGTGTGCGACGGTTGCGCGGACGTAGGCCAGCTTGGCCCTGACCGTGACCTTCTCCGGGCCGGTGTTGGTCAGTTGCACGGCGAAGGCCAGGTGGTCGCTGTCGGCGCGGGTGCACGCGGTCCATGCCAGACCGTTGACATAGCGGACCTTGCCGCAGCGGCTGTTGCCGCCCAGGCCGGCGGGGGTGGGCACGGTGGTCGAGGGGTGTGGTGGGAGCGCCCTGATCGTGGGCGAGGCCGAGGGGTGTGCCGCGGCGGGGGGTTGGGCAGCGGGCGGCATCGATTCGCCCTCCGCGGCCGCCGATCCGGGCGCGGCGACGTAGCGGGCGGCGAGGGCGAACAGACCGATGGCGGCCAGTCCGGCCACCGCCAGCAGCAGCTGCTTCCCGCGGTCGTTCGGGGGCCGGTGCGGTTTTCCCGTCCGGCGGGACTTCGGGGGCTCAGGGCGCGGGCCTGGCAGCGCGGCGGGCGGGGCGCCCGGGTCGTGTGCGGTGGGCGGAACGGGTGCGGGCGGGCGGGGAGTGGGTTCGGGGTTGAGGTCGGACTGCAGGGCCTCCCAGCGGGCGGTCCAGTCGGCGACCGCCGAGTCGATCCGGTGCGCGTCGGTCTTCGAGTAGGCCAGGCAGGCCCGTACGTACGCCAGGACCACCTCTCGTGACGGTAGGGCGTGGCCTCTGGCCGCGCTGGAGAACGTGGTGTCCGAGTACGGGCTGCCGACCTTCGCCGACCAGGTCGCCAACTGGCGGTAGGTCGGGCTGCCGCTCTGCTCCCGCAGCCGACGCAGATCGATGGCGAACAGGGCCACGGGGCCTTCCGCCGGATCGATCGGACGCTCCTGACGGCCCTGCTTGCTGGCCAATCGACGCTCCTCGGTGGGCTGTTCTGACTTTCTTGATGACCGGTGGTTGACCGGCAGCAAGAAGTGTGGCCGGTCATCAAGACGGCCGCAAAAGTGCAGTCGTCGAACCGCTCGACCGCTCGACCGGGCGTCCGGGGACGGGTTCGGCACCTGCATGAAGGGATCGGATATGACGATCGTCGGGAAGGCGATGGCGCGGATCGGGGCGCCGGTGGCCGGCGCGCTGGCTCTGCTCACCGTGGGGGCGGTAACCGCGCCGGTGGAGGCGCAGGCCGCGCCGTTGGGGCGGGTGTGCATGTTCCTGGCTCCCAAGGGCGCGGACGTGGACGGTCACGTCCCCCAGGGGCACGCCGCGTTCGCCATCAAGGTCCGCGGGGAGGCCAACCACTGGATCTACGGCTCGTTCGGCAGCTACGTCGACACCCCCCGCGACGGCTGGATCAAGGGCGGGAGGTGGGAGGACGCCCGCGCCCACTTCACGAGCGAGCGCTACCGGGGCGCCCAGTACTACCTCCACTACCGGTGCGTAAACACCAGGGACGGCGACGTGCGCAGGGCCCAGTCCTGGTACAGCGCGGTCAAGCGCAGGGGCTACAACCTCGCCACCAACAACTGCCTCCACATGTCGATGGCGGTCTTCAAGGGCTACAGCGAAATCCTGCGGCGCGACCGCCGGCTGCCTTCCGCGACGGCGGGGGCGGGGACGACGGGGCGTCCCAACGACTACTACGCCGAGACCTTGACCAAGGCCCACTGGGAGGGGTCGCACAACCTGTACTAGGCAGCGCCCGACCGCTGCACCGACAAGCTCAAGCAAGGGCGGGGACGGGCTAGGTGTGCTGTCCCGGGACGTCGGTGACACGCGTGCTGGGTTCTTGAACAGGTGAGGGCCTTCTGGGTCCGGTGTGGATTGCGACATCTACGACCGGTACTCAGGAGGCCCTCGCGTCCCACCGTAATGCCCCGCTGACGCCGACCGGCAGGCTGCGGCTTGCCCGGTGTGTCGTGGACGACGGCTGGCCGCTGCGGCGAGCCGCGGAACGCTTCCAGGTCAGCCACACCACAGCAGCCCGCTAGGCAGGCCACTACCGAAAGTGGGCCGCCAAGGGCACCTGGGAGAAGGCCTTCACCGCCCTGCTCGCCCAGGCCGACGCCGAAGGTGACCTGGACTGGATCGTCGCGGTCGACTCCACCCTCCTCCGCGCTCACCAGCACGCCGCCGGGGCCCGCCAAAAGGGGCCCCGGCCGGCGAGCCGGACGACCATGCCCTCGGACGCCTCCCGCGGCGGGCTGACCCACGATCCACCTCGCCCCGGACAGCCGCTGCCGGCCGCTCGCCTTCGTCCTCACCCCCGGCCAGGCCGGCGACGCACCCGCCTTCCCAAGGTGATGGCCAACCTGCGGGTGCCGCGGCCGATCGGCCGCCCCAGGACCACACCAGAGGTGGTCCTGGCCGACAAGCCCTACTCGTCCCGCGCGATCCGCACCCACCTCCGCCGGCGCAGAATCCGGACCCTTTGGGTGACGCTTGGTTTTAACGCCTGCCCACCAGCTTTCTGGTGGGCGGCTCCTCCAGGAAGTTGAGGCGCTCATCACAATCAGGCCACCTTGCCTCGCGGGGGCAGCATGCAGATTTCTCCTTCACGGAGCGCTATGGCTCGCTAGCGTCCTCTCATGGCTCTTGAACCGGTTTGGGCGGCGCTCGTCGACGCCCCTTCGCTGCCTCTCGCCCAGCAACGTGTCCTGGCTGAGCTCCTGGCTCGTCAGGGTGATCCCGTCACGGCCGCCCGCTTCTTCACCAGGCCCGATGTCACAGCGGAAACTCGTGCCTTCCTGATCCGAGAGGCCTACGACTGGCAGTTGGTCAAGGCGGTACTGGCCACTCCGGTCGTGACCACGGAATCGATGTTGATCGCCGCGGAGAAGCTGGGCGCCGAGATGGTCCTCACCGAGGTCGCTCGGACACGGTGGGACCTCCGGGAGGCTCAGCTGCTGCTCATCGAGAGGCTGGATCATGCATCGGCTCGTCGCGTTGCCGAGGCGTGGACTTATGCCGGCCCTGAGCTGCGTATGGCGCTCATCGACGCTGCCGTCCGGGACAAGCCCGAGATGCCTGACAAGGAGGTGGGGACCGACCCCCGACGCGAGGCCGAGCACGACGCATGGGTGGCGAGCGTCGAGGCGTGGCGTGAGGACATCTGGGCTCTAGTGTCTGCGGAACCCGCCAAGAGTCTGTGGCCTGATCTCATAGCCCGCGGCGCCGACCACCCGAGCACCGGCCTCATCGTGAACCTGATCCTCAACAGGGGGGAAGGGCTCTCGGACCAGACGCTGCTGGCGTGCCTGCGGTCGGCGTTCCCCGAAGCTGCCTCACAACCTGACGTGTCCGATGAGTGGGAAGCGCAGATACGGCTCCTCCGGCTCGCGAAGATCGTCACAAGTCACCCGCGTGCCCTTCTCCTCCACGGATCGGTTCTGCGCCTCAGAATCAACGCCCTGGCCGCAGTCGTGGTGGCCCACGCCAGGGAGGAGGGCATCGACAAGTGGGACTGGTCGCACTGGGAGTCCCTGGCTGCTATCTGTACGAGCCCCGAGGTCCTGGACGCTGCCGCCGATGTCGTCGCGACGGTCTCTCTGCCTTCCTGGTGGCGCGATGGGCGCCCTGATGCGGAGTGGATCGCCGGCCGGGCCAAGGCCGCGGATGCCCTCGCTGAGAACCCGCTGCTCCCCCCTGCCGCTCTGCCCCGGATAGCCTCCTTGCTCAGTTCCACGACCGCTGCCCGCTTCGTCCAGCACTCGGACGAGGAAGTGAGGAAGGCGGCGGAGGACACCGTCACACAGGCCCTCGCCCAGACGCACAGCCCGCGTCATGACACGCAGCCGTCCTTCGAGGAACCCGAGTCTCGGCAGGTGCCGAACGACGAGGTGCTGGCTGAGAGCAACGACCCACGGGCTGAGTTGGCCGCATTTCTGCCGCTCAAGGGGCGTGCGGCGTACAAGCGGCAGGTGGCCGAGGCCATCGCCGGGTCTCGGTACGCCGATGCGGAGCTCCTGAGGCAACTGCCGACCGCCCTTGTACTGCGCAACACGGCCCATGCACCGGGTGTGGCCTCTTTGCTGCAGGAGGAACTGGGCGACAACGCCGCCGCGTGGGCAGCGTTCGTAGAGAAGGCACGACGCCTCACCTCCAATGCCACCAAGACGCTGTCGGCATTCATTGAGGAGGTACGCGACAGTGGCCCTGTCGCCTGATGGGCACCGCATCGACGGGCACGGCGGGAAACGATCAATTCCTTCGCGGGGAACCAGCTCGGCTAGGCAGTTTCGTTTGGATCAGTTGGTCGTTGGTCCGGGTGTGCCGTTGACTGATGCGCAGTGGGCGCGGATCGAGCCGTTACTCCCGGACCGGACACCGAAGCGGGGTGGCCGCTGGCGTGACCATCGTGAAGTGATCGACGCGATCGCCTACAAGTTCCAGACCGGCACGCAGTGGGTCCACCTGCCGGAGAAGTACGGCAACTGGCGAGGGGTCTACAACCGGCTGCGGATGTGGGCCCTCGACGGCACCTGGGAGCGGGTGTTCACCGCTCTGGTGGCCCAGGCCGACGCGGACGAGGACCTCGACTGGGCCGTCTCGGTCGACTCCACGATCGTGCGGGCCCACCAGCACGCGGCCGGAGCCCGCAAAAAGGGGCCCCGGCCGGCGAACCCGGCGACCACGCCATCGGCCGCTCCCCCGGCGGACTGACCACAAAGATCCACCTCGCCGCCGATGCCCGCTGCCGGCCCCTCGCGTTCGTTCTCACCGCCGGACAAGCCGGTGATGCGCCTGCCTTCACCGAGGTCATGGCCCGCCTCCGCGTTCCCCGTCCGCGAGGCCGGCCTCGCACCAGGCCGGACCTGGTCCTGGCCGACAAGGCGTACTCCTCCCGCGCGATCCGCGAGCACCTGCGCAAGCGCGGCATCCGGGCCGTTATCCCCGTCCCCGCAGACCAGCGCAGCCACCGGCTCCGTCGGGGCAGCCGAGGCGGCAGGCCACCAGCGTTCAACCGCGAGACCTACAAGCAGCGCAACACCGTCGAGCGGTGCATCAACCGCCTCAAGCAGTGGCGAGGCATCGCCACCCGCTACGAGAAGACCGCCACCATCTACCAGGCCGGACTCCACATCGCGGGCATCTTCCTCTGGTCCGCCCGATGATCCAAACGAAACTGCCTAGTGCGGTACTTCCACGCGATGGCCTCAAGAGTGCGGCGATGGTCGGCCCATCGCCGCCCGCGGACCAGATCCGCGGGCATCAGCGGCTCGATCCGGTCCCACATCGCATCGGTGATCACTAATCGGACAGACACGTCCGATCAACTGACCAACCCATCAAAGAGACACGCGCTAGTGGCGGAAACGGTGGCGGGCCTGGATGAGGACCGCCGCGATTTCGACTGGGACTGGTGCTCGGATGTGCTGTTCGAGGACCACGATGTGCTGATGCTGTTCGATGCCTCCCTGGACGGGATCGAAGACAGCGGCAACGAGATCAACCAGGCCCTCGGCCTGGCCAACCTGGCCGCTGCGGACTGGTTCGAGCCCTTCCGCCCCGACCAGGTACGCGACCCCGCTCGCGGCTTCCGCCACGCGTGACGTAACCCAGGCCGCCCGGCCCCTCGGGGGTTTCTGACAGCCAAAACGGGGACGGCGCCAGCGCCCCCGCAGGCCGGCGCTCCGGCTCAGCCTGAGGCCGAGCCGGGCCGCGTCCCAGGGCGAGGCGAGCGTGCGGGAAAGTGCAGGAGTCTGCACTGACACCGGCATGTCCAGGCGGCATCCTGGCCCGCGTGGCCCAACCGGCCCCCGGTAGCAATGCAGTTACTGTTACCGGCCGGTTCGCCTGCGCGGGATGTCCGGCATGACGTTGTGTGGAGTGCGTGATCATCGACAGTAGCCAGGACGGCTTAGCGCCCGTAGCAGGCAAGGTCTGGCGGGTACTGGAACCAGGCGCGGTGGAGGCGGAGTTCACCGGAGTGGACGGCACGCTCCTGCAGCGCCGCTGGGTCGACGCCGCGGTAGACGTGCGGTTCGAGAAGCTTCAGCCGGTTGCGGCGTTCCCGACGGTGCCGGGCCGCCGGTGGGGGCCGGGCTGGTGGTGGTCGGCCACCACCGGGCGGCACGTCACGCACGGCTCGCAGGCGATGTGCATGCAGTTGATGCTGCTGGACCGTGATCCGCACGTGGTGGGTTTGTCGGCGCGGCCGGTGCGGCTGATCTGGCGGGACCCCGACCGCGGGCGCGTCCTGACGTGGGTGCCGCACGTTTTCGCCCGCTACGCCGACGGGCGTGCTCTCGTGGCCGACTGCCCCGCCGGCAGGGAGGCGGCCGGGGACCGCGCCGCGCGCGCAGCCGCGGTGCTGGGCGCGGCGTGTACGGCGGTGGGGTTCACCTACCGGCGGTTGCTGCCGCCGGATGCGGTGGTGGCGGCGAACGTGCGGTGGCTGGCCGGCTACCGCCATCCCCGCTACCGCGACGCCGGCGGGCTCCAGCAGGCGGTGCTGGAGGCGTTCCGAGCGTCATGACCAGGACCGGCAGGACCCGCCGCTGGCCGGGAGCGACCTGGACCCTCATCTCCGGGAACCACAGGTCGCACTGGGTGATCTGGCCGGGTTCGTAGGTGACCCGGTCGACCGGGTCGATGCCGACGTACTCCGGCCGGATCTCGGCCAGTTTCTGCGTCAGCGGCGACATCGAGTACGGCCACTTGATGCGCTCGGCGATCACCGGTGCTGGCATCCTCGGCCACTCGTTCAACAAGCCGCGGATCTGCGGCTCGAAGGCGTCCGCCACCCGTCCGCGCGGGGCCCGTTCGTACTTCGGCGGCCGGTCCGAGTTCAACGCGGCCCGCACCGTGTTCCGGGCCACCCCCAGCCGCCGTGAGATCTCCTTGATGGGCACGCCCTCTGCTCGATGCAGCCGACGTATCTCCGCCCAGTCCTCCACCTTCAGCACCCTCTTGTATTGAGCAGGCAATTCGGGAGCCACGTGATCAGCAAGCTTGAGCCATCTCGCGAATTCAACCGAGCTCCCGGAGGCTCAGGACTGAACTGCCGCGGTCGGCTGCGGGAAGGTGACGCCGGTCAGCTCTTCGGAGACCGTCCACAGGCGGCGGGCGGTGGCCGGGTCGCTGGCCGCCGCCGAGCGGCCGGCCAGGGCGGGGGTGCCGCGCATCTCGAACATGCCGTCGGGGCCGACGAAGCTGCCGCCGGGCAGGTCCTGGACGGCCGCGTAGAGGGAGTTGAGCGCGCCCGCCTGGCCGTCCTGGGCGATGAACTTGTTGCCGAGGCGGAAGAACAGGCGCCGCAGGGTGCTGGCGTCGTTGCCCTGGAGGTGGGTGGCGGCCCAGCCGGGGTGGGCGGCCAGCGCGCGGACGGGCGAGCCGGTTGCGGTGAGCCGTCGCTGGAGCTCCAGGGTGAACAGCAGCATCGCCAGCTTGGACTGGCTGTAGGCGGTCATCGGGTCGTACTCGCCGGTCAGGTCGAGGTTGTCGAAGTGGATGCGGGGGCTGCCGGGGGCCTTGTGCGCGGTGGACGACAGGGACACCACACGGTCGGTGATCTGCGGCAGCAGCAGGTTGGTCAGGGCGAAGTGCCCAAGGTAGTTGGTGCCGAACTGTGTCTCGAAGCCGTCTTTGGTGCGGCCCTCGGGGACGTTCATGACGCCGGCGTTGTTGATGAGCAGGTCCAGGTCACCGTGCCAGTTGGCGGCGAACTCGCGCACGGAGGCGAGGTCGGCCAGGTCGAGCCGGCGGACCTCCACGCTGCCGTTCACCGTCGCGGCGGCGGTCTCGCCGCGCTTGGTGTCCCGTACGGCGAGGACGACGTGGGCGCCCGCGTCGGCCAGGGCCGTGGCGGTGGCGAGGCCGAGGCCGCTGTTGGCGCCGGTCACGACGGCGGTGCGGCCGGTCTGGTCGGGGATGTCGGTGGTGTTCCAGGGCTGGGTGTGCGTGTTCTTTGCCATGACTCCAATGTATGCACTGCTCACAATGTATGCAACATTAACAATGTGGGCGTCGCTCACACACGGCTAGGCTGGGAGCATGACGAACCGCCCCTACCACCACGGAGACCTCCCCGCCGCGCTCCTCGCACGGGCCGAGCAGACGTTGCGCGAGAAGGGATCGGGCGCACTGTCCCTGCGGGAGCTGGCCCGCGAGCTCGGGGTGAGCCCCGCCGCACCCAGTCGCCACTTCAAGTCCAAGCAGGCACTGCTGGACGCCCTGGCACTGACCGGGTTCGAGCGACTCGCCGAGGCCATCGCAGCCTCACAGGAAGGCGCTGGTGAGGCGTTCGCCGGCCGGCTGGATGCTGCGGCCCGCGCCTACGTGGGCTTCGCCGTGGCCAACGCCGCCCTGCTCGACCTGATGTTCTCGGTCAAGCACAGCCCGGAGGCGTCGGAGGCGGTGGGCGCGACCGCCCACCGGTGGTCCGAGCAACTCCTGGAGCTGATCGGCGACGGACAACGCCGGGGCGAAGTGCGCGAGGGGCAGCTGGAACGTGTTGCGCTACCGGTCTTCGCGGCGCTGCACGGATACGCCGACCTGACGGTGAGCGGCGTACTGCCAACCGAGGTGGCCGAGCATGGCCTGGACGACCTGATCGCGTCCATCCTGCGCGGCTGCGCGCCGCAGTAGCCGCGCAGGACGGTCACAGGGGTCAACTTTCAAGAACTTGCTGAGGGTCACTTTTCAGAGACTGGCGACACCACTCGCGCTGGCCACCGCGGCGATCGCCTTTGGGGAGTGGAGACCCGAGCCCGGTCCCTGGAGGAGATCTCCGAGGCGGCGCTGGAAGGGAACGCCTCCGCGTCCGCCTGAGCATGCCCGCGGGCACCGGCCCTTCGCGCGAGCGCCAGAGCCGGAACGGCGGGATCGTCAGAAGGAGTTCTCGGGCTACTCGTGAGAGGACTGTTTGCGCACGGTGCGCCAACGCGACCGCGTCTGCTCGACGATGCTGTCCCACTGGCGGCGGACTTCGTCCTGGGACGGGCGCAGGCCCTGCCGGATCCGGAGCAGTTCGTCGCGTACCTCCCGCCCCAGGGCCGCCGATACGACGAGGACGAGCATGGCGCCGAAGAGGACCGAGGCCATCCCGAAGACCGCTCCGGCAGCGCCGTAGCGCGAGGCGTAGGAATCGAACAGGCGCGGCAGATAGATGGTCGCGACCACCGAATAGGACGCCGTCAGCACGGCTGCCGAGACCGCGAACGGGAGCAGGGCCGCCCAGGTGAGCCGCTTCGCGGAAAGGAGCCGGCCGCTCAGGGTGAGGAAGGCCGTGGTCACCGGGATCTCGCAGACCGCAGCCGCCAGCCCCAGGCGCCCGCCGCCGAGAGCCACATAGAGCCATCCGATCACCGCGGTGTAGAAGCTGAGCACGCCGATCCACCACAGGCCGTTGCGCGTGTTGCGGACGCCGAGCGGCTTGAGTTCCCAGGTCTGCTCGAAGAGCCGCTGCACGGTCCGGGAGAAGCTCAGTACCGAGATCGCCAGGAACAGCGTGCCGAAGACACCGGCGCCCGCACTCGTGGATTCGGTGGAGAACACCGCCCGCACGGCCTCGGCACCGCCACCGGTGAGCCCGTAGCGGTTGATGATCCGGTCCGCGGACTCTCCGCCGAAGACGGAACCACTCAGCACCGCGAGCGGGATCAGCGCGGTCAGCGCGCCGGAGGCCAACGCCATCGAGCGGTCGAAGCCCGCGATCTTCTGGAACCGGTTGATGACGCGCAGCACGAACGAAGGCCGTAGCCAGAAGGTCAGCGTTCTGATGAGGCGCTCGCGGTTGGTTCCCGCCGTCCTGCCCTCCGCCGGTCAAGGGTTTCAGCCCATCAAGGGTTATACGGGGCGAAGTGAGCCTAAAGGATGTCCGTGCGCGAAGCGGTGGGCGACACGGTGCTCACCCGCCCAGCAGGGCTGACCGCGCTGTCGCCACCACGTGGCCGCGCGCGTCGTACGCCGTCATCGTCGTCGGCCCGTCGTCCTGCTCCGGTGGCGGGCGGCGCCAGGCGTAGGCGATGACGAAGCCCGGGGTTCCCGGCAGGGTCACCACCCGTGCCTCGTCCGCGGCCGGGCTTCCGCTCCGGCGGACGACGATGCGTGTGGGCCTGCCGGGGCCGACGCAGACGGGCATGAGGAACTCGTACGAGCGGTCGCCTGAGAAGTCCAGGGACAGCGTTCCCCAGCGCTGGTGCCGGCCGGTGACGGAGTGGCACTCACGTTCGGAGCCGGGGCCGTGGTCCAGGCAGTACCGGTCCGGGGACAGGGCCGTGTCCGAGGGCGACGCGTCCGCCGGGGGCGACCACCAGGGGGCCGGTGAGGGAAGGCCGGGATGACGGTGAGGCGGTCGATCACCGGCCAGTCAGGGACGCCGGGGCCGTTCACTGCGCGGGTGAGGTCGTCGGCGCTGATGGTGTGCTGGGCGGCGGCGAGGATGAGCCGGGGTTCGGGTGAGCCGAGCGCGTAGTGCAGGCCTTGGAGGTAGGTCGCAGGTACTCGACGGGGTCTTCGGCGTTGGAGGGCTGGACGTTGGCGGCTGCTTCCCACAGCGGTTGCATCAGGTCGGGATCGACTCCGCACTCGTCGCAGATGATCCTGACGTGCCTCCAGGAGACATCGCGCTGGCCGGAGAGCATGCGGGAGACGTAGGACTCGTGGACTCCCATCTGTTCGGCGAGCTCGCGCTGCCGGCTGCCGGAGGCGTTGCGCATGAGGGTCAGGGCGCAGGCCAGGCGCTGGCCGGGACGGCGCAGGGTGGGGGTGCCGGCTGCGGCTGTGTTGTGGGCGGGCGCGGCCTGCATGGGGCGTCGGCGGGTGGCGAGTGCGCGGTCGGCGGAGGGCGGGTCGTATTTTTTGCGCAGCCGGTCCTCGGTGCGCCGGGCGATGGGCGCGAGGTCGGCGAGCGGCTGTCCCTGGGCGCGCTGGCGGACGACGACGGCTCCGATCGCTTCGTCGACCAGGTCGCGGAGGCTGACGAGGTGCTGGAGCAGGTCGGTGTTGGGGGTGGCCGGCGTGTAGGCGCTCAGGAGGAGGGCCTCGGAGACGACGGTGCAGTCCTCGGCAATGTCGCGCAGGGCCTCGGTGCAACGGCTGGCGCGGGCGGGATCGGCCGAAGGTGCCGAGCGGGCCGGCCGGGGGGTGCTGTCAGCCATCTGGAGGCGGGAACGGGTGGATAAGGGGGACCTCTTTCGGGGGTGCTGGGCGGGTATCTGTGCCGGCCCGCCCGGCCGTAGCTGAGCATGTCGCGTACCCGGGTCTGTTGGCCGGGGCCTTTGGGCTGCCTTGTGGAGCGTCGGTGGGAGACGGCGGAGGGCATTTCGGGGGTGGAGGGGGTGAGGGTCGTGTCGGGTACGACGGCGGCTTGGGCTGTTGCTGCGGCGCAGCTGCTGCAGGCGGTGGTGAGGCGCCAGAGGCGTCCGCCGCGTTCGCATGCGAGGAGGAGGCGGATGGGGCCGGTGCAGCCGCGGTGTCGGGGGTGCCGGCGGCAGCCGCGTTCGCGGCAGTGGCAGATGCGCAAGTGCGCCGGGAGCGCGCCGTCGAGGCCGGCGTGGACTTCCGGCACGAGAGCGAGCCGACCGGGCTCGCGCAGGACGCGGACGGCTTGACGGTCGAGGTCTGCGGGCCCGGCGGGGCCGCCGACAGTCTGCGGGCCGTACGTCGTCGCCGCCGATGGCATGCGCAGCGCCGTCCGCGACGCGATCGGGCTGCTCTTCCCCGGCCGCTGCGCCATCCGCTCCGTCGTCCTCGCGGACGTACGCCTCGCCGAGGAGCCCGAGAACCTGCTGACCGTCAACGCGGTCGGTGACGCCTTCGCCTTCCTCGCGCCCTTCGGCGACGGCTGCCACCGCGTGACCGCCTGGAACCGCGCCCATGACGTCCCCGACAGCGAGCCCCTCGACCTCGACGAGGTCAGGGAGGTCACCCGGCTCGCCCTCGGCCGCGACTACGGCATGCACGACGCCCGCTGGATGTCCCGCTTCCACAGCGACGAACGACAGGCCCCCGCCTACCGGGCGGGATGCGTCTTCCTCTCCGGGGACGCCGCGCACGTCCACACCCCGCCCGGCGGTCAGGGCATGAATACCGGTCTGCAGGACGCGGCCAACCTGAGCTGGAAGCTGGCCGCCGTCGTCCAGGGCCACTCGGACGCGGCCCTCCCCGCCAGCTACCAGGCCGAGCGCCACCGTGTCGGTGAGGCCGTGCTGCGCCGCAGCGGCGGCATCGTCCGCCTGGCGATGGCCAAGCGGCCGTGGGAACTGGCGCTGCGTGCCGCGCTCACCGCCTTCCTGGACACCGTGGGCCCGGCCCGGCGCAGGGCGGTCGGCCAGATCACCGGCATCGGCTACCGCTGCGCCGCACCCCGCGGCGCCCACCGCCTCACCGGCACCCGTGTCCCGGACGTCGCCCTCAAGGGCGGCCGCCTCTACGAGGCCCTGCGCGGCGGCAGGTTCGTGCTGATCACCCCCGAGGCCTACAAGGGCCGGGGCGCCCGCAAGGACCGGCTGGCCGTCGAGCGTGGGGCGAGCGATCGGCGCACCACCGTCCTGGTCCGCCCCGACGGGTATGCGGCCTGGGCGGCGGATGCGGCGGACGCGGGGCGCATCGAGGAAGCGGTGGCCCGTTACGTGGGCTAGCGCGTGTCCGGGCGATCATGTGCGGAGCCATATGACCAGGGCTGCGACGGTGACGGTGCCAAGGAAGACGTAGCCACGCTTGTCGTAGCGGCTGGCGACGGCCCGGAACGCCTTCAGCTTGTTGATGGCCCGTTCCACGGTGTTGCGCCTTTTGTATCGTTCGCGATCAAAGCCCGGCGGCCTGCCGCCTCGTGAGCCGCGGCGTAGGCGGGCATTCTTGTGGTCCTTCTTCTCCGGGATGACGTGCCGGATTCCGCGACGGCGCAAGTAGGCACGGATAGTGCGGTTGCTGTACGCCTTGTCCGCGCTGACGCTGTCCGGGCGTCGGCGCGGACGACCCAGCCCGGTCCGCGGTACCCGGATCTTCTCCATGACCGCCTCGAACTGGGTGCAGTCGGCCCGCTGCCCCGGAGTGACGACCAGGGACAGGGGCCGGCAGGAGCCGTCCGCGCTCAGATGCAGCTTGGTGCTGAATCCACCCCGCGAGCGGCCCAGGCCCTCGCCCGCCGCGCCACCGCCGCCAGGCGGGCCAACAGGCTCAACCACCGCCTCTTGTCCTGACGTTCGGGACCGGGTGCCCCCTTTGCAGCGCCAGGGGCCGGGGGTGGTGTCCGGCGGGCGCCAGCCGCGTCCTGGTGGGCGCGCATGACGGTGGAGTCCACCGAGATGTCCCAGTCGATGCCGTCCTCGGCGTCGGCGGCAGCCAGGGTCTGCTGGAACAGGCGCTCCCAGGTACCGTCGGCCGACCACAGCCGGTGGCGCTCATACACCGTCTTCCAGGGGCCGAACCGTTCCGGCAGGTCCCGCCACGGCACCCCGGTCCGTATCCGGTGCAGTATCCCGTTGATCACCTGCCGGTGGTCACGCCAGCGGCCGCACCGGCCGTTGCTCACCGGCAGCAGCGCCTCAAGCCGCTCCCACTGCCCGTCCGACAGCTCTCCTCGCCCCGTCATGCTCCGGTCAACGTGCCGGGAAGGTGATCGTGTTCTGTCCTGGGAGGTTGTGGACGGGTGGGCCAGGTCTCGGCTGAGGGGTCTTGAACGGGTGAGGGCCTTCCGGTTCGGTGTGGATTGCGAC
>NZ_JBSFHC010000042.1:0-14831 GCF_053596835.1 Streptomyces sp. NPDC001606
GGCTGGACTGGTACAACTACCACCGACCCCACACCGGAATCAGCGGCCAAACACCAGCCAGCCGCGTCACCAACCTGTCCGAACAGCACACCTAGGGCCTTTCTTTCGGATCAGGTCGGCTGCGGCGCCGGCGCCTTCTGGCGACGCCGGCAAGATCCGAAAGAGAGGCCCTAACCGACCTCGGGATCGCCCTTCGTGTAGGTCAGACGCTCCACCGCGCCGGGCTGGAAGTCGTCCTCGATCTTCTTGCCGTTGACGTAGAGCTGGATGGCACCGGCGTCACCCAGGATCAGGTTGATCTTGGAGCTGTCCTGGAAGGTCTTGGACTCGCCCTGCTTGAGCAGCCCGTCGAAGAGCATCCGGCCGTTGTGGTCCTTGGCCGAGATCCAGCTGCGCCCGTTCGGCGCGCTGACCTGGACGGTGACCTTGTCCTGGGGTGCGGCGGCGATGGCGCTGTCGGAGGGCTCCGTGGTCGGCGCCGCGGGCTTGTCCTTCTTCGGCGTGGGCGCGGCGGTCTTGCCGACGCTGGGCGTGGCGCCCTCGGCGACCTGGGTCTTCGCGTCGTTGCCGGAGCCACCGCCCTTGACCGCGGTGAACCCGACGAAGCCGATCACGACGACGATCGCGGCGACCATGGCCGCGGTCCAGTTCGGCCCCCGCCGCTCCGGACGGATCCGCTCCGCCTCGAACAGCGGTGCGGCCGGGGTGGGCGCGGGACGGCCGCCGTGCTCGGCGTCGTACTGGGTGATCAGCGGCTCGGGATCGAGGTGGACTGCCCTCGCCAGCGTGCGGATGTGCCCGCGCGCGTACACGTCACCGCCGCAGGGCGCGAAATCGTCCGCCTCGATGGCGTGCACGATGGCGATACGGACACGAGTGGCGCTGCTGACATCGTCCACGGTGAGCCCCGCCGCGATCCGCGCCTGCCGCAGCGCGCGGCCGACGGAGGCACGGGGTTCCTGGGACTCGTCGGGGAACGGACGCTCGTCTTCAGGGGAGTTGCCGATGGACACGGGGGCGCCTTTCGAGCGTGTAGCCACCTGTGCTGGAAGCTCAGTCTAGGGGGGGTACGAAAGGGTGGGGCAACCGGGCGGTCGGACTTTGTACGCCATCGGAATGGCCGGTCATCCCGAGGGCTGGACAGGCAGGTACCCCAGCTTGGGACGCCTATCTGTCCTTTCGCTCAACTGGACGTGCGACAAAGGGAAACGGTTGCCCGTCGTTCTCTAACGGGTGGATCACGGCGATGCCGCCGCCCGGCGTAACCCGTGTCCGCCGGACGGCCCTTCGGGCTACCCGTCGGACTCCCCGCGGATCAGCGCGAGCACGCCGTCCAGCTCGTCGGGTTTCACCAGCACGTCACGCGCCTTGGAGCCCTCGCTCGGTCCCACGATGTTGCGGGACTCCATGAGGTCCATGAGCCGCCCGGCCTTGGCGAAGCCGACGCGCAGCTTGCGCTGGAGCATGGACGTCGACCCGAACTGGGTGGAGACGACCAGCTCGGCCGCCTGGCACAGCAGGTCGAGGTCGTCGCCGATGTCCTCGTCGATCTCCTTCTTCTGCTTGCTGCCGACGGTGACGTCGTCCCGGAAGACCGGCGCCATCTGGTCCTTGCAGTGCTGGACGACGGCCGCGACCTCCTCCTCGGTCACGAACGCGCCCTGCATACGGGTCGGCTTGTTCGCCCCCATCGGCAGGAACAGGCCGTCACCCTTGCCGATGAGCTTCTCGGCGCCGGGCTGGTCGAGGATGACCCGGGAGTCGGCCAGCGAGGAGGTGGCGAACGCCAGCCGGGAGGGCACGTTCGCCTTGATCAGACCGGTGACCACGTCGACCGAGGGCCGCTGGGTGGCGAGCACCAGGTGGATGCCGGCCGCGCGCGCGAGCTGCGTGATGCGCACGATCGCGTCCTCCACGTCACGCGGGGCGACCATCATCAGGTCGGCCAGCTCGTCCACGATCACCAGCAGGTACGGGTACGGCTGGAGCTCCCGCTCACTGCCCTCCGGCGGCTTGACCTTGCCCTCGCGCACCGCGCGGTTGAAGTCGTCGATGTGCCGGTACCCGTAGGCGGCCAGGTCGTCATACCTGAGGTCCATCTCGCGGACGACCCACTGGAGCGCCTCGGCGGCCCGCTTGGGGTTGGTGATGATCGGCGTGATCAGGTGCGGGATGCCCTCGTAGGCGGTCAGCTCCACCCGCTTGGGGTCGACCAGGATCATCCGCACGTCCTCCGGGGTGGCCCGCATCATCACCGAGGTGATCAGACAGTTGATGCAGGACGACTTGCCGGAGCCGGTGGCACCGGCGACGAGCATGTGCGGCATCTTCGCCAGCGAGTGCATCACGTACCCGCCCTCGACGTCCTTGCCGAAGGCGACCAGCATCGGGTCGTCGTCCTCGGCGGACTCCGCGAGACGCAGTACGTCGCCGAGGTTCACCATCTCCCGGTCGGTGTTCGGGATCTCGATGCCCACCGCCGACTTGCCGGGGATGGGACTGATGATCCGCACGTCCGGGCTGGCGACCGCGTACGCGATGTTCTTGGTCAGCGCGGTGATCCGCTCCACCTTCACGGCGGGGCCCAGCTCGACCTCGTAGCGGGTGACCGTCGGGCCCCGGGTGAAGCCGGTGACGGCGGCGTCCACCTTGAACTCGGTGAAGACCTGCGTGAGGGAGGCGACGACCGCGTCGTTCGCGGCGCTGCGCGCCTTGCCCGGGCCGCCCCGCTCCAGCAGGTCGAGCGAGGGCAGCGCATAGGTGATGTCGCCGGACAGCTGGAGCTGCTCCGCGCGCGCGGGCAGCTCGCGGGGTTCTGCCGGGGCCTTCTTGGTGAGATCCGGGACGACTCCGGGCTGGAGCTTCTCCTGCCTGGGGCGCGCGGCCGGCACCGGCGTGGGCGCAGGAGCCGGCGCGGGCGCGGGCGCGGGCACCGGGGTGGTGTCCTCCCGGTCGCCGACGCTGACGCCCTGGGTGAGGTCGGCGACCAGTGGGGACGGCGGCATGCCGTGCAGCACGGCGCCGTCGAGCGCGGCCGCTGCCGCCGCGGCGACGTCCACCGCGTCCATCTGGCGCTGCGGATCCGGCTGGGGCACCGCGGAGCGCCTGGGGCGGCTCCGGCGCCGCGAGAGGGCCTCCTCCTCCGCGCCGTCGGGGTCGTACGGCTGCGGGGCGGACGAGCGCTTGCGGGGGCGCGCGGGCAGCGCCTCGCGCCACTGCTCCTCGTAGCGCACGTCGTCCTCGGTGAACTCGTCGGCCTCGTGGTCGTGCAGCACGCCCAGGCGTACGCCGAGCGCCCGCAGCCGCTGCGGGATGGCGTTGACCGGGGTGGCGGTCACCACGAGCAGCCCGAAGACCGTCAGCAGCACCAGCAGCGGTACGGCGAGCACGTCGGTCATGGTGTACGTCAGCGGGGTGGCCGCCGCCCAGCCGATGAGGCCGCCGGCGTCCCTTATCGCCTGCATGCCGTCACTGCGCGCGGGCGAGCCGCAGGCAATGTGGACCTGGCCGAGCACGCCGATGACCAGCGCGGACAGACCGATCACGATCCGGCCGTTCGCCTCCGGCTTCTCCGGGTGCCGGATGAACCGTACGGCGATCACCGCGAGCAGGATCGGCACCAGCAGGTCGAGCCTGCCGAAGGCGCCGGTGACCAGGATCTCCACCAGGTCGCCGACGGGCCCCTTGAGATCGGCCCAGGTGCCGGCCGCGACGATCAGGGCGACGCCGAGCAGCAGCAGCCCGACGCCGTCCTTGCGGTGCGCCGGGTCGAGGTTCCTCGCGCCCTGCCCTATGCCGCGGAAGACGGCGCCGACGGCGTGCGCGAGGCCCAGCCAGAGCGCACGCACCAGCCGGTAGACGCCCCCGGTGGGGCTCGGTGCCGGCTTCGGCGGCACCGCCCTTTTCACCGCGGCCTTCTTGGCGGGCGCCTTCTTGGCCGGGACCTTCTTCGCTGCGGCCTTCTTCGCCGGAGCCTTCGCGGGAGCGGCCGCCTTCTTCGCGGGCGGCTTCTTGGCTGCGGAGGGACGTGAGGCCATGGGTGTGAGGTTACCGGGGGAGACGACAGGGGACACGTGTGCCCACTGCTTCACCCGTTCGTGTCGCCCCTGCCCGGACCCGGAACTGACGCACGCTCACGGACAACTCGCCGCGCGGCGTACGTCAGTTCTGCACGGGCACCGAGGAGCCGCCGGTTCCGGCGCCCGGCTCCAGGGCGTCGAGCGCGCGGCGCAGACCGGTGAGTTTGCGCTCCAGATGGGCCGCGGTGGCCACCGCGGCGGCGTCCGCGGAGTCGTCGTCCAGCTGTTTGGACAGCGCCTCGGCCTGCTCCTCCACGGCCGCGAGCCGCGCGGACAGCTCGGCGAGCAGCCCGGCCGACTCCTTGCCGCCGACCGCGCCCTTGCCGCCGCCCTCCAACTGGAGTCGCAGCAGCGCCGCCTGCTCGCGCAGCTGGCAGTTCTTCATGTACAGCTCGACGAAGACCGAGACCTTCGCGCGCAGCACCCACGGGTCGAACGGCTTGGAGATGTAGTCCACCGCCCCCGCCGCGTAACCGCGGAAGGTGTGGTGCGGTCCGTGGTTGATCGCCGTGAGGAAGATGATCGGGATGTCCCGGGTCCGCTCCCGCCGCTTGATGTGCGCCGCTGTCTCGAACCCGTCCATGCCCGGCATCTGGACGTCCAGCAGAATGACCGCGAAGTCGTCCGTGAGCAGTGCTTTGAGCGCTTCCTCCCCGCTCGATGCCCGCACCAGCGTCTGATCGAGCGCAGAGAGGATGGCCTCCAGCGCCAGCAGATTCTCCGGCCGGTCATCGACCAGGAGGATCTTGGCCTTCTGCACCATGGCCCGCCCTCCTCGCCCCGGCGGTACACCGGGCGCCGCCCCAGGGGACGACTCCCTTTCGCCGCCCGTCCTTGTGCCGGTCATCGTAGCCGCACCCCGCCTGTCGCCACACCCTGTCACCGCGATGTCACTGTGCACATAACGGAAACGCGGCATGGGTCGGGATGGTTCCCGGAATCCCGCGTTCCATACGTGCGCAGCCACCCTACGCGGGGAACTCCCGGCACCCGCCCGGAGTTCCCCGGCGGTCAACGTCCCCGGCAGCCGGCGCCGTCACTCCCCGCGCATCCACCGCTGCATCACGGTCAGCAGATGGTCCGGGTCGACCGGCTTGGTCACATAGTCGGAGGCGCCCGAGTCGAGCGCCTTCTCCCGGTCGCCCTTCATCGCCTTCGCGGTCAGCGCGATGATCGGCAGCCCGGCGAACTGCGGCATCCTGCGGATCGCCGTGGTCGTGGCGTACCCGTCCATCTCCGGCATCATGATGTCCATCAGCACCACCGCGACATCGTCGTGCTGCTCCAGCACCTCGATGCCCTCGCGGCCGTTCTCCGCGTACAGCACCGACAGCCCGTGCTGCTCCAGGACGCTGGTCAGGGCGAACACGTTGCGGATGTCGTCGTCGACGATCAGCACCTTCTCGCCGCCGAACCGCACCGCGCGCGCGGACTGCGGCGGGCTCTCCGGCTCGGGCACCACCGTCCACTGCTCGGGCCGCTGCTCGCCCTGCGGCAGACTGCGCCGCCGGCGCCGGAACAGCGCCGCGGGGCCGTTCTGCGTCTCCCGGTACGACTTCACCTCGGCCGGCGTCTCGATCTCCGCGGCGGACAGCTCCGAGGACTGACCAGACTCCGAGGCGAGCAGCTCGCCGGCCTCCAGCGGAGCCACCGACTGCTGGTAGCCCTGCGGCGGCAGCTCGCTCGGGTGCAGCGGCAGATACAGCGTGAACGTCGAACCGCGGCCCGGCTCGCTCTGCGCGTGGATCTCGCCGCCGAGCAGCTGCGCGATCTCCCGGGAGATCGACAGGCCGAGGCCTGTGCCGCCGTACTTGCGGCTGGTCGTGCCGTCCGCCTGCTTGAACGCCTCGAAGATCACTCGCATCTTGCTCGCCGCGATGCCGATACCGGTGTCGGTCACCGAGAACGCGATCAGCTCACCTGCCGGATCGGTCAGCGAACCGGCCTCCAGCAGCTGCTCCCGGATCGACTGCGGCACATCCGCCCCGGCCGGCCGGATCACCAGCTCCACCGAGCCGGAGTCGGTGAACTTCACCGCGTTGGAGAGCAGGTTGCGCAGCACCTGAAGCAGCCGCTGCTCGTCGGTGTGCAGCGTGGCCGGCAGCTCCGGCGACACCCGCACCGACAGATCCAGGCCCTTCTCGGCGGTCAGCGGCCGGAAGGTGGCCTCCACATAGTCCACGAGCTGCACGAGCGCGATGCGCGTCGGAGAGACGTCCATCTTGCCCGCCTCGACCTTCGACAGGTCGAGGATGTCGTTGATCAGCTGGAGCAGGTCGGAGCCGGCGCCGTGGATGGTCTCGGCGAACTCCACCTGTTTCGGGGAGAGGTTCCCCTCGGCGTTGTCGGCGAGCAGCTTGGCCAGGATCAGCAGCGAGTTCAGCGGGGTGCGCAGCTCGTGCGACATGTTGGCGAGGAACTCGCTCTTGTAGCGCATCGACACCGCCAGCTGCTCGGCGCGCTCCTCCAGGACCTGCCGGGCCTCCTCGATCTCGGTGTTCTTCACCTCGATGTCGCGGTTCTGCCGGGCCAGCAGCTCGGCCTTCTCCTCCAGCTCCGCGTTGGACGCCTGGAGCGCCTTCTGGCGGTTCTCCAACTCGGCCGACCGCTCCCGCAGTTGCTCGGTCAGCTCCTGCGACTGCTTCAGCAGCTGCTCGGTCTTGGTGTTGACCGAAATGGTGTTGACGCTGGTCGCGATCATCTCGGCGATCTGGTTCAGGAAATCCTTCTGGATCTGGGTGAACGGCGTGAAGGACGCCAGTTCGATCACCCCGAGCACCGTGCCCTCGAACAGCACCGGCAACACGATCACCTGCGCGGGCGGGGCCTCGCCGAGCCCGGAGGAGATCTTCAGATAGCCGCTGGGCGCGTTCTCCACCAGGATGGTGCGCCGCTCCTTGGCGGCCGTGCCGACCAGCGCCTCACCGGGCCGGAACGAGGTCGGCATGGACCCCGTCAGATAGCCGTAGGAGCCCAGCATCCGCAGCTCGTAGTCCTCGTCGCCGTCGCCGACGTCCTTGCCCTCCGTCAGCGGCATCGTGAGGAAGAAGGCACCGTGCTGCGCGGAGACCACCGGAGTCAGCTCGCTCATGATCAGCGAGGCCACGTCCTCCAGGTCCCGGCGGCCCTGCATCAGCGCGGAGATCCGGGCGAGGTTGCCCTTGAGCCAGTCCTGCTCCTTGTTGGCGATCGTGGTGTCGCGCAGGTTGGCGATCATCTTGTTGATGTAGTCCTGAAGCTCCTGGATCTCGCCGGACGCGTCGACGTCGATCTTCAGGTTCAGGTCGCCGCGGGTCACCGCGGTCGCCACGCGCGCGATGGCACGCACCTGCCGGGTCAGGTTCCCGGCCATCTCGTTCACCGACTCGGTCAGGTCCCGCCAGGTGCCGTCGACGTCACGCACGCGTGCCTGGCCGCCGAGCTGCCCCTCGGTACCCACCTCGCGGGCCACCCGCGTGACCTCCTCGGCGAAGCTGGACAGCTGGTCGACCATCGTGTTGATCGTCGTCTTCAGCTCGAGGATCTCGCCCCGCGCGTCAATGTCGATCTTCTTCGTCAGGTCACCCTTGGCGATCGCCGTGGTCACCATGGCGATGTTGCGCACCTGACCGGTCAGGTTGGACGCCATCTGGTTCACGGACTCCGTGAGGTCCTTCCAGGTGCCGGCCACGCCCGGCACATGCGCCTGACCGCCCAGGATGCCGTCCGTGCCCACCTCACGGGCCACCTTGGTGACCTGGTCCGCGAACGAACTCAGCGTCTTGACCATGATGTTGATGGTGTCGGCGAGCTGCGCGACCTCGCCGCGCGCCTCGATCGTCACCTGACGCGTCAGGTCGCCGTTGGCGACGGCCGACGCGACCTGGGAGATGTTCCGCACCTGCATGGTCAGGTTGTTGGCCATCAGGTTGACGTTGTTGCTCAGGTCCTTCCAGATACCGGTGACACCCGGCACATGCGCCTGACCGCCCAGAATGCCCTCGGTACCCACCTCACGGGCCACCCGGGTCACCTGCTCGGCGAAGCTGGACAGCTGATCAACCATCGTGTTGACCGTCGTGACGAGCTCAAGGATCTCGCCCTTCGCGTCAACAGTGATCTTCTTGGACAGGTCGCCCTTGGCCACCGCGGTCGTGACCTCGGCGATGTTGCGCACCTGGATGGTCAGGTTGTTCGCCATGAAGTTCACGGACTGCGTGAGGTCCTTCCAGGTGCCGGAGACACCCTGCACCTCGGCCTGACCGCCGAGGATGCCCTCCGTACCCACCTCACGGGCCACCCGGGTGACCTCCTGCGCGAACGACGACAGCTGGTCCACCATCGTGTTCAGCGTGTTCTTCAGCTCCAGGATCTCCCCGCGCGCGTCCACGGTGATCTTCTGGGAGAGGTCACCCCGGGCCACCGCGGTGGCCACCTGGGCGATGTTGCGCACCTGAGCGGTCAGGTTGCCGGCCATGCCGTTCACCGAGTCCGTCAGGTCCCGCCACACACCGGCGACGCCGGGCACCTGCGCCTGCCCACCGAGGCGCCCCTCGGTACCCACGTCCCGGGCCACCCGGGTCACCTGGTCGGCGAAGGCGGACAGCTGATCAACCATGGTGTTGATCGTGTTCTTCAGCTCAAGGATCTCGCCGCGCGCGTCCACGTCGATCTTCTGCGACAGATCGCCGTTGGCCACCGCCGTCGTCACTTGGGCGATGTTGCGCACCTGGGACGTCAGGTTGCCCGCCATGAAGTTGACGGAGTCCGTCAGCTCCTTCCAGGTGCCCGACACCCCGTCCACCCGGGCCTGACCGCCCAGCCGGCCCTCCGTACCCACGTCCCGGGCCATCCGCGTCACCTGGTCCGCGAAGCTCGACAGCTGGTCCACCATCGTGTTCACGGTGTTCTTCAGCTGGAGCATCTCACCGGAGACGTCGACCGTGACCTTCTGCGACAGATCGCCGTTGGCCACCGCCGTGGTCACCTGGGCGATGTTGCGCACCTGACCGGTGAGGTTTCGGAACGCGGTGTTGACGGAGTCCGTCAGGTCCTTCCAGGCACCGGCCGCGCCCGGCACCTGCGCCTGACCGCCCAGCTCACCCTCGACGCCGACCTCCCGCGCCACCCGGGTCACCTCGGCACCGAACGACGACAGCTGGTCCACCATGCCGTTGACGGTGTTCTTCAGCTCCAGCATCTCGCCGGCCACGTCCACGGTGACCTTCTGCGACAGATCACCGCTGGCCACGGCCGTGGTCACCGCGGCGATGTCCCGCACCTGCGTCGTCAGGTTCCGGAACACCGTGTTGACGGAATCCGTCAGGTCCTTCCAGGTGCCGGCCGCGCCCGGCACGTTCGCCTGACCGCCGAGCCGCCCCTCCGCGCCGACCTCGTTCGCCACCCGGGTGACCTCGTCCGCGAAGATCCGCAGCGTCTCGGTCATCTGGTTGATCGTCTCGGCGAGCTGCGCCACCTCGCCCCGCGCCGGAACCGTCACCTTCTGCGACAGGTCACCGTTCGCGACAGCCGTCGTGACCTGCGAGATCCCCCGCACCTGCGCGGTCAGGTTGCCCGCCATCGTGTTGACGGAGTCGGTCAGCTCCTTCCACACACCGGCCACCCCGGGCACCTGCGCGCGACCGCCCAGCATGCCCTCGGTACCCACCTCCCGGGCCACCCGGGTGACCTCGGAGGAGAACGCCGACAGCTGGTCCACCATCGTGTTGACGGTGTTCTTCAGCTCCAGCATCTCGCCGGCGACATGGACGGTCACCTTGCGCGACAGATCACCCTTGGCGACCGCCGTGGTCACCAGCGCGATGTCCCGCACCTGCGCGGTCAGCCGGTCCGCCATCGTGTTGACGGACTCCGTCAGGTCCTTCCAGGAACCGGACATACCGCGCACCCGGGCCTGGCCGCCGAGCTTGCCCTCGGTACCGACCTCACTGGCCACGCGCGTGACCTCGTCCGTGAACGTGGAGAGCTGGTCGACCAGGTTGTTGACGGTACGGCCGACCTTCAGAAACTCGCCCCGCAGCGGATGCCCGGTGGCTCCGTCCGGCGCCTGGGTCCGCAGCTCCATCCGCGGCGACAGATCACCTTCGGCCACCGCCGTCAGAACCCGGCTGACCTCCGACACCGGCCAGACGAGATCGTCCACCAGGGCGTTGGAGTTGTCGATCGCCGTCGCCCAGGACCCCTCGCAGGCCCCCGTCTCCAGCCGCTCCGTGAGCTTTCCCTCACGGCCGACCATCCGCCGTACCCGCGACAGCTCCCCGGTCAGATGCAGATTGCGGTCGGCCACCTCGTTGAAGACCGCCGCGATCTCCGACATCACGCCGTCCCCGGACACCGTGAGCCGCTTGCGGAAATTGCCGTCCCGCATCGACACCAGAGCGGCCAGCAGCCGGTGCAGGGCGGCTGTGTCCACGACGGTCGTACCGCCGCTCCCGCCCCGGGACGGTCCGCCCTTCGCGCGCGTCTTCGTGCCCCGCGTCGCCGCGCCAGACTCCACTGTGTCCCTCCCGGAGGGGTTGACCGTAACTGCTGTGCTCGGCCGCTTCGGCCCCGGCGTGCCGGTCCTCGGCATACCGGTTACTCCCGCGTACCCGTTACTGATGCGTATTTGTGCCAGACGAGATCCGGCCACACCAAGGGCTGCTGCCCGTCGTACACGGAAAACACGCGGCGCGACCCGACCTTCGTCAGAAGCCTGCCCAGTGTTTCACCCCGTCCGAACCAGGCCATAACAGTTCGGCAGCTTCGCACACCGTCCGCACACCCTGGGGGCGTAAACACCGGCGACCGGCATCCGCCCGGACGGCGAAGGTAAGTAACCTTGCATGCGGCTGTCCAGCCGCACCGGTCCCACCGGCCTGGGCGGTGGCACGAGCACGAGCGGGCATCGGAGGGGCGGCCGCAGACCATGACCACCGGACTGATCCCCGGGGGACAGCCCCCGGAGCAACAGCCGACGGGCGCGCTGATGCCGCAGCAGCGGCGCGAGCCGGCCGGCCCCGCAGCCCTGTACGTAGACAACCGGCCGAGGAGTTCTGTGATCACCGCGCGCGCGGCCGCCAGTTTCGAGCCCGTCGGGCGATCGGTCGCGACCGCCCGGTCCTTCGTCCGCGACACCCTCCAGGGCTGGGGCTTCGCCGACATCGTCGACGACGCCGTCGTCCTCACCAGCGAACTGGTGACCAACGCCGTCGTCCACGCGGGCACGCACGCGGAGGTGCTCTGCCTGCGCTCCGAGGACAGTGTGCGCATCGAGGTCTCGGACCGCTACCCCGAGCGCGAGGTTCCGCTCCAGCACTCCGCCGTCGCCATGGGCAGCCCCGACCGCGAGGGCGGCCGCGGACTCCAGCTGTGCGCAGCCCTGGCCACCCGCTGGGGCGTGGACTACACGCCCACCCACAAAAACGTCTGGTTCCAGCTCAACCTGCCCGAACGCCCGGCCGGCACCCGCGCCGCCGGCCCGTCCCTGCCCGCCGAGCTGCTTCCGCTGGCCCCCGACGGCCGGGTCCGCGTCGCCGTCCTCCAGATCGACCGCAAGGGCACCGTCGCCGCCTGGAACGAGGACGCCGAGGACCTCTTCGGCTATCCGGCGGCCGAGGTCATCGGCATGCCCCTGACGGAACTCGCCGCCTGGCCGCACACCCCGGGCACCAGCACCGGCGTCGCCGAGGCCCTCCAGCTCTCCCGCTGGGAGGGCAGCTACGGCATCCGCGGCGCCGACGGCCGGGTCGTCCCGGTGTACGCCTCCCACCTCCGGGTCCGCGACACCGGCGGCGAGCCCTCCACCGTCTGCCTCCTGGTCCGCGACCACGAACGCGCCGTCCTGCAAACCCCGCCCCGCGTCCCCGCCGGCGACCAGAGCACCTCCGCGGACGGCCAGAGCGCGGACCCCTTCGAGCTGTTCATCGGCTCCCCCGCCCCCGACGACCTCGACGGCCTGCTCCAGCGCACGGTGGAACGCGCCCGCGACATGCTCGACGGCGACTCCGCGTTCCTGCTGCTCGCCACCGACGACGAGACCGAGCTGGAGGTCCGCGCCTCCACCGGCCTGCCCTCGGCCCGCCAGCGCTTCGCGCGCGTGCCCGTCGAGGCGGGCCCCGGCCGCTACGGCTCCGCGCGCATGCCCGCCGTCCACGACGACCTCAACGCCGTCCCCGGAGCCGTCCCGCTGCTGGCCGGCACCGGAATGCGCTCGGTCGTCACGGTCCCGCTCAAGGTCGAGGGCCGTCTCACGGGCTCCCTCGGCGTCGCGGCCGAGGCACCCGGCAGATACACCAACGAGGAGGCGCTGCGCCTCCAGTTCGCCGCCGACCGCATCGCCCTGGCCGTCGAGTCGGCCCGCCTCGGCGAGCTGGAGCGGCTGCGCCGCGGCTCCCTGAGCTTCCTGGTCGAGGCCTCCGACCTGCTCGCCGGCACCCTCGACCGCGACCAGACCCTGGCCCTGATGGCCCAGATGACGGTCCCCACCCTGGCCACCTGGTGCGCCGTCTATACGATCGCCGACCAGGCCTCGGAGCCGTATCTGTCGTACGTCCTGCACGAGGACGAGGAACTCATCGACGGCATCAAGTCGTTGCTGTCGAAGATCGCCCCGCCCGACCCGGTACCCACCCCGGGCGCCCGCGTCTGGACGACCCCCGGCGAGGTCGCCCACCAGGCGGCCCTGCGCAGCTCCATGCGCAGCCTCGGCCTCGCCGGCGGCCCCACGCACCAGCTCGCCTCCGGCATCGGCCCGACCTTGGCGACGGCCTCCGCGGTCGGCGGCGAGACGGTCGTCCTGCCCCTGGTCGCCCGTAACCGGGTCATCGGCATGCTCACCCTGGGCAAGCCCACCGACGAGCACTTCCGCCAGGAGATCCTCGAACTGGCCGAGGACCTGTCCCGCCGGGCCGCCCTCGCCCTGGACAACGCCCGCCTGTACTCGGAGCGCACGGCCATCAGCCAGTCCCTCCAGCGCAGCCTCCTCCCGCCCGGCCTGCCGAACATCGACGGCGTCGAGGTGGAGGTCATCTACCGCGCGGCCGGCGAGGGCAACGAGGTCGGCGGCGACTTCTACGACGTCTTCCCCATCGGCAACGGCGCCTACGGCTTCGCCATCGGCGACGTCTGCGGTACGGGCCCCAACGCGGCGGCGGTCACCGGCCTCGCCCGGCACGCCCTGCGCCTGCTCGCCCGGGAGGGCCTGTCCGGCCCCGCCGTTCTGGAACGTCTGAACTCCGCCATCCTCGACGAGGGCGACCGCAGCCGCTTCCTGACCCTCCTCTACGGCGAACTGCGCCCGCAGGAGGACGGCAGCGCCGAACTCAAGGTGGTCTGCGCCGGACACCCGCTTCCGCTGCGCCTGCGCCAGGACGGCACGGTGGTGCCGGCGGCGGAACCGCAGCCCCTGCTGGGCGTCATCGAGGACCTGGAACTGCACGAGGAGGCCGTCACCCTCGACCCCGGCGACGTGCTGCTCTGCGTCACGGACGGCGTCACCGAACGCCGCGAGGGCACGCGCATGCTGGGCGACGACGGCCTCGCCGACGTCCTCACCACGTGCACGGGCCTGACCGCGGGCGCGGTCGCGGCGCGCATCATGCGCGCGGTGGAGCGCTTCGCGTCGGACGCCCCCTCGGACGACATGGCGATCCTCGCGATGCGGGTCCCGGGAATCCACAAGGACGCGTGAGCGTCACGGGACATGCGAAAGGCCCCACCCGAAAGGGTGGGGCCTGTTTGCTGGAGCCCCCAAACGGAATCGAACCGTTGACCTTCTCCTTACCATGGAGACGCTCTGCCGACTGAGCTATAGGGGCCTTGTCGTTTTCGAGGTTTCCCTCTCGGCGACAAGAAAACTGTACCCCGAAGTGGCCCCAGTTCCCAAATTCGTTCGGGCGGCCCTCAGAAGGCTGGCTGAAGCAGACCGCCAAGGGCGTTGCAGGCGGAGGCGATCCGCTGCATCTCCCGCTTGGTCAGCGCGGCCTCCACGGGCAGCGCCAGCGTCTCCTCCGCGGCCAGCTCGGTCTCCGGCAGATCCACGCACCGCCGGTACTCCGGCAACCGGTGCACGGGCGTCTTCACCGGCACCCGGCACGCAACTCCCTTGCCCCGCAAGGCCCGAGCGAAGGCGTCCCGGTCCGGCCGGCCGTTGCCCGGCACCCGCACGACGTACTGCTGATAGGTGTGCCCGTCGCCGCCGTCGGGCGTCCGTACACCCTTCAGCCTGGCGTCGAGATACGCCGCCCGTTCCCGACGCTGCGCTATCTCGTCGTACGGCGCCTCGGACTCGGCCTGTTCCAGCACCAGCAGCCCGTGCCGCTGTCCGAGCGCGTGCAACCGCCCGATGTCGGCCCGCCGTCCGAAGCGGTGTACGGCAACGAGGGCCGCCGTGCGCTCTGTTACGGCCGCTTCGACCGCGGCCGGGTCGAGGCAGTACGTCACCGGGTCTATGTCGGCGAACACCGGGAGGGCACCCGCCAGGCTCACGGCCTCGGCGACTTCGACGTTTCCGAAGGCCGGCACCACGACCTCGTCACCGATACCGACGCCGGCGGCCCTGAGCATTGCAGCAGTTCCCATGTGCTGGATGCTGGGCGCGGAGGGTGAACGACACGTTACGGCCAACAGAAAAAGGCCGGACCCCGAACCGAAGTTCAGGATCCGACCTTTTTGAAAAATTGTTCGGCGGTGTCCTACTCTCCCACAGGGTCCCCCCTGCAGTACCATCGGCGCTGTGAGGCTTAGCTTCCGGGTTCGGAATGTAACCGGGCG
>NZ_JBSFHC010000043.1:0-13016 GCF_053596835.1 Streptomyces sp. NPDC001606
CGGGCCCATGGCTGCTGGCGCTGATAGCGGTCGGCCTCATGTCCTTCGGGGCCTTCTCCTGGGCCAGCGCGCGCTGGCGCGACGTCTGACGGCGGGCCGCCGCCCCGCCGGGGAGCGTACGTCCCGCCGGCACCGACTTCGACCCCGACCCGGACGGCGGCGAGGCCGCCCCCGCCCCGAGGTCCGGCCCACCCTCCGGCCAGCCGACTGAATCACCGCCGCACCCTCGCACCATCACGGCGCCCCCCGACCGGGAGGGCGCCGTCGTCGTCCCCGGCCGCCGGGACCCCAGCGCGCCGGTAGCACCGGCTACACCTGATCGTTCTGGAGCAGCAGAACAAACCGACGCCACCCGTTGCACCATCCCGGGGCCGGCCTCCGGCCCGTACAGCACCCTTGTGCTACGCAGGCTGGCTTTGTAGGTGAGTTTCAGGAACGTCTGATGCTCAGCGGCGGTAATGCTCGGTTCCACGGGAGAGTGATGCCCCGTTGACCGACGCCGATGAGCGGGCCATGACCGAATTGACCGCACGCGCTGATAGTGCTGCAAGGGGGAGTTCATGTCTTGGTTCTCCCAACTGCCCCCGACGAAACCTGTGTTGCTCGACAATACGGAGCTGGACCGTGGGCTCACCCTGCGGGACGCGGTGCTTGATGAGTGGGGTAGGAGCCGGGCCCTTCGGGCAGCAAGAGGGTGTGGTCCGAATGCCGGGCCATCTAGCGACGGGGAGACGACTGACCGTGTTGGAGGAAGCGATGACGGCGGCTGCGGCGGCTGGCGGCATGGCGATGGTGCAGGCAGCTGGCACAGACTTCTGGGGCTGGTGCAGAGCACGCGGGGCGCGGCTCATCGGCCGGGGTGATCCGGCGCGCGAAACCGAGGCGCTGGAGCGCTTGGACCAGACTGCAACCGCCCTGGCGGCAGCCTCGGACGACGAGCGGGAGCGCGTCGGCATCGTGCACGCGCAGCTGTGGCGGGGTGAGTTCGCCTCACTGCTGGAGTCCCTGAGGGATCAGGAGAGGGAACGGGCGGCCGCCGAGCTACGTGCCATCGCAGCCGATTTCGGACCATCGGACGCGACCGCCGGAGGGGTGGTGTCGGGCAACATGTTCAACGGCCCGACCAACTTTCAGACCGGCAACCACAACCATCAGGAGAACAAGTTCGGTTCCGCGTGATGAGGCGTTCCAGGTCCCGTGGCCCTGGTGGGGTCTCGGAGAACACGTTCAACGGTACGACGAACATGGTGGTCGGCGATCACGGCGCCATGGTGGTCCACAACCATCTAACGCCTCAGATCCCACTCGATGTCATGGCCGAATCGCTGGCTGCCGCAGTGGAGGAGGAGTGGAACAAGGAAGCCGGACTGCGGCGCCTGAAAGCGCGGGTCGTGGACGAGACTCCGCTGCCCGTGCGGTGGGAGGTGAGCGGGCACAGGGTGACAGACCGGGCCGCCGGAGCGACCGCCGAGGGTAAGAGGGACAACTTCGGCCCGCTTCCCGGGCTGAGGGTGGTCACGCGCGAGCAGCTCTTGGAGGGCGGGGGCCTAGACGAACTGCACGAGGTATACGGCGGGCTAGCCTCCGGCCGGATTCTGTTGGTCGGTCGCGAAGCAGCGGGAAAGACAGCAGCCTTGGTGCTGTTGCTGCTAAAGGCACTCAAATACCGGAAGGAGGCCAAGCTCGAGGACCAGCGGCGCATCCCTGTGCCGGTGCTCCTGCCTCTGGAGGGCTGGGATCCTAAGAAGGAGAGGCCGCTGGACTGGGCGGCGGCACAGATCGCGCGCAGGTACCGGTTCCGTGGGCCCGAGGATGCCCGTCAGCTGCTGAAGGAACGCCGTGTCGCGCTGTTCTTGGACGGGCTCGACGAGGTCGTGGGCAAGCTGCGGGGAGCCATGGTGAGTGCCCTGGGATCCGCGGAGTTTCGGATGGTGGTGACGTCGCGGGTTAACGAGGCGGAACACACCGCCCAGAAAGTGCGGTTGCGTGGGGCTGTCGGCCTGGAGATTCGGCCAGTGAAGCCGAAGGTCGCCGCCGACTACCTGCTCAACCAGCTGCCGGACCCCCCGCCGCCCGCCTGGCACCGGTTCACCAGCAGACTGCTGCACGAATCCGACAGCGCCGTTGCCGAGGCTCTCTCCAGCCCGTTGGCGATCGGCCTGGTGCGGGATGTCTACCGTGAGGACGACCCGGTCGACGAGCTGCTCGACACTGCCCGCTTCCCCGACTCCCGTACGATCGAGGATCACCTCCTCGACCACGCGGTCACGGCCGCATACACCCCGGGGTACTGGGATTCCCGGCCTCGTTACTCCCCAGAGACGGCCGAGCGAACGCTGCGATTCATCGCTGCCCGGCTCGCCCAGGAGGGAACCGGCGATCTGTCCTGGTGGCACATTCCGGGATGGGCTAACCCCCGGCCGAGGGCAGTCGTCGTCGGAATCGTGGCCGGCGTGGTGTATGGGGTTGTCAACGCCCTCGGCCTATGGCGGGCGTCCGGCGCTATGTCCGCTTGGGCGGCGGGACCACTTATGGCGGTCGCCGCCGGGTGGGCGGCAGGACTACAGGCGAGCCTCCTGGCTGCTCCACAGCCGCTGCCCAGCGCCGGATGGCGGGACATCTTCTCCCCGGCGACCCTCAAGATGGGTTTCACGGTCTGGCTTGGCATCGGGCTTCTGAACTGGCTGGGCCCGCACTTCACGGACCCGCCGATGCCGGTCTGGCTCGACTTGCTCACTGCGCTGCCGGTTGGCTTCGCTGCCACCATGGCAAGCGGACCCGGGTACCAGCTCATGGCCGGAGGCTTCATTCTCGCTGTGGGTTCCGGACGGCGGTTCGACGGCCTGCGAAGAGGGCTGACCCGACGCACGGTGACCGAGAGCCGGTCGATCGGCCCACGGGACGTGTGGCGGCACCACGTCGGGCTACGACTAGTGCTGGCGCTGCTGTCCGGACTCGCCGTGGCACTGTTCTTCGCCTGCCTCATGGGCTGGGCCCACGGGCTGCACAACGGCGTTGCCACGGGTCTTGTGGCCGGCCTGTGGGCCGCGTTGTTGGCCCTGTTCTCCCGAAGCTGCCGCGAAGTGACAAGTAGCCCTGCGTAATCAGAGTGACGCTCGGTCAGGAGCGGCGAGGCGGGGTCCGGGGACCTCGCCGGCCTGGAGGGCGGCGAAGTCGGCGTGCGCGGCCTCGATGGCTTCCGGGTACGCCTCGCGCTTGGCGTGTTCGGCCAGCGCCCGGTAGATGCTGGCGATGGAGGGGTTCTGTCCCTTGCGCTTGCCGGTGGGGATGAGCAGGTCGGACTGGATCTGCTCGACGGACTCGCCGTTCGCCCGGCGCCGCAGCACGGTGTGGAGCATGTCGTCGGTGATGACCGGCGGCCGGCCGCCGTGCTTGCCCTTGCGGGCCGCGGTGTCGAGCCCTTCCAGCGTCGACTCGCGGATGTTCTCCCGCTCGGTCTCCGCCATCGCGGCGAAGAACGCGAAGAGCAGCTTGCCCGGTCCGGTGGGGTCGTAGATGCCGGGCAGGGGCCCGGCGAGCATCTCCAGGATGAGGCCGTGGGCGGTGAGGTGGTCGGCGAGCGCGGTGAGTTCGGCAGCGTCGCGGCCGAGCCGCTTCATCTCGTACACGGTGAAGATGACCCGGCAGTGCGGGGCGTGGGCCTTGATCTCCCGCGCTGTCCTCAGCGCCTCCTCGAACTTCGGGCGGACCCGTACCCGGGTGCTGATCTTCTCGCTGAAGATCCTGTCCCTCGGGATGCCGTGCTTGCTGAGCGCGTCGAGCTGGGAGTCAAGTTCCTGCCCGAGCGTCGAGCACCGCGCGTACCCGATGCGGATGTCCGCACTCGACAGGTCCGGATCGATCGGCGCCGGCGGCGGGGTGCCCGGCCGCCACGGCCGGCCCGGACCGCGGTCGGCGGGGGTCGGCACCCGCAGCGCCTTCTTCAGCCGCGGCACCATGGTGAAGCGGCGGGTGTGGTAGGCGGAGGCGACCGCTCCGCCGCGCGAGCGGCAGGGCGAGCCGGGCTGTGCGTCACACTTCGGACAGGTGTGCTGTTCGACGTCGTCGGCGTCCGACCGGTCGATTGGGGAAGGCTGCTGAGGGCCCGTCATGGGCCCGGATTTTCGCACAATGCAAGTCTGAGAAGGGGGTTCATCCCGCTATTGAGTGAGAACAGGTTCTGAGAACCGAACCAAGATTAACAAGGGTCCGGCGGCCCGTTGTCGATCTTGCTCCGGCAAAGGACCGTTTATGCGAGGACGGCACGAGGCTCTGGTCAGCTCGGCCGCGCAGTCCGGCCACAAGAGCCCGACCAGTCGGCGTGCGTCGTACCCACCTCGGTGTCCAGGCCGACGAGCGCGTGGGGTCAGCCGGTGGAGGACACCAGCCCGACCCGGTAGGCGAGGACGACGGCCTGGACTCGGTCGCGCAGGCCGAGTTTGGCCAGGATCCTCGACACGTAGGTCTTGACCGTCTCGGGGGTGATGAAGAGCTCCGCGGCGATCTCCGCGTTCGACAACCCCTCAGCGATCTGCCGGAGCACCTCCAGCTCGCGGGGGGTCAGTGCCCGTACCACGTCCTCCCTGGCCGGCCGGGAAGTATCGGCCGGGCGCAGGTGTTCGGCGAAGTGGCCGATGAGGTGGCGGGTGACGGCGGGGGCCAGCAGGGCCTCGCCCCTGGCGACCGTCCGAATGCCGTTGACCAGCTCCGCCGGGGGCGCGTCCTTGAGGAGGAAGCCGCTGGCCCCGGCACGCAGCGCGTCGTAGACGTAAGCGTCAACGTTGAAGGTGGTAACGACCAGCACCTTCGGTGGTGCCTCGGCGTCGGGACCGGCCAGTTGCCGGGTCGCCTGGATGCCGCCGAGCAGGGGCATCCGGATGTCCATCACCACCACGTCGGGACGCAGGCGCGCTGCGGCCTGGACCGCCTCGTGCCCGTTCTCGACCTCTCCGACGACCTCCATGTCGGGCTGGGCGGAGAAGATGGTGACGTAGCCGGTGCGCACCAGTGCCTGGTCGTCGCAGACGAGCACACGGATCGGTGGCGGCGCATCGCTCACGGGGTCACTCCGATGCGGGCTTGGACGGAATTGTGGCGTGGACCTCGAACCCGCCTTCGGGCCGGGGTCCGGCCTCCAGTTCACCACCGACCATCCGCGCCCGTGCACGCAGCCCCGCCAGTCCACGCCCGCCCGCATGGTCCGGCTTCCGCACGGCAGGTGCGGCCGCCGGGGAGGCGGTGGGCCCGTCGGTGGTCACCTTGATCTCGATGCGCTCCTCGCCGTGCCGGACCAGGACCCGTGTCGTCTGCCCGGCGGCGTACTTCATCGCATTGGTGAGCGCCTCTTGCACCACCCGGTACGCGGCCAGCTCCACGTCCACGGACTGCCCTCGCCGCTCGCCCTGCTCGCTGAACTCGACTGGCTGCCCCGACCTGCGGGCCTGTTCGACCAGGCCCCCGAGTCGTCCCAGGGTGGGTGCCCGGTCCGCGCGCGCTGGGTCCGCGGACGCTGACTCGCCGGTCGCCTCCAGCACGCCGAGCAGGTATCGCAGCTCTGTCAGCGCCCGACGGCCGGTGTCGCTGACGGCCGAGAGTCCCTCGCCGGCTTTGTCCGGTGCGGAGGTGAGCAGGAACTGTGCCGCGTCCGCCTGGACCACCATGGCCGTCACATGGTGGGTGACCACGTCGTGCAGCTCGCTGGCGATGCGTGCCCGCTCTGCGGCCGTGGCCACTTCGGCGGCCAGCCGCCGCCGCTGCGCCTCTTCCGCCCGCCGTGTGCGCACGGTGCTCCCCACCAGCCAGAACGCGGCCAGAGTCAGATAGAACGCGAAATAGTCCGCGATGCCCTGCGGTGAGCCGAGGCGGTCCAGGACGAGGGCCAGCACGGCATAGCCCGCACTCACCACGCCCGCCAGACCATGGCGGAAGCGGACCTGGTGGGTCCCGGCCGAGTACAGGGCCAGGTACAGCCCCAGACTCCCGAACGTCGTCGCGAAGCCCAGCGCCTGGTGCGCGGCGAACGCGCCCGCGACGACAGCCAGACAGCCCGCGGGCCACCGTTGGCGGGCCGCCAGCGGCAGGGTCTGGGCCAGGATCAGCCCGACGCTCAGCGCGCTCGCTGGCCGCTCGGGCAGATCCCCGATCTGCGCTCCGATGTTGGACAGGGTGGGCACGAAGGCCAACAGGGCCAGTACCAGGGCAAGGACGCCGTCCTTGAGGAAGGTGTCCCGCTCCTCCCACCAGTCGAGCGGCGCCCGGAGCATCGCATGGCTCCAGGGCGCATGAGGGGACATCACTACCGTTTCCTCCGGTCAGCTGGCCTGAGTGTGTCGTGCGGATCGACGGGGCAGCAGACGGCCGCCACGGCGGGCGAGGACGAACATTCGGACGGCGAGCAGCACACCGATCACGACGGGCACCAGCGCCGCCTCCAGGCCGAAGCCACCGCCGGTCAGCACAGCGGAGCCATGCACGTCGACGGTGAACAGGCCCTCGGAGGTGTGCCCGGAGACCGGGATGCCGAGCAGCTGCTCGGTGGTGTTCCAGGCGAAGTGCAGACCCGCGATGAACCAGATGTTACGCCGCCACAGGAACGCGGCGCCGAGCATCACGCCCGCCTCCAAAGCGATCGCCAGCGCACTCCACGCACTGGCTCCCGGAGTGCCCAGATGGGCGATGCCGAAGAACAGCCCGGTGATCACGATGGCGGCCCGGCTGCCCCACAGCTGCTCCAGAGCCTGCAGCGCGAGACCGCGGAACAACAACTCCTCGGTGACCGCGGCGCCGATCTGCACCATGACCGCGGACCAGACGACCGCTATGAAGCCATGGCCCGCCCAGGAGAACGAGTAGCCCCCGAACGCCGTGATCAGCAAGGCGGACACCAGAACGAAGCCCAGGCCGATCGCGCCGCCCAGCAGCGCCTCCCGGCCGACTCCCCGCCGGGCGATCTCCGGCGTCGAGCGTCGCGAGACACGGCGCATGACCAGCCAGTACACGGCCACCGCGGCCACCGCGCCCAGCGCCGGAACCGGACCAGGACCCGTGGCGGTCAGGCCCGAGACCAGGCCGACGCCGACCAGGCCCGTCAGCATCCAGCCGAGCGGAGAGCGGACGATCCGGTCGAGACGACCGCCGCGAGCGTCGTGACCGTCGGGGCCCGTGTCCGGGCCGGGGCCTCCGGCGTGCCGTGCGGTGGACGTTGTACTCATCGTGGCCTCCCCTGTAGCGGTCGCACAGGCTGCGACCTGACAACCACGCTAGGAATCCGGCGCCGTCCGCGAATCACCCGCACATGGACAGCTCCTGTAGCTCTCGCGGGGGATGCGCCCCGAAAAAGGATCAGGCACCCGTACGAGAGCCGGACACCATGACCACCGGGGTGGCGAGGTCGAGGTGGGAGTTCATGTCGAGTTCGAACCGGCCGTAGGGGTTGACGTGGGTCCAGAACAGCGGGGACAGGGCCCGCCGGTCGGCGTCGATGAGCCGGCTCTGCCACTTCTCCTCGCTCAGGATGTCCTGGAGGAGCAGGGTGTTGACGTACACCAATGCGGACTGCAGCAGGTGCAGCGCCAGCATCGAGACTTCCTGGGACTCCTTGTCGGAGCCGGTCAAGTCGCCGTCCTTGCCGTAGAAAAGGTCGTGGTTGGCGGAGTTCCAGTTCTCCACGACCTGGAGCCCGTCGTTGATCTCGCGGCGCAGGTCCGCGTCGGCGAGGTAGTCGCAGATGAACGCCGTACGTATTGCCCGCCCGAGTTCCTCGATCGCCCGGTAGGTGGGGTGCTTTGGTCCGCCGCGGGTGAAGCGCCGCAGGACCTGCTCGGCCTCGGCGGTGCCCAGGCGCAGGGCGGTGGTGTACTTCACGATCTGGTCGTACTGCTGGCGGATCAGGTCCCAATCGATCGTCTTGGTCGACAGCACCGGCGCCAGGCGCGGCCACGTCTCGTCCTGACCGGCCGCCGGCCGGTACAGCCGCGCGGAGCCGACGTTCTTCAGCCGGGGCAGCAGGTTGAAGCCGAGCATGTGGGCGAAGGCGAACCCGACGATGGAGGCTCCGTGCGTGTCGGTGTACTGCCGGTCGATCTCCACGTCCGTGCAGTGCCGCAGGACGCCCTCGATCATCGCGGCGACCTCGGAGGCCGAGCAGGACTTGAGCTGGCTGTAGACGCACAGCGACTTCTTCTCGACGTGCCAGTAGATCATCACCCCGGGCCCGCGGTACCGCTGATGCCACTCGGTCATGAAGTTGCTGGACCAGGAGCCGAACTTCTTGGAGTCGCTCGCGCAGGCAGTGCCCTCGCCCCACCACGCCGCATCACGGGTGGCGAAGGTGGCGTTGACCAGCCGCGCCAGCGCCGCGCGCAGGTTGGTCCGGTTGACAAACAGGTGCCGCACCCGGCGCAGGACGGCCTCGCTCTCGCCGTGCTTGCCGGTGACCGCGACCCGCTTGATGCCCATGTTCGTGCCCAGCGCGAACAGCACCAGCAGCAGCCGGCGCCGCAGCACCGCCTTCGGCACCGCCTCCCTGGTGGCGACCGAGCTGAACTCGCCGGTGAAGCCGGTGGCGAACTCGGCCTCCTTGAGGATGTCGATCAGGTCGATGGTGCCCCAGCGGCGTTCGATCTCCGCCTTCAACGCGACGAGGTTCTCCGGCTCTCCCTGCTTGCCCAGCGGCGAGACCTTGATCCACGGCTCACCGTGCCGGCGCACGATCTCCACTCCGCCCGTGGCCCCCAGCTCCAGCGCGGTGTCGAAGCGGGTCAGGGCCTCACGCAGCCGCTTCTGCAGGGCCCCGATGAACTGCTCCGGGTCCTGCGGCTGGCGGATCGCGTCGTAGTGCACATCGCGGTTGTCCTCGAAGTCCGGCGGCAGATCGTCCTCCGGGTTCCGCCACCGGTTCGCCCCCGGCACCCATATCTCGCGGCGCCGCAGCGCATCCCGCAACGCCACCAGCACACACAGCTCGTACGGGATGCGCTCCACCCGGCCGCGCTCATCCACCACGGCCTTGCGCCACTCCTCGCGCACCACCCCGCCCAGCGGGATATTCTCCGCCTCGTCGAAGAACGCCCCCTCCTTGGCGATGGGCTGGTCCAGATACCGCTTGAGCAGGTCGATCGCGTCCATCACCGGCCGGTAGGCGGTGTTGTTGCACTTCAGATCCAGCGCGTTCAGCAGCGGTGAGAGCATCCGCCGCCAGTGGTTGGAGTACGACGAGCGCAGCACCGTACGCACCCGGGCCCGGTAGCGGGCCTCGTTCGCCGCTGCCTCCGCCGCCAGCGCCTTCAGCGTGGACTCCCCGGCCACCGGATAGATCACCTTGCGGACCGTGCCGCCCGGCTCGGCGACCGCCGCCTCCGCCAGCCGCAGCAAGATGCCCTCCTTGCCGCGGACCCGCTTGAGCTCCTTGTTGAACTCGCCCTCGACCTTCTTCTCCGCCCGCGTGTTGATCTTCTGCACGAGCTGGATGAACAGTTCCACCAGCGAGTCTGTGATCTCCGTCTGGCGCACATGGCACAGCGTCGACAGCAGCGTGTACCGCACCGGACCAGCCGCCGACCGCAGGTCCGAGGGGTACTCCTTCGCCGCCCGCGCCCGCCAGGCCGCGACCAGCTTCTCCGACACGTCTGCGAACAGCTCCGGCGGCAGCTCCAGCGCCCGCACCCGCTGGAGCTTGTTCACCTCCGCCAGCAGGCTGTCCAGCCCCAGCGCGCCCGGGTCCGCCTTCAGTTCGGTGAAGAAGGTTCCCCCGCCGCCCGCGCTCTCCTCGTCCGCGCTGGTGTCCCCGGCGATCAGGTCGTCCAGCCGGGACCGGGTCGCCGCCGACAGCCGGCCCACGGTGGCCGCGCAGAACCGTTCCTCGAAGGTGCTGACCGCCGACCCCACCAGCCGGGCGATACGCCCCGGCGTCGGCGGCTCCAGCCGGTCCTTGCGGCAGCGGGCCACGACCGCCTCCGCCAGCCGGTCGCGGTTCAGCTCCACCCCGCACAGCTCGACCGCCAGCCACTCGGCCAGCTGGGCCTGGTCCTCCTCGGTGCACTCACGGAAGCCGAACGCGCCCCGGATCTCCACCCGGTGCCGCTTGATCGCCCGCCCCGCCCAGTCGTACGCGGCCCACTCCTCGGCGGGCACCTTCACCTGCTGGGCGACGTACGCCACCGCAGGCGCCGGGATCTCCTCGGCGTTCTCCGGGAACCGGGCCTCCACCTCGAAGAACTTCAGCAACAGCGCGAACCCCAACCGGTTAGCCCCCGACTTGTTCCGCAGCCGCTCTTGGTCCTCCTCCAGCAGCGTCCAGACCTCGATCAGGTCCTCCGGCTCCCACTCCTGCCGCACCCCAGGCTCCTCCGGTCGTCGTGTCATGACACGACCAACCTGGCCGAGCGCAACCTCCGGGAAGGTCAGAAGATCGAAACGAATGACAAGCTCACCCCTGATCCGCTACAGAGAGCTACTTGTCACTTCGCGGCAGCTTCGGGAGAACAGGGCCTTGTTCGCCGGCCCCGCCAGCAACCTGGCCGTGGCCACCGCCCTCACCGCCGTACAACTGGCCTTCCGTGAGCGCACTCCTGTGCGCCTAATGGCCTTCCTGGAAGACGCCCACCACCGCAACCTGTTGCGGGTGACCGGCCCCGTGTACCAGTTCCGGCATGCCCGGTTGCAGGAACGTCTGACTCAGCAGGAGTGAGGTGCCGCGTGGGCCCCTGAGCCCCTTCGCCCAGGGTTGCCAGGCGGGCTGGCGCGTAACTCGGGGCGGCATGGCCATACGCGAGGACGAGAAACGGCTGCGCAAGGTCCCAGTCAGATTTACTCTGTGAAACTTGACAAACCTGATTCCACATAGCGACGACTTCACGATTCCGTGACCCAGGACCGTTGCTGATTCTCATCAACATTCGACGGGCACAGCAGCAGCCATCTGTTCCCAGCTCCCACCCACAAGTGCTCTTCGTTCTGACCTACGCAGCCAGCAGGCCCATGTAAATGCTGCGCCCGGGCGTCTTCGGGCCCCGGCGCCGCGGCAGGGATGGGCAGCGCCTGCGCCTCCATCGATGCCGGCAGGGTGGGCGGCTGCCAACGGTGATGGAGTCGATCGTCGATGCGTCGTAACTGTGCGGTGCGTGCCCCGCTGCCGGGACTGGGTCGGGTCATGGCGGCACTCCAGCAGTTCCCGGGCCCAAGCGGGGCCAGATCGTCCGATACGTGACAGTCCTGAAATTAGCGCAGTGAGCGCACGCTGTGGGGATCAGGAGGGTGTGCTCGAGAGCAACTCTGCGCAAGACCACCTGCCAGCAGAGGTCGACTTGCTGCCCGACAGGCAGGCGACCGATGACCGATGACCGCAAGGGAATTGAGTCGAGGCCGCCGGGCAGACGGTCGATCTCCGGACGGCCCAAAGTGCCCTCCATGATGGGAAAGTGGCTGCTCGATCCACGCGGAACGCAGGCTGAGCACCCGGACCTGGCGGCCGAGAAGGACGCCCTCTCCCCACGGCGGCCATCCGGCCATGACGTACCTTCAGCTGGGCGTCGGCCCCCACGACCGCGTGGCATGAGAACTGATCACCAGCCCGGCCCACGCCCAGGCCATCGCCCGCTTCCTCGAACTGCACCCGGAGACCACGCAGTTCGGTCGCCGAACTCGCCCTCATGTGCCCTGCCGACTTCTGAGCGCCGACGCGCAGCCTCGGCCGCGCCACGTCGGGTCGCCAGGCGTCAGCCGGCGTCAACCAGGGGATCCCCCTGCTGTCCGGTGCCGGCCCAGGCGAGGATCCGGCATGTGAACGGCTCGGTGGCGCAGATCCGGCCACAGACGCCCTGGCGGGCGGGGCACAGCCAGGCCCGTTCCTCGGGGGTGAGCGCCTCGAGGTCGCCGGGAGGGACCCCGACCCACCGGGGTGGCGCGAGCCTGGGCATCTCAGAGCCACCTCTCGCACCGAGGTCGGGATCGGTGACCACCAAGCCCACCAGCCGCTGGCCGACGACGCAGACGACGGTCCAGCCGCCGGTCGTCGGCGCCGGGCGCAGCCCGAGCGGGACCAGCGGCCACGCCGGCCCGGCAGGGCGCGTGACCCACCGGGCCGAGCCGCTGGTGCCGGTGGGCCTGTTGACGCAGGCTGATTGACCGGCATCGGCCGGCATGGGCGAGCAGGCACAGCAGCACGGCCACGAGCAAGCCGGTGCTGCTCGCCCACGCCGTCATTGCCGCAGAGCCTCACACGACAGAAACCAAGCCGGCGCCGCGCACCAAGCTCACCTCCGGGATACTGCCTGCCCAACCGGGAAACGCATCAAGGCCCGCGCGTCCGGCCAGGCACCGCGCTCCGGGCACCGGCCCCCCAGTCGCGGCCCCGTGACCACCCGAGCCACGTGAGGCGCGCGCCCTCACCCGTATGAGGGATGCACCCGGCCAGGCGGCACGCGCAGCCCGCATCAAGCCGCGGGCCGCCATAAGCCTCGATCCACGACAGCACCCGCATCCTGCCGACTGCCGCCTTTACCTCACCACACCCGGCGCATCCTCACCGCACCCCGGCACCACAAGGGCACTGACACCCAGGAGCTTCGGCCCGCATCGAGGAGACGGAGGCGCAGTTGCGGGACCTGATGGGCGGCGAGGCAACCAGGCGCACGCGGACCATGACGAGGCCGGCCAGCTCGCCCAAGACAAGCCCCGCAGAGGCGGGCAAAGGCGGCGCCCTGCGTCTTCCCACGAGCCCACCGAGCCGGGCCTCCGGCCCCGTATCGCAACCCGCGTCTCCCGCCTCGGCCATCCCAGCCCGCGAAAGCAGCCCGCACGCCGGGCCGCGGGTGCCTTTGCGCGCATACGCGTGCGCCCCCGCCAGGGGCGGGGGCGTGAGCACGTGGGGCGTGGGGTGCGGCCGGTGGGCCGCTGTGGGGGTGCGCCTGGCTTGGTGGGTGTGGCTTAGTACCAGCCGTTGGCCTGCCAGAAGGACCAGGCCTTGACCGGGCTGCCGTAGCGGGAGTTCATGTAGTCCAGGCCCCACTTGATCTGGG
>NZ_JBSFHC010000044.1:0-12165 GCF_053596835.1 Streptomyces sp. NPDC001606
GGCTGCACACCTACAATCACCACCGCGGACACACCGCGCTCGCAGGCAAACCACCCGCCAGCCGCGTCCCCAACCTCACAGGGCAATACACCTAGTCGTCGTAGTGCCGGGCCTCGAACACATTGCCGTCCGGGTCCTGGAAGTAGAAGCTCCGGACGGCGTTGCCGCGGGCTCCGGAGGAGTCGTGGTCGATGTCGCTCAGCGGGACGCCATGCTCGGTCAGCCGTGCGTGCAGGGCGTCGAACCCGTCCGCCGGCAGGGCCAGACAGATGTGGTTGACAGGGTGGCCGGCGCGGTCCGCGGAGCCGGGCAGCATCCGCATCCCTTCCGCGAGGGTGCGTGGCGCGAGATCCAGGATGGTCTCCTCGTTGACACGGACCGAGGGGAAGGAGAGTTTGCCCTCGGTGAATTCACCGACTCCCATCGGCTCCAGGCCGACGGCCGTCTCATAGAAGCGGGCCGCGGCGACCGGGTCGGCGACCCAGAGGACGACATGGTCGAGGCGCATGTTCTCCGTCATGCGGCCCAGGCTGGTGGCGTCCCCCACAGGTCGCAAGCGTTTAGTCGCGTCCGGTGCCCGCCAGAGATGAGGAAGGGCCGACGGACGGGAGGCGGGCACGTGGTGCTGGTGGTGTCGGAAGAGGTCCGGGAGGCGATCGCGGCGCGGCGGCCGGTGGTGGCCCTGGAGTCCACGATCATCGCGCACGGGCTGCCGCGCCCGCGCAACCTTCAGGTGGCGCTGGAGCTGGAGGACGCGGTACGGCACGAGGGGGCGGTGCCGGCGACCGTCGCCGTGCTCGACGGACGGCCCTGTGTCGGGCTGGACAAGGAACAGGTCGAGCGGATCGCGAACGAGGACGGCATCCGCAAGCTGAGCCACCGCGATCTGCCGCTCGCCGTGGCAAGCGGAGCGAGCGGGGCGACGACCGTGTCCGCGACGGCCCGGCTGGCCGCGCTGGCGGGGGTCCGGTTGTTCGCCACCGGTGGGCTGGGCGGCGTGCACCGGGAGTGGACGGTGACGCAGGACGAGTCGGCCGACCTGGGGCTGCTGGCGCACACCCGGATCACGGTCGTATGCGCGGGCGTGAAGTCGATTCTGGATGTGCCGGCGACCCTGCAACGGCTGGAGACGCTCGGCGTGGCCGTCGCCGGGTACCGCACGGACCGGTTCCCCGGCTTCTATCTGTCCGACTCGGGGCATCCGGTGGACTGGACCCTGGACTCTCCGGAGCAGGCCGCGGACGTCATGCGGGCACAGGACGCGCTGGGCGCACCGCCTTCGGCGCTGATCGTCGCCAACCCCGTCCCGGAAGCGGAGCAGCTCGATCCGGAGCTGCACGCCCGTGTGCTCGCCGACGCGCTCACCGCTTGCGCGGAGCAGGGCGTCACGGGCCAGGCAGTGACCCCGTTCCTGCTGGACTACCTGGTCCGGCACACGGACGGCGCCTCGCTGAGCGCCAATCTGGCGGCGGTGCGCGGCAACGTACGGCTGGCGGCGCGGATCGCCACGTCGTGGGCCCGGGAGTGACCACCGGCCGGACCGCGGCGCTGCTGGTCGTCGGGGATGTCGTCACCGACGTGGTGGCCCGGCACCGGGGTCCGCTCGCGGGTGGCACCGACACGGCCGCGGCGATCCGGACGGTGCCGGGCGGCGCGGGCGCCAATGTCGCCTGCTGGGCCGCTCACGCCGGCTGCGCTGACGTACGGCTGCTCGGCCGGGTGGGCGCGGACGCGGCGGCGTGGCACGAGCGGGAGCTGATCGCGGCCGGGGTGCGACCGCGGCTGGTGGTGGACCCGGAGGCGGCGACCGGCACGGTGATCTGCCTGGTCGACACGGGGGCGGCGGCCGAGCGTACGTTCCTCACGGACAGCGGGGCCTCGCTGCGGCTCGAACCCGGAGACTGGTCGGACGCGCTGCTCGACGGGGTGGCCTGGCTGCATCTGTCGGGCTATCTGCTGTTCACCGAGCCGAGCCTGGCACTTGCGCGGGTGGCGCTCGCGGCCGCGCGGGCGCGTGAGGTGCCGGTGAGCCTCGATCCGGCGTCGGCGGGGTTTCTGGTGGAGCTGGGGCTGGACCGGTTCCTGTCCTTCGCGGGCGGGCTGGACGTGCTGCTGCCGAGCCGGGACGAGGCGTGCCTGCTCACGGGACTGCCGGACCTGGCGGACGCGGCGGCCAAGTTGAGCCGCCTGGTGCCGCTGGTGGTGGCCAAGGCGGGTGCCGACGGGGCACTGGTTGCCCGGGCCGGCGCCGCACCGGCACGGGTCCCGGCCGTGCCGGCCACCCCTCGGGACACCACGGGCGCCGGTGACGCCTTCACCGGCGCGTTCCTCGCCGCCCTGCTCGCCGGCGCGTCCGCGGAGGAGGCGGCGGCCAGCGGGTGCCGAGCAGGTGCGGAGGCGGTGGCCAGGGTGGGCGGCAGACCACCGCGGGCACAGAGCGGGAGGTAGGACGCGGATACGCGTCTTCGGGGCAGACCCCGACTGCCGGTTCGCTTGGCTCGTCCGACGCTCGTCCACAGGCGGGAACCAAGCGGAACTTCGGGTTCCCACAGGCTCGCCCGCGCTGTGCCGGGGCCTGGCACACTTGCCGGGCAAGGCGCGAAAGCGTCGCGCACGAGGTCCATGCGAGGGGGATCCGGATGTCCATGGCGGGGAATCTGCGGAAGGTCACGGAGCTGGGCAGGGTCGGCGGCCTGCGCAGGGTGGCACGGCTCGGCCGGCGCCGGCCGCGAGTGGACCTGAGCCATCCCGCCAGGTCGCCGCTGGGCTCGTCGGTGGTCAACTGCGTGACCTATCAGGACGGCGTACGGGTGCAGGGGTGCGCCGATCTGGTGGACGCGGTGAGGCTCGTCCGCAAGAGCGGTGAGGGATTCGTCTGGCTGGGACTGCACGAGCCGACGGACCGTGAGTTCGCCGGCATCGCCGAGCTGTTCAACCTGCACCCGCTGGCGGTTGAGGACGCGGTCGAGGCCCATCAGCGTCCGAAGCTGGAGCACTACGGGGACACGCTCTTCGCGGTGTTCAAGACGGTCTGCTACGTGGAGCACGAACGGCTGACCGCGACCAGCGAAGTGGTGAACACCGGCGAGATCATGGTGTTCGTCGGCAAGGACTTCGTCATCACGGTACGGCACGGCCGGCACGGTTCTCTGGGGCCGTTGCGCGAAGAGCTGGAGTCGGATCCGCAGCAGCTCGCCAAGGGCCCGGCTGCGGTGCTGCACGCGATCGCCGACCTTGTCGTCGACGACTACCTGAATGTCACCGACGCGGTGCAGGCGGACATCGACCAGGTCGAGACCGAGGTGTTCTCCGAGGAGGGCGCGCGGCTCGATCCGGGGCGGATCTACCAGATGAAGCGCGAGCTGCTCGAACTGAAGCGGGCGGTGGTGCCACTGGGCCGCCCGGTGGAGGACCTGGCCACCCGGCCCATACGCGTCATCGCCCCGGAGATACAGGCCTACTTCCGGGATGTGCTCGACCACCTCATACGGGCCAAGGACCAGATCGCCGCGTTCGACGAACTGCTCAACTCCATCCTCCAGGCCCATCTCGCGCAGGTGACCGTCGCGCAGAACGAGGACATGCGGAAGATCACGGCATGGGCCGCGGTGATCGCCGTACCCACCATGGTGTGCGGGGTGTACGGCATGAACTTCGACCATATGCCTGAGCTGCACTGGCGGTTCGGATATCCGCTGGTCATGGCCGTGATGGCCGGGGCGTGCGTGGCGCTGTACCGGGGCTTCAGGCGCAACGGCTGGCTCTGAGCGGGGCGGTCGCGCCGGGGGTCAGCCGCTCCAGGCGGGATGGCGTGGGTCGTCGGCGCGGACCAGGACGTCCGCCGTGCCGGCCGGATCGGCCTCGGAGGCGTAGCACTCGAAGGCCGGGAGCGTCCAGTGGTCGGACTCAGGGGTACGGCGGCGCAGGGCGCCCGGGGAGAGGAGGACGTGGACGGTCAGGTCGAACGGGAACCAGTGCCGCAGCAGTAGCGGGCCGTGCAGCAACAGGATTCCGCCTGGCGGGAGTTGGACGTAGGGGCTGCGGGTGGCCCGGTCGGTGACCGAATCCCACAGGTCGGGTAGGACGCGCCCGCTGCCGCCGGGATCGAGCGGTCCGAAGACCTCGCGCCACAGGGCACCCGTGTCGAACCATCCGTTGTAGTACGACTCCTCGTCCCGCCGCCCGTGTTCCAGGCGCAGCGAGGCCGGCCGCAGAAAGCCCTCGGCACCGACCACGAGCGAGGGCCGGCCGCGGAGCCGGAGCGCCTCGCCCACGCGCTCGGCGAGGTCGCCGGGCCGGGCGGCCGGAGCCCCGTCGAAGCCGACCCGCGGCCACGCTCCGCCGTCGGCCGGCTTCAGATCGGTGAGCCGGTCGGCGAGCTGCTCGGCGAGCCGGTCCCAGGTGATCGCTTCGAGTCGCACAGGGCCCATGATGCCGGGTGCCGCGGCCGAGCGGCGCCGGCCGCTGCCGGGAGAGGGAGCCACCAGAGCGGGGAGAGGGGGAAGCGGTCGGACAGGCACATAGGTGGGCCATGCCTTCCATGAGGCGAAGGTGTCGATGATCGGCTTAGGGGAGGAGTGCGGAAATATGCTCTGAAGAGACCCGGGGAAGGGGACACGCCCGCGGCGGTGGGGAAAGAAACGCGTATGGCGCTTCCCGCAACTCCCCACTCCCCCGGCCGCCTTCTCGCCATCCAGCCGCTGAAGGCCAAGCGCTGTGCCGCGTGCCGGCGGGGGCCGCTGTCGCTGCTGGTGCTGGAGGACGGGGCGCCCCACTGTCTGGAGTGCGCCGACCTCGGGCACCTGGTGTTCCTGCCGCGCGGGGACACGGCACTCACCCGCAGGTCGCGGGAGGAGAGTGCGCTGTCGGTGGTGGTCGTGCGGTTCAACCGGCGCAAGAGCCGCTACGAACGGCAGGGCGTGCTCGTGGAGGAGACGGCGCTGGCCCGGGCCGAGGCGCGGTGCCTGGCCGACGCGGAGGCACGGCGCCGGCGGCGGGCCCGGGACGCGCGGCGACGGGCCGCGGAGGACGAGCGGTTCGCGGCGGCGTTCGCGGGCGAGATCCTCCGGTTGTTCCCGGGGTGCCCGGCCGAGCGGGCGCGGGCGATCGCCGGTCATGCCTCCGTGCGCGGCAGCGGGCGGGTCGGGCGCAGCGCGGCCGGGCGGGCGCTGTCCGAGGGGGCGGTGATCTCCGCGGTCGTGGCGGCCGTACGGCATGTGGACACGCCGTACGACCAGCTGCTGATGAGCGGGGTGCACCGGTTCGAGGCGCGGCGCCGGATCGCGCCGGCCGTGGAGAGTGTGCTGAGGGCCTGGCAGGGGGCCGGGGAGGAGGTGGGCTGAAGGCCGGGGAGAAAGCGCTCTCCGACGTGCTGCGCGGCCGTCGGGGGAGACGTATCGTGGCCGGAAGAGCGCGGGTACCGGTACGCGAGGAAGACGCTCATGGCCGATCCCAAGGGGTTCATGACGACGCCGCGCCAGGAGTGGCCGCGGCGGCCCGTGGAAGAGCGGGTGCGGGACTGGGACGAGGTGTACGTCCCGGGCGCGCTGCTGCCCATCATCAGCAAGCAGGCCGATCGCTGCATGGACTGCGGCGTGCCCTTCTGCCATGAGGCGTGCCCGCTGGGCAATCTGATCCCCGAGTGGAACGACCTGGTGTCACGGGAGGACTGGCGGGCCGCGAGCGACCGGCTGCACGCCACCAACAACTTCCCGGAGTTCACCGGGCGGCTGTGTCCGGCGCCGTGCGAGGCGGGGTGTGTGCTGGCGATCAACCAGCCGGCCGTCACCATCAAGAACGTCGAGTGTGCCATCGCCGACCGGGCCTGGGAGGAGGGTTTCACACCGGCGCGGCCGCCCGACCGGCTGTCCGGGAAGACGGTCGCGGTCATCGGCTCCGGGCCCACCGGACTCGCCGCGGCACAGCAGCTGACCCGGGCCGGTCACACGGTCGCGGTGTACGAGAAGGACGACCGGCTCGGCGGGCTGCTGCGGTACGGCATCCCGGAGTTCAAGATGGAGAAGCGCCATCTGGAACGGCGGCTGGCGCAGATGCGGGCCGAGGGGACGAAGTTCCGCACCTCGACATCCGTCGGACGGGACGTCTCCGCGGCGGAGCTGCGGTCCCGGTACGACGCGGTGGTGATCGCCACCGGCGCCACCGCCTGGCGGGAACTCACGGTGCCGGGCCGGACGTTGGGCGGGATACACCAGGCGATGGAGTATCTGCCGCTGGCCAACCGGGTGTGCGAGGGCGATCTGGAGGTCTCGCCGCTGTCGGCCGTCGGCCGGCATGTGGTGATCGTCGGCGGCGGGGACACCGGTGCCGACTGTCTGGGGACGGCAGTGCGCGAGGGGGCCGCGTCCGTGACCCAGCTGGACATCTACGCACAGCCGGGCGCCGAGCGGGACGAGGACACCGACCCGTGGCCGACGTACCCGAAGATCTATCGGCTGTCGGCGGCGCACGAGGAGGCGCGGGATCTGCGGACGGCACCGGAGGCGGACGCGGACGCGCGGCTGTTCGCGGCGTCCACGCTCCGCTTCACCGGAGACGAGAGGGGGTGGGTGCGGTCACTGCACCTGGAGGAGGTCGACGAGCGGCGGCTTCCGGTGCCGGGGACCGAGCGGGAGCTGCCCGCCGACCTGGTGCTGCTCGCCCTCGGTTTCACCGGCCCCGACCGGGAGGACGGGCTGATCGAGCAGCTGGGGCTGGCGCTGGAGGAGCGGGGCACGATCAGCCGGGACGGCGGCTTCGCGACGAACGTCCCGGGGGTGTTCGCCGCCGGGGACGCGGCGCGGGGACAGTCGCTCGTCGTCTGGGCGATCGCGGAGGGGCGTGCGGTGGCGGCGGCCGTGGACCGTTTCCTCATGGGAAGCAGCGCGCTCCCCGCCCCGATCGCACCGACGGACCGCCCGATGCGGGTGTGAGAGACGGGTGGATGGCGGGCGCCCACCGGGAGGGGGTCAGGACAGCAGGAAGTCGGCCTCCCCCGCCTTGGCGCCCTCGATGAACGCGGTCATCTCGTCCGTGGTGTAGATCAGTGCGGGCCCGTCCGGATCGGTGGACTGGCGTACGGCGATCCGGCCGTCGGCCAGCTTCATCGCCTCCAGGCAGTTTCCGCCGTTGCCGCCGCTCCAGGGCTTGTGCCAGCCCTCGCTGCCCAACTCCCGCGCGGGCATGCCGTTGTAGACGTGACCGCGGGGCTCTATGCGATCCATTCACAGCTCCTTGCGGAGATCGCCGAGGATCTCCTTCGTGCGTTGTGCCGTAGCGGCCTGTGCCGCCATGCGGTCCATGACCTCCAGGTGGGTCGCCACCTCGATGCGCGCGTCCAGGTAGACCGCGCCGGTCAGGTACTCGCTGTAGACCATGTCCGGCAGTTCCGGCATGGCGAATCGGAACAGCACGAAGGGCCCGTAGGTCCCCGGGTGCGGCCCGTTGGCGAACGGGGCGACCTGGAGCGTCACATGGGGCAGCTTCGTGGCCTCGAGCAACTTGTCGATCTGCGCGCGCATCACCTCCGGGCCACCGACCGGGCGGCGCAGGACGGTCTCGTCGATCACCGCCCAGAAGCGGGGCGCGTCAGGGCGGTTGAGCAGCTCCTGGCGTTGCATGCGCAGCGCGACATGGCGCTCGATGTCGTCCGGGCTGGTCTGGCCGACGGCACCGGACTTCAGCACCGCGCGTGCGTAGTCCTCGGTCTGGAGCAGGCCGGGGACGAAGTGCGGTTCGTAGGAGCGGATGAGGGAGGCCGCGCCCTCCAGGCTGACGTACATCGAGAACCAGCCCGGCAGGATGTCGTGGAACCGCTGCCACCAGCCGGGCTTGTTGGCCTCCTCGGCGAGCCGGACGAACAGTTCGGCCTCGTCGGCGGGGACGCCGTACGCCTTCAGCAGCAGCTGCACATAGGGGATCTTGAGAGCGACCTCGGCCGTCTCCATACGGCGGACGGTGGCGGGAGCGACGTGGAGGACACGGGCGGCCTCCTCACGCTTCAGCCCGGCGCGCTCCCGCAGGTCCATCAGGCGCCGGCCGAGGACCACCTGGCCCACGGTCGGCGCGGACCGCGGTTCGCTCACGCTCCACCTCCACGAGAATCCGGACAGCCCTGCGGCGCCGTTCGAAGACTCATTCGAAGACCTGGTCGGACTCCGGTGGTCCCAATTGGCGCCGCTCAACATGCTGTTGCGAGCAGTGTGCCACGGCCTCCGACCGAGTCACACAGCACTCTGCAATTTTCAGAGTGACACTTGCCAAGTGTTCACGGCAGGGAGATAGTGGCAAGCGTGATTCCGTCCGCGCCCTTAGGAACAGACGCCGCCACAGGCCTTCCCGGCCTCGGCGCCGCACCGGGAGCCCCCCTTGCAAGGGACGCTGCCGAGCGCCGGTTCCGCTTCGAACTGGCCGCGCATCCGGGTTCCGTGGCCCGGGCGAGACGCCTGGCGCACGCCCGGCTCGCCGGCTGGTCGGTGGGCGCGGACACCTGCGACAACGCGGCCCTGGTCATTTCCGAGCTGGTCACCAACGCGATCGTGCACACGGCGAGCAGCCGTGTGGTGTGCGAGCTGCACGACCACGACGACATGGTGCGCATAGCCGTACGGGACGAGGGCTGCTCCCCCGGCGAACCGCATCCGTCGCCGCAGCGCCCCGATGACGAGCACGGCAGGGGGCTGTTTCTCGTCGACGCGCTGTGCCAGGCCTGGGGCGCCCAGGAGCAGGGGGCCGGACTGCTGGTCTGGGCCGAGCTGGCCCGGCAGGCCGACCCGGCCCAGGAGGATGCCGCACCCCGCGCCGACCTCGGCTGGGGCGCGCGTCCCAAGCCGGGCCGGCCGCAGGACTCCGGCGAGGAGGGGGCCACCGAGACCCCGGACGGAGCAGCGCGACAGCGCCGTTCCGGGTGCGCCGGCGAAGAGCGGCACGGCCACGACGGCCCGGAGCACCCCGCGCACGGCGACTCCGCGCACCTCACGCACGGCGAGCCCGCGCACTCCGCGCACGACGGCCCGGAGCACCGTACGCACGGCGGCGTCGTCCGGCCTCGGTTCGGGACGTCCGGGCAGCCGCTGCACCGCACTCCGGGACCGCACCGGCCGCGGGAGCAGTCGTGACCGGCACCAGCGGCACCGGCCGGCCCGACGTCGTACGCGCCGAGCGGCCGGGTGCGGCCGGGGCCGAGCAGTCGATCGGGCTGGACACCCTGGTGCGCTTGCAGCGCCGGCGGCCCGCCGCGGACGACGCCCGCCGGCTGCGGATCCCGGACGGCATGACGGCTCCGCTCGGCTTCGACGCCGTGGCCGTGCCCGACCGGCTGGGGCCTCTTGTCGTGCCCCGGCTGCCCCGGCTGGGCTGTGTGTACGCCGACGGCTCCCGCTGGTGGTGGATCGTGCCGTCGGACTCCGACTACGCGCTCCCCTGGCCGGAGCCGGCCCACTACGCCCCTGGCGCCCTGGTCAGCGGCACCGCACGGCTCATCCATCGCCCGGACGGCACGGTCCCGTACACCCCGCCGATCCCGCTGTACCTGGCGTTGTGCCGGGCGACCGGGACCGCCCCGGACTGGTCGAGGGCGATGCCGGCGTAGCCGCCGCGCCGCCGGGCGGCTCAGTCGGCGGCTTCCGCTCCGCGCACGATCACCAGGAACGCGTCCGTCGCGAGGTCCATGACGACCTCGGCGGGCATGCCCTCCAGGCGCCGCGCGTGCGCGAACTCCTCGGCGGGCCAGGATCCGCGCGGACCACCGGCGGGAAAGCGTTCGAGCACCGTTCGCCCGTTCACCATCTCGCACCTCCAGGAAACGTCGTTCTCATAGGAGTGAACGCTCTGGAGAACGCGAACGGCTCGCCGGATGACGGGACTGAGACAATGCCGACACCGAATCGGCGCGGACCGTGATAATCCGGTCACGTTACGACACCGATGGCACCGTCCGTATCAGAAGTCGTACTCGTCGTGAAGGCGCAGCCGGTCGCTGCCGGCCGGGTTGCGGCCGAGCACGGTCAGGTCGAGCAGACCGGCGGTGGTGCCCAGCTCGTCCAGCGCGTCGTCGTACACGGAGTAGGTGTGGAAGACGCGGTCGCGGTCGCGCAGGAAGCAGCTCAGGCCCGGCCGCTCGGCCCGGCCGCCGCCGTCGGCCTCGACGGTCGCCTCGAAATCGCGGTTGAAGTCGCTGTGGTGCGAGGAGTACCAGGGCACCGCCCAGCCCATCCGCGCCTTGAACGGCAGGATCCGGGTGAAGGGCGCCCGGGAGACCACGGCGAAGGAGGTGTTCCGGGCGCGCAGATGGGCGAGATGGCCGACCTGGTCCAGAAAGCCGGCGCAGCAGGGGCAGCCGGTCTCCCACTCCGGCGCGAACATGAAGTGGTGCACCACGAGCTGGGCCCGCTCCTCGAAGAGATCGAGGAGGGTCGCCTTGCCGTCGCCGCCCTCGAAGACGTACTCCGGGTCGACCTCGACCATGGGAAGCCGCCGCCGCTCGCCGCTCAGCGCCGCCCGCGCCCGTCTGACCGCCTCCTCCCTGCGCCGCAACTCCTCGCGCGCCGCGCGCCACTGCTCACGCGAGACGATCCCCGGAAGCGCCATGAGCCCTCCTGTGCCCTCTGTCCGACGGTCGGACGAGGTGGTGACCGTCGGCGGGCGGGGAACTCATCGCTGCGCGCGGAGATTTTCCGGTCGCCGCGCGGAGTTTTTCCGGTCGCCCTGCGGGAATGATCAGTACGTCACCGGCAGAGCCATCAGCCCCCGCGCGCGCATCGACGGGCGCCACCGCACCTCCTCTTCGGCCGGCGCCAGTCGGGGGAACCTCTCCAGCAGGGCGGCCAGTGCGATTTCCGTCTCGGCACGGGCCAGGGGCGCGCCGACGCAGTAGTGGATGCCGTGGCCGAGAGCGAGATGGCCGGCGGCGTCGCGGGAGAGGTCGAGCCGGTCGGGGTCGGGGAAGCGGTGGGGGTCGCGGTTGGCGGCGGACGGTGACACCCAGACCGTCTCCCCCGCGGGGATGGTGACCCCGGCGATGGTCACGTCCTCGACGGGGAAGCGGCGGATGGCGAGCAGGACCGGGCCCTCGTAGCGGATCAGTTCCTCCACGGCGGCCGGGATGCCCGCCGGGTCCTTGCGCAGGGCGGCGAGCTGGTCGGGGTGGTCGAGGAGGGCGAGGGCGGCGTTGCCGATGAGCTGGACCGTGTTCTCGTACCCGGCGAAGAGGATGAGGAAGGCCAGTGACATCAGCTCGTCCTCGCTGAGCCGGTCGCCCTCGTCGCGTACCGCGATCAGGTCGGAGAGCAGGTCGTCGGCGGGGGCGGCCCGCTTGGCGGCGAGCAGGCGGGTGAAGAAGCCGAGCATGGCGCCGACCGACTCGCGGGCCGCCTCGGGACGTGCCGGATCGGGGGCGACCAGGGTGTCGGTCCAGATCCGGAAGTCCAGCCGGTGTTCCTCGGGCACGCCGAGCAGGTCGCAGATGACGGTGATGGGCAGTGGGGCGGCGTAGGAGGCGATGAGATCGGCGGTGCCGTGGGGGCCGAGCGCGTCGAGGAGGCGGTCGGCGGTACGGCGGATGGGCGCGCGCAACTGCTGGACCCGGCGTGTGGTGAAGGCACGGCCGACCAGGCGCCGGATGCGGGTGTGGTCCGGCGGGTCCATGTTGAGGAGGTTGGCGTCGAGGGCGGGTGGCAGCGCGAAGCCCTTGTAGGTGCCGGGTGCGGCGTGCCGCTTGTCCAGGGAGAGACGGGGGTCGGCGAGCGCGGTCCGGACGTCCTCGTACCGCGTGACGAGCCAGGCGGGGGTGCCGTCGGGTCCGGTGATGCGGTGGACGGGCGCGGTGTCGCGCAGGCGCCGGTAGGCGTCGTAGGGGTGCTCGATGAGGCCGTCCGTGAGGTTCATGGCAGGCAGCCTACGGGCTCGGGTGGCGCGCTCCCGACCACGCCGCCCGGGCCGTCGTCGGCCGCCAACTCCCCTGGGGCGGCGGCCACATCGGCGGTGCCCCAGACCGTCCCCGGGCTAGGGCCTTTCTTTCGGATCTTGCCGGCGTCGCGGGCCCTGGCACGCACATCTGCGACGTTGTCGTCCCTCTCCCCCACGCTCGGCTGCTCCCCCACTCTCGGCTCCGCTCGAGCGGGGGGACCCCCATGCGCGGGGGGACCCCCATCGCTCCGCGTCGACTCGGTC
>NZ_JBSFHC010000045.1:0-12106 GCF_053596835.1 Streptomyces sp. NPDC001606
CCCAGTTCCGGCATGAAGCCCTGCACGGCGGCCAGGATCGCGTAGTCACCGCAGCCCGGGCACCAGCGCACCTCCTGATCCGACTTGAAGTCCTTGGGCCGGAGGGTGAGTTCAGTGGTGGTCGGCATGGGTCTCTTCCTCAGGGATGGGCGTTCCATCGGCGGGGGCCCCGGCGCGGCTGCCGGCGCGGGCCAGGACATGGGCCGGCGCCTCGGCGTCCGGGCCGAGCAGCGGGTCGGGCACGGGGGTGCCCCAGTGGGTGGTCAGCGGCAGTACGCCCGCCCAGAGGCCGAGCGCGGCGTCGGGGCCGTCGCCGTCGTCCGGCGGGCCGGAGCGGGTCTTGACCGAGGCCTCGGTCAGCTCCAGGGCCAGCAGCGCGGTCGCGGCCAGCTCCTTCCGGCTGGGCCGGCGCGCGTAGTCCCACTGCCCGGGCGCGCACCTCTCGGTGAGGGCGCGCAGCCCGCGGAGCTTCTCCTCCGGGTCGGTGACGGCGCGCGGAACGCCGTACACCATCGCGGAGCGGTAGTTGACGCCGTGTTCGAAGACGGAGCGGGCCAGCACGATCCCGTCGACGTGGGTGACGGTGACGCAGACGGTCGCGTCCGGCGCCCGCAGCAGGCTGCGGCTCGCCACCGAGCCGTGCAGATAGAGGGTGTCGCCGGCCACGCCGTACACCGTGGGGACGACCATGGGGGTGCCGTCCACGAGCACCCCCAGATGACACAGGAAGCCCGCGCCGAGCACGGCGTCGAGGTCGGCGCGCCGGTAACTTCCCTTGTGCCGCATCCGGCGCAGTCGGGTGCGTTCGGTCTGCGCCAGCTCAGCGGTCATCGATCCTCGGTCCTTTCCTCACAAAGGGGCAATCACGGGAGTCACATCACGGAGACCCGGTCAGGCGGCCGCCGCGGTCGCCGGAGCCGCCGTCGCGGTCCGCCGGGTGCCGGCGGCGCGCCGGGCGACCAGCGAGGCGCAGATCTCCCCGGCCCGGACCGCCGCCATGGACAGCAGGTTCGAGGTGATGCCGTGCGTGTGCTCGGTGCCGCCCTGGAGGTAGACGGCGGCGGAGAGGGTGTCCGCGGTGTCGATCCGGTAGTCGCGGTGGACCCGCAGCCGGCCCTCGGCGTCGCGCCGGAACGCCGTGCCCAGCTCGCCGAGGAGCCGTACCGGGTCCAGCTCGGTGTAGCCCGTCGCGTACACCACGGCGTCGGCGTCGAGCCGGTCGGTCCGGCCGGTGGCCAGGTCGCGCACCTGGACGGTGACCCCGTCGGCGGACGCGTCCAGCGTCTCCACCCGGGAGGCGCCGAGGATGCGCAGCCGCTGCTCGCCGCGGACCTTCTCCTGGTAGGCGCGCCGGTACAGCTCCTGGATGAGGTCGATGTCCACGACGCCGTAGTTGGTGTTGCGGTGGTAGTCCATGAGCATGCCGCGCACGGCGGTGTCCGCCCCGTGGTACAGGTCCACGGCGGCCGGGTCGAAGATGCGGTTGGCGTACGGGCTGTCGTCGGCGGGGCTGTAGCCGTAGCGGGACAGCACCGCGCAGACTTCGGCGCCCGGGTAGCCGGTGTGCAGGTGGTCGACGATCTCGGCGGCGCTCTGGCCCGCCCCGACGACGACGAAGCGGCGCGGGTCGGACTGCGGGAAGGCGTTCAGCCGGTGCAGGAACTCGCTGGAGTGCCAGACGCGGTCGCCGGAGACCACCCCGTCGGGCAGTCTGGGCACCAGCCCGGTGGCCACGACCAGGTTGCGCGCCCGGTAGGTGACGGTCCCGGAGCCGTCCGCGGCGACGGCCGTGACGTCCAGCTCGCCGGTCCGGCGGCCCTGCCCGGCGGCCGGCCGTACGGCCCGCACCTCGGCGCCGTAGTGGACCATGTGGTCCACTCCGTCGGCGCACCAGCGCAGGTAGTCGTGGAACTCCTCGCGGGAGGGGTAGAGCACCTTGTGGTTGATGAAGTCCACCAGCCGGCCGCGGTCGTGGAGGTAGGGCACGAAGCCGAACCGGCTGCGCGGGTTGCGCAGGGTGGCCAGGTCCTTGAGGAAGGACACCTGCATGGTCGCGCCCTCGAGGAGCATGCCGCGGTGCCAGCCGAAGGCGGGCTGCCGCTCCAGGAAGACGGCGGTCAGCCGGTCCTCGGGGGAGGCCGTCTCGTTGTACTCCTCCACGGCGATGGCCAGGGCGAGGTTGGCCGGACCGAATCCCACGCCGACGATGTCGTAGACGGGCGTGCGCGGATCGGTCGCGGACCGGTCGGTCGCGGACGGGTGGCTCATGGTTCAACGGCCTCTCGGGTCGGTTCTCGGGTACGTCGGTACGGCGGCCCTCGTCATCCGAGGGCCTCCAGCACATGGGCGGCGACGAGTTCCCCCGCGGCGGGGGCCGTCTTGAATCCGGCGCCGGACCAGCCGGTCGCGAGCACGACGCGGCCGCCGGGGGTCGGCGGGCCGACGAGCGGCCGGCCGTCCCGGGTGAAGAGGTCGACGCCGTGCCGGCCGTGCAGGAACCCGGCCCGGTGCAGCCAGGGCCAGCGGCGGGCGGCCAGCTCCCTGATGTGCTCGGCCTGGGCCGCGGTGACCGTGTCCCCGCCGCCGGGCGCGACATCCCACTCGTCCACCGGACGGCCGGTCAGATAGCCGCCCGCGGCGGGGCCGCCGTGCTGGGGGCGGCCCCACACCCCGGTGACCAGGTCGCAGACGGTGGGCTGCCGGGCGGCGTCGGGGTGGGCGAAGAAGGCGTACCGGATGCGTTTGGTGCGCGGGCCGGTGTGCGGCACGGGGGCCGACAGCGCGTGCCCGGCGATGCGGCCGGTTCCGGCGCCGGTGGCGAGCACCACGGCCCGGGCCCGGACCTCGCCCTGTTCCAGCAGCACGGCCACGCCGTCGGGGTCCCGCTGGTCGATCCGGCGGGCCCGGCCGGCCAGGACGACGGCGCGGTGGGCGGCGGCGCGGTCGCGCAGCGCGAGCGCGGTGACGGGCGGGTCGGCATAGCCTCCGCCGGGCTCCCACACCGCTCCGGCGACGTCGTGCACGGCCAGTCCGGGGAACCGGGTCCGCAGCTCGCCGGGGTCCAGCAGATGCGCGGTGACTCCGGCGGCGGTCAGCTCGGCGACCCCCTTCTCCGCCTCGGGCAGGTCGCCCTCGCCGAGCAGCACCAGGGAGCCGGTCCGCCGGAACCCGGTGGGCGGGTGGTCGCCGTCGGTCCCGCCCCAGGCCAGGGCGTGGCTGCGCAGGGCCAGTTCACGCAGGGCCGGGTCGGGCTCGTAGGCGCGCACCAGCCCGCCGGAGTACCGGGTCGCCGCCGGGTCCGCGGCCGAGGGCGCGGTCATGCCGACGCGCAGTCCCTGCCGGGCCAGCACGTCCGCGGTCGCGGCGCCCACGACTCCGGCGCCGACGACCAGGACGTCGTACACCCGGCCGTGCCAGAGCCCGGGGCCGCGGGCGGGGGTGGTGTCCGCGGTGGCCGGGGGCGGGGTCAGCGGTACGACGTCCCAGCCGGGCCCGGTGCGGCCGGTGCCGGGGCGGGGCTCGCCCTCGGGGGTGAAGGGGTGGCGCGCGTGGCTGCGCAGCAGGGCGACCAGGGCGGCACCGCGGGCCTCGGGGCTTTGGGTGAGGGCCGCGCGGGCGGTGCGGAAGGTGTCGTCCACGTAGGCGGCGGGGCCGCCGCGCAGCCGGGCCACCCGGGCGCTGCCCGCCGCGTCCCCGAGCAGCGCGGCGAACTCGTCCACCGCGCAGTCGTCGGTGAAGTAGAAGGTGCCGCCGAAGCCGTTCGCCCGGCGCTCCCGCGCGACCCGGGCCACACCGGCATGCGTTCCGCACACCACCAGCGCGTCGGCCTCCCCCTCGGCCACCGTGCCGGCCGCTCCGAAGAGCTGGGCCAGGTGGGCGCCGGTGGGGGTGGCGTCATGGGTGACGGCGAGGCGGTGGTGGCCGGCTCGCCGGGCCGCCGCGCGGACCTCGGCCAGCTGGGCGGCGTCGTCCGGGCACCAGCGCAGGGCGGTGCCCGCCGCGTCGGCGAACAGTCCCGGCGCGGTGGCGAGGGGCAACAGCACCGGCAGACCGGCCGCCCGGTAGACGGGCAGCGCCGCCCGGGCGCCCGCGCTGTTGAAGTGGCCGACGACGAGGGCGTACCGGCCGTCGGCGACCACCGCCTCGGCGACCGACCGGGCCAGCGCGGTGTCGCCGCGGTCGTCGTGGAAGTCCCACTGCACCGGCCCGTCCGCGTGGGCCGCGGCACCCTGTTCGAGGAGTTCGCCCCAGGCGGCGCGCGGCCCGGAGAACGGGCCGACGACCGCGGCCCGCACCTCACCCACCGAAGACCGCCCCGGCAGGTACGGCCAGCGGGGTGCCGGGGTCCGGGCAGCGCAGGGCGGCCTCGTCGATGCGGCGCCCGGCGGGCAGCCCGAGCAGGTCCGCGAGGCGGCCGGCGCCGTCCGGCAGCACGGGGGCGGCCCACGCGGACAGCGCGGCGGCGACCGCGAGCTGGGCAGCGAGGGCGGACCGGTGGGCGCCGGCGCCGTCCGGGCGCAGCCGCTCATGGCCGTGCACATGGCCGAAGTCGTCGGCGAGGGAGACGATCTCGTCCAGCAGCGCGACGGCGCGGCGGCTGTCGAACCCGGCGACCGAGTAGGCCTCCCGCAGCTCCGCCACGGTCCGCGTCAGGCGGTCGCGCAGCCGCTCCCAGGCCGGGCCCTGCGGGCGCTCGGCGGGCACGGCGCCGCCGCAGTCGTCGGCCACGGCGGTCAGCAGCCGGTGCAGCCAGCCGTCCCACAGCTCGGCGAGCCGGGCGCGGCTGCGCTCCAGCGCAGCGCCGGTGAAGCTGGTCTCGCGGCCGTTGGGCCGGTCGGCGAGCACGTGGTAGCGGAGCACGTCGGCGCTGGTGCGGGCGAGTTCCTCGTGCGCCCAGATGGCGTGCCGGCGGCTGGTGGAGAACTTCAGGCCCTCCAGCCGGTAGAACTCGTTGACCACGAAGGCCCGGGCCAGCGGCGCCCGGTCCGGGTCGGCGGCCAGGAACGCGGCGGGGAACAGCACCGCGTGGAAGTAGCCGTTGTCGAAGCCGAAGAACTGCACGGGGGCGGGGGCCGGCCCGTCGGCGGCGGTCTCCCACTCCCGCAGATAGCCGGGGGCCATCTCGAACCAGACGTAGACCCGCTGGTCCTGGAAGCCCGCGACCGGCACCGGGACGCCCCAGTCGGAGGGGTGGCTGACGGCGATCTCGGGCAGTCCGGCGGCCCGCATCCGCTCGCACAGGGCGCGCAGGTGGGGCGGCATGTCGACCTGCTCCCAGAAGGCGGCAAGGCGGTCCTCGAAGGGGGCGAGCGGGAAGTACAGCCGGGCCTGGTCGCGCAGTTCGGCCGGGGCGCCGCACACCGTGCACTCGGGGTCGGTGAGGTCGGCGCAGTCGTTGGGCCGGCCGCAGGGTTCGCACGCGTTGCCGTTGCTCGCCGCACCGCAGTGCGGGCAGCCGCCCTTGACGTAGGCCTCGTAGAGCCAGCGCTCGCAGCCGGTGCAGTACGGCAGCGGCCGGGTCCGGGCGACGATGTGCCCGGCGTCGTACAGCTGCTGGAAGAAGTCCTGGATCCGGGCGGTGTAGCCGGCGTCGCGGCGGGGCCGGACGATCGCGTCGAAGTGGGCGCCGATCTGCCGCCACACCGACTCGATGGACGCGCCGTACCCGTCGGCGACCTCCTCGCCCTTGCGGCCGCCGTCCTTCAGGCCGCGCACCGGCACATAGCTCTGGTGGTCGTCCAGGCCGGTGGTGTAGCGCACCTCGGCGCCCTCGGCGGCGAGGAAGCGGCGCAGCACGTCACCGGCGACATAGGGGCCGGCGACATGGCCGAGGTGCAGGTCGCCGTTGGGGGTCGGCGGGGTTGCCGTGATCCATTGCGGGGTGTTCATCCGGTGCTTTCCTTCGGCTCGTGCAGCGGCCAGTAGACGGAGACCCAGCGCAGCTCCTCGTCGTACGGGTTGTGCACGACGTGCTCGTGGTTGCGGGGCAGGACGACGAGGTCGCCCGCGGTGCAGGGCGCGTCCTCGCCGGCGAGGGTGACGGTGCCGGACCCGGCGAGGACGATCATCACCTCGTCCTGGTCGTGGCAGTCCGGGGCCGAGCTGGACCCGGCGGGCAGGAAGCAGGCCATGGCGCCGAGCGGCGGTTCGGCGGCGCCCGGCTGCCAGGGGATGAGCCGCTGGCAGGCCATGCCGAACTCCTCGGCCGCGGCGGCCCGGTCGATGCGGATGGTGGTGACGATGGGAGGGTCCTCCTTGTCGGATGCGGGGGGTGCCGGTCAGCGGGCGTCGCGCAGCTCCAACGTGCAGCACTTGGCGCCGCCGCCGGCCTTCAGCAGCTCGGGCAGGTCGACGCCGATCGGCTCGAACCCGCGCCGGCGCAGCTGGTCGATGAGCCCGGTCGCGGCGCTGGGCAGCACCACGTGCCGGCCGTCGGAGAAGGCGTTGAGGCCGAACACCTCGGCGTCCTCGGCGGTGGCGAGCACGGCGTCCGGGAACAGCTCGCGCAGCACGGCTCGGCTGCCCGGGGTGAACGCCTCGGGGTAGTACATGACCTCGTCGTCCGAGAGCACGGCGAGCGCGGTGTCCAGGTGGTAGAACCGCGGGTCGACGAGGGTGAGTCCGGTGACCGGGACGCCGAAGTACTCCTGGGCCTCGGCGTGCGAGCGGGGGTCGGTGCGGAATCCGGTGCCGGCCAGCAGCCGGCGGCCGACGAGCAGGTAGTCGCCCTCGCCCTCGTTGATGAACTCGGGCCAGTGCACGTCGGTGTAGCCGCGCTCCTGGAACCAGGCGAGGTAGCCGGGGCCCTCGGCGGTGCGCTGGAGGTGCCGGAAGCGGGCGCCGAGCACCTTGCCGTCGACCACGGTCGCGCCGTTCGCCGCGAAGACCATGTCGGGCAGGCCGGGCAGCGGTTCGATGATCTCGACGGTGTGGCCGAGGTCGAGGTAGGTGTCCCGCAGGCGTTCCCACTGGAGCAGCGCGGTGGCGTTGTCGGACGGTTTCTCCGGCTCCATCCACGGGTTGATGGAGTAGCTGACCTCGAAGTGCCGGGGCGGGCACATCAGCAGGCGCCGGGGGGTGGCGGTGCGCGGCCGGGAGGCCTGGGCCCGCGGGGTGTGGGCGGGCGGCGCGATGGGTTCCGTGTAGGGCATGGGTGTCGCCTTTCGGGCACGCGAAAGAGCCGACCGTGCCTGGTGAGGCACGACCGGCTGGGAGTCGAGGGTGGTGTCAGACCGTCCGCTGCGGGACGGTCAGGGAGATCTGGTCCCGCTCGGCGGGCAGGTGGTGCAGGAGGTAGTCGGCGGCGTTCTCCGCCCACTCCTCGGGGGTGGGGTAGTGCTGGTGTGTCTCCGGCATGCAGGTGGCGAGCATGCCGGTGTCGATGCCGCCGCCCGGGTCCAGCGCGACCACGCGCACGCCGGGCCGCAGCCGCGCCGCCTCCTCGGCGACGGCACGGGTGAGGCCCTCCACGGCGAACTTGCTCGCCGTGTAGGTGGCCAGCAGGGCGCGCGGGGTGCGGCCCCAGCCGGAGGAGAGGTTCACCAGGGTGCCGCCGTCGGCGAGGCGCGGCAGGAAGGCGCGCACCATCGTGTAGACGCCGACGACGTTGACCCGCAGGACCGCCTCGAACTCGTCGGGCGGCACCTCCCAGAGCGGGGCGGGCCCGCCGGCGAGGCCCGCGTTGGCCACCACCAGGGCGGGGGCGCCGAGTTCGCGCCGGACGCGCTCGGCCCAGGCCTCGACCGCGGCGGCGTCGGTGACGTCCACGCGGTCCAGGACGTGGGCGGCGGGGTCGAGTTCGGCGGCGAGGCCGGCGAGCGCGGCGGTGTCCCGGCCGCAGCCGGCCACGGGGTGTCCGAGCGCGGCGAAGCGCCGGATCAGGGCCCGGCCGAGGCCCCGGGTCACGCCCGAGACCGCCACCACGGGTCGTCCACCGTCCGCCACGACGTTCCTCCGGTTCCGCGTCGACAAGAGACAGCCGCAGTCTGCCGTACGGCATCCACTGCGGCTACGGCGGTCGGGCGGTGGCCGGTCAGGCGGCGGCGTGGGCCAGGGCGCGGTCGAGGACCGCCGGGGAGAAGCGGGCGGCCGAGGCGTCCGCGAGGTAGGCCAGCGCGGTCAGCTTCGCGTCGGCGGTCAGCGAGGTCCGCTCGTCCAGGCACTGCACATAGGTCGGGTGCACCTCGTACAGCCCGGCCATCGCGAACAGTCCGCTGGCGCCCCAGCGGTACTTGTCCATCAGCGGGTGGAAGTGCCGGACGATCAGCCGCAGCAGCGGCCGGAGCCGGTCCGGGCCGTGTCCGAGGACGCCGAGCAGCTGCTCGATCCGGGTGTTGCCGGCCCCGCGGCCCATGCCGTGCACGGTGCCGTCCGCCCAGGTGGCGCCGGTCTCGGCCGCGACGACCGTGTTGTGCAGGGCGTATCCCTGGTTGTCGTGGGCGTGGATGCCCACCGGCGCGTCCTGGCCGGACCGGAAGAGCCGGACCAGCTCGGCCGTGTGCCCGGGGGTGAGGGAGCCCAGCGAGTCGGCGATGTACACCGCCTCCAGCGGGCCCATCCCGGCGACGGCGGCCAGGCAGCGGTCGAGCTGTCCGGCGTCGGCGAGGCCGATCTGCATCAGGTTGAGGCAGACGGCGTAGCCGGCCGCGCGCAGCGAGGCGACCACCTCGCCCGCCTCGGCGGCTCGCTCGAAGTGGACGGCCAGCCGGACGATGTCCACCGGCAGCGAGCCGGGCGCCAGCTTCCGGGTGAGCGCCTCGCCCACCTCGGCGGCGGGCAGCCCGGTGAGGTCGGCGGCGTCCACCATCACGGCGAACCGCAGCCCGTGGTCCGCGGGCAGCGCGTCCCGCAGGTCCGGGGTCAGGCCGTCGGGGAGCCTGCCGTACGGGCCGAAGCGCTGCTCGTCGGCGAAGCGCACATAGCCCAGCTCCACCACGTCGACACCGAGCGCCGGGCAGACGGCGAGGTACTCCCGCACCAGCTCCGCGTCGAAGTTCCAGTTGGTGTAGTAGCCGCCGTCCCGCAGTGTGCAGTCGAGGACGGTGAGCCCGTCCCGGTTCACGTTCATGTCAGAACTCCCGGATGAGGTCGAGGAGGCCGTAGTAGGTGTGCCGGACCTCGGTCCATGTCTCGTCGTCGAGGGTGTACCGGCTCGGGCCGCGCACCTGGGCGGACTTGATCAGCCCGCGCTCCTTCAGCAGCCGCTTGGCGATGGCGAGGTAGTAGTCGGTGCTGTTCATCATGTGGCACATCAGGTACGACAGCGGGTGGCCGATCCGCTCGGCCTCCGCGCGCCGCCCCTGCTCCAGCAGCCGCCACAGCACGACGACGATCTCGGCGATCTCGGTGGCGGGGATGGTGCCGGCGAGGCCGCGGCGGTGGCAGTCGAGCAGCATCATCCCGCCGTCGCCCTCGAAGATGCGGGCCCGGCCGCCGGTGGCGTCGCGCAGCTCGCTGACGCGCGGCGGGGTGGGCTGCGCCTCCGGCTTGAACAGCACCCGGTCCTCGCCGTACTTCTCCAGCAGCCGGGCCTGCGCGGCGATGGTCAGCGGCAGCTTGGCGAGGCTCTTGGCGTGGTGGACGATCACCGGGATGTCCACCGCCTCGACGACCGCGCTGTAGTACTCGACCATGCCGTCGTCGTCCAGCGGGATGGTCGCGGGGTGCATCACCAGCGCGGCGTCCACGCCCGCGTCCTGGGCGTGCCGGGTGTACGCCACGGCGGCCTCGGGGGTCTCGGCGCCCGTGCTCATCACGGAGACACCACGGCCCTGGGCCGCCTTGGCGCACAGTTCGGCGACCCGCAGCCGCTCCTCGTGGGTCAGCCGCAGCACCTCCGATATCTGGCCGACGACGAAGCCGTCGCAGCCGGCGTCGAACATGTGGTCCGTCTGGGCGAGGAAGCCGTCCTCGTCCACCGCTCCGCCGTCCGTGTAGGGCATGAGGACGACGGGCAGGACGCCCTTGATCTGCTGTGCCATGAAGTCTGTCTTCCGGTTCGGGATCGGGTGGGTGGGGCGGAGCCGTCAGCGCCGGGCGGTCAGCCGGGCGGTCTCCTCGGCGGCCCAGGGCGCCATCTTGAAACCGCCGCCGCTGAAGCCGGTGGCCAGCAGCAGACCGGGGTCGTCCGGCAGTCTGCCGACCCGGGCGCGGGGGTCGGGGGCGTAGCACTCGGCGGCCCGCAGCGCGCCCAGCGGCTCGCTGCCGGCCGCCCAGCGAAAGCGTGCGGAACCGGCGGCCACGGCCCGGGCCGACTGGGCGGGGTCGGCGGGTCCGCCGCCGGAGCGGGCCGGCACGCGCTGCCCGGTCGGGTGGCCGAGGAGCATGCCCGCGGTGTCCGGGTCGGGCCGTCCGTTGACGTCGTGGACGTCGTCCATGTAGGCGGGGTGTCCGGTCACCGGGGCGGCCGGGCGGCGCAGTTCGACCTGGATGGCCTGCGCCCACAGGTCGTGCGGCACGCCCCAGGCGTCCAGCAGCCGCGGGGTGTCGGCGCCGGTGGCCAGCACGACGGTGCCGGCGGTCAGGTCGCCGGCACCGGTGCGCAGTCCGTGGGTGCGTCCGTCCCGGCGCAGTACGCCCGTCACCTCGACGCCCTCCATGACCCGGCCGCCCTTGGCGCTCCCGGCCCGCAGATAGGCGCGGGTGACGTCCAGCGGGTCCAGGTATCCGGCCTCGGGCTCCCATACGGCGCCGGCGACGGGGGCGCTCAGCAGATGCCCGAAGCGGCGCTCCGCCTGCTCGGGCGTCAGCCACTCCATGGGCGCCCCGGTGCCGCGCCGGACGAGGTCGCGGGCGTAGGCGTGCCGGTCCGGGTGGGGCACGTAGAGGAAGCCGCTCTCGGTGAACGGTACGTCGATCCCGGTGCGGGCGGCGAAGTCGCGGAAGTGGCGCCAGCCGGTCAGGGCACGCTCCACCAGGACCGGGTCGTCGTGGTAGCAGCGGACGATGCCGCCGCTCCACGCGGTGGTGCCGAGTCCGCAGCGGTCGCGTTCGACCAGCAGCACCCGGGCGCCCCGGTCGGCCAGTTCGTGGAAGACGGCGGCTCCGACGACCCCGCCGCCGACGACCACCACGTCCCAGGTCACAGGAACTCCTTGAGTGCGTCGGCGAGCTGCTCGGCCTTGAACGGCATGCCGTTGACCTGGTTGTAGGAGTGGGCGTCGACGAGGTATTTGGCGCGGATGAGGGTGGCGAGCTGGCCGAGGTTCATCTCGGGGATGACGATGCGCTGGTAGCGGGTGAGGATCTCGCCGAGGTTGTGGGGGAAGGGGTTGATGTGGCGTAGGTGGGCCTGGGCGATGGAGTGGCCGGTGGCGCGCAGGCGGCGGACGGCGGCGGTGATGGGCCCGTAGGTGGAACCCCAGCCCAGCACGAGGGTGCGGGCGTGGTCGGGGTCGTCGACCTGGAGGTCGGGGACGGCGATGTTGTCGATCTTGGCCTGGCGGGTGCGGACCATGAGGTCGTGGTTGGCCGGGTCGTAGGAGATGTTGCCGGTGCCGTCCTGTTTCTCGATGCCGCCGATGCGGTGTTCCAGGCCGGGGGTGCCCGGGATCGCCCACGGCCTGGCCAGGGTGTGGGGGTCGCGTTTGTAGGGCCAGAACACCTCGGTGCCATCGGCGAGGGTGTGGTTGGGGGTGGTGGCGAACTGCACCCGCAGGTCGGGCAGTTCGGTCAGGTCGGGGATGCGCCAGGGCTCGGATCCGTTGGCCAGGTATCCGTCCGACAGGAGCATGACGGGGGTGCGGTAGGTCAGCGCGATCCGGGCGGCTTCCAGGGCGGCGTCGAAGCAGTCCGCCGGGGTCTGCGGGGCGATCACCGGGACCGGGGCTTCGCCGTTGCGGCCGAACATGGCCTGGAGCAGGTCGGCCTGTTCGGTCTTGGTGGGCAGGCCGGTGGAGGGCCCGCCACGCTGGATGTCCACCACCAAAAGCGGCAGTTCCAGGGAGACGGCCAGCCCGATCGTCTCCGACTTCAAGGCCACGCCGGGGCCGGAGGTGGTGGTGACGGCGAGCGAGCCGCCGAAGGCCGCGCCGAGGGCGGCGCCGATGCCGGCGATCTCGTCCTCGGCCTGGAAGGTGCGCACGCCGAAGTTCTTGTGCCGGGACAG
>NZ_JBSFHC010000046.1:0-6823 GCF_053596835.1 Streptomyces sp. NPDC001606
GCGGCGCCGTACCGCTCGCGGTCTCGGGCCGCCGCTTCGCCGCGCGCAGCGCCCCGGACTCCCACAGGCACCAGGTCGACCACAGCAGCAGGGTCAGGAAGGCGGCGAGGAGCACCAGCAGCAGCACGGTCTGCCGGGTCGTCCCACGCTCGTCCACGAAGGTGAACAGCAGACACCCGCTCCAGGCGGCCGCGCCCCAGGCGTACACGGTCCTGAGCTGCCGCAACTGCTTCACCGCTTCCATCGGCCCCTCCCGGGCAGACATGTACACGTCCTGTGCCGGTACCCCCGCAGCGCGACTTCACCGCATCGGCGTCGGGCGGAGCGCGATACAGGCCGTCGGCGCGGTGGTTCCGCCGTGCCCCGGTGGGGAAGGGTCGGACCGAGGTCCACCGCGTCCCCTTCCGCACCGGAGCCGTGATGACCACCGATCCGGGCGTATCCGGGCGCCGCAGCGCGGCCGACTTCAGCACCGCGCGTCTGGAGGCGTTCAGTGACGGCGTGTTCCCCATCGCCATCACACTGCTCGTGCTGGATCTGCGGGTGCCGGAGCCCGACGCCCTGCACGGCGAGCCGCCCGCCCACGCCCTCGCCCGGCAGGGGCCGGCCTCGTTCGCGTACCTGGTCAGCTTCCTCGTCATCGGGATCATCTGAATCAACCACCACGCCCTGTGCGGCCTGGCGCGCCGGGTGGGCCGCCGCACGCTGTTCGCGAACCTCCTCGCCTGCTCGCCGTCTCGGTGATCCCGTTCCCCACCCGCCTGCTCGCCACGTATCGGACCGGGCGGGACACCGACGCGCACACCGCCGCCGCGGTCTACGCCTCGACGATGGTCGTCATCGGAAAGATGTCGGCCTGAGTCGTTCGCGTAAAATACCAGGTCAGAGCCGCTTTCCTGGCTCGCTGTCCTGCTTACGGGCGGCCAGAGCGTCAAACGAGCGTCACGGCCGACAACCCGTGCCTCCTGATCAGAGCAGAGCTGACTCCGATTCCTCCTGAATGACCCTCCCGAGGTGAGCGGGCGAGGTCTTCGGGCCTCGTGCTTTTTGGTGCCAGGGTGGGGCGTCCGGGGCCGTCGTCGATCGCCCTGCGGGTGCGCGTCTCGCTGGACGGCAGCAGGTGCCGGTACGGGCTGCGGTGCTATCCGTGCGGGTCGGGCAGCGGTGCCTGCGCGGGGGCGGGGGGCGTGGTGGTCGCCCGGGTCTCCGGGGTGTTGCGGGCGCCCAGTACGAGCAGGGCCATCAGGCCGGCGGCCAGGTAGAGCACGGCCTGCGCGTTCAGCAGCGATACCGGGCCCAGGCGGTCGGCGAGCAGGCCCGCGAGGACCATGCCGATGGCTTGCGCGCCGTTGGACACGGTGTAGAAGGAGCCGAGTGCCCGGCCCAAGTGGTCGGCAGGAACCCGCTGCTGGACCATCCCGAGCACCCCGGCGTAGTAGACGCCACCGGGCAGGCCCACCACGGCGAACAGGGCGACGTACACGCCGAAGGCGGTGGCGACCATCGGCGCGTTCCAGATCAGCAGCGCCAGTCCGGAGAAGGACAGCGCTCCCCAGGTGATCAGCGGCCTCGGGTGCACGCGGGTGCCCAGGAAGCCCAGCGCCAGGCCGCCCGCGATGCCGCCGATGCCCTGGATGCTGCGCAGCAGGCCGATCTCGGCGTCAGTTCCGTGCAGGGTGGTGGCGACGAAGACGACGAACAGGACGACGAACAGGCCCTGGCCTATGGCGCAGAGGATGGCCGCGAGGAAGGACACGCGTAGGCGGCGGTCGTCGGTGATCACCGCGACGCCTTCGCGCCAGTGCCGGAACATCCGGCCGGGGCCCGCGGCAGCCGCAGGGTCGGTCGCCTCGGCGCGCTGGGCCCTCTCGTCGGCCGCCGAGCCCACGGACGTCGACGTGGACATCGGTCCCGCCGGCGCGCTCCCTGTCGCGGTCGCCTCCGACTCGGGCCTGACCGGCGCGCGTTCGGGCCGACGGATCCGGCTGGCCACCCCGGCCGTCAGGAGCAGGCCGATGACCGAGCCCGCCGCCAACGGGCGCAGTCCCCCGGCGACCACGATGCCGCCGAGCAGACTGCCGCCCAGGCGGCCGAGGTTGGAGTTCAGGACGACCAGGTTGCTGGCCGCCGCGCTCTGTCCGGGCTCCACGAGGTCGGGCAGCAGCGCGTTCTTCGACGTCAGGACGAACTGCGCGCACACCGCGCGCCCCGCGATCACCGCGTAGACGAGCCACAGCTGGTCGCCGGAGGTGACCGGAAGGAGCAGGGCCGCCAGTGCCGCGTGCAGCAGCGTGCAGACGAGCAGCAGCTTCTTGCGGTCGTACCGGTCCGCGGCGATCCCGGCGAGGGAGCCGACGAGGACGCCCGGGGCGAGTTCGATCAGGAAGGCGAGGGACGTCGTCATCGCCGACTCGGTCATGCGGTAGACGAAGATCGGGATGGCGGTGACCAGCATCCAGTCGATCGTGTCGTCGAGCAGCCCGGCCGCCCATAAGGCGCGGAAGCGCGGGTTGCGTATCGGGGAGTTCGCGGAGTTCCGCAGGGACTCGGCGGTTCCGGCGGACGCGGTCCGCTTCCTTCGGCGCAGTTCGGGGGTCAACTCTGCTCCTTGGGCCGGCGGAACGCGAGTAGAGGGCCAGCTACAGGTCCGCAATCCAGGGATGCCCCGGGTGTACGCGGGCGAGCAGCTCGGCCAGGGTCTCGCACTGAGCCGAGGTCATGTGCGGGACCGTCGCGTCGAAGTCTGCTTGATCCTTTCGGCGGACGTGCTTGGCCTTGAACAGGAGGACCAGTTCGGGTGCCAGATACGGGATGCCGTCCTGGGTGTGGTGGACGATGTCGCTGTAGGGAAGCCGGACCCTCTCATCGCGTCGGCAGATCCAGGTATCTGCGTCGTGTGGTTCGCGGAACACGTCGAGCAGGTAGTCGCCGGTGGCTGGGTCGCGGAGCCATGTCTGATGAACCGCGGCCAGCACCTCCGATGTGGCGTCTTCCCAGATCCGGCCGCTGCCTGCCGCGTCGAAGACGTAGCCGGGGAAGCGGTCACGGACCTCGGGGAAGCCCGCGGCTGGAATCGCGATCTCGATGTCTCCATGAGCGCGCGTCTGCCTGCCGCGGAACAAGTCCAGCGCCCAGCCCGCGGCCACGTACCAGGGCGTGCTGATCCCGGCTAGCTGCTGCGCGACCTCCCTCGGGGTCCAGCAGGACGACCACCTGGCGGGGAGGGCTTCGATCTCACCGGGGGACAGCTCGATGCCGCCGCTGGGTAGTTGCTCGCTCACCGCAGGAATCTATCAGCGGACTCGAAGGTCCCCCTGGCTGTAGTCGATGAGGGCGAGCAACGGGTCCTCGAGCTGTATGACACCGGCGATCACGCAAAATCACCAGCCGGATGGACTCCTCGGCGAACTCGCGACAGTTGAATACGAGAGCCCACCAGTACCGAGGCCGGATCTGGTTCGGCGAGCAGAAGAAGGAAATAGGGCCGCGCGGGCCCTTTTCCTTCTTCGGCTCCCGGAGCCATCGGCGGCGACCGTGTCTCCTCTATGGAGGCGCTCCGCCTGAGACACCCTGGGTCTGAGACACCGTACCGGTCACATAGCGCCGTCAAGGACCAGGCCATCGGGTAGGTCCGCGGCCGCGTCCACCAGATCAGGGAAGCGGCTCTGCATGCGGCTGCCCCGGCGGGACTGCACCAGCAGCGGACCAGGCGTCGGCCACGAGGTGAAGACGAGCGCACGGTAGCCGTCCTTCTCCAGACTTCGATGTGTGTCATGAGACATCAGCTCGCGTCTGAGCCCCCGGAAGAGATCAAGCACGCAGGGGCCGCTCGTGTCAGGATGCTGGGCATGTCTGGTCGCGCGCTGAGCTTCGGAGTGGTGGCGGAAGCATACGAACGGTTCCGGCCGGGGTATCCCGTGGAGCTGTTCGACATGGTGATGGCCTATGCGGGCCGCCCGGTTCGGACTGCCCTTGAGATCGGCGCTGGGACAGGCAAGGCAACCCGCCTGTTCGCTCAACGAGGGGTCATGGTCACCGCCACCGATCCTGACGGGGCCATGCTCGCCGAACTGCGCAAGCACGTGCCGACGAGCGTCAGAACGGTGCAAGCCGCGTTCGAGGACGTGCGACCAGGCGAACGGTATGGACTGGTCTATGCGGCAGCAGCGCTGCATTGGACGAACCCGGAGGGCCGGTGGTCGCGCGTGGCCGCGCTGCTGGAACCCGGTGGTGTATTCGCCTCATGCGGCGGGCCAGTTCAACTGGCTGACCCGGCTGTGGAGGAGGCTGTCCGCGCGGCGCGAGCACCATTCTTGGAGAGTGACGAGATTCCGTCACCTAACGGGAGGCCTCCAGGCCATGAGATGCAGTGGCCAGGTACGGAGCTGCAACAGTCGGAGTGGTTCACCGGCGTTCAGCAGTCCGTGATCGAACGGCGCGTGACGATGAGCGCTCGCGACTACGTTGGTCATCTCTCCACCATCTCGGCTTATCTCGTCTTGCCGACCGCGGAGCGAGAGCAGGTATTCAGCGAGATCATGCAGGTACTGCCGGACAGAGTCGAGATGGCCGCCGACATCACCGTCCATCTCGCGCGTCGGCGCCACGAGGATTGATCACGGCACCTCACCATGTCAGCCCGCCGGCCCCAGGCTGGTTCCGAGCCACCTTCACTCGCGTGTGTCGTGTGCTCGGTCGAGCGGGATGACGACGGCTGAGCGTTGGGCGATCTGCCAACGGAGGGCCGTGTTCTCCGCGAGTAGGGCCGCGATGACCTAGGCGGTGTCTTCAAATGATCTTGCTTGGTGGATCATGGTGTCGTGATACGTCGTCATGAACTGTCGGATGCCGAGTGGGAGTTCGTCCGGCCGTTGCTGCCCGAGTCGTTGCGGGGCCGGAAGCGGCTGGACGACCGCAGGGTCCTGAACGGGATCGTGTGGAAGTTCCGGACCGGGACGGCCTGGCGGGACGTGCCCGAGCGCTATGGTCCGTGGGCCACGCTGCATACCCGTTTCCGCAGGTGGGCGGCGGACGGCACCTTCGACCGGATGCTGCGAGCCGCCCAGGCGAGAGCGGACGCGGCGGGCGACATCGAGTGGCTGGTGTCGGTCGACTCGACCGTCGTCCGGGCTCACCAGCATGCGGCCGGGGCCCGAAAAAGGGGCTCCGCGACCCGGCCCTCGGCCGGTCCCGAGGCGGTCTGACCAGCAAGATTCACCTGGCGTGTGACGGGCGGGGCCGTCCGCTCGCCTTCGTCGTCACGGGCGGCAACACCAACGACTGCACCCGGTTCACCGCCGTGATGGAGGCGATCCGGGTGCCCCGGATCGGACCGGGGCGGCCCCGGGTCCGGCCCGATCACGTCCTGGGCGACAAGGGTTACAGCTCGAAGGCGATCCGAGCCTGGCTCCGCCGCCGGGGCATCGCCCACACGATTCCCGAGCGGGCCGACCAGGTCCGCAACCGGGCCCGACGAGGCAGCCGCGGAGGCCGCCCGCCGGCCTTCGACAGCGAGGTCTACAAGCACCGCAACGTGGTGGAACGGTGCTTCAACCGCCTGAAGCAGTGGCAGGGTATCGCCACCCGGTACGACAAGACCGCCGAGTCCTACAAAGCCGCCGTCACCCTGGCATCAATTCTGATGTGGGCGTGACATTTGACGACAGAACCTAGGCGGCGGCGTCGACTTCGCCACCGGACTTGGCTACGCACGCTCCTACCACGCCGCCCGCGAAACCCTCGCCGCCGAAATCGGCACCGTCCACGACGGCTTCAAGCTGGGACGCTGGCTTCGCCGGCGGGTGCCGGCACGCCCGTGCCGGCACCCGCCGGGGAGTACCTCCCTCTGCCGCAGCGAAGGCACTAGGCAGTGTCTTTCCGATCATCCGATCGTTGGACTGGCTGTGAGGGATGGGGAGATATCTGACGCGGCGTGGTCGATGATCGGACCCTTGTTGCCGCCAGCGGGCCGGGCGCGAGGCAGGTGGCGAGACCACCGTCAGGTCCTCGAAGGCATCGTGTTCAAGTACCGCACGGGGTTGCCCTGGAGGGACCTGCCGGAGCGGTTCGGGCCCTGGCAGACCGTGCACGGACGTTTCGCGCGCTGGGCCGCGGACGGAACCTTCGACCGGCTCTTAGCCGCGGCCCAGGGGCGGGCGGAGGTCGACTGGCTGGTCGCGCTGGACTCCACGATCGTGCGGGCCCATCAGCACACCGCTGCCAAAGGGGGCTTGAGGAGCGTGGGCTCGGACGCTCCCGCGGCGGGCTGACCAGCAAGATCCACCTGGCCTGTGACGGGCGGGGCCGGCCGTTGTCCTTCACGGTCACGGCCGGCACCCACAACGACTGCACCCAGGCCGAGACGGTCATCGACGCCATCCGCGTCATCCAGCCCGGACCGGGACGACCCCGTGTCCGACCCGAGCGGGTGGTGGCCGACAAGGGCTACTCGGCCCGCTCTTTCCGCGCTTACCTGCGAAGACGCGGAATCAAGGCGACCATCCCGGAACGCGTTGACCAGCTTGCGGGCCGACGACGGCGCCGCGAACGGCCGTGTGGCTTCGACAGGGCTGTATACCGACGCCGCAACGTCGTCGAGCGCTGCTTCCACCGCCTCAAGCAGTGGCGCGGCATCGCCACCCGCTACGAGAAACAGCCCGGCCGCTACCTCGCAGCCATCACCCTGGCCAGCACACTCATCTGGCTCGAGACGTGATCGACAAGACGCTGCCTAGGTGTATTGCCCTGTGAGGTTGGGGACGCGGCTGGCGGGTGGTTTGCCTGCGAGCGCGGTGTGTCCGCGGTGGTGATTGTAGGTGTGCAG
>NZ_JBSFHC010000047.1:0-3709 GCF_053596835.1 Streptomyces sp. NPDC001606
GTTGCGGGGCTTGATGTGCGGTGGCCGGTGGGTGGGCGGCCGGTGGAGCCGTGGGAGCTGCCGACGTATGCCTTCCAGCGCGAGCGGTACTGGCTCGACGGGACGAGTGCCGCACCGTCCGACGGTGCCGCCGACCCGGAGGAGAACCGGTTCTGGGCGGCCGTCGACAGCGCGGACCAGAGTGAACTCGCCGACCTGCTCGGTGTGGAGGACACCGCCCGGCTGGAGGACGTCATCGGCCTGCTCGGCCCGTGGCGCCGTGACAGCCGGGAGCGCTCCGAGATGGACGCCTGGCACTACCGCGTCGACTGGAAGCCGGTGCCCGAGGCACGGGCGGCGGCGCTGACCGGCGCCTGGCTGCTCGCCGTACCGGACGCCGGCTCCGCCCACCCGTGGGCCGACGCGGTGGAAGACACTCTGGTGTCCGCCGGTGCCCGCGTGGTCCGGCTCGCCGTGGAAGCGGACTGCGACCGGGAACCGCTGGCCCGGCGCATCACCGAGGCACTCGCCACGCTCGACGGTGCCGAACCGGCCGGTGTGCTGTCCCTGCTGGCCCTGGACGAGACACCGCGCCCGGACCAGCCGGCACTGACCGCCGGACCCGCCGGCACGCTGCTGCTGATCCAGGCCCTCGGCGACGCCGCCGTACGCGCGCCCCTGTGGTGTGCCACCCGTGGTGCCGTGCGGGTCTCCGACGCGGACACGGACGTACGCCCCGAGCAGGCGCAGGTGTGGGGGCTCGGACTGGTCGCCGGGCTGGAGCACTCCGACCGCTGGGGCGGCCTGATCGACCTGCCGGAGACCCCCGACCCGCAGACGCTGCACCGGCTGTGTGGCACGCTCGCCGGCGCGCAGGGCGAGGACCAGCTCGCGCTCCGCCCGTCCGGGAGCTTCGCCCGGCGCCTGGTGCGGGTGGCCCGCAAGGCGCTGCACGGCCGCCCCGGCTGGCAGCCGCGCGGCACGGTCCTGATCACCGGCGGCACCGGCGCCGTCGGCGGCCGGTTCGCCCGCTGGCTGGCGGCCAACGGTGCCGACCACCTCGTACTCACCAGCAGGCAGGGCGGCTCCGCGCCCGGCGCCCGGGAGCTGGAGGCCGAGCTGACGGCCCTCGGCGCCCGGGTCACCCTCGCGGCCTGTGACGTCGCGGACCGGGAGGCGCTGGCCGGACTCGTCACAGCGGTCGCCGCCGACGGCGAGCCCGTCCGCGCGGTCATCCACGCCGCAGGTACGACCGACTCCGCGCCGCTGGCCGACACGGGCCTGGACCTGCTGGCCCGGCTCACCTCCGCCAAGGTGCGCGGCGCCCACCACCTCGACGACGTCTTCCGGGACACCGACCTCGACGCGTTCGTCCTCTTCTCCTCCGGCGCCGGCATCTGGGGCGGCGGCGGACAGGGCGCCTACGCGGCGGCCAACGCCCACCTCGACGCGCTCGCGCAGGCTCGCCGGTCCCGGGGACGGACCGCGCTGTCGGTGGCCTGGGGCCTCTGGGGCGGCGGCGGCATGGCCGACGGTGAGGTCGGCGACCGGATCCTCAGCCGTGGTGTACGGGTCATGAACCCGGACCAGGCGGTCGCCGCGCTGGCGCCCGCCACAGCGGCCACCGAGCCGACGCGGATCATCGCCGACATCGACTGGGAGGTCTTCGCCCCCCAGTTCACCGCCGTACGGCACGCCCCCCTGCTCTCCGACCTGCCCGAGGTGCAGGCGGTGCTGAAGGAGGAGACCGACGGCGCTGCACCGGGCGCGGCCCCGTCGGCGCTGCTCGACGGCCTGACCGAGGCGGAGCAGTACCTGGCCGTACTCGACCTGGTCCGCGCGGAGGCCGCGGCGGCACTCGGCCACAACACCACCGATCCCGTCGCTGCGGACCGCGCGTTCCGTGAGCTGGGCTTCGACTCGATGATGGCGGTGCAGCTGCGGAACCGCTTGAACGCGGTGACGGGGCTGCGGCTGGCGAGCACGGTGGTGTTCGACCACCCGACGGCCAGTGAGCTGGCGCGGTTCGTCCGGGCGGAGCTGCTGGGCGTGTCGATGGTGGAGGAGGAGTCCCTGCCGGTGGTGTCCGGCGGCGGCTCCGACACCGAGGCCGAGCCGGTGGCGATCGTGGGGATCGGGTGCCGGTTCCCGGGCGGGGTCAGGTCGCCCGAGGACCTGTGGCGGCTGGTGATGTCCGGGTCGGACGCGGTGTCCGGATTCCCGGTGGACCGCGGCTGGGACCTGGACGCCCTCTTCGATCCGGACCCGGACGCGGTGGGGAAGTCGTACACACGGTCCGGTGGCTTCCTCTACGACGCCGCCGAGTTCGACGCCGGGTTCTTCGGTATCTCGCCGCGTGAGGCGCTTGCCATGGATCCGCAGCAGCGGTTGCTGCTGGAGACGTCGTGGGAGGCGATCGAGCGGGCCGGTATCGACCCGGCCTCGCTGCGGGGCAGCCGTACCGGTGTCTACGTCGGCGCCATGGTCCAGGACTACGGCCACCGACTGCACCAGGGCACGGCCGAGACGGAAGGCCACATCCTGACCGGCACCACCGGAAGCGTGGTCTCGGGCCGGCTGTCGTACACCTACGGCCTGGAGGGCCCGGCGGTCACCGTCGACACGGGCTGCTCCTCCTCCCTCGTCACCCTTCACCTCGCGGTACGGGCGCTGCGCAGCGGCGAGTGCTCACTGGCCCTGGCCGGTGGCGTGACCGTCATGCCGACTCCTGGCCCCTTCATCGAGTTCAGCCGCCAGCGCGGGCTGTCGGAGGACGGCCGCTGCAAGGCGTTCGCGGAGGCCGCGGACGGCACCGGCTGGGCCGAGGGTGTGGGCGTGCTGGTGGTGGAGCGGCTGTCGGATGCTCTCAAGAACGGGCATCCGGTGCTGGCCGTCGTCCGGGGGAGTGCGGTCAATCAGGACGGTGCGAGCAACGGTCTTACGGCGCCGAACGGGTTGTCGCAGCAGCGGGTGATCCGGCAGGCGCTGGCCGATGCCCGGCTCGGTACGGCCGACATCGATGTGGTGGAGGGACACGGTACGGGCACGCGTCTGGGTGACCCGATCGAGGCGCAGGCGCTGCTCGCCACCTATGGCCAGGGGCGTGGCGACCAGTCCCCGTTGTTCCTGGGTTCGTTGAAGTCGAACATTGGGCATGCCCAGGCCGCCGCCGGTGTGGGCGGTGTCATCAAGATGGTGATGGCGCTGCGACATGGTGTGCTGCCGAAGACGCTGCATGTCGATGCGCCTTCCTCGCACGTGGACTGGTCCGCGGGTGCGGTGGAGCTGCTGACCGAGGAGCGGGACTGGCCGGAGGTCGACCGGCCCCGACGCGCCGGTGTCTCCGCCTTCGGAGTGGGCGGTACCAACGCGCACGTCGTGATCGAGCAGCCGCCCGCGGTGGAACACCGTGCTCCCGAAGAGCCCGGACTCGGCGTGGTGCCGTGGGTGGTGTCGGGTCGGAGTGCGGATGCGTTGCGGGCGCAGGCTGATGTGTTGCGGGCGTTTGTGGCGGGGCGTGAGGGGTTGGATCTGGCGGGTGTGGGGGCTGCGTTGGTGTCTGCGCGGTCGGTGTTCGAGCATCGGGCTGTGGTGGTGGCGGGTGATCGGGGCGAACTCCTTGCTGGTTTGGGGTCGTTGGTGTCGGGTGGGGTGGGTTCTGGTGTGGTGAGTGGTGTGGGTGTGGGTGGTCGTCGGGTGGTGTTTGTGTTTCCGGGTCAGGGGTCGCAGT
>NZ_JBSFHC010000048.1:0-3580 GCF_053596835.1 Streptomyces sp. NPDC001606
GGCTGCGCGAGCGGGTCTCGCCCTCGCTGCCCGGCGCCACCTGGTACGAGGTGGGCGGCGGCACCCTGGACGACGCGGTCCGGCTGGCCGGCGAGCTGAAGTCCGGCCACTACGACGCGGTGGTCGCGCTGGGCGGCGGGAAGGTCATCGACTGCGCCAAGTTCGCGGCGGCCCGGGTGGGCCTGCCGCTGGTCGCCGTCGCCACCAACCTCGCCCACGACGGCATCTGCTCGCCCGTGTCCATCCTGGACAACGACGCGGGCCGCGGCTCCTACGGCGTGCCGACCCCCGTCGCCCTCCTCATCGACCTGGACGTGGTCCGCGAGGCGCCGCTGCGGTTCGTGCGCTCCGGCATCGGCGACGCCGTGTCCAACATCTCCGCGGTCGCGGACTGGGAGCTGTCCCACAAGGTCAACGGCGAGAAGATCGACGGTCTGGCCGCCGCCATGGCCCGGCAGGCCGGCGAGGCCGTGCTGCGGCACCCGGGCGGCTGCGGCGACGACGCGTTCCTGACCGTGCTGGCCGAGGGGCTCGTGCTGTCCGGCATCGCCATGTCCATCGCCGGGCACACCCGCCCCTCCTCCGGCGCCTGCCACGAGATCGGCCACGCCCTGGATCTCCTCTACCCCGGGCGGGCGGCGAGCCACGGCGAGCAGGTGGGCCTCGCGGCCGCCTTCGCCATGCGGCTGCGCGGCGACGAGGAGGGCAGCCTGCTGATGGCCGAGACCCTGCACCGGCACGGGCTGCCGGTGACGGCGGCGGAGCTGGGCTTCAGCGACGAGGAGTTCGCCCGGGCCGTGGAGTTCGCGCCGGAGACCCGCCCCGGCCGCTACACGATCCTGGAGCACCTCGCCCTCACGCCGGAGCGGATCAGGACGGCGTACGCGGAGTACGCGGCCGCGGTCTCCGGCTGAGCGGGGCCCGGTTTGACCCTCATGGTCGGGCCCCGTAACCTAGACCGTCGGCGTGTCCATTGCACATGCCTACATCCCCGTAAACCTTTTCCTCCCGGACACCAGGTGGGCCGGGAGAGGTCGTCCGTGGTCTTCCCGGGCGGCTGGCCTGCGGGGGTGCCGTTTCTACGAGCGAAAGTGAGATCCGCGTGTACGCCATCGTGCGCAGCGGCGGTCGCCAGCACAAGGTTGCTGTCGGCGACATCGTCGAGGTTGACAAGATTTCCACTGCCAAGGTTGGCGACACGGTCGAGCTCTCGACCCTGCTCGTTGTCGACGGCGACGCTGTGACCAGCGACCCGTGGGTGCTGGCCGGCATCAAGGTCCAGGCCGAGGTCGTGGACCACCACAAGGGCCAGAAGATCGACATTCTGCGCTACAAGAACAAGACCGGCTACCGCCGTCGGCAGGGTCACCGCCAGCAGTACACGGCGCTCAAGGTCACGTCGATCCCCACGGCTGCGAAGTAAGGGACTGAGGAGAAATGGCACACAAGAAGGGCGCATCGTCCACCCGGAACGGTCGCGACTCCAACGCCCAGCGGCTCGGCGTGAAGCGCTTCGGCGGTCAGGTCGTCAACGCGGGTGAGATCCTGGTCCGCCAGCGCGGTACCCACTTCCACCCCGGCGCCGGTGTCGGCCGTGGCGGCGACGACACGCTGTTCGCCCTCCAGGCCGGTGCGGTGGAGTTCGGTACCCACCGTGGCCGCAAGGTCGTGAACATCGTTCCGGTCGCCTGAACCAAGGCGTAGCCCGAACGTTTCGATTCGCGAGGCGGACCTCACTTCCCGGTCGGGAAGGCGGGTCCGCCTTTCGCGTGTTAAGAGAGAAACACCCGAACATTTCTGGAGGCACTGCACCATGACCACCTTCGTGGACCGCGTCGAGCTGCACGTCGCCGCGGGTAACGGAGGCCACGGCTGTGCCTCCGTCCACCGCGAGAAGTTCAAGCCGCTCGGCGGCCCGGACGGCGGTAACGGCGGCCGCGGCGGGGATGTCATCCTCACCGTCGACCAGTCCGTGACCACGCTGCTCGAGTACCACCACTCCCCGCACCGCAAGGCCACCAACGGCAAGCCCGGTGAGGGCGGCAACCGCTCCGGCAAGGACGGCCAGGACCTGATCCTGCCGGTGCCGGACGGCACCGTCGTCCTGGACAAGGCGGGCAACGTCCTCGCCGACCTGGTCGGGCACGGGACGTCGTACATCGCCGCGCAGGGCGGCCGGGGCGGCCTCGGCAACGCGGCGCTGGCCTCGGCCCGCCGCAAGGCCCCCGGCTTCGCGCTGCTCGGTGTCCCGGGAGACGTCCAGGACATCGTCCTGGAGCTGAAGACGGTCGCCGACGTGGCGCTGGTCGGCTACCCGAGCGCGGGCAAGTCCTCGCTGATCTCGGTGCTGAGCGCGGCCAAGCCGAAGATCGCCGACTACCCCTTCACCACCCTGGTGCCGAACCTCGGTGTCGTCACCGCCGGCTCGACCGTCTACACCATCGCCGATGTGCCGGGTCTGATCCCGGGCGCCAGCCAGGGCAAGGGCCTCGGCCTGGAGTTCCTGCGGCACGTGGAGCGGTGCAGTGTGCTGGTGCATGTGCTGGACACCGCCACCCTGGAGTCCGACCGCGACCCCGTCTCCGACCTCGACATCATCGAGGCCGAGCTGCGGGAGTACGGCGGCCTGGACAACCGGCCCCGGATCGTCGTCCTGAACAAGGTGGACGTGCCCGACGGCAAGGACCTCGCCGAGATGGTCCGCCCCGACCTGGAGGCCCGCGGCTACCGCGTCTTCGAGGTGTCGGCCGTCGCCCACATCGGGCTGCGCGAGCTGTCCTTCGCCCTCGGTGAGCTGGTCGCCCAGGCACGGGCCGCCAAGCCCAAGGAGGAGGCGACCCGGATCGTCATCCGGCCCAAGGCCGTGGACGACGCCGGCTTCACCGTCACCCGCGAGGAGGTCGGCGGCGAGCCGCTGTTCCGGGTGCGGGGCGAGAAGCCGGAGCGCTGGGTGCGGCAGACCGACTTCAACAACGACGAGGCCGTCGGCTACCTCGCCGACCGGCTCAACCGCCTCGGCGTGGAAGAGGCGCTGATGAAGGCGGGCGCCCGGTCCGGCGACGGCGTCGCCATCGGCCCCGAGCACAACGCGGTCGTCTTCGACTGGGAGCCGACCGTCATGGCCGGTGCCGAGATGCTGGGCCGCCGTGGCGAGGACCACCGCTTCGACGCCCCGCGGCCCGCGACCCAGCGCCGCCGGGACAAGCAGGCCGAACGGGACGAGGCCAGCCAGGAGTTCGACGACTTCGAGCCGTTCTAGACAGCGGCGAGCCGTTCTCGGCAGAGGCACGACGAAAGGGCGGGCCGGAGGAAGAACCTCCGGCCCGCCCTTTCGCGTGCCCGAATGTCAGCTGTCGCCGTCGCCGGTCAGCTCCTGGCCGACGTACTCACGCAGCCAGCTCCGGAAGCCCGGGCCCAGGTCCTCGCGCTCGCACGCGAGCCGGACGATGGCGCGCAGGTAGTCGCCGCGGTCGCCGGTGTCGTACCGGCGGCCCTTGAAGACGACGCCGTGCACCGGGCCGCCGAGCTTCTCGTCCTGGGCGAGCCGTTCGAGGGCGTCGGTGAGCTGGATCTCGCCGCC
>NZ_JBSFHC010000049.1:0-2048 GCF_053596835.1 Streptomyces sp. NPDC001606
AGGGCCAACGCCTGTATGGATGGGTAGGGGAGCGTCGTCTGCCGGGTGAAGCAGCACCGGAAGGTAGTTGTGGACGGTTGACGAGTGAGAATGCAGGCATGAGTAGCGATACAAACGTGAGAAACGTTTGCGCCGATTGACTAAGGGTTCCTGGGTCAAGCTGATCTGCCCAGGGTAAGTCGGGACCTAAGGCGAGGCCGACAGGCGTAGTCGATGGATAACCGGTTGATATTCCGGTACCCGCTGTGAAGCGTCAAACATCGAATCCAGTGATGCTAAGCCCGTGAAGCCGTTCCGGACCCTTCGGGGAATGGAAAGTGGTGGAGCCGGTGGCCCGAGCTGGTAGTAGGTGAGTGATGGGGTGACGCAGGAAGGTAGTCCATCCCGGGCGGTGGTTGTCCCGGGGTAAGGGTGTAGGCCGCAAGGTAGGCAAATCCGCCTTGCATACGGCTGAGACCTGATGCCGAGCCGATTGTGGTGAAGTGGATGATCCTATGCTGTCGAGAAAAGCCTCTAGCGAGTTTCATGGCGGCCCGTACCCTAAACCGACTCAGGTGGTCAGGTAGAGAATACCGAGGCGTTCGGGTGAACTATGGTTAAGGAACTCGGCAAAATGCCCCCGTAACTTCGGGAGAAGGGGGGCCACACCTGGTGAGAGGACTTGCTCCTCAGGCTGGGGGTGGCCGCAGAGACCAGCGAGAAGCGACTGTTTACTAAAAACACAGGTCCGTGCGAAGCCGTAAGGCGATGTATACGGACTGACGCCTGCCCGGTGCTGGAACGTTAAGGGGACCGGTTAGCTCACTTTCGGGTGGGCGAAGCTGAGAACTTAAGCGCCAGTAAACGGCGGTGGTAACTATAACCATCCTAAGGTAGCGAAATTCCTTGTCGGGTAAGTTCCGACCTGCACGAATGGCGTAACGACTTCTCGACTGTCTCAACCATAGGCCCGGTGAAATTGCACTACGAGTAAAGATGCTCGTTTCGCGCAGCAGGACGGAAAGACCCCGGGACCTTTACTACAGTTTGATATTGGTGTTCGGTTCGGCTTGTGTAGGATAGCTGGGAGACTTTGAAGCTCATACGCCAGTGTGGGTGGAGTCGTCGTTGAAATACCAGTCTGGTCGTGCTGGATGTCTAACCTGGGTCCGTGATCCGGATCAGGGACAGTGTCTGATGGGTAGTTTAACTGGGGCGGTTGCCTCCTAAAGGGTAACGGAGGCGCCCAAAGGTTCCCTCAGCCTGGTTGGCAATCAGGTGTTGAGTGTAAGTGCACAAGGGAGCTTGACTGTGAGACCGACGGGTCGAGCAGGGACGAAAGTCGGGACTAGTGATCCGGCGGTGGCTTGTGGAAGCGCCGTCGCTCAACGGATAAAAGGTACCCCGGGGATAACAGGCTGATCTTCCCCAAGAGTCCATATCGACGGGATGGTTTGGCACCTCGATGTCGGCTCGTCGCATCCTGGGGCTGGAGTCGGTCCCAAGGGTTGGGCTGTTCGCCCATTAAAGCGGTACGCGAGCTGGGTTTAGAACGTCGTGAGACAGTTCGGTCCCTATCCGCTGTGCGCGTAGGAGTCTTGAGAAGGGCTGTCCCTAGTACGAGAGGACCGGGACGGACGAACCTCTGGTGTGCCAGTTGTTCTGCCAAGGGCATGGCTGGTTGGCTACGTTCGGGAGGGATAACCGCTGAAAGCATCTAAGCGGGAAGCCTGCTTCGAGATGAGGACTCCCACCCACTTGATGGGGTAAGGCTCCCAGTAGACGACTGGGTTGATAGGCCGGATCTGGAAGCCAGGTAACTGGTGGAGGTGACCGGTACTAATAGGCCGAGGGCTTGTCCTCAGTTGCTCGCGTCCACTGTGTTGGTTCTGAAACCACGAACAGCCCCACGTTTGTCACAGCGTGGTGCGGCGTTCACAGTTTCATAGTGTTTCGGTGGTCATAGCGTGAGGGAAACGCCCGGTTACATTCCGAACCCGGAAGCTAAGCCTCACAGCGCCGATGGTACTGCAGGGGGGACCCTGTGGGAGAGTAGGACACCGCCGAAC
>NZ_JBSFHC010000050.1:0-1762 GCF_053596835.1 Streptomyces sp. NPDC001606
AGTTCCTGATGTCACACTGCCAAGAAAAGCCTCTATCGAGGTGAGAGGTGCCCGTACCGCAAACCGACACAGGTAGTCGAGGAGAGAATCCTAAGGTGTGCGAGAGAACTCTCGTTAAGGAACTCGGCAAAATGACCCCGTAACTTCGGGAGAAGGGGTGCTCTTGAGCGTGCAAGCGCATGAGAGCCGCAGTGAATAGGCCCAGGCGACTGTTTAGCAAAAACACAGGTCTCTGCAAAACCGTAAGGTGACGTATAGGGGCTGACGCCTGCCCGGTGCTGGAAGGTTAAGAGGAGTGGTTAGCGCAAGCGAAGCTGCGAATTGAAGCCCCAGTAAACGGCGGCCGTAACTATAACGGTCCTAAGGTAGCGAAATTCCTTGTCGGGTAAGTTCCGACCCGCACGAAAGGCGTAACGATCTGGGCACTGTCTCAACGAGAGACTCGGTGAAATTATAGTACCTGTGAAGATGCAGGTTACCCGCGACAGGACGGAAAGACCCCGTGGAGCTTTACTGTAGCCTGATATTGAATTTTGGTACAACTTGTACAGGATAGGTAGGAGCCAGAGATCTCGGAGCGCCAGCTTCGAAGGAGGCGTCGGTGGGATACTACCCTGGTTGTATTGAAATTCTAACCCATGCCCCTTAGCGGGGCAGGAGACAGTGTCAGGCGGACAGTTTGACTGGGGCGGTCGCCTCCTAAAAGGTAACGGAGGCGCCCAAAGGTTCCCTCAGAATGGTTGGAAATCATTCGTAGAGTGTAAAGGCACAAGGGAGCTTGACTGCGAGACCTACAAGTCGAGCAGGGTCGAAAGACGGGCTTAGTGATCCGGTGGTTCCGCATGGAAGGGCCATCGCTCAACGGATAAAAGCTACCCCGGGGATAACAGGCTTATCTCCCCCAAGAGTCCACATCGACGGGGAGGTTTGGCACCTCGATGTCGGCTCATCGCATCCTGGGGCTGTAGTCGGTCCCAAGGGTTGGGCTGTTCGCCCATTAAAGCGGTACGCGAGCTGGGTTCAGAACGTCGTGAGACAGTTCGGTCCCTATCCGTCGTGGGCGTAGGAAATTTGAGAGGAGCTGTCCTTAGTACGAGAGGACCGGGATGGACACACCGCTGGTGTACCAGTTGTCTTGCCAAAGGCATCGCTGGGTAGCTATGTGTGGACGGGATAAGTGCTGAAAGCATCTAAGCATGAAGCCCCCCTCAAGATGAGATTTCCCATTACGCAAGTAAGTAAGATCCCTCAAAGACGATGAGGTAGATAGGTTCGAGGTGGAAGTGTGGTGACACATGGAGCTGACGAATACTAATCGATCGAGGACTTAACCAAAAAAGTTTGAAACATTCAATGCACCGTTTATCCAGTTTTGAAAGAATAATTTTTCAACAAAGGGTTTCAAGATACGATGTATATTGAAAGCCGAAAATAGTCTAGTGATGATGGCAAAGAGGTCACACCCGTTCCCATACCGAACACGGAAGTTAAGCTCTTTAGCGCCGATGGTAGTTGGGGGCTTCCCCCTGTGAGAGTAGGACGTCGCTAGGCTATATGTTAAAATTATTCCGAAGTAGCTCAGTTGGTAGTAGCACCTGACTGTTAATCAGGTTGTCGCAGGTTCGAGTCCTGCCTTCGGAGCCATTCTTGGAGAGTTGTCCGAGTGGCCGAAGGAGCACGATTGGAAATCGTGTAGGCGGTTAACACTGTCTCAAGGGTTCAAATCCCTTACTCTCCGCCAGCACATTAAGGATTTTTCATT
>NZ_JBSFHC010000052.1:0-1269 GCF_053596835.1 Streptomyces sp. NPDC001606
TTAAGATTCCGGGTCAGTCTAATTTATCACCCCAATATGCTGATGCAGTAACGGATAAGTTAGAAAGTTTCGAAAATGTGGAGTTACAAAAGAGCGAGTTAGATGAAGCGACTTGGAAAGGTCCGCCAGAGCAGGTAAAAGCCCTGTAGTCGAAAGTTCGTTCTCTCCTGAGTGGATCCTGAGTACGGCGGAACACGTGAAATTCCGTCGGAATCCGGGAGGACCATCTCCCAAGGCTAAATACTACCTAGTGACCGATAGTGAACCAGTACCGTGAGGGAAAGGTGAAAAGCACCCCGGAAGGGGAGTGAAAGAGATCCTGAAACCGTGTGCCTACAAGTAGTTAGAGCCCGTTAATGGGTGATAGCGTGCCTTTTGTAGAATGAACCGGCGAGTTACGATTACGTGCGAGGTTAAGCTTTAGAAGGCGGAGCCGCAGCGAAAGCGAGTCTGAATAGGGCGAAATAGTACGTGGTCGTAGACCCGAAACCAGGTGATCTACCCATGTCCAGGGTGAAGGTGAGGTAACACTTACTGGAGGCCCGAACCCACGCACGTTGAAAAGTGCGGGGATGAGGTGTGGGTAGCGGAGAAATTCCAATCGAACTTGGAGATAGCTGGTTCTCTCCGAAATAGCTTTAGGGCTAGCCTCGTGATGAGAATACTGGAGGTAGAGCACTGTTTGGACTAGGGGGCCATCCCGGTTTACCGAATTCAGACAAACTCCGAATGCCAGATATTTATACACGGGAGTCAGACTGCGAGTGATAAGATCCGTAGTCAAAAGGGAAACAGCCCAGACCACCAGCTAAGGTCCCAAAGTAATCGTTAAGTGGAAAAGGATGTGGCGTTGCACAGACAACCAGGATGTTGGCTTAGAAGCAGCCATCATTTAAAGAGTGCGTAATAGCTCACTGGTCGAGTGACGCTGCGCCGAAAATGTATCGGGGCTAAACGATTCACCGAAGCTGTGGATTGACATCTACGATGTCAGTGGTAGGAGAGCGTTCTAAGTGCGTTGAAGTCAGATCGTAAGGACTGGTGGAGCGCTTAGAAGTGAGAATGCCGGTATGAGTAGCGAAAGACGGGTGAGAATCCCGTCCACCGTATGACTAAGGTTTCCTGAGGAAGGCTCGTCCGCTCAGGGTTAGTCGGGACCTAAGCCGAGGCCGATAGGCGTAGGCGATGGACAACAGGTTGATATTCCTGTACCACCTCCTCACCGTTTGAGAAATGGGGGGACGCAGTAGGATAGGGTAAGCGCGCTGT
>NZ_JBSFHC010000053.1:0-1073 GCF_053596835.1 Streptomyces sp. NPDC001606
CTAGGTGTGCTGTTCGGACAGGTTGGTGACGCGGCTGGCTGGTGTTTGGCCGCTGATTCCGGTGTGGGGTCGGTGGTAGTTGTACCAGTCCAGCCAGTGGGGAAACGCGGCCTGTCGTTCGGCGTCTGAGGTGTAGGGCTGGTGGTAGGCCCATTCGTCGAGCAGGGTGCGGTGGAAACGTTCGACCTTGCCGTTGGTCTGCGGCCGCCAGGGCCGTGTCCAGCGAGGGCTGATGCCCAGGTCGTCGCAGGTGTCGCGCCAGGTGTTCTTGGTGTAGGCCCAGGCGTTGTCGGTCAGGACCCGTTCGACGGTGATGCCCTGGGCGGCGAACCAGGCGGTTGCCCGTCGCAGGAAGCCGGCGCAGGTCGCGGCCTTCTCGTCGGGCAGGTCTTCGGTGTAGGCCAGGCGGGAGTGGTCGTCCAGGGCGGTGTGCAGGTAGGCGTATCCGGTGCCGTTGCGGCGGTCCTGGTTGGCCCGGCCGGCTGCGCGGCCCAGGACCTTGTGGCCGCCGCCGTCGGGGATGCGGCCGAGTTTCTTGACGTCGATGTGGACCAGTTCGCCGGGGCGTGCGCGTTCGTAGCGGCGGACGGGCTCGCCGGTGGCCCGGTCGCACGTGGCCAGAGCGGGCAGGCCGTGCCGGGCCAGGATGCGGTGGGCGGTGGAGGCGGCGATGTTGCAGCGGGCGGCCAGCCGGACCGGGCCGATCCGGTGTTCGCGGCGCAGCCGCAGGACCTTAGTCTCGATCTCGGGCGGGGTGCGGCGTGGTTGGTGGTGCGGGCGGCTGGAGCGGTCCTGCATGCCCTGGGCGCCCCACTGCCGGTAGCGGCCGGCCCAGCGTGCGGCGGTGGTGTGGCTGACCTGGAAGCGTTCCGCGGCCCGCCGCAGCGGCCAGCCGTCCTCCACGACACACCGGGCAAGCCGCAGCCTGCCGGTCGGCGTCAGCGGGGCATTACGGTGGGACACGAGGGCCTCCTGAGTACCGGTCGTAGATGTCGCAATCCACACCGAACCCAGAAGGCCCTCACCCGTTCAAGAACCCAGCACGCGTGTCACCAACGTCCCGGGACAGCACA
>NZ_JBSFHC010000054.1:0-1024 GCF_053596835.1 Streptomyces sp. NPDC001606
CCGATCTTGAAAACTGCTCTAATATTAGCATAGCAACAATTTATTTAAGAAAACAGCCTTATAATTAAGGAGGGCACTGAAAAAGTCTATATCTTTTCACATTGCGAGGTATTCAACGATTAAATCGTTGAATACCTCGCTTTTTTCATTTGGCACTGTGACTCTACTGTTGTTTTCCGAAGCATTCCGCTCGCTTTCCGCGGGCGAGCGCCGAGCCTCCTCCTACGCTTCGCTTCGTGCGGGGTCTCGTCTGTCTCGCTTTCCCGCAGGAGTCGAGCGATGCTTCTCCAAACAACGCAATGTATCACACTATTATTTTAGTCACGCTTTCCTTTATAATAAAAGAATTAATGTGCAGGTGGTGGCCCCGATGATTTCAAATCAAGAAACCCTTAATTTAAGTCCATATATGGCGATCTACGATATTGTTGTGCCAAAAGATAATATACTTCGCCAAATCAATGAACTTGTTGATTTTTCATTCATTTTAGAAGAGTTAAAAACAAAATATTGTTTAGACAATGGACGTAATGCCATTCCTCCAATTCGTATGTTTAAGTACTTATTATTAAAAGTCGGATACACATGCCGAACAAGAGGCATTTCAAAATACGGAAGCATTTAAGCAATTAGCCGCAAATCGCTACAAAGTAGAAGCGAAGAATAGTGAATTAAAAAACGGACACGGGTACGATACGGCATCGACTGCGGGTCTATTTGGCATGGAAATTCAAGGTGCTACAACGATATTCGCTGTCAATTTGAAACGGATATTAAAGCTACTAAATGAAAATGAATAAGGAATAGAGACAGAAATAAGGCGCTTCCTGTTCAAAATCGAACAAGAAGTGCCTTATTTTTATCTGAGAAAGGTTCGCTTTTATGAAAACGTAAGTTTTTCAGTGCCCTCTATTTTTTCTAGTCGCTTTTTAAATGTTTATTCACCGAATAACATTTAATATTTATTTATAAAAGATAATTTTTTAATGATTATCATTAAAAATATCTTGATTCCAACTCTGCT